>CAZQGX010000029.1:0-42518 GCA_964593255.1 uncultured Flavobacteriaceae bacterium | reverse complement strand
TTATTATATTTCAACACAATATACAAAATTTAGGCGTAATTACGGATATTCAATTAAGTTTTCGTTCAACTATTACAAACGTTAATTAAATGTGATTTTTAACTGTTACGCTTTCGCGAAAGCGTAACACCTATTACATTTAAAGCCATAATGAGATACAGAATCTTACATCATCATCTTGTTACTTACCGATAGGCGAGCAAAAGTTGTATGGATGTATTTCAAACATATTTTTTAAAACCGCCTATACATGGCGGTTTTTTTTATTTCCGTCGGGGTGTGAAGCATTTTTAAAACAGTTATCATGGTTTACCAAAAAAAACACCCTCTTACTTACAACTAGCCACAGACAGCATACCAGATTGCGGTGTGCTTAACAAGCTGCTTGAGCGGTCTTTTGTCCATCATAGCAAGGTAGTAAACAGGTGAAACGTTTTAAAAAAATAACCGATAAGCCATGAAACGTTTTCCCCATAGTTAATTAACCTATCGATCGGATTAGTCAAAAGATCATGAATCACTGGCCTACCTGCCTATCGTGTTAAGGTAGGTCGGCGCGCTAAATGCTTAGTTATTTTTAGCTTGTTTTTCTTTAAAAGTATGTTCTGACTGCAAATTCAAATTGGTCAATAAAAATATCTTTAAAATTAGAAATATTGTTCTGTTCATAAAATAGTAACATTGCTTTTTTGTAAGCTATTGAGTCTACAGTTCTGAATGATATAGGGCAATAGTCGTAGTTTATCAAAATAGCATTGCTCACAATTCTTGCTGTTCTTTTGTTTCCGTCCATAAATGGTTGAATATATGAAATCAGGACAAGGGCAAGCAAGGCCTTTTCAAAAATACTTTTCTTGTTGTTTATTACATTACAAGCACCTTTAAGAGCTTCCAAAATTTGAAACTCGTTGTCAAGTGGTTTGTAATTTGTTCCTGAAATACCAACACGCCTCTTTCTTAAATTTCTTGCAACTCCAAGTTCTTTGGTTAGGATATTATGAATATCCTCTATTTTTGGTACTGTTAATGGATTTAAGTAGTCTTTGTTTTCGATGATGAAGTCAAGTGCGTCTTTATGGTTCAAAAGCATGACAGCTTCTTCCTTTGTTTTTCCTAAAGCGGTTTGTTTTTCCTTTAATAGTCGTTCAGTTTCTAGTAACGAATAAGTGTTTCCCTCAATTTGAGAAGATTTCCAGCTCAAATCAATGGCAAGTCTCTCCATCTCTTTTTGGTAATCAGCTGTTTTTAGGTCTTTTATGTTAGCTTCGTATTCCTTTTGAAACATATTGAGCTTGTCCAATTCGTTTTCCGTGAATACATTGTTTTTATTCAAAATTTCATTTACTAACTCAAAATTGAATGTCTCTTTAATTTGTCTTTCATCGATTTCGTTTTCGTAATATTTATCAATGTCTATGGGTTGGATAAGTTCAAACGATGGTGAAAGAAAATATTTTGTTCCTTTGCCTTGACCTTCTGAAATTATATAGTTGTCCGAAATTAATTTTGTCAAAATTCGCTTTAACGTAGCGTAACTCACTGAAATAGCAGCGTTCTCAAAAACATCCTTTGATGAACTTCCTGCATTATTTCTTATGAAATCAATGATTTGTTGGTCTCTTTCATTAAACATATCGTTATTTTAAGCTCACAAACATAATGCTTTAAGCTCAAAACAAGTGGATTTTGACCAGTATTTTTGTTTTAAATGAGCTACAACACGAGATATGTGAAGGTATTGATCCCTAAGATGGGTCTTACAAGTTGCAATTCAAAATAAGTTAGCAACACGTACCCAAAAAAACACCTACTTACGTACAACTAGCCATGGACAGCATACCAGATTATACGTGCTTATCAAGCTGCTCGAGCGGTCATTTGTCCATCATGGCAAGGTAGTAAGCAAGTAAAACGTTAATTAAATGTCATTTTTAAGAATTTCGCTTTCGCGAAAGCGTAACACCTATTACATTTGCAACCATAATGAGAAACAGAAACATACATCATCATCTTTTTACTTACCGATAGGCGAGCAAAAGTTGTATGAATGTATTTCAAACATATTTTTTAAAACCGCCTATTGATGGCGGTTTTTTTATTTCCGTCGGGGTGAACACATTTTTAAAACCATGGAAAATAACATTAATTCAAACAAATTGAGCAATATTAAAGAGAAATCGGCTTTTGCAGGAATACGCATCGCAGTTCAAAAATCAGGAAGACTATCAGATAAATCCTTACAATTACTTAAAGACTGTGGGATCAAATTTGACAACGGCGGCAGACAACTGAAAACCGCGGCAACAAATTTCCCTATGGAAATCTTGTTTTTACGCGATGACGATATCCCACAATATGTAGCAAATGGCGTTGCAGATTTGGGAATCTTAGGACTAAACGAGGTAGAAGAAAAAAACCAACAGGTTACCGTCGTGCAACCATTAGGATTTGCAGGCTGCCGATTGAGCCTAGCCGTTCAAAAAGATGTAGACTACCCCGGGATAGAATGGTTTAATGGTAAAAAAGTGGCAAGCAGTTACACGACCATCGTTAAAAAGTTTTTTACTGAAAGAGGCATACAAGCAACGACCGAGGAAATAGGCGGGTCGGTAGAAATTGCTCCAGGAATAGGCCTGGCTGATGGGATTTGCGATATCGTTTCTACAGGTTCTACACTGCTTATGAATGGCCTTAAAGAAGTCGAGACGGTCATGTACAGCGAGGCCGTTTTAATTTCAAACCCCGCTCTTGAGCCGCTGAAAAAAGAGTTACTAGACAAACTGCTTTTTAGAATAGCAGCCGTGCAAAGTGCTCAAAAAAACAAATACATACTATTAAACGCACCTAACGATAAAATTAAAGAAATATCGGCATTGCTACCTGGGATGAAAAGCCCTACTGTGCTCCCACTTGCCGAAGAAGGCTGGTCCAGCTTGCACAGTGTGATAGAAGAAAATGATTTTTGGAACGTAATCGACCAGTTAAAAGCGGCTGGTGCTCAAGGAATTTTAGTAAGCCCCATAGAAAAATTAATCGCATGATGAACACCGTTTTACACCCAAGTATTACAGCGCAACAAAAGCTTTTAGAACGACCTCAAAACGCACGTAATGATGTAGATAAGGCGGTACGTGAAATTATTAAAGAGGTGCGTGAACGTGGTGACGATGCGCTCGTAGCCTATGCTGCAAAATTTGATAACGCCACACTCACCAGTTTAAAAGTCACTGCTGCCGAAATTGCCGCTGCTGCCGCACAAGTAACACCAGAGTTGAAAACTGCCATACAAACTGCTTACAATAACATTTACACCTTTCACAGCGCTTGTTTTACCGTAGATTATCCCGTGGTAGAAACCATGCCTGGCATGACTTGCTGGAGAAAATCACTGCCTATTCAAAAAGTAGGTTTGTACATTCCAGGTGGCTCTGCTCAGCTGTTTTCTACAGTGCTTATGCTTGCGATTCCTGCAAAAATTGCTGGTAACAAGCAAGTGGTTTTGTGTAGTCCTACAGACGAAAGTGGCAATATCAACCCCATAGTTTTATACACGGCAAATTTGTGCGGCGTTACTGAAATTTACAAAACAGGTGGCGCGCAAGCCATTGCCGCAATGACTTATGGAACGCAAACTATACCTGCCGTTCACAAAATTTTTGGCCCTGGAAATGCGTATGTAACTCGCGCCAAAGAACTTGCGCAACAAGCTGGCGTCTCAATAGACATGCCCGCTGGACCGTCTGAGGTACTAATTATTGCCGACGCCACAGCAAACCCGGCTTTTGTAGCAGCAGATTTGCTCGCTCAGGCAGAACATGGTGCAGACTCTCAAGTAATCTTACTTACAGATTCGGTTGATTTGAGCAAGGCCGTTAACCAGCAATTAAGTGTGCAATTAAGTTCGCTTTCGCGAAAGCAAACCGCAGAAAAAGCATTGGAAAACAGTACCACCATTGTTCTAGAAAATATTGAGCAATGCATCTCTTGGTCTGACTATTATGCACCAGAGCATCTGATTATAAACACCGTAAATGCAGATGAAGTTGCGCAACGTATCGAGGTTGCAGGCTCTATATTTATAGGTGCTTATACCTGTGAAAGTCTGGGCGATTATGCAAGCGGTACCAACCATACGCTACCCACCTATGGCTATGCACGTAATTATAGTGGGGTGAGTGTAGACAGTTTTGTAAACAAGGTTACCTATCAAAAAGCAACCGCGCAAGGCATACTAAACCTAGGGCCAGCCGTAGAAATTATGGCTGCTGCCGAAGGTCTGGATGCGCACAAAAATGCGGTGTCGGTAAGATTGAATGAAATAGCAGCCAACCCTAAATCCCTTCCACCGGAAGGGACTTTTACAACCGTTCAAAAAACTACGTTGGGAAACAGCGACTCGCATACTGCCAACCCTAAATCACTTCCTGTGGAAGGGACCCTTTTAGATGGTTTAGAAAAGGAAGAAAATGGCAGAGAAAAACACAGTTATGAGACTGCAAGTAAGTCCATTTATGGCGTGATGAAATCTCGCGCCGTTGAAATGCGTAAACAACCTACTGTAAGCGAAAATTTATTATGGCAGGAATTACGTAATAAAAAACTAGGTGCTAAATTTAGACGACAACATATTATGGACGGATATATTGTGGATTTTGTGAGTATTGAGAATAGATTGATTATAGAAGTAGAAGGCAAAATACACTTGAAACAAATTGAGCAAGACACTACAAGACAAGAAGCTTTAGAATTAAAAGGATATGCCTTTTTGAGATTCACAAATGAGCAAGTAGAAAGGTCTATGGAACAAGTCTTACTTAAAATTCAAAACTTTTTAGTTGCAAGAAATAAAAAATAAAAAAACGAGCGCAGCGAGACTCTATAATCTTCCCCGTGGGGAAATGTCCGCAGGACAATGGGGCTTACACGCATTTTAAAGGCAATATGAATTTCGATTTAAAAAATATCGTGCGTAAAAATATTTGGGATTTAAAACCCTACTCCAGCGCGCGCAGTGAGTTTAAATTATACGGCAATACAGCTTGTGAGCAATTGACATTATTAGACGCAAATGAAAACCCTAATAAAAGTTCAACGTTATGCGTTCAACGTTCAGAAAATTCAAAGTTAGAACTCCTTACTAATGATTTAAACAGGTATCCAGACCCGTTGCAAAGTAGTATCAAAACTATTTTGGCAAAACAAAATGGCATACATCCCGATCAGATTTTTGTGGGCAATGGTAGTGACGAGGCGATAGATTTACTATACCGTATTTTTTGTGAACCAGGAAAAGATAGTGTGATTACCTGCCCGCCTACTTATGGTATGTATGAAGTGAGTGCCGCTATTAATGATGTAAAGGTGTTGGAAATACCTTTAGGAACCGACTTTTCTTTAGATTTTGACCGGATTTTAGCTCAGATTTCTGCCAGCGCCGAAATAAAAATCCTTTGGATATGCTCGCCAAATAATCCTACAGGAAACGCATTGCTCAAAGCAGACCTAAAACACGATTGGCAAGCTGTAAATTATGTAAAAGGTGGAATGATGGACATGCCCTTTGCACCAGCATTTGAACAAGAAATGCTTGACAACCAGCGTAAACTCGATAAGTTATTCGGTAGTTTTAATGGAATTATTGTGGTAGACGAGGCTTATCAAGATTTTACCGAGAACATGAGTTTTATAAAAAGACTGGAAGATTATCCAAATCTGGTCGTATTACAAACCATGTCCAAAGCACATGGACTCGCTGGTGCGCGGGTGGGATTTGCGTTTGCAAGTGCTGAAATTATTGCCTTGTTTAACAAGACAAAACCACCCTATAATGTCAATGAATTATCACAGCAGGCAGTGTTAAATGCATTGCAACAACCAGAGCAAAAAGAAAAACAAATCGCTGAAATAAAAGCCAATAGAACGTATCTAGAGCGAGCATTAACTATTTTTGATTTTGTAAAAAAGATTTATCCTAGCGAGGCAAATTTTTTACTTGTAGAAATTGAAAACGCTACCGCAGTTTATAACTTTTTAAAAGACAACGGTATTATTGTAAGAAACCGCAGCAGCCAGATACCAAATACCTTGCGATTTACCGTCGGTACTTTTCAGGAATGTGAGGCTGTAATTGCGGTGTTAAAGAAGTATAATAGAGATTGAAGTTTAATTAATAGCAAAGCCCTACTGCCACGGCTAAACAAAATAAAGTCTAATGCGGGAACATTTTTCCGTCTTTAAAATTATAAAGTCGTAGGTAGAAAAAGCTTACCGCCTACGCGGGAACAAGATGAAAAAAATATTATTTATAGATCGTGATGGCACCATCGTTAAAGAACCACCTGTTGACTATCAACTAGATAGTTATGAAAAACTGGAGTTTTTGCCTGGTGCGATCACACAATTGCACCGCATTGCACGCGAGTTAGATTATGAACTGGTCATGGTAACAAATCAGGATGGTTTGGGGACTGATAGTTTTCCTGAAAACACCTTTTGGCCGGTGCACAACCTGATGATGAATGTTTTAGAAAACGAAGGTGTATATTTTAGTGAGGTGCTTATAGACCGCAGTTTTCCCGACCAAAACGCCCCCACTCGCAAGCCGCAAACAGGTATGTTAACCCATTATATTAAAGGTAATTATGACCTTGCAAACAGTTTTGTTATAGGCGACCGCAACAGCGATATGCAGCTGGCTAAAAATCTAGGCTGCAAGGGAATTCAACTGCCGTCAATAACTGACGATAGCGAATTTAACGACCCATGCGTTGTGTTAAAAACCGACTCCTGGAAAGAAATATTTCAGTTTTTACGCGGGCAACCTCGCAAAGTATCGGTTAACCGTAAAACAAACGAAACCGATATTAAAATCACCCTCAACCTAGACGGCTCTGGAACTGGTAAAATAGATACAGGTTTAAAATTCTATGACCACATGCTCGAGCAGTTGCAACGTCATGGCTCTTTAGACCTAGATATTTTAGTTAAAGGCGACCTAGAAATAGACGAGCACCACACGATTGAAGATACTGCTATTGCTTTAGGTGACGCTTTCGCGAAAGCGTTATCAACAAAAAAAGGCATTAACAGGTATGGCTTTTTATTACCTATGGACGACTCGCTGGCACAGGTAGCGATAGATTTTGGAGGAAGACCGTGGATCGTTTGGGAAGCCGATTTTAAAAGAGAATATGTAGGAGACATGCCTACAGAATTGTTTTTTCACTTCTTTAAATCCTTTAGCGATGCCGCAAAGTGCAACCTGAACATGAAAGTAACAGGTGATAACGAGCATCATAAGATTGAGTCGCTATTTAAAGCTTTCGCAAAAGCGATAAAAATGGCCGTACAACAAACCGGCGACGGAAAATTACCCAGCACAAAAGGCACTTTATGATAGCGATTGTAAAATATAACGCCGGTAATATAGGCAGTGTAACTAACGCGCTGAACAGACTGGGCGTTGCAAACATGGTGACTGACGACCCAGAATTATTGAAAAATGCTCACAAAGTGATTTTTCCCGGTGTGGGCGAGGCTGGTACTGCTATGAAATACTTGCGAGAACGCGGGCTGGACAAAGTGATTACGAATTTAAAACAACCCGTTTTGGGCATTTGTCTAGGCATGCAGTTGATGTGTAACCACAGTGAAGAAGGTGATACCAAGTGTTTAGGCATTTTTGACACAGCTGTAAAAAAATTTCCGGCTAGCGCAGGGCTTAAGGTACCGCATATGGGGTGGAATTCAATCAATTCAGAATCTAGAATTCAGAATTTAGAATTGGTAAACGGAATTAAAAAAGACAGTGACGTTTATTACGTTCACTCCTATTATGCGGCGGTATGTGAGCATACGGTGGCGGTGTGTGATTACATCTTGCCATTTAGTAGTGTGTTGCATAAGGATAATTTTTATGCAACGCAGTTTCATCCTGAAAAGAGTGCGCAAGTAGGTGAACAGATTTTGAGGAATTTTGTGGGCCTACCCTAAATCCTTTCCACGGGAAGGGACTCTAAGTTTACAAAATGACATTTGAGATAAATAATTAACCAATTCCACATTAATGCGGAATAACAAATAAAGTTTCCCCTGTGGGGAAATGTCCGAAGGACAATGGGGCTATGAGAATAATACCAGCAATAGATATTATAGACGGGAAATGCGTGCGACTGTCGCAAGGCGATTACAATCAGAAAACCGTTTACAACGAGGACCCGCTAGAGGTTGCTAAAGAATTTGAAGCCAATGGTATCAGATACTTGCATCTCGTAGACCTAGACGGTGCAAAAAGTGCGCATGTTGTGAACTGGAAAGTGCTCGAGCGCATTGCAACGCAAACTGGACTGCAAGTAGATTTTGGCGGTGGTGTAAAAACCGATGCCGATATTAAAACTGTTTTTGATAGCGGTGCAAAACAAGTTACAGGTGGGAGCATCGCGGTAAAAGACGCACCTATTTTTGAAAGATGGCTCGACACTTATGGAAGCGATAAAATCATATTGGGAGCCGATGCAAAAAATGGCATGATTGCAACACATGGCTGGCTAGAAAGCAGCGAGCTGGAGGTAGTCAAATTCATAAACGAGTGGTATAAGAAGGGAATTAACTATGTCATTTGCACCGATATTGCTAAGGATGGTATGCTCGCTGGACCTAGTTATGACCTTTATAAAGATATTTTAAAACTTCCCCTAACCCATTCTAGCGGTAGGGAAACTTTGCAAACGGGTACAAAAACAAGCTCTTTGCATTTAATAGCTAGTGGTGGCGTGACTACAATAGACGATTTAGTAAAACTTAAAGCTTTAGGTTGTGAAGGTGCGATTATAGGCAAAGCCATTTATGAAGGTAGAATTACATTTAAAGAATTGCAGGTTTTTTTATAATATGCTGAATAAACAGGCTAGCGAGGTATGAAGTAAGAAAAACCTTGTGAAACTTGACATGTAGTGATTAACCGATTCCGCTATGCAGCGGAATGACCTAACTAATAAAATAGAGGTTGGAGATTGAAAGATTTCCGCCTTCGCGGAAATATGCTAAAAAAAAGAATTATACCGTGCCTGGATATTAAAGATGGGCGCACCGTTAAAGGAATCAATTTTGTGGGACTGCGCGATGCAGGTGACCCAGTAGAGCTTGCAAGACAGTATGCCGCACAGGGAGCAGACGAGTTGTGCTTTCTAGATATTACCGCTACCGTAGAAAAACGCGATACGCTTGTACCATTAGTGCGCGAGATAGCGGCAGTACTTAACATTCCGTTTACTGTGGGTGGTGGTATCAACGACGTCGCCCTTGCCAAAGAAATTATCAAGGCTGGTGCTGATAAAATAGCTATCAACAGTGCAGCTGTAAAACGACCAGAGTTAATCAGCGAGCTAGCTGCCGAGTTGGGCAGCCAGTGTGTGGTGGTGGCGGTAGACACGAAACGAGTTATGAGTTATGAGTTAGGAGTTCAGAGTTCAGAGTTCAGAGTTTGCAGTTTTGAAAATGTTGCGGTTGATAAGGAAGCGAATGCGTCCGAAGACAAAATGACATCAGGGGATTTCCGCCTGCGCGGTTCAGAAAGTGACTCAGGGCAAGGTAGTAAAGATTTCCGCCTGCGCGGAAATAAGGTATTTGTAGCTGGTGGTCGTGTGGAGACAGAACTGGAGACTACTGCTTGGTGTGAAGAAATAGAACGTCGCGGTGCTGGTGAAATATTGCTTACAAGTATGGACCACGACGGTACTAAGAATGGGTTTGCACTGGAGTTGACAAATTTGCTTTCGCGAAAGCTGAACATTCCCATCATCGCCTCTGGTGGTGGTGGTACGGCCGCACATTTTATAGATTTGTTTAAAAATACCGAAGCAAGTGCTGGACTTGCGGCGAGTATATTTCATTTTGGCGAGTTACCCGTGCCCCAATTAAAAGAACAACTTGCAGCGGCTGGAGTAGCTATAAGACACGTGCATACCATCAAAGAGTAAACATTTGCAAAAAGCATGAGACGCTATTGTCATTAAAAGTCCCATCAAAACGAACAATAAAGATTTATTTAAAATTGTACGTATAAGTCAAGATACTTATACGTACATTTGTAAAAATGTGATGCTATGGACACAAAACTCACCTTAAAATTAGACAAAGAAGTCATAGAACTAGCTAAGGAATATGTAAAAGAGCGGGGTACCAGCCTATCAAAGTTTATTGAAGACTATTTGCGCAAACAAGTAAAACCTGAAGAAAAGGAATACGTAGACATCTATGAAGGTTTATCGCCTGAGGTAAGGGAGATAGCAATGAGCTTTAAAGATGAAGGAAAAATTAGTTTACCAGAAGATTTTGATTACAAAAAAGCAAAAGCAGATTATTTGCTAAAAAAATACGGGAATTGAGCGTTTTTTGGGACACAAATGTTCTCGTAGACCTTATGTCAAGTCGGCGAGACGACCATGCAACTGCACTAAAACTGTTAAATAACATAAAAAGTAAAGGTTTACTTTTTTACGTAAGCACATTAAGCTTAGCAAATGCTGATTATCTTCTAAAACGACATTATCAAGTACCAGATTTCCCTGCAAGATTTCTAAAGCTTAAAAAGTTTTGCCATATCACCTCTACGACAGAACAACAAGCCGACCTAGCACTTAAAAGCGGTTGGCACGATTTTGAAGATGCGCTGCAATACCAAAGTGCCATAGCCGCTGGCTGCAACGTCATTATCACACGCAATTTTAAAGGTTTTGAACCATCTTTAGTCTCTATTTATTCACCTGAACAATTTTTAGAAAAATATCCCCATGCAACCTAATTTTAGCAAAGACCCCAGCGGACTTTTACCCGTAATTATTCAAGACGCAAGCACACAAGCAGTGCTCATGCTAGGTTATATGAACAAAGAAGCTTTTGTAAAAACGCAAGCTACTAAGCGTGTGACCTTTTTCTCCCGCAGCAAGCAGCGATTGTGGACTAAGGGTGAGTCTTCAAATAATTTTCTTGACGTCGTTTCTATGCAATTAGACTGCGATCAGGATACTATTCTGGTTCAAGCAAATCCGCAGGGTCCTACTTGTCACACAGGGTCTGTAAGCTGTTTTGATAGTGGTACGGCGTTACGCTTTCGCGAAAGCGAGTTCACCATAAAAGACCTCGAAAAAACAATACACCAGCGCATAGACGATCAGGTAGAAGGCTCTTATACCTACTCCTTGCTACAAAAAGGGATTAATAAAGTAGCGCAAAAAGTAGGCGAAGAAGCCGTTGAAACCGTTATCGATGCGATTAATGGTGCCGAAAAAGACTTTATTTATGAAGCTGCCGATTTGATGTATCACTACATCGTGCTACTAAAAGCAAAAGGATTCTCGCTGGCAGATATTGAGAAGGAGCTTTTTCAGAGACACGCGTAAACAATAGTATTACAGTTAGCACGTTGTTAAAAAATACTGCTTTATGAAAAAACCATCCTTTTACCTATCATGTTTCATCACAGCGCTACTTGTTTTATCTTGTGGTGAGCCGAGTAACCCCGCTCCCGAATCACAGTACAGCCCAGGAAGCAGGGCCTTTATACAGGGTAATCTATTAACTAGTCTAGGACAACCTATCGCAAATGAAGAGTTAGAAATTCTAGCCATTCAAAATAACCTTTTATTGGGCACTACAACTACAGACAATGATGGTAAATTTTCAGCTATCGTTTTAGAAACAGGGCTCAGAAACTCTAATCCCATTTCTATAAACCCTCGGTCTGGAGATAACGGTTTCCTATTGCGCATTAAAAACACTACATATCAACACTCTTTTGCATTTGCATTTGAAGACTATTTATATAATCAAGAATACAACTTCCCTGATTTAGTAGTAACCATGGGTGTACCTGTTAAAATAACTTTTGTTGACCAGAACAATACAAATCTGCTAGAAAATGCTAGAGTGACTTATACCAGTTCTACATGCTTGCAATACTATAGAGATTTTATAGATCGCTCTAGATCAGATGAATGTCATCAACAAACACTGCAATTTAAAGCAGACGGTGTAAATAGTATAACAACTAATTTTGGTGTGTTATTAAACACACAAGTTCAGGTGTTTTATGATGTAGATGGCATCGAACAAGAACGATTATTTTTAATAAATCAAGACAATGCGGGAATTACTATTAATTACTAGTTCTATGTTTTGGTGTTGTATTGCAATTGCTCAAGAAGTTAATGACACGGTTGCTACAACCTTTAGTCATACAAAAGCTAAACATCAAATTCATTTAAAAGCTGGTTTTAAAACGGACTTTATTTTAGGAAATAGTTACATAGCAAGTGGTGATTCCCCCGCATTAGGCTTTAAACTTCAGGGTGATTTACAAGTTTATAAGTCTTTCCAATTTGGTTTAGGTATATCTTATAGTCAGTTTAAGAATTTAGATAGAACCAATTCTGGACTCGTAGAACAAACAAATATGTTTGTTTATTCATTAAACTTTGGTTATCTGATTCATTTAAATAATGTTTGGTCTGTATCACCAACTATAAAATTTGCCAATGTAACTTTATACCAAAAAACTGCATTTTCAGAAAAGAGGTTTAAAGAGGAGGCGCTTATGTTTAGGGCCGGTGGTAGTATAAATTACCAATTTACCAAAGCCATTTCAAGCTTCATAGATGCAGAGTTCGGACAGATATATTATGACATAGAAAGCGCGCCACAACTAAGAGAATTATTTCAAAAAGATAGTTTTATTAGTTTAAGCGTTGGCTTGCGTTACAGTTTTCAATTATCGGGGCACAACTCAAGTTACTAATTTAAAAAATACCAGAAAAACGTTTTAGGTATCGCTACACTAGATACCAAAACCCACTACACCGCCCGTATACCATACAACAACAACTGGGGCAGCTCGGTTTGTAGCGTTTTTATATCTTCTGGGGCTTTTTTGGGTATCCACAAATAAATAGAGCGCAGGGTGCTTAAAAGGGTAAAAAGCATGGTGTCTAAATTTCCCGTTGCAAACTCCCCTTTTTCCATGCCCTCTAGCAGTATATTTTTAAAATCAAGTTCATAATTTTTGCGCAAGCTTTTGTATTCCATGTAGGGCGCTCCCTCTAGATGCATCCAGTCGGTATTCATGATGGCAAGAGCATTGGTGTGTTTTAAAGCTATTTTTATGTGTAATAATATAAGTTGTTCCGCTTTCGCGAAAGCGGAAACATCATCCAGCTTTACCGTTTCCATACCTTTTGTAAACTCGTGCGCCACCTCTAGAATAAGCAATGCCAAAATCTCTTGCTTACCCGAAATATGGTTGTACAAACTAGCCGCTTTTATGTCCATCGCCGCGGCAAGATCGCGCATGGTAACCGCGCTATAACCACGCTCTCTAAAAAGTTGGGCAGCGGTTTGTAAAATTTGTTTTTTGCGAGTCATGGGGTGTAAAGATATGAATTGATAATTGTCTTAAAACCGATTACAATCAAACAAAAATTAAATTTTATAGTAAAAAGTTGTGTATGTCGATGTTTTTTTTTTGATTTGCTATAACCTTTTAAAATTTTGCTATGAAATTACTTATCACATTTACTTTGCTATCACTATTCGGTTTAGATAGTATTGAAAAACCAATTGACTTATCAAATGATTTTGATAAAATAATTCCCCAAATGACTTGTTGCTCAAAACAATTGGGAAACGGTAAACTTGGTGATGACTATGAAGTTGTCACCGTAACTTCTTGCGTTATGTATGAACAAACTCAGGAAACCCCAAATTCTGCACATGCTAGAGCCTGTGATAAAGCTGTAGTTAGTGCAAAGAAGATCTTAACAATTTTAGAAAATAACTAAATACTCGATTATGAAAATTATAATTACATTTACTTTTATTTTATTATCGTTTTCTGTGAGCAGTCAAAATGTAAGTATTGCAGATAATACTTCACATCACAGATGTTGTACAAGAAGTTTTGATACAGTAGACGATGATGGATTACCTGAGCGCATAGGTGTCACTAGTTGTAGGGAAGTAAAGGGTAACGATGTAGGGGCATCTCAAGAAGCATATGAAGAAGCCTGTGCATTAGCTGGCGCTCGCCTTGCGATTGTAAGAAGAAAAGAAGGACTTTAAGTTATAATGAATCATGAAAATAAGTTTTGTATTTTTTATTTTACTTTTTTCTAACCTCAATATCGCGCAAATAAAACCTATTGAAGTAAACTATAACGTGATTTTAAACGATAAAACCGACTCAGACAGCTTTGTTTATGCTTTGCAATATAAATTAGTGTCTGATGGCTATAAAAGTTATCAAAATTTAGAACGTTATCTAGATACTACGTTATTTACAGAAGATGGTCAAAGCGTAAGCTTTACATCAGAAAAGCACATCAACAAACCCAATTATTTTAAAGACCTCAACAATAATCAAGTAATTTACGGAGCGTCTAATTCTTTTAAGAAATCTGTAAAAATTACTGATGATGTTAAGTTTGAATACAAGGCAGGAAATCTGACCAAAAAAATACTTGGATATAATTGTAAGCAGCTTTTCGTTTCATTTAGAGGTAGAGATTATGAAATGTTTTATGCGCCTGATATCGCCATAACCGATGGCCCGTGGAAATTTCAAGGTGCACCGGGATTGATTCTTGAGGTAACCGACTATTCCAACTCGGTTTTGATGGTGGCAACCCAAATAGACTTTAAAAATCAAGTAGGTATCATTGATGAACCCACAGAATGGAACAAGCGGGAAGAAATGA
The DNA here is from genome assembly GCA_964593255.1 of uncultured Flavobacteriaceae bacterium. Lineage (GTDB taxonomy): Bacteria > Bacteroidota > Bacteroidia > Flavobacteriales > Flavobacteriaceae > Nonlabens. The sequence goes on along the minus strand of CAZQGX010000029.1, from coordinate 27,771 downwards.
ACTATGGTGAGTTTGTGACATCTCGTTCTAAATGGAGGGAAAAAGTCATTGCAAAATTAGAAGCAGAAGACCCAATGACCTCTATTAAAATTCCTTATAGAAACTTTGAAATATACCATCCGTATTTTATCGATAACCATAGATGATTAAAAACAGTAGGGCGCAATTCTATTTTCAATTTTTTATTTTTTTAAATACCCTGTGCATCTATGCACAGGGTATACTTATTCTAGACGAAAATCAGCTGGCTATAGAAAATGCTAAAGTACTTATCACAAATAACGATAAAGAGTTACTTGCTATTGTATATAGTGATTTTAAAGGGTTAATTTCTTATGATTTTAAAGTTAATACAACTTATCATGTCGAGATTAACAAATTAAATTTTGAGAGCAAAAAAGAGCAGTTGGTTTTTGAAGAAGAGACAGATATAAAAAAAATTGTATTAAAAAGAGATCCTGAAAAACTGGAAGAAATAACTGTAATAGCACAAAAAGCAATTGTTAAAAAAGGCGACACCACTATTATAGATCTCAAAAAGTTTGCGCTAGCAACCGACAAAAACTTAAAGCAAGCACTTTCTAGAATCCCAGGAATGGTAGTTAAAAATGATGGTAGCGTGACCTACAAAAACAAAAAAATAACAGATATGCTTGTTAATGGTCGCAAACTTTTTGATGAAGATTACCAGCGTGCTTTAGAATTTATTAACTCTCAAAAGGCTGTTGAAGTAAAAATAATTGAAAACTATAACGATTACCAAGGGTTTAAAAAAAAGATTTTAAATAGCAATGCCATAGATATAGGTTTTGAAGGTAAAAATATATTTACAGGACAGCTAGGTGCAGGATATGGAACAAAAGATATAAAGCGAGCAGACTATTCACACCTGCTAGTAAACTCTATATTAAGTAATTATAGCAAAGGCTCCTATCAAAATTTGGGCGCCATAAACTTTGCACTAGAAAGCCAAAATTCACCAAGAGAAAAAGCGCTTTTTTATCAAATCATTCAAAAAACTAGACATACTACTAATTTAAATGATGTTTATGGAAATTTTGTAGAAAATTATGAACTAGATAGCAATTTTAATATACCAGTATCTGAAAACAAAGACAGACCCTTTATTTTAAAATATGCCATGCAGCATGAAAACAGCTTTTTAAATAATAGAACAGAATTGACCTTGTATCAAGAGGAGCAACCGATCAATAGACTGCAAGAATATCTTAGCACTTATGATTCCCGCTCTCACTCCATCACAGGTTCATATAAAATAGAACAAGAAAAATTTTATCTAAATTCTGAAATATTCTTATCAAACGGAATTACTAACAGGATTTCTGAAAATAAAATCAATGAATTTGCAACAAACGACCATCAGTCTCACTTAACAACACAAGGAATTCTAAACACGACATTACAGTTTAAAAACAGAAAAGATCGTTTTCATGATTTTAATCTACAATTGGGATTTAGGTCAAGTAATGACGAATACATAACATCTGGAATAAACGAAATACAACAAAACCTAGAAGGAAACTTTTATGTAATTAATGCCAACTACAATTATCCCTTAATTAAAACTAATAAGTTTACACTTACAGCGGTATCTAGCTTTGATCAAATAGGTGTGCAATACAACGGTAATGTAAATGGGACCGTAACACGACAAGTAGAAGGCGAAGAGTATAACCATTTGTGGATTAACCAACTATCTGGAAAATATGTGTTTAACAAAAATATAGAGATAGAACTTACCCTTAATAGCCTTCAGCTAGGATTACAAAATAAAACTGTAAACAGTTTTACAAGCAATAAAATACTCTATCCTAATGTAAGAATATCGGCAAAGATAGCAGGTATCAACAACGAGTTTGAATATATGAATCATTACGATCGCATAACAAATTATACGACTAATCAAGCCACACTCTTTACAGGAAATACATTTACAGAATCCTATGATATTACAAACCTATTTCAAACATCGCACAACTGGCAATATCAAGTTCGATGGGGTGATTTTATCAATTCTTGGAATGGAACGATCTCTTATAAAACAAGAAGTAACATATTATTATCAGATTTTTTCATCACCCAAAACAGCACTGATATAAAAAAATTTAGCCTCGATCGTAAAGAGGGACAGTTCATGTTACAACTATCGCGAGATTTTTTACTTTTTAAAAAACTAAGTTGTAAAATAGGTTTTGATTATTTTGTCTTTGACAGTTTTCAATCTTCAGAAGGAGAAACTGCACCATTTACCAATAAAACCAGCACAACGACAATAGAAATAAGCAAGAGACTAGGACGCAAGTGGTTTTTCAGTACCCAAACACAATTAAGTTTTATCAACTTTAACTTTAATTCATTCTCAAACAATGTTTTTAATCACGCCACAGCACTGCAATTAGAACACGCTTTTAACAAATCTACCGCGCAAATTAACTGGAATTTAAATGATTATGGATCAAATAATTATGTAAATTTTATAAATGCCCATTATAACTACTATTTTGATAAATGGTCAAGCAATTTGAGTATAAGAATGATTAACCTATTGAATATCAAATCTATAAATTCGCAAAATATAAGTGCTGTATCTAGTTATCGCTCTTTCTTACAGATTCCCCAGCGCAGGGTATTAATATCATGGCTTTGGTCTTTTTAGTTTTTTCAAACTATCCAGAATTATGACATAGTAGCGATATTTTTTTTAAAAATATAATTTGTTCAGATTCATTTAGCTTTGATTATTTGGCTTTAATTATCTCGCTTTCGCCAAATCGGAATAATGAAATTTATCCAGTAGCAGAAAGGGACGAAAGCGAGATTGTAAAAAAGTTTATGTTTTACTCTATAAGATACTAAAACGAAACATTCATTGATTCAATTATTTAAAAAAGACAGTTTTGCAAACTGACGAAAATTTAGTTGACTATTGCTGTTTTTGCAAACTTAACTCTATAATTAAGTAATATTTTAAAATTAAATACGCTGCGTTTAACTAGCTTTGAGCCATAACTTGTTACCATGCCAGAGACTATAGAAAGTAATTTACTAATTGATAGGTTGCCACCACATTTAAAACAATTTATCAAGCCACAAAACTATGAGTTATATACTGCCCAAGACCAAGCGGTGTGGCGACATGTGATGCGCAAAAACATAGCTTATTTAAGCCAGGTTGCACATGGTTCTTACCTTGCTGGGTTAAAAAAAACAGGTATTTCTATAGACAATATACCGTCTATGTATGGTATGAACCGTATTTTAAAAGAAATAGGATGGGCTGCTGTTGCGGTAGATGGTTTTATACCACCCGCTGCTTTTATGGAGTTTCAGGCTTATAAAATACTGGTGATTGCGGCAGATATTAGAAAGCTAGAAAATATCACCTATACCCCTGCGCCAGATATTATTCACGAGGCGGCAGGCCATGCACCTATTATTGCAAGTCCAGATTATGCCGAGTATTTAAGACGTTTTGGAGAAATAGGCAGTAAAGCGATATCTAGTGCGCACGATCACGAGGTATATGAAGCGGTGCGCAAAATCTCTATATTAAAAGAAACCCGCAGCGAAAAAGAAGATCCCGCTCTAGACGCTGCCATTACTGCCGCTGAGGCAGAAATAAAGCGCCTTCAAAATAAAAAAGTGCCACCTAGTGAAATGGCACTTATAAGAAACCTGCACTGGTGGACGGTAGAATATGGACTAGTAGGAACCCTAGCCGATCCTAAATTATACGGTGCAGGATTGCTGTCTAGTATAGGAGAAAGTAAAAGTTGCCTGTCCAGCGATATAGAAAAAAGACCTTATTCTATAGAAGCTGCTTATCAAGATTTTGACATTACCAGACAGCAACCCCATTTATATGTGACTCCTAATTTTGCCCATTTATGCGAGGTGCTAGAAGAGTTTGCAAATACAATGGCAGTACGTAAGGGTGGACATCGCGGATTGCAAAAATTAATCAATTCAAAGTCGCTAGGGACAATAGAACTGAGCACAGGTTTACAAATTAGTGGGATTTTTACACGTATGATTACCAATGACGATAATGAAGTGGTGTTTTTTGAAACTACTGGTAAAAGCGCACTGGCATATCGAGAAAAAGAATTGATAGGTCACGGTACATCCATGCATCATAAAAGATTCTTATCACCATTAGGAAAACTAAAAGGCATCAATCTAGCTATAGAAGATATGGGGCCTCGTGACCTACAAGCCTATAATTTTTATGAAAACGAGCGCATAGCCTTTACTTATGAAAGCGGCATACAAGTAGAAGGATTAAACGTTACAGGACAGCGCAATATCAATGGTAAATTAATGCTTATACAATTTGTAGATTGCACTGTTACTTTTAAAAATGAGGTTCTTTTTGCACCAGAAGATGGTATTTTAAATCTAGCAGTAGGTAAAGAAATAGTGAGCGCCTATGCTGGCCCAGCAGACTATAATAGTTTTGACTTAGTTTACCATGAGAGTAAGACTAAAACCATTGCCCCTACCATTTCTAAAAAGGCGCTTGCCATTCAAGAATTATATGCCAAAGTGCGCCACTACCGAGAAGAAGATAAAATCAACAAACCATTGCTAGAACAATTAAAAGCAACCGTTCAAAAGGATTTTCATGAACAGTGGTTGCTAATTGAGGAGATTGATGAATTGATAAGTTATGGCACTCGCACAACGCCCTAAAGCAGCTTAAAGGGTTGTGTGCCTAAAAGGTTAACAGCACTACTATTGCTCAATATATTGGTAAAACAAAGTGCTATTAAAAGTTTAGACAGTTTATTTCATACCTTTTATACCAGAGACCCGTACGTTATAAAACTGGTACCATAACCCACTAGAAAAAATGTGTTAAACCGTGTCTTTAACTTGTGAAGGTCTATATAATAAAACTGAATTTTTTGAATCAATGGATACATCACGTTAAGCAAGTGCTGGTGCTTTTTAGTGATAAATTCAGAGAGCCTTAATGAAATGCGTATGCGTGCAATTAAGTAAGTTTTGTCGGGTTACAAAAAGAAAAATGTAGCATCTTTCTTTGGCATTGATCTAAATACGATTACAAATTGGTTAAAAAAAATATAAAAGCAACGGGGCAAAGGGCTTGATAGACAAAAAGCGGGGGATTAGTTCTGAGAATAAAAAGTTACGTAGCCAGTCACAGGAAAATACATTACCAAAAAAGATTGTAGATGTTATGCCAGATCATTTGAAATTAGATGAAGTACTATGAAAAAAGAAGGCTGTACAACACTCATAAACCTATGAAAAGGTGTACAAACAATGTGATCAAAAAGTTCAAAAATGGTTAGACTTAGATTACATAAAAATTAAGGGAGATACAAAGAAAGAAGATACAAAAATTCACTGGGGGGTTGAAACAAAGGTTAGAAATAATGCAGAATTTCACAAATTAATAAAAATTAGCTAATTTTTGTTTTTTAAAAGGTTTTTTGAGCTGCCTGGTTGGGCTAAAAATGCTACAAAAGGTGAAAAGAAAACGAAAAAGAGCATTTTTTTAACAAATGGAAAAGATTAAATCACTTCATTAAAAAGCTATAAACTTTTAGCAATTTCAGTAATTCTTATTTTATCAGTTTGCAGCCTGTACCGCAGCCAGTTGGCAAGGCGATTTTTGGTTTCGATACGATTTTCTTCTGTCATAGTAGCGTCTTTAAAAGCAATATTATAAACGGCAATAGTATCTGTTTTTTGACTTGTAAAATCCATATTTATAGATTCTGCAAAACTTAAACTAGCGATTTGAGGGTAATTAAGGCGCACCTCTTCACTCAATCTATTAAAGTCTTTATAACTATCTGCTGCATGACGCAATTCGTCTTCTAGCGCTTTGATATGGGCATCTTTATCTTGTATCATACGCAATTTATCGATCAACTCTTCTTGAACAATTTCTACCCCTTCATTTGATGTGGCAGGTATAGAATTACCTTGATAAAATCGCACTTTACTGTTCTTAAGAGGTTCCATCTGGTTAAATTTGCTTTTCCAATCGTCTAGAATATCCTGTGGTACTGGTGCACCAAACATGACCACATCTAGCGTACTGGTCTCTTTATTCCACTCTTTACTAGGTCGCATACCATCATATTGCACATAGTCCTGCATGAATTTATTCACAGCAATATTTTTAATCTGAACGGTGTACAGCTGCCAAAAAAAGAATATAGAAGGCAACAATACCAGAATCCCTATTGCAGTAGCCCATCTAGAAACACGCTTACGTTTTGCTTGATTAGCATATCTAACCATCGGGAATTTAAGCAGTTTACAAACTACAAAAGTAGATAACGCAATAAACACAGTATTGATACAAAACAAATACATTGCACCACCAAAATAGGACCATTGCCCAGTGGCAATACCATAGCCAGCAGTACACAAGGGTGGCATTAAAGCAGTAGCAATTGCTACACCTGCAATCGCATTAGAAATGGTTCCTTTTTTTGCTTTGGCAATAATAAGTGCAAGGCCTCCAAAAATTGCAATAAACACATCCAGTATAGTAGGATAAGTTCTAGCAAGAAGCTCGTCAGTAATTTCTATAATAGGGCTGATAGAAAAATACAAACTAGCAGTAAGCAGCGATAAGCCTACCATTACCCCCAGATTGATTAAGGACCGCCTTAACATACGATCATCATTAATTGCAGTACCTAGTCCCATTCCCACAATAGGCCCCATAAGTGGTGAGATCAACATCGCACCTATCACTACCGCTGTAGAATTTGTATTAAGACCTATAGATGCTACAAAGATGGAAAATATAAGAATCCAGGCGTTGTGACCTTGAAAAGATATGTCCTTTCTTACAGCCTCGATAGTTTCATCTCTATCAGAATCTTCTCTTATATCGAGTAAATCATGCAAAAAAGTAGTGATATTATCCCAAATACCACTAATGCGCTGCTTGTTCTCTTCTAGATAATCATCAGGCCTATTTTGCTGGTTTTGTGACTCTTTTGACTCCATTGTTATCCTATTGTGTCGCCATAGGTTTCTATGGCTCTATTTCTTATTTCTTTAATCTCCTGCTCGGCAGATCTAGGAATGATTAATAACACATCATCCTGATCTACAACAATATAATCATCTAAACCTTGTATAATAACTTTCTTACCTTTGGGTGTTCTTAACATATTTCCTCTAGCGTTTATCGCTGTAAGACTTGCATTAACTACTGCATTTTCATCCTTATTTTTATCTAATTTTTCATAGAGAGAGCCCCATGTCCCAAGATCATTCCAAGAAAACCGCACTGGCAAAACATATACATCATCACTTTTTTCCATAATGGCATAATCTACAGATATGTTTTCGGCATTTGTATAGTTTTCTTGTAGCCATTCGGTCTCAAGATCAGTATTAATAACGGGCAAACTCTTTTTAAATAGAGCAGTTAATTGTGGTTGCGCTTTCGCGAAAGCGGAAATAACACCAGCTACATTCCATATAAATATACCTGCATTCCATAGAAAATTTCCTGCGGCTATAAACTCTTGTGCAGTTTCTACATCTGGTTTTTCTCTAAATTGAGAAACCTTTTTAATTTGATTTGATTCCTTTTTGTACTCTATATAACCATATCCCGTATTGGGTGAGGTAGGTAAAATACCCAAAGTCATTAGGGCTTGCGGGTGGTCTTTACAAAACTGAAAAGCAGTGGTAAGGTCCTGATTAAACATATCTTCGTTTGCAATATGGTGATCGCTAGGGGCAACAATCATGCAAGCATCAGGATTTAATTTTTGAATTTTAAGTGCTGCCAGCAGGATACAAGGTGCGGTATTGCGCATGGCAGGCTCTGCCACAATATTGCTGGCCGCAATTTCTGGCAATTGCTCTTTAACTAGGTTGATATAATCATCGTTAGTAAGCACCAGTATTTGATTTGACGGAATTTGTTTTTGTAGCCTGTCAAAAGTCATTTGTAATAAAGACTTGCCCATGCCTAACATATCATGAAATTGTTTAGGAAAAGCTTGCTTGCTTACCGGCCAAAATCTAGACCCTACTCCACCTGCCATAATTACTGCATAGTTATTATTTTCCATCTGCTATCTTTACAATTTTATATGTTTCTATTTTTAAAATCTCTGAAAAAGTTTATGACATGAGCGGTGTCACTTGTGCATTGGGTTGAAACAGGTAGATCTTACCCGAGCTTATTTCAACACATTGGTAACGCTTGCGCAGTTGCAATCCTTTTTTAAATTTTCTACCACTTGCTGCTGTAAAAATAGCCCCCTGCGCTAGTTCAAATATATAGCTTTTATCGGTTTCGGCATCATAAGATTTTAACGCAATGCTCATTCTTGCATCTGTATCGCTGCTGGCTTTGGGGTTTTTAAAATGTCTTGCAAGAATAGGCAACAAATCGTTGGGAAAAATATCTGGTCTTAAAAAAGGGAGCATTAATTGTTGAAAAGTGTATTTCCACTCTACCCCATGTGGTTTTATATCACGTCCATATTTTTGAAAAGCAACTAGATGCGCGATCTCGTGCACCAGTGTAATGGTAAAACGATATTTGTTTAAACTAGCATTAATAGTGATGCCGTGCGACCCATCGGCACGCTTGCGGTAATCGCCGTGCCTAGTCTTGCGTTCATTAACAATTTTAAGATTCACGTGGTGTTGCTCTAATAATGCAGTTAATGGCGCAACGGCTAGCTGTGGTAAATACTTATTTAATACACTCATAAATGTAGCTGTAAATTTACAACTGCCGTATTAAAATTTGTGTATCTAAAGTAATAACTTTTTAAGCCAAGTGATTTATCCAAAGTTTACATGGGATAATAGGTGTATTGTATTTAAGTTTGTAAACCGTTGTAAAATTTATAGCCGCAGCAATAATCAATAACAACTACCAATTTTTGAAATTATTATTATGAGAAAAGAAGCTAGAGAAAAAGGATGGAATGAAAAAAAGACCAATGACAGTTGGGCTACTTTTAAAATTTTATCAGAATTTGTAATGGGATTTGAGCGCATGAGCCGCATTGGGCCTTGTGTATCTATTTTTGGTAGTGCCAGATTAAAGTCTGATAATGAATATTACAAACTAGCCACAGAAATTGCCGAAAAAATTGTAGAAAATGGTTATGGCGTCATTACAGGCGGTGGCCCTGGTATTATGGAAGCTGGTAATAAAGGCGCCCATCTTGCTGGTGGCACATCGGTAGGTTTAAATATTGCGTTGCCTTTTGAACAGCATGACAATCCTTATATAGACAGTGATAAAAGCCTAGATTTTGATTACTTCTTTGCCCGCAAGGTAATGTTTGTAAAATACTCTCAGGGATTTATAGTAATGCCAGGTGGTTTTGGCACACTAGACGAGTTATTTGAAGCCATCACGCTTATACAAACTAATAAAATAGGTAAATTTCCTATCATACTGGTAGGAACTAAATTTTGGAGCGGTTTACTTGAATGGGTAAAAAGCACACTAGATCAAGAATTTCACACTATAAGCCCAGAAGATATTGATTTAATGCATGTGGTTGACACCAGTGATGAAGCGGTTAAAATTATTAATGATTTCTACGCTAAATATAGTTTGAGTCCTAATTTCTAGGGTCAAACTACTTATACACTAACCTCTAATTCTCTCCAGAAATCGCTGTAAAAATTAGAGGTTTCACATATTTCTTGATGTGTACCGCTATTTGCAATCACTCCATTTTCTAGAACATAAATTCTATCGGCTATTTTAGGTAGTGAATGAAGTCTATGAGAAATAAAAATGATAGAAAGCTCTGACTTTAGTTTCTGCAATAGTTGCAATACCAATTTTTCTGTATTGCGATCCATGGCACTGGTAAACTCATCTAACAATAGAATTTGTGGTTTTTTATACAAAGCTCTCATAAGGGCGATAACCTGTTTCTGACCACCAGAAAGATTAATCCCTTCTTCTCCTAAAATAGTTAGATAACCTTGTGGAAGTGTTTTTAAGAAGTTCTCAAAACCATACTGTTGGAAGAACTGGATTATATTTTCTCCTGTATCTTCTTTTCCTAAAAGAATGTTGTCGATTACATTACCGCTAAAAACGGTTACTTCTTGCGGTACAACACCTAGCAAATTTCGCCAGTCATCAGTTGTAATATTTTGTAATTCTTGAGAGTTGTTTAGTAGTATCCGACCACTTTCTGGAAGGTAAAATTTCTGCAATATTTGACCTAGGGTACTTTTACCGCTACCACTTTCTCCTACTATGGCGATACATTCCTTTTTATCAATTTTTAAATTGATACCGTTTAACAACCTCTTCCTACCTGCAAATCTAAACATCAAGTCTTTTAATTCTAAAGAATTTACTTGTTGAAGTTGCTCATTTCCTAGACTTTCCTGCGGTATAGAAGCAAATTCATACATTCTATTAAATGCCACTTTTGCCTCATTAATAGGAATTGCTATAAGAGCTAGACCAGCAATCGCAGGTAATAAGCTACCTGCAATTCCTAATATTGCCATTAACTCTCCTAACATTAAATTTTTATTAAATACCTGAATAGACGTAAAAATTAAAACGCTAATTAAAAACAACACACTAAAAACAGAAGAATAAACAGACAACCTTAAATTGATCTTACCTAGATCAAAAACTTTATCTTGAAAATTACCATATATGAGCTGATTGACCTTTTTAAAAATAGACTGTCTATTGTAATTTTTAATCGCAGCAATTCCTTGCATAGAGGTAATATAATTACTCTCACTAAAAGCATAACCTTGCATCACTTCTTTTTGTGCTGTAATTATACGTTTGTTAAATCTGTAAATGAGTAGAAAATAAAACGGCAAACTTACTAATGCAATAAGACCTGTTTCCCAGGAATAAAAGAACAAAAAGCCTAAAGATACAATGGATACTAATGCATTAATAACCACACTACCTACTACCTGACTTATTACTCGTTGTACACGCTGCGTATCATTTAATCGAGCGACTAGATCTCCTATTTTACGTGTATCAAAAAATGATTTGGGTAAATAAAGTAAGGACGAGTAAAAACTATCAATAATCCTGTTATTGAAATCCTTTGATTGAGTGATAAGGAAAAAATCTCTAAGTGTAGAAAATAATACGCGTACTAGAAGTAAAAAAGCAACGAGAATAATTCCTGTTATTAGCTTTTTAAAATCATTAGAAGGAAGAATGTCATCAATTAATTTTTGAGAAAATATAGCCATTGCCATACCTAGCAGTGCAATTCCTAAACCTAAAAGCACACTAAAAGAGATCAAACGATAATCTTCTTTAAGCAATTTGAGAAACCACTCTTTTTGCTCGTTCTTTTTTATGGCCGTAGTGACAAAGCCTTCATTAGGCGTTAAGGTTAAACACGTTTTAGATTTCCATATTTTTTCTAATTCTTCTTTGGTATAATCAACGATACCTTTTGCAGGATCGCCTATTATAAAAGTACCATCTTTATAACCATAACAGATTACATAATGCTGTAATCGCTCTTCTATAACTACATGTAATATCAATGGATCTGGATGATCGATGACGGCTTGTATATCTGCCTCATTACCGCTTGCTTTAAAACCTAATTGATTAGCCGCTTGATAAAGACCTAATAAAGTAGTTCCTTGCTTTGTTGTACCGCTTAGTTCTCTTAACTTTTCTAGAGATTGAGCACCACCATAATATTGGATAAGTGATAAAAGACAAGCGACACCACAATCAGATTGATCTTGTTGCAGCACAAACTCTTTTTGCACTGTCTTTAATGCAACTTTTGATACTTCTTTCATGAAATTGAAATCTAAGATTGTGAATTGAGGTACATTAGAATGCCATTAGCATTAAGTTGTCCTTTATGCTTTTTAATTAACTTACCATTAGTATCATAAATTAATAAGTAAGGAATAGATGTAGCATCAAATCGATCACTAAAAGTATCAAGGCTGTCATGTAGAAAAGTTATTTGTTCTTTGTTATCTAGTTGGTACGTTCTTGAAAATTCTTTAATAATATCTTTTGGTTCTTCAGAAACAAAAATAAATTGCACATTATCAAAGCGATCTAAGTTCTCACTAATGCTTTGCGCCTCATACTGGCAAAAGTCGCAAGTGCTATTAAAGTATATAAAAATGGTATTGAGGTTTTCTTGTAAATGAGAATTACTAAATTCTTCATTGTCTACAGTAGTAAAACTAAAATCTGGAATATGTTCTAATCTTGCAGCTACTTCTTTTTTTGCAGCAGCTTTATTAACAATACTATAGCCTAAAAAAGTGAGAACGCTTATTACGGCAACTATTAAAAAACTAATAATGATTTTCTTTTTCATAATTAGCTCATGTTAAGTGTTAGGAACATGATGGTTACTACCCATATTAATAGTCCTACCCCATAACTACTGGCTACTATTTGTAAGCCTTTAGTAGATACGGTATCATTTATTTCTTTACCTATTAAATAGGCAAGAACAAACCAGTAGGTTATTTCAAAAAGGTTCAAGACTTGCAATGGATAGATGAACCATGGTTCAATGCCTTCATGACCTATTAAACTTAATGCAGATAAAGGATAAAAGTATTGTAGGTCCTCAAGATTAAAATCGGTATTAAAAAAATAAAACCAAGTAACTTTTATAAATACAACTAATAAGAATATTAATTCAGATTTTACAGTTATAGAAAAAAGTGATTTGTACCGAACATCACTTGAGAGAAAAAAACACCCTAAATCTAAAATCCAGGCAATTAAAGAAACCTTAAATAGAAGCAATAATGGTAAAATTAAATAGCCTAACCACTTCCACTTATCCTTTATCTCTAGAACTTCTAGCAACTCTTGCTCTGATATATTTTCAGCTAAGGAACCTATAAATAACGATTCTGAATCTAAAGTAATCTCGGATAAAAATGTTAGTAAAAATGTAATTAAAACTAAAACTAAAAAGTAAAGTTTATTATTCATAATATATGAAAAGTAAAATATTAATACTATTAAGATTAAGCATTCAACTACTTCTTAGATTTACAAACAAAACAATAGGGAAATCTATTTCTTCTTTTCATTTTTAAATCTCATCATGTAAATAACTAAGATTATAGGTATTATTGACAATAAAAAAACATTGAATTTTGATATTCTTATAAAATCCATTAACTGGTTAAATCCTAATAAGACCAGAAATAAACCAGATAAGAAAACAACAAAATGACATGTAAAATACCGCATTTTAAATGACGGAACAGAATTTAATATCACTTTGAGTTTTTTATATACTTAATATAAAATTGAATGCTGAGAGAAAAAAATATTATCGTGTATGCAAGGATATTTAAATAATTATTACCCATATCAAAAAAAATGTTTAATGATAAATAAATAAACGCAAGTACCAACGAATAGGTTGTCACTTTTATAACTTTAATATGGTTTTTAGAAAGACTCATAAGAATAAATGAATTTTATGTTGTGTTATACCACTAAAGTAGACTAGATTATTCAAAATTCTGTATTCTTAGGAGTCGTTCTTGATATTAACTCTGAGAAATGCCATATCCAATACAAGCTAATGAAGCAACTGCAAAAGCACCCATAACCCATCCAGCTGGATTCCAAAAATTTGCCGCGGCTAAACCTAAATAGGCAGCGTTAGCACCAATAGTGGTAATTGCTGCAGCTCCTCCAACTCCCCAACACATACCAGTAACAAAATCTCCACCTTGTAGAGATTCCATATCTTTTAATTGCAACTCTCTCATAACTTTACTGATTTTCTACGTGACAATTCATTAACGCCCCTAAAAATGATGGGAATAAAGTGGTACCTAATATTGCCAAAGGTAATATGGCTCCACCTGTAGCAATCGTCAGTGCTGTCATACCAACGGCCCACCCTACTGCTAGCCCAGCACCTGTTTCACAATCCACCCCACCGGATAGACTCTCCATCTCACTCATTTCTAAATTTTTCATAAAAATACATTTAATAAATTAATTTTGAAAGATTATTCTTTCTGTCAACTATTGACAGTACAAACATAAAACTGAAATACACCTCCATGTATTTAAAAAACAAATAAAAACATCTATATTGCAATTAAAATAAGTACTATTATGAATAATAACGTAGGGTTAAGAATAAAAGACACCAGAGAACGTAAAAATATATCACAAGATGCTATGGCTATGGAGCTGGAAATTACACAATCTAATTACGGCAGGTTAGAAAAAAGCGATAGCCGTCTTACAGTACCTAAACTGCTAAAAATCGCTGAGGTACTGGAAGTAACTATTTTAAGAATCCCTCTAATCTTCCGAATGAGCTACAAACTAATCAAGAAAAGTAACTAACTAATAAATTATTTAAAACTATCATAGGATAATCTCAAATATCTTTTGTATCCAAATGTTATATAATACATAGGATACAATGTAACGATAATAGGTAAATATGCAAAAAATGTAAACTTCGTCAATAGAGCTAACATTGTAAAAATAAGACAAAGAGAAAGAATTAAGACAAACATTTGATTATTCAAAAAACTATTAACAAATATTTTGTTTGTTTCTTTAGAAAGCTTAATTTTATTTGAATAACACCACTGCAATTTCAAATAAATTTCAGTTCCCGGTGACACATCAATAATAGTTTCCTCCGTTTCCAAAGTCGCAATCGCCTTATTATCAACATAAACTTTTATATTACCAGACCTTGTATTAAAAGAGTTTTTGTAATTTACTATAGTATATTCCAACGTAAAATTTTTAATTAATTCTTTTTATAATCCAAGTACCTTATTTAAATATCTATTCGCATGAAAGCGCAGCAACATAAAAGCTAATCGCAGCGAAACCTAAAAACATCCAACCGACAGGTGTTGCAGCTACAAAAACTGCTGACGCAGAAAATATAAGGCCAGATCCTGCAAGTCCAAATCCTGCTTGCTCTAAAACCCCATCACAAGTACCACCGATAAAATTTTCCATCTCACTCATTTCTAAATTTTTCATAAAAATACATTTAATAAATTAATTTTGAAAGATTATTCTTTCTGTCAACTATTGACAGTACAAACATAAAACTGAAATACACCTCCATGTATTTAAAAAACAAATAAAAACATCTATATTGCAATTAAAATAAGTACTATTATGAATAATAACGTAGGGTTAAGAATAAAAGACACCAGAGAACGTAAAAATATATCACAAGATGCTATGGCTATGGAGCTGGATATCACACAATCTAATTACGGCAGGTTAGAAAAAAGCGATAGCCGTCTTACCGTTCCTAAACTATTAAAAATCGCCGAGGTGCTAGAAGTGAGTATTGCCTATTTATTTGATGAGAAATCTAGCAAAGCAATACACCAGCATAATAATCAAAGCGCACAAGCTTATAATGTTGATACGATAGAATCTGTAATAAATGCAGATAAAGATCATATAAATTCTTTAAAAGAAGAAATCAACTATTTGAGAGATTTATTAAAAGAGAAAATCTAGCATGTTGATTCAAACTATTTAATTTTAAATTAAGAAAACACCCCAGACGTTTATATCTTGCGCAATTAAATTACCAAAAGTAAATATTATTATTTTCACCATATTACATGATTAAAAAGCTAGGGCTTTTATTGTTTTTGTTGGCTATAAATGCACAGGCACAGCACACCACAAATATTATTGCTTATTTAGACAGCGATAAAGATGTGCTTACCATCAATCAAAAACTACAAATAAACAACACTAGCGATATAGTGTGGGACCACATCGTGCTGCTAGATTGGGCAAATGCTTTTGAATCAAATCAAACGCCACTTGCTAAACGATTTGCCGAGGATTTTAAAAATAAATTTCAGTTTGCAAAAAATGAAAGACGCGGTAGTACTACCATCTTGCTAGATGAAAATAAAATACCTAATTACCGCATAGAACGACTAGAAAATCAACAGGATATTATTAAACTCTATTTTGACGAACCGTTACCACCTGGTGAGAAAAGAGAAATCGAGATCGATTATGTAGTAAAAATACCAGATGACACCTTTACCGATTATGGTAAATCATCAAAAAACGAATACCGTTTAAAATACTGGTACTTGCACCCAGCACCTTTTATTGATGGCGAGTGGCATTATTACTCACATAAAGATCTGGACGATTTTTATGGCGCACCTATAGACATCAATCTCTCTTTGCACCTACCACCATCACATCGTGCCATAAGCAATCTAGTTACCGATTTTAAAGCGCTACAAGCCCAGCGCAACGGTTATTTATTTATTGGCAAGCAGGTAAAAGGTGTCGAGTTACATATTTTAAAAAATCTAGATGATTTTAAAACCTTGACCTTACCCAGCAACGCGATTGTAACCGACATAGAAGATGCTGACCTACCACTGCCGGTAAAACTGATTTTTAATGATAGAATCACAAGTTTTCTTAACGATCAACTGGGCGATTATTCACAAGAAAAATTATTTATATCTGATCAATACTACCGCGAGGACCCAATTTATGGATTGAGCTCTTTACCTAGTTTTATCAACCCATTCCCGCCCGGCTTTACTTATGAAATTAAGATGTTAAAAGCGCTATCTCGCAAATGGGTAGAAGAAGGTATTTATGTAAACCCTAGAAAAGAAGCCTGGATACAAAAATCCATACTTACCTATTTGATGATTAACTATATAGCTATTCATTATCCAGATCTTAAAATAAGTGGCGCCCTAAGCAAGGTATGGGGCATACGTGGTTTTAACGCTGCACAACTAGATTTTAATGATGTGTACCAGTTGTTGTACCTCAATACCGCAAGGATGAATCTGGACCAGGCGATCAACACCCCGGCAGACCAGTTGATCAAGTACAACCAGCAACTGGGCATGCCTTTTAAAGCGGGAATAGGACTGTGTTTTTTAAATGATTATCTAGAAGATGATAGCCTGCAAAAAGCCATCAAAGAATTTTACCTCAACAACCAAAAAGAACCCTCAAACACCGCAACTTTTAGAAAAATCATCGCTGCAAATAGTTCCAAAAACACAGATTGGTTTTTTGACCACTACATCACCACACATAAAAGACTGGATTGGAAAATCAATAAAGTAACAAAAACAGCCGACTCAATCTCCTTTAGAATAAAAAATAAATCCTTACTTCCCATTCCTGTGCCGGTATATTTACTAGATAACGACAATATTTTAAGCAAGACATGGATACAAGGAATCAAGGAAGATGGTATGTTCTCGCTTTCGCGAAAGCGTGCTAACAAAATAGCCATTAACCATGAACAATTAATACCAGAGTTTAATCCGCGAGACAATTACACCACTTTAAAAGGTTTTCCATCACTAAATAGACCACTAGAATTTAGGCTTTTTAAGGATATAGAAGACCCAGAACGATCGCAAGTCTTTTTAATGCCTGAGATTGAATTTAATCTATATGATGGTATCACCATAGGCAGTCGTTTTTATAACGGCAATCTGTTACCTAAACCATTGCAATACAGCATTAAACCTAGTTATGGAACAACCTCAAACAAACTGGTAGGTTCTATAAGTATTAGTTATACACACCCTATACAAGACCGCAGCGAGCGTTTATATGAAGTGCGATATGGTGCAAGCGGGACTACCTTTTCTTATGCCGATGATTTATTGTACCGCCGGGCAAGTGGTTTTTTAAGGTTTAATTATCGACCTAAGGACCTGCGCAGGAATAAACGCCAAAGCCTTAGTTTTAGAAATGTTTATGTTAACAGAGATCGATCACCTTTTAATAATATAGACAAACCAGATTACAACGTATTTGCAATCAATTTTACAAATTCCGACGATAATTTAAGACGTGTTTTTAATTATAACATAGGGACAGAAGTGTCTAACAAATTTACAAAAGCTACTTACAGATTGCGGTGGCGCAGGTTATATAATAACAATAGACAACTGGATTTTAGATTTTTTGGCGGTGCTTTTATATCAAATAATACAGGTGCAAGTGGCGATTTCTTTTCATTTGCATTAGACCGACCTACAGATTATTTATTTGATTACAATTATTACGGCAGGTCAGAAGATACAGGTATTTACTCACAGCAATTGATTGTTGCCGAGGGTGGTTTTAAATCACAATTACAACCCGCATTTGCAAATCAATGGATCACCACAGTAAATGGCTCTTACAGCATCTGGAATTATATTCATATATATGGAGATGTAGGTTTTGTTAAAAACAGAAGGAAAGACGCAAAATTTGTCTATGATTCTGGCATACGATTAAATCTATTGCAAGATTATTTTGAACTTTATTTCCCTGTGTATAGTAATAATGGCTGGGAAATAGCACAAAATAATTATGACCAAAAAATACGTTTTATTGTTACCCTAGACATTAATACGATTACCAGTCTTTTTTCTCGCAGGTGGTATTAATAGGTATAGATCACTTATTTACCATTATTTTAAACCAATGAAATGTTTAAAATAACCCAACGTCAACAAGGTAATTGCAACTAGTAAGTTTAAAACGTACCTTTGCGATAAGAGAGAAAAAAGTTATGCAAAACACCGTAAAAGAACCACAACAACTAGCCCGAGAAGATTTTAAGGACGAACTTCTTAAAGATTATAAAATTGCTGTAACCAGTAGAGAATGTAGTTTACTAGGACGTCGTGAGGTGCTTACTGGCAAGGCAAAGTTTGGGATTTTTGGCGATGGCAAAGAATTACCACAACTGGCCTGGGCAAGATCATTTGAAAATGGAGATTTTAGAAGTGGTTATTATCGCGATCAGACCTTTATGATGGCGATAGGTGAACTCTCTATAGAGCAGTTTTTTGCTGGTCTGTATGCCAATACAGATATTGAACAAGAACCTATGAGTGCAGGTAGACAGATGGGAGGGCATTTTGCCACACATAGTTTAAATGAAGATGGCAGCTGGAAAAGACTAATCGATCAAAAAAACTCTAGTGCAGATATTTCACCCACAGCCGCACAAATGCCTAGACTTTTAGGACTAGCACAGGCATCAAAAATTTATAGACACAACAACCTTATAAAAGATGATAACGGCTTTTCTAATAAAGGAAATGAAGTAGCATGGGGTACTATAGGCAATGCCAGCACTAGTGAAGGGCATTTTTGGGAAACATTTAATGCGGCGGGTGTTTTACAAGTACCTATGGTAATCAGTGTTTGGGATGATGAATATGGAATATCTGTACACGCCAGATACCAGACAACCAAAGAAAGTATAAGTAAAGTACAAGCTGGTTTTCAACGAGATGAGGATAATAACGGTTTTGAAATCATGACTGTAAAAGGTTGGGACTATGCCGCACTTGTAGATACCTATGAAAAAGCGAGTGCATTATCAAGAAAAGAGCATATACCTGTTTTAATACACGTACAAGAACTTACACAGCCACAAGGACATAGTACCAGCGGGTCACATGAACGCTACAAAAATGAAGAGCGCCTTAACTGGGAACGTGAATATGACTGTAATGTACAATTCAGAAAATGGCTTATTGATAACGAGTTTGCAACAGAAACCGAGCTTTCTGAAATTGAAAAGTCTATTAAAAAAGAAGTAAGAAACGCTAAGACAGCCGCGTGGAATGCATACCTATCTCCTATAACAAAAGAACGAGATGAGGCCGTGCAACTTATAAACGCAGTTGCAGCAGTATCTGCAAACGCTGTTTTTATACAACCACTTGCAAAAAACCTTCAAGATCAAAAAGAACCCTATCGTAAAGACACGCTAGAAGCTGTAAGAAAAACGTTGCGATATACTCTTAAGGAAAAACACGATGCGATAACTGCTCTTTACAACTGGTTATCAAATAATAAAAATGACAATCAAAAAAAATATAGCAGCTACTTATACAGCCAGTCTACAAGTGCAGCGATAAAGATTCAAGCTGTAGACCCCATTTATACAGACTCTAGTGAAGAGGTAGATGGAAGGGTGGTTATGCGAGAAAATTTTGACGCACTATTTGCTGCACATCCCGAGGTGTTGGTTTTTGGAGAAGATGCTGGAAAAATAGGCGATGTAAATCAAGGCCTAGAAGGAATGCAGGACAAATATGGTGAGTTAAGAGTTTCTGACGCTGGAATAAGAGAGGCAACCATATTAGGTCAAGGAATAGGCCTAGCCATGAGAGGTTTGCGCCCCATTGCCGAAATACAATACCTAGACTACCTACTCTACTGCTTGCAATTAATGAGTGACGATCTAGCCACATTACAATACCGCACCGCTGGAAAACAAAAAGCACCATTAATTATAAGAACAAGAGGACACCGCCTAGAGGGCATATGGCACAGTGGTTCACAAATGGGAGGTATTATTAACCTAGTAAGAGGTATTCACGTTTTAGTACCTAGAAATATGACCGTGGCTGCCGGGTTCTATAATACGCTTATTGCAAGCGACGAGCCTGCGCTTATTGTAGAATGTCTTAATGGATATCGTCTAAAAGAAAAACTTCCAGCAAATCTAGGAGAATTTAAAACTGCACTAGGAAAAGTAGAAGTTTTAAAGAAAGGAAAAGACATTACTCTAGTTTCTTATGGATCTACATTAAGACTTGTAGAACAAGCAGCAATAGAACTAGAACAAGTAGGAATAGATGTAGAAATAATAGATGTACAATCGCTTTTACCTTTTGATATTGACCACGAGCTATTAGAATCTATTAAAAAAACAAATAGACTATTAGTAATCGATGAAGATGTACCTGGTGGTGCAAGTGCATACATCCTGCAACAAATTATAGATGTACAACATGCATGGCCATACTTAGATAGCAAACCGCAATGTCTAACTGCACAAAATCACCGACCAGCATATGGCACCGATGGAGATTATTTTTCTAAACCTAGTGCCGATGACATTTTTGACAAGGTTTATGAAATTATGAACGAGGTGAATCCTGCAAAATACCCAAACCACATTTAATTAATGTCTGATAATGAACATAAAGCCAGTAGGTGGAGGTGTAAAATACATGAAGTAATTTATGAAGCAGATACACCTGCTGGTAAATTATTTGACATTATTCTAATACTCGTTATTCTTATAAGTCTTACACTTGTAATGCTAGAAAGTGTCCCCAGTCTAGGTGTAAAATATGCACAAGAATTTCTATATGCAGAGTGGGTTGTTACCATATTTTTTACTATTGAATATTTTCTCAGGATCATTTCTATAGATAAACCATTTAAATATATTTTTAGCTTTTATGGGGTTATAGATTTGCTCTCTACCATACCTCTTTACCTCACGTATTTCTTTGGTGGATTTAATGCACTACTAGCAGTAAGATCACTTAGATTATTAAGAATTTTCAGGATTTTAAAAATAACACGTTACATTGGTGAAGCCGATAAATTAAGTAAAGCACTGAAATCTAGCGTTCCTAAAATAGGTGTTTTTCTATTTGCGGTAATCGTGCTGTCCATCATATTTGGTACATTAATGTATATAATTGAAGGTCCAGAGCACGGCTTTGATAGCATTCCAAAATCTATATACTGGTGTATAGTAACATTAACTACAGTAGGTTTTGGGGATATTGCTCCAGAAACACCTTTAGGACAATTTCTAGCAACAATTATCATGATTATGGGCTATGGAATTATAGCAGTGCCTACAGGAATTGTAAGTGCAGAGTATTCTCAAAATAAAAGAATAAAACAAGATAAAGAAGAAAATCAAGATGTTCCTAAACCCGACAAAACAAACACCCAAGTATGTCAACATTGCTTTGTCAAAGAACATCAAGACGGCTCTCAATTCTGTTATAATTGTGGTTACTCCCTAGATGATTAAAAAAACACTTATATGTATCGTGGGGCCTACTGCTGTGGGTAAGACTGCTTTAAGTATCGCTTTCGCGAAAGCGTACAAAACATCAATCATATCGTGTGATTCAAGACAATTTTACAAAGAAATGTCTATAGGCACCGCAGTACCAGAAAAGGAAGAACTGGCAGCCGCACCCCATTATTTTATACAAAATAAGAGCATTCACGATGACTACTCTGTAGGCGATTATGAAAGAGAAGTTCTAGATTTACTGCCAAAACTTTTTAAAGATAATGACACGTTAATATTTGTAGGAGGTAGCGCGCTTTATGAAAAAGCAATTACCCATGGCCTAGATCAACTGCCAGAAGTTTCTATAGAAATTCAAGAACAACTTAAGAAAGAGCTAGAAATTAAAGGATTATCCTGGCTACAGGAAGAATTAAAAAATACAGATCCCGAATATTATGAAACAGTCGATATTAACAATTCACATCGATTGTTAAGAGCTGTAGCTACATATCGTGCAAGTGGACAAAAAATGAGTGCTTTAAGAACAGGAAAAGCACAAGAACGGGATTTTAAAGTAATTAAGATAGGTCTAAATGCAGATCGCCCAGAACTATATGATCGCATTAATCTACGCGTTGACCAGATGCTGGAACGTGGTCTAGAAAAAGAAGTTTTGAGCCTAATAAATTATCAACAACATAACGCCTTGCAAACCGTGGGATACAAAGAGTTTTTTGAATATTTTAATGAAACTATTTCCCACAAGGAAGCTGTGAGACTTATAAAAAGAAACACTAGACGATTTGCAAAACGACAACTTACCTGGTATCGCGGTGACAATAGTGTAATATGGTTTGATTACAAAACCCGCCATATAGAAATTATACAGCGAGTTAGTAAACTACTTATGGAAAGGTAATTTGATTTAAAAATCTACTTGATCCTTTACAAGTAAACGGAAACCTTCACCATGAATATTAACAATCTCTACATTATCATCTTCTTTTAGATATTTACGCAATTTTGCGATGTAAACATCCATCGATCTTGATGTAAAGTAATTGTCATCTCTCCAAATTTTTGTAAGAGCTAGTTCTCTAGGCATTAAATCATTAAGGTGTAATGCAAGCAATCGCAGTAATTCGTTTTCCTTAGGCGACAATTTGACAGGGTCATTATCCCCTACAGATAAAAACCTCAGTTTTGAATTTAGTCTAAAATTACCTATTTCAAATTCAAACTCTTTAGAATCTGCAACACTATCCTGGTTTTTGCGCTGCATGATCGCTTTAATCTTCATAAGTAACACCTCACTATCAAACGGCTTGTTTAGATAGTCATCTGCCCCTACTTTATACCCCCTTAGGACGTCCTCTTTCATGGCTTTGGCTGTAAGAAAGATAATAGGCACTTCTTCATTTTTTTCTCTGATTTCTTTAGCAAGTGTAAAACCATCTTTATAAGGCATCATCACATCAAGAATACAAAGATCATAATTGTCTTTTTTAAACTTTTCAAAGCCTTCCATACCATTTTTTGCATGGGTTACATCAAAGTCGTTCATTAAAAGATAATCCTTTAACACGGTGCCAAAATTTGGATCGTCTTCTACTAATAAAATTTTTTTGTTTTCAGTTTCCATAAGATATTTAATTTAAATTTAAGTAATAATGGGTAGATGAATACTAAAGGTACTACCCTTCCCCTTTATGCTTTCGACGTGTATCTCGCCATTACAATCGTCTAAAATTCTTTTAGCGTAAGCTAGACCTAGACCGTGACCTTTAACGTTATGAATGTCTCCAGTATGCTCTCTAAAAAACTTATCAAAAATCTTTCGCTGCGCTTGTTTGCTCATACCTATTCCCTGATCACGCACTTTGATTACAATTTTGTCATTTAGATTTTCTGTAAAGACATCTATTATCGGTGATTCTTCAGAATATTTAACTGCATTTTCTAATACATTGATCAGTACATTTGTTAGATGGCTTTCATTTGCTAGTACCTCTGTTCTCGTCGCCTCTATGTGCGTGTTTACAACGCCACCCTTTTCTTCTAGAATTAATTGTATATGTGATATACTATCCTCAATAATCTCGTCTATATCTAGTCGTTCTTTTTCAATATTTAAGTCTGCTTTTTCTAGTTTGGATATTCTTAAAACATTTTCTACCTGGCTGTGCATGCGCTTGTTTTCCTCTCTTATCATTCTTAAATAATTTGCCACCTTTTCAGGATCAGAAGATATTTTAGGATGCTTTAAGGAATCTAGTGCTAGATTAATTGTAGCTATAGGCGTTTTAAATTCATGCGTCATATTATTTATAAAGTCGGTCTTTATTTGTGATATTTGACGTTGTTTAAAAATTTGTCTTATAGCATTAGAATATGCAACAACGATGACAGAGGTGAATATAAACGATAATAAAGCCATACCTGCCACTGATGAAAGAATGTACCTTTTTCTATCTGGCATATTAATGTATAGTAAATAGGGCTCTATGTCGAGATTACTATTTCTATAAATTGGATAAAACCATGTCGCATCTGTTAAAAAGTCAAAATTTTCAGATTGCACACTTGTAGCAAAACCATCTTGATAGACCGCAAACTCAAAATCGGCCTCTATAGACCTATCATCTAGCTCGTTGCGTATAATTTCATGCAGCTCTTCTTTTAAAATACGTTGTGATATAGGAATTAAACTATTGTAATTACTAATTAACTCTTCATCTAGTTTTCTTATGTATTTGTCTAATTGAGATAATTCTTGAAAGGTAGTTTTAGGTTTCTTAATCGTTGTAGAAGATACTGCAGAAGTTCTTTTTTTATTTAATAGTCTTTTAAAAGTGACACTATCTAGCTCTATATCTAATAATTGTGGATTAAGCTTATAATTTTCATTAATTAGGCTACTACTGTAGGTAGAGGCCTCATCTATGTTTTGATTGCGCTGTATAAGCATCAACTCGCTGATTGTTCTCGTGCTAGGCTGCACCCCTAAACTATCCCTTATTTGATTTAAAACACCATAAAATTTTTCTACCTCACGACTCTCTAATTCTGAAGATACCGAGGCTAGCGTCTGTTTGACCGCAAAAGAAAATTGATATTCTTTATCGTTGACACTGTTAATGATCCAATAAATTTGTACCACAACAATTCCAGCGAGTGACAAACTCATTAAAGCGATTAAAAAATATAAAAGACGTTTTTGCACAATACAAATTTAACATATCGTCAAAGTGTTAAAAACTCTTTAACCATATATTAACTTTGTGAGAATGATATAACTATTGTTTATTTTAACAAAACTTCATGAATACTCTTAACAAAAGCGGGTATTTTTTGAAGATTATCGTTAATTATAACAAAATCTGAAAACTCTAGTTTCTCTTTATCAGTCCATTGATTTTGTATTCTAGCCATTACCTGCTCCCTGCTCACGTTGTCACGACTCATCACCCTTCTTATACGTTCTTCCTTATTTACAGTTACTAAAATTACCTGGTGACATAATTTATGTGAACTACTTTCAAATAATATAGCTGCTTCATAAATTAAATAAGGATAATTTTGCTTTAATACCCACTCCTTAAAATAATTTCTAACTGCAGGGTGCATAATAGCGTTTAACGATGTTAAAAGTTTTTTATCGTTAAACACTTTGCGCGCAATGTATTTTTTATTGGGAAGGAACCCTTCATCATGATCAAAATCATAAGCCTCTTCACCTAATAAGGAAATTACTTTTTTAATGACCTCTTGATCGGTAGCCATTAGTCGTTTTGACGCATCATCTGCAATAAAAACTGGAACACCTAGTGATTTAAACTCATTTGCCACTGTAGATTTACCACTACCTATACCACCTGTAAGACCTATTATCTTCATTTACTTTATTGTTATTACTTGTACTTGTGCGGGTGTTATACGGTAGGAAATAATCTTATCATTTTTTGTGTCTGCTAGTGGTTGTACAGCTACATTTGAATCTCTAATATCTTGATAATTAATAGCAATATTAAAATCACTTGCAGTAATCTCGTTAAAGTTAGCAACTGCTGATGTATAAATCACTTGCACGCTATTAGGAATTAGTTTTACCCTTTGATCAACAGGTGTATTGATTAGTTTAACAGGAACTTCTACTTTACCTTCGGTCATTTGCATAGCCTCCACTGTAAGTAATATCTTTTTGGGAAGGTAATTTAAACTAGCATCCACCTGTTTCAAATCTATTGCTATGGATGTCAGTGTATCTTTTATGTTAAGAGTTTTACCTGTATCTATCACTAGCTGCTCTAATTCACCTACCTTTTTGTCATTTCCTGTAACGGTGACACTATCAATTTGAAAATATGGTGGTTTTATAGGCGAATAGTTCATTTGATAATTAATCTTTATGTTATTAACCAGCGCTACTTTTTTCGACATAAATCTTCTATATTCTAATGGAATCTCTAGATCATCAACGTTTAATATATTAAAAGCAATACCCTCGTCCTCTTTAATATTTTTAATGCTTTTACTAGGATTAAAAAACAAAGAATCATTGCGCATATAGGTGTTATCATTAAAATCGAGCGCTATCCTTTGATCAAATATTTTTTCCCAAATAAGCGTAAAGCCACTAGCACTAACCTCTGCCGGTATTTTAAAATTAGTAGCACTAGTTTCTAAAACAAGCTGTTTTGGCACATTTATAAAAACTATTTTAAAGAAAACTTCTTCCGTATAAATATCTTTATATTTTGATACAAACCACAATCCCGCCACCACAACAACAGTTAGCAAAAAACCAGTAATACTTTTATATTTCATTTATTTAAAAAATAAGTTAGGAAATGCTTCTTTTTCATGCTGCTTAAAAATATTGATTTTTAACCAAGATAATAAAAACCCGCTGCCGTAACCATAAAACTGAATAAATATTGCAGGAATAACCATTAATCCTACGACAAAACCATTTTTAAAGGTAGCATTAATTAAAAGTAAACTTAAATAAAATAGATAACCTATAAACAAGAGGTAACTTTCGTTTAAAAGCGCCACAATGGCAATCAAAAAACCTGTACAAAAAATCACTGGAAACCAATAACTTAATTTAGTTGTATTAGGGTGCCATTTATTCAAAATAATCCTGACTTTGCCAAATTTATTAACCTGCTTATAAAACAAACTCCATGATATACGTCTTTCATGGTATACAAAGGCCATTTTTATTAATGCTGTTTTAAATCCATTTTCCCACAGTCGTAACGTCAAATCTGGATCTTCACCAGGATGAATTTTCCCAAAACCTCCTGTATTTTTAAATGCCATTTTACTCAATCCCATGTTAAAGCTGCGCGGTTGAAATTTACCTAATCGTTCACTACCACCTCTTATCCCACCTGTCGTGAAAAATGAAGTCATGGTATAATTAATCGCTTTTTGAAGGCTACTAAAATTTTCATGTGCCGCATCTGGACCGCCATAACAATCTACAAAATTTTGCTGTAAATAGTCATCTACAATTTTTAAATAGTTACTGGGTACAATACAATCGCTGTCTAAAATGATAAAATAATCTCCACTGGCACGTTTCATTCCATAGTTTCTAGAATCTCCAGGGCCAGAATTTGCTTTTTTAAAATATGTAATGGTTACGCTTTCGCGAAAGCGAGAACATACCGCCTCACAGTCGATATCCGACCCATCCTCTATAACAACAACCTCAAAATCTCGCTCAAAATCTTGTTTAGACAAACTTTCTAATAATTGCGCAATTTCTTCGGGTCTGTTATAAACGGGAATAATAAAAGAATAATTAATCATATTCATAGCTCAAAAATAGGTAATAAAAAAGGCCATTCTGTAAAGAATGACCTTTTTGTTAAATTATAATGCAATTCTA
>CAZQGX010000028.1:0-43207 GCA_964593255.1 uncultured Flavobacteriaceae bacterium | reverse complement strand
AAATCTTTTACCCTTCCACCTCTAACCAATACTATCGAGTGCTCTTGTAGATTGTGTCCTTCTCCTGGGATGTAGGCATTTACTTCCTTACCATTGGTAAGTCTTACACGGGCAACCTTTCTCATGGCCGAGTTAGGTTTCTTTGGTGTAGTGGTGTAAACACGTGTACATACTCCACGACGTTGAGGACAAGAATCTAAAGCAGCCGATTTACTCTTCTTGGTTATTTTGGCTCTTCCTTTACGTACTAATTGTGAAATCGTTGGCATATTGTTTTACGCTAATAAATTAATCCCTATTTTAAGGGTCGGCAAAGGTATGAATAAAATTGACTTATTCAAACCTCACTGCCAAATATTTAGAAATAATCTTGATCTGCTGGAATTTAGACTTTTTTAACTTTTTAAGATGAACGATTAATGAATTTAGGTGAACGATTTTAGATATTTGATTTTAGATATTTGATTTCCATACGCTACACTCCACTCCAGTAACTCATAACTATATTCTCCCATCCATTACCCACTGCGTCGCGGCGCTAAGGTGATATATTACGATAACAGTTTCAACCTTTTCCCTTAGAGGGAAATGCCGATAGGCAAAAGGTGTAACGCGCAATGATTAAAGACCGACGAATGGTTGGTGATTAACGATTAACGATTTTTGATTTTAGATGTTTGATTTTAGGTGTTTGATTCCATACTGAATACTCCATACTCTAAGATCTATTCTCTTAGCTCTCAAAGCATTTATTTTTATTTTTGATTTTATTTTTATCCAATTCCATATTCAATCTTCCATATGCTAAACTCACAAAACTCATAACTCATAACTATTAACTATTTCTAATAACTCTCTACTAATAACACATTACCCATCACACAACAATCCCATATTTTTCTCGCCTATTTCAGAAAAGGAAGTAACTTTGATAATCATGTTGCGTTTATAATAGGTAACCATATTTATACACTAGCTTTTGAGACTTTTTCTTGTCCTTATTATATATCTATTTTCTTTGAACAGCTTTTGTCAAAAAAGTGTGTTGCAATTGCAATATAAAAAAAAGGGCAGCACCGGTATTGATTCTGTCATAAGCTTATCTACTACACCAGCAAAAATGCTTGCTGCAAGAGATAGTATTTCAAATATTTTGGCCAGACGCGGTTATTTACAAATACTCACCGACAATATCATACCTGTAAACGATAGTTTATACACTAGTGATCTTGTTCTTAATAAAAGGTACACACATGTGCTGGTGCAAGGCGATTCTTTAAAAGATGAAAAGGTGTTGAAATTAATCTCGCTTTCGCGAAAGCGTAACTATCTACCTATAAACGAGATAGAAACTTATGTATCACGAGTTAACGAGCTCTTGAAACAAGCGGGCTATACGTTTGCCAAAACCAAGTTAGATCACATTACTTTTAATACTAGTGATACTATTGAAGCCCGCCTGTCACTCTCTTATCAAAAAAAACGCTATCTCGATAATATAAAGGTAAAAGGATATGAAGATTTCCCTATAAAAACACTTCAAAATTTTACTGCACAAAGAAATACCTATAACTATAAAACACTGGACCGACTAGAAAAGAATTTAAAAAACATGCCTTTTGTAAAAAAGACCAAAGAAAGTGAGGTGCTATTTAAAAAAGACAGCACCACGGTATTTTTATATCTAGAAAAACTAACTACAAACCTTGCAGATGGTCTAATAGGTTTTAACAATGCAAACGATGGCAAGATAGAAATAAACGGATTTGTAAATCTAAAACTGCAAAATAACTTAAACCGTGCCGAGACTTTTTTACTGTCTTATAGAAACGACACTGGTGAACAAACACAGTTAAGTACTAGCATAGACTTACCTTATATATGGAACACAGCAATAGGCGTCAATGCCCAACTAGAACTGCAACGGCGCGACAGTACTTATCAAAGGACTGCAGTAAAGGCGGGATTGTTTTATAAACCCAACTGGCAAAGAACGCTAGGACTTAATTATATAAGTACTACATCTACCGCTACAAGCGCGCGACCTGATGCTCGAGACTTTTCTAAAAATAGTATAGAGGTGAGTGTAAGCCTGCGACGATTTACAAACGACTTATTAATGCCCGAAAACTTAAACCTAGAAGCAAAAATAGGTTATGGCAGGCGGGCTATTGATATTGCAACCGAAAATCAATTCAATTTAAACGCAACCCTTTTAAAATTATGGCATCTATCTAGTAGAAGTAGTTTTTTAAGTAGGCTGAATGCCTGTTATTTAAAATCTGAAAATATACAGTTTAATGAACTTTACCAATTTGGTGGACTAGGTAGTATAAGAGGTTTTAATCAAAATAGCATAGACAGCTCGTTCTATACAACGCTCGCGACAGAGTATAGATACCGTTTAAATGATCAAATTTACCTGCACAGCATTCTAGATATAGGGGTGTTTGAGAATTTTAACAGCAAAAACATAGAACAACTATATGGATTTGGGGGTGGCGTTGCAATTTTAACACAAGCAGGAATTTTAAATTTGAGCGTTGCAAACGGCAGGTTTGAAAGAGCTAATGTTGACTTTTCCAGCACAGTAGCACACATTAACTTAAAAATAGTCTTCTAGAATGTTAGCTTAAGGTTATGCTTATCTTAAATAAAAGTACAAAAAGAGTTTAAAAAAGTTGTTTTATAAGATTCTTTTTTACACTTTTGGCACTGGCTAATTCAAATAAATCTAAACATGAAAACAAAATTAAATGGAATTTTGACGCTATTACTAGCGTTAGTTGTGCAAGTAGCTTTTGCACAGCAAACTGTTACTGGAACGGTAACAGGTCCTGATGGGGACAATGTGGTCAGTGCGACCGTATCTGTAAAAGGAACTAATACATTTACAACGACAGGTATAGATGGTAAATATTCTATCATCGCCTCTCCACAAGATGTACTGGTCTTTGCTTATACAGGTTACACTGCACAAGAGATACCAGTAGGTAATCAAACTACTATTAACGTTTTACTACAATCAGACTCGTTAGACACGGTAGTAGTACAAGCCTATCGTAATACTACTGCCGAAAGAAGTAACGTAGCAAGTATTACATTAGGTGGTGAAAAAACTGTAGATAGACCTAATGCTAGTATTATACAGCGTTTACAAGGTCAAATCCCAGGATTAAATGTACAAACTACATCTGGTCAACCTGGTGCAAATTCAAATATTCAAATACGTGGTGCAAGTTCTATCAACGGTAATACCGAGCCGCTCATACTAGTTGATGGTGTACCAGTAGACGAGGATGTTTTTAGATCTTTTAACCCTAATGACGTAGAAAGCACAACAGTATTAAAAGATGCTGCTGGTACAGCAATCTATGGTAATCGTGGTGCAAATGGTGTAATTCTTATTACTACAAAATCAGGAAAATTTGAGCAACCTTTACAAGTTAGTTACACAGGTGTAACCGCCTTTACAGATCTAATTGAAAATGATTATAACGTATACGACTCACGTGGTTACCTGCGTCTAGAGCGTCAGCAAAACACTGGTCTAGGTGCGACTTTAACCGATGCTGAAATTGATGCTTTTGCAATTAATACAAATTGGGCAGATACTTTCTTTAGAACTGGTTTTACTCAATCGCACAACTTGTCACTGCGATCTGGTTCAAAGAATATGACTCAATTTACATCTGTTAATTTTACTGAACAAGAAGGGGCATTAGCTGCTAGTGATCTTTCAAGATTTAGTATTAGAAGTAATATCTCTGGTAAATCTGATAACGGTAAGTTTAGATACGGAACTAATTTATATTTAGGTTATTCTAAAAATAACTCTCTAACTGAACCAGAAAATGATAGAAGTGGATTTATTTACTTTAGTAATACCTTTGGGGCTGCTAGAGGATTGCCTTACTTAGATCCAGCTGCGTTTGATCCTAATATATTCCTGCCATATTTTGATGGTATACAAAATTCACCGTATGTATTGATGGATAACCTATTAAAAAACAGAAATAGAGATGACGAAACCAAAATTATTGTAGGTGCCAATGCAGCTTATGATCTGACTGACGAGCTAACTTTGAATTACAATGTAGGTATGGATTTACAGAATGTTGTAGGAATAAGACTTGCGCCACCAGATGGTGCTTTACCAAGGATTAGAGCATTTTTTGGAGGATTTGATCTAGAAGGATTTCAAAGTGAATCATATTTAAGAGATTTTAGATTTAATTCTACTTTAAGTTTAAACTGGAAAAAGAAATTTGGTGCAGGTGAAGAAGCTGATAAAAAGCACACAGTGCTAGGTAACGCATATGTAGAATATGTAAAAGGACATTTAAAGCAGTTTGGTTACACTCAAAACGGTCTTGATCCTAGAACTTTCGCTCCTGGTGATGGTAGCGGTTATTTAAGAGACACAGGGGCCGATGATAATTATGTGCCAACAGTTTTTGCAGGAAAGAATGAAACTGGATTATTTTCTTATTTTGGTGAATTTGACTATGATTATGATGGTAAATATGGTTTTACAAGTGTAATTAGAAGGGATGCTTCCTTTAGATTTACTGGTGATAATGCATGGGGTACTTTTGGATCTGTAGCAGGTAGATGGAACATTCATAAAGAAAACTTTTTAAAGGATGTTGATTACATCAACCAGCTTAAATTAAGAGTTTCTTATGGTGTAACTGGTAATGATCGTTTAGGTGGTGGTTATTATGGCGCTTTAAGTAATACAAGACAACAATTTACTACTGGTAATGGTTATAACGATACTCAAACATTTGTGCGTGGTGCAACCATCGCAAATCCAGATTTGGTATGGGAAACGGTTTCTACTTTTAACTTAGGTATCGACTTTGGTTTCTTTAACAATTCATTAAGTGGAAGTCTAGAGGTATACGATAGAACAACTACTGATCTTTTCTTTAGTCAATTTATTTCTGGTGTTAACGGTTCTTATTCTACCACAGCCAACCTAGGTGATATGTACAACCGCGGTGTTGAATTGGGTCTGAATTATGATATTGTAAGAGCTAAGAAAGCTGGAGATTTTAGTGCATCTGCATTTGCAAATGTAGCTTATAATAAAAACAGGGTTACTTTTGTAGATCTTCCAAACGGTAGACAAGATAATACAGGTACAGGATCTGTTATCGAGGTTGGATACCAATTAAACGAGTACTTTGTGGTACCATATCGCGGTGTTAATCCAGCAAACGGTAATTTATTGTTTGAGGACATTAACGGTAACTTAACTGAGTCACCACGCCAGGAAGATAGAAGACATACTGGAAAATCTTCTTTACCAGATTTTCAAGGTGGTTTTGGTGCTAACCTTGGTTACAAAAACTTTTTCTTAGAGGCTCAATTTAGTTTTATCACTGGAATAGAAAGATTTGACTCAGATTATGCTGCGTTACTTGACCCTACAGATATAGGTTTATTTCAAGTGACATCAGACTTTGAAAGAGCATGGACACCAGATAATAGAATTACCGATATTCCAGCTATCAACGCAACAAACCTAGTAACTGGAGTTAATACTGGTAGATTCTTAACAAACTCTGACTTTTTAAGATTGCGTTTTTTACAGTTCGGATACAACCTTCCAAAACGATTGACTGAGAAAATCTTCTTGGATTCAGGTAGAATTTATGTTAATGCAGAAAATCTACTAACCTTTACTGAATGGAGAGGTAGTGACCCAGAGCGTCCATCTGCAACTGCTCCTTACAGATATCCAACTCCAAGAATAATAAGTGTTGGACTTGATATAAACTTTTAAATTAAAAACAATGAAAAAAATATTATTAATATTAGTAGCCGCAGCATCACTTGCCTCATGCGAGGATGCTACAGAAATCATCCAGCCAGGTGAACTACTTGCAGATAATGCATTTAGAACCGTCGATGATTTAAAAACAGGAACATTTGGAGTCTATAATGCTGCACTTTCATCTTCCGAGGTTTCATTTACGTCACAGTTTACAGATGAAATAGCCGTAGGCCTTGTAGGTGGATCAGGTTCTGCATTACACGGTTATGCCCTAAATATAAATACGGGATTAGCAAGTACAATTTGGATCAATAATTATAATCTAATTTTAAGAGCAAATTTACTTTTAGAAGCAGCAGAAGGAATTGTTCCAGTTGATGCTGCAGAACAAGCTGTTTATGACGAGAGCGTCGCTGAGGCACTTGCGTTAAGAGCATTAGGACATAGCAAACTGTTAAGTTTCTATACTCCTGATATGTCAGACAATGCTTCATTTGGTATTATAGCTCTTGATTTTGTACCATCACCTACAGAAAAATTTGGTAGAAATACAGTTGAAGAGGTGATGACTTTAATAAACGCCGACCTAGATAGGTCAGAAAGTTTATTCTTAGCTGCAGGGACTAGTGCAGATCAAGACTTTATTGACGCTAAATTTGTAAGAGCTTTAAGAGCTAGAATGGCATTGTATAATAAAGACTATGCCACCGCTGTAACTGCTGCAAATTCAGTTTTAGCAAGCTATTCATTTCCTACTAGCGCAAACGAGGCAAACTATAGACAAGTTTGGCAAAACATTGTAGGAGCTGGACAAGGTGAGGTAATTTTTAAATTAAAATCTACTCTAAACAATGGAGTAAGACCAGGACAGATTTACAACACAAACGCTAGTAATATAGATGGTGCAGTAAATTATGAGATGAGCCGTAATCTTTTTGATGTATTACAGGCTAACGCAACAGCTTTTGGAGATATTAGAAGAAATGTATTTTTAGATCCAACTTCAAGAATAAGCCCTGATTATGCTGCCGAGGCAAATCCAAGAACTAGTGATGTTCTTATTGTTGATAAATATCCAGGAAATCCAGCGTTGTCAGGATTGGTAGCAGGATATACAAACGACATTCAAGTTATTAGAGTTGTAGAAATGTATTTTATTCTTGCTGAAGAAGCTGCAAGTAGAGGTGCATTTACAGAGGCCGCTGGTTTTATAAAAAGAGTAAGAGACGCTCGTTATACAACACCAGCTCCAGCACCTGTATATACAAGTCAAGCGGAAGCTTTCAGTGACATTCTTGCCGAAAGAAAGATTGAACTATTTGCTGAGGGTCACAGATATATCGATGTGAAAAGAATTGGAGAGTTAGCAAACGAAGGTTATGATCGTAATGAAATTGACTGTACATTATATCCATCGGCTGAATGTGATTTACCTTTCAATGATTTTAGAGTAGAGGCCCTGCCTATTCCATTAAACGAAACAAGAACTAATCAAGTTATTGCAGCACAACAAAATCGTGGATATTAACATTAACAATTAAAAACAAAGACATGAAAAAAATAATAACCGCTTTAGGATTTATAGGCTCACTACTTTTTATAGGTTGTGAACTTGATCCTACCGTTTACACGGGAACCGCTGTTGGTCTAGAAGCCAATAATACCATAACACAAATTTCAGTACCTGTTGCAGGTTCTTCTAGAAGTTTTCCAGCAACTGTTACAACCTTATCAGGAGATGCTAGAACATTTGGACTTGAGTTTGTAGGTGATGCTCCTGTTGCAGGTGGTGTTACGTTAGGTAGTATTACAATACCAGCAAATTCATATGAAGGAACTGCGACTGTTAATTTTGATTTTAACGCCATCAACTTAGGAGACGGAGAAACTGACTTTTTTGCTATACAAGCAGCGAGTGAATCGACTGACATTATTGCAAACGTGGTAGAAATTGAATACTTTAAAGCAATCGTATGTAATGACGCTACCTTTACTTTAAATACAGATTTGTATGCAGAGGAAACAGGTTTTACAATTACCAATGATGCAACTGGTGCAGTAGTATACACAATGCCAGCATTATCAAGAGGTGTACAAACTTTTACAGCACCTATTACTTTACCAGATGGTTGTTATACAGCTACCATAACAGATGCTTTTGGTGATGGTCAAGTAGATGGATCTAATCCTAATGGAAATTACAGTATTACTTGTTCTATTCTTACTTTCGCTTCTGGCGGTGGTGTTTTTGGAGCATCGCAAACTAGATCTTTCTGTGTGAATCAGTAAACATTTTACTTTTTACTATTAAGAAACCCAAGCTTAGGCTTGGGTTTTTTTTATGTTCGGTGTAAATATCTATGTGTTTTCAAATACTTTCTTGTCACAAATGTTTTGTTAATTAAAACACGATCTTAAATTATAAATGAAACTAAAGCACGAAGTGATGTAAAATTGAGATGAACGTTTTTATAAAGATCAAAGTTAAATTTAAACAAAACGGCTAGCCACCTTTATTAAGAATATAGATTATAGAGAATGGAGCATAAGAGGTGGATAAAATCAAAATCAAAAATAAATGCTTTGAGTGTTATAAGTTAATAGTGATGAGTATAATGTATATTGAGTATGGAAATCAAATATCTAAAATCTTTAATCAAAATTCATTAATCATCAACCATTCGTTCGTCGTAAATCATTGCGCGTTACACCCTTTGCCTATCGGCATTTCTCTCTAAGGGAAAAGGCGGAAACTTACATCGAGTTTTTAATTTTATCGATATTTATATCCTTTCCGCCGCGGCAGTTAGGGCCAGGGATTGGAGAATAGAGTTATGAGTATCGAGTATGAAAATCAAAAATCTTAAATCATTAATCGTTAAACAAACAGTCGGTTGCCAAAAGTAAAATAGTATTTAAAATAGAATAGTCTATTGTTATAACTACTACCTTTGTACTATGGAAAAGACAACTTACATCTATGGTATAAGAACCATAATAGAGGCTATTGAAAGTGATAAAGAGGTTTCAAAAATTTATCTGTTAAAAGATGCAGATGGGGTGCTAATGCAACAATTAAAAAACAGTGCTCGTAAAAATAATATCGCTGTTTCTTATGTGCCTATTGAAAAGCTAGAACACCTAGCAAATGGGAATCATCAAGGAGCTGTAGCGAGCATTTCACCTGTAGATTTTCACGACCTTGAAGAATTACTAGAGTCTACAGACTTGACAAAGAAACCATTGTTTTTATTACTAGATGGTGTTACCGATGTTAGAAATTTTGGTGCTATTATACGCACTGCGGCATGCACGGGCGTTACTGCCATTATCGTTTCAGAAAAAGGTAGTGCCCCAGTAAACGCTGCTACTGTAAAAACAAGTGCAGGTGCTGTTTTTACTATTCCTATTTGTAAAGTAAACCATATAAAAGATGCCGTTTTCTTACTGCAAGCTTATGGTATCAAAACAGCTGGCGCTAGTGAAAAAGCAAAAGAATTGATTTATAATACTGATTTAAATATGCCTATCGCACTAGTCATGGGCAGTGAAGATCGTGGAATCAACCCTTCTACATTAAAAACATTAGATCTAGTCATGAAGTTACCTATGCATGGTGATATCGCCTCGCTTAATGTATCTGTGGCGTGCGGTGCTATGCTTTATGAAGCAGTTAGGCAACGTTTGTAATAGCTTATTTATTTTACTTTTCTAGCAGTCTTACATTTAATAACTAAAATTATTAATGTAATATCATCATTTATTTTGACGATTTTGATTTTAGCTTTTTGGCACTTAATAGTTGCAGAATTTGCATTCAGAATATAAACCGTTGCACTTATAGAATATAGAACATGGACTCAAAAAATATGGACTTTTCACTAACTGAATTAAACGTTGATCAAAAACGATAACAGCTTAACCATTCTGTTAAATAGTGTTCTATTAAATAACGGTTAAGTAAGGTTCAATGCCACAGCTTATACTCTACTACGATTTATTTTATCATAAGCTATTCTTGCTCATCATCAACATCGGTAAACTCTATAAAATTACCTTGTTCATCAAAATGTCGCATAAAAGGATCGTCTTCTTCATTATAATGTTCTTGCTGCCATTCAAATATTTGATGTTGCGGTAATTTACTGCGTGTAAATACTGCTAGAATCAATCCTGTAGTACCACCACTTAAATGTCCTTCCCATGATATCCCATCTTCAATAGGTAGTACATACCATATCAAACTGCCATAAAAAAAAGTAACGATAAAACTTAAGGAAATCATCTTATAATGCCTGGTTACTATACCTTTAAAAAATAGAAAACTAGCTAGCATGTACACTACCCCACTTGCACCTATATGATATGAAGGTCTACCGATAAACCATGTTAACAGTCCAGAAAACAATAAACCAAGTATTAAAACCCTAAAGCTTATGCGCCTATAGAAATAATTAAGGGCAGTAATTAAAAGCAAACAGGGCAATGTGTTACTCCATAAATGCTTTAAATTACCGTGTATAAATGGCGAAAACAGTACCCCTTGCAGTCCAGAAATGTGCAGGGGCTTGATCCCATTATCTGTAAACCTAAAATGGAATTTAACTTCTACCCAATAAACAAGCCACATGACAAATATAAAAACAAAGGCAGGCGCCACTGTCCAAAGATCAAATTTAAAGTATTCTGAGTCTTTCATCATACAAGAACTGTTCAATTAAAGCGCCATAGCCGTTGCACGCAAAGCTGTCATGACAAACTTAGCAAATGCAAAACAAATACATTGTAGGAAACGCTAATAACGGTTAATTTTGACACATGCAACAAATACCACTAGCCGAGCGTATACGCCCTAAACATCTAGATGAATATTTAAGTCAGTCCCACCTAATAGGTTATCAGGGCAGCTTGCGGCAACACATTGAGAACGCTAATGTGCCATCTTTACTATTGTGGGGACCACCCGGCACTGGTAAAACAACCCTTGCGCAAATTATTGCACAAGAAAGTAAACGACCTTTTTATACGTTAAGCGCCATTAATAGCGGTGTAAAGGATATAAGAGAGGTGATCGATAAAGCAAAAACCGCTGGAGGATTATTTACCGCAAAAAACCCCATTCTATTCATAGACGAGATACACCGTTTTAGTAAATCCCAACAAGATTCTCTTCTAGGCGCGGTAGAAAAAGGCTGGGTTACCCTAATAGGTGCTACTACAGAGAACCCCAGTTTTGAGGTTATTCCTGCACTATTATCTAGATGCCAGGTTTATGTGTTGCACGCTTTCGCGAAAGCAGACCTAGAAAAATTACTTCACAGAGCATTACAAATCGATGAGGTATTGTCCAAAAAATCAGTCAAACTAATAGAAACCGATGCCCTATTGAGAATAAGTGGTGGTGATGCGCGTAAATTATTAAACATTTTTGAGCTGGTCATCAACTCTCAAACTACCGAAAAAATACAAATCACCAATGAACTGGTGGTATCGCAAGTACAGGCAAATCCTGCACGATATGATAAAACTGGCGAGCAACATTATGACATTATCAGTGCCTTTATCAAATCTATAAGAGGTAGCGACCCCAATGCGGCAGTGTACTGGCTGGCAAGAATGATAGAAGGTGGTGAAGACGTGGCTTTTATCGCCCGCAGGATGTTGATACTTGCTGCCGAGGATATAGGAAATGCAAATCCTACAGCACTGATCATGGCAAATAATACTTTTCAGGCAGTAAAGACCATAGGCTATCCAGAGTCCCGTATTGTGTTGAGCCAGTGTGCGATTTATCTAGCTACGTCTTTAAAAAGCAATGCCAGCTACATGGCGATTAATAATGCGCAACGACTGGTTAAAGAAACAGGGGATTTACCAGTGCCGCTAGGTTTAAAAAATGCGCCTACTGCATTAATGAAAGAATTGGGCTATGGCGAGACCTATCTTTATGCCCACGACCATTCAGGAAATTTTGCCAAATATGATTTCTTACCTTATGAAATAAGCCGAACAAAACTTTTTGAGCCAGGTGATAATCCTAGAGAACTTGCGCAAAAAGAATTCTTACAAAAGCGCTGGAAAGATCATTATGACTATGATAACAAGGGATAAATATCTATAAGGCGGTGCACCATCACTTCATTTTTTGGCGCGGGCTCGCCTGTAGTATGAAACCATATAGTAGGTAACCCTACTTCCTGGGCTCCTTTAATATCGGCTTCATAACTATCGCCTATCATCAGGCTATTTTTTAGGGTGGCCTGTGCCATGTTTAAAGCCATATGAAATATTTCGGGTGCAGGTTTTTTAACCCCAGCAGCCTCGGCAGTGAGAACCACATCAAAATACTTTTCTAAACCAGCATTTTTAATTTTATGATGTTGTACCTCATTAAATCCATTGGTGATTAAATGTAGACGGCACTTGTCTTTTAGTATCTCTAGCAGTTCTATGCAGCCATCAAACAAGTGGTTATATCGCGGTAAATACTCTATATACAAATCTGCAAAAAGGTGAATTTGATGGTCTTCTACAAGATAATTACAAGCATTAAATGCGGTTTTGAGGCGTTGAAAGCGCAAATCTTCTTTAGAAATTTTATTTTGTCTAAACATGCGCCAATACTGTAAATTAAGTGGGACATACACCTCTATAAAAGTATCGAGATCAAGGGATAGCTGGTGTTCATTAAATATTTGTTGATAGGCAAGTTTGCTGTTTAAATCAAAATCCCAAAGGGTGTGATCTAGATCAAAAAATATGTGTTCTATATTTTTAAACATTTTATTTATTTGAAGTTTTAATATTACAACTATATAAAATAGTATGAAGCATTTATGACATGCATTCTAGCAGCCAAAGGTATGGTTGCTTAAGACTCGTTTTCATATATGTATTTTAGAATGGTAGTCGCATGACTTTTTAAATCATGCTCAAACTGGGCATAATCAAACATGACGATAAAATGTCCAGATACCTGCGCAACACTTTTTTTTAATTGTTGTACCATTTGTTTTTGACTATTCAGCATTTTACTTGCCATATTTTTATAATGCAATGCATAGGGATATATGAGCAATGGCGTTTGCACTTCATAATCCAGATCATAAAAATAAAAAGGATGACTGGTACTAGCCCTAAAACCAGGCATTGTTTCATAGCCCATGCTGTAGTCTTGTAATTTTTCTAGTTCTACCAGTCGTTTATAGTGACCTGGTGTGGCAATCTTTGAAAAAGCAACCATGGTCTTGTGTACAGGTCTATTTGAAATTTCTTCAAACTTTTTACCTTGTGATTTTATTTCTTGATCAGTACAAAAAAAAGAATAGCGCAATCCTATATCTAAATAATCACCTATTTTTTTTATAGCCTCTCTATAGGCTTTAGATCTAAAACTTATACCGTTATCCACCCGGTTATAAGTACCCA
Organism: uncultured Flavobacteriaceae bacterium; assembly: GCA_964593255.1. Classification (GTDB taxonomy): domain Bacteria; phylum Bacteroidota; class Bacteroidia; order Flavobacteriales; family Flavobacteriaceae; genus Nonlabens. Next base: position 29,994 of record CAZQGX010000028.1, on the reverse strand, counting down.
AGTGAAAAAAGAAGATCATGTTATCCTTTTCATTTAAATACTTTTTACCGTGTTTCCATTTTTTTCTCATGGTATTCACGAGATACTCATAATTCTGAAAAGGATCTGTTTTTAATCCTAAAATGACAATAATCTGTCTAAAAAGATTCCTGAGCTTTAACCGCTTTAAATGCTGATAGGCCATCAACGTGTTGTCTATAAATCCCCGACCTTTATATTTATAAAAAGAAGCTACTTCTATTGCCACGGTTGTTCTGGAAACAAGATCTGGTTGAAGAGAATCTTCAAAATGCGAGTTAATAAACAATAGCAACTTTTTAATCCAATGATCTACTAATGGTATTAAAATAAAATTGCCTTGCACGGCCACGCTGCTACTGGCATTATACCTCCCTAGGTCGTCTTTAACATGTGGCACATATTCTTCATATCTAGTCAACAAATAAAATGTAGCCGAAAATATATCAAAAGGAATATCACTGCGCTCTGGTGCTTTAAAAAAGATAGGTAAATCATCCCATTTATGAAATTCTATTTGATGTATATCGATACCACTCTCATCTAGCAAACCTTCAGACCATATAAATAACTCGTCGCCTAGTGGTTTTACCCCGTAAGAAAATTTTATACCAGAATGACTTACAAATTCACTCACCTCTGTAGTGATTTTGAAATCCTGACACATTAAACGTTTAAAGATGTGTTTGAAAATATATTCCTTTCTAGAGCTGATATTTGAGCTGTAAACTAAAATCATTACATGAAACCTTCATCTGCAAAGCTGTAAAAACCTTGTTGGGTAATAATTAAATGGTCTAACACTTTAATGTCAATAAGTTTTCCTGCTTCTATTATTCTAGCAGTAAGGGATTTATCTTGTGCACTAGGTTTTAACGTGCCGCTGGGATGGTTATGTGCTACCACAATGGCGACAGCCCCCGCCTCTATTGCTTTTTTAAATATCAACCGCATGTCTACTAGTGTCCCGGTAATACCACCTATACTGATATTTTTTTTCTCTAGCACCTTGTGGCTATTATCCAGAAACAAGGTCCAAAACTCTTCATGTGGTAGTTCTCCTAAAATAGGTTGAAGGATTCTAAAAGCATCTTGAGAACAGCTTATTTTAGGAAGCGATATGGGCATTTCCATAGCGCGGCGCTTACCTAGTTCCATGGCTGCTGCAATGGTTATGGCTTTTGCCTCGCCTATACCTTTGTACTTCATTAAATCTTTTAAACTTTTTTTACCTAAAACATTTAATGAATTTTGAGCTTCACTTATAATCTTGCGGCTTAATTCTACTGCACTCATGTTGCGTGTACCGCTACCTATTAAAATGGCAATAAGCTCTGCTTCAGAAAGTGATGCACTGCCCTTGTGGAGCAGCTTCTCTCTAGGCCTATCGTTAAGTGACCAGTCTTTAATAGAAAAATGTGGAGTTTCTTCTTCCATGCGTGAAAGATAGAACTTATCCCAGTTATTATAAAAATGATAGGCAAATTTTATTGGGTTAAGTTCTCGTCACCGCTGTAAAATTTAAAACACTATCTAGGCGTTCCCTGTGGGTTAGGCTTTACTCTATCATCTTTTTTAAGACTTAAAAAGCCTAATTGCAGTTAAAATCAGAATGATTTTGCAGGGCTAATCATAGAATCATGAAAATATGATTTGACATTCTTGCATACTACCTCACAAAAACGGGCTGATTTTCTTTTTCAGTATGTTGTTTTGAAAACTGATAACCCTCTACGGCAAATGCTAGAATTCCCTCTATGGTGGTTACTCTATTTTCAATAATAAATTTTGCCATGCTGCCACGGGCTTTTTTTGCATAAAACGAAATGACCTTTAACTTGTCATTTTTAAAATCCTTAAATATTGGCGTGATTAATATGCCCTTTTGATTTTTCTTATCTATAGCTTTAAAGTATTCATTGCTTGCTAGATTAACGAGTAACTCGTCTTCTTCCATCTCTTTATTTAAGGCAGGTGTAATTTTATCTTTCCAGTATTCATAAAGATTTTTGTGTGCATCTATGGGCAAAGAAGTACCCATTTCTAAACGATAAGGCTGCAATAAATCCAATGGTTTTAACATGCCATACATTCCTGATAGTATGCGTATGCTATCTTGCGCAACATCTAGCAAACTGGTATCTAGACCATAAGCATCAAACCCCGTATAAACATCACCATCAAATGCATAAATGGCAGGACGCGCGTTATATGCAGTAAACTCTTGCGAGAAATCTTGATAGCGCTTGTAATTAAGTTTTGCTAGTTGATCTGAAATATGCATTAATGTACCTACTTCTTTCTGGCTCATTTGCTGTAATACCGCATTGATTTTTTGAGCGTCTTTTATAAAAAGAGGTTGTGAATGTTTTGAGGTGGGTAATACGGTCTCGTAGTTCAAAGATTTTGCAGGAGAAAGTAGTATTTTCATAAGGCATTATTCAAAACCCAAAAATAAGAACCTACTGCACAATAGCATCTCAATATCTAGTTAAGTTATTTATAGTTAAAAAAGAAATATTGATAATCATTCTCAATTGTTCCCGACTAACTGACTAAATCACCCTAGTTAAATTTGCTTTACAGTTGACGGTATAAATATGCTGTTATAGGACTAGGACATAGACTACAGTTTAACTAATTATAAATCAATTAAAATAAAAACATAACTAAACTGCTATTAGCTAGAAAATTAACTTTTATAAAGCAAGGTAAAAACTGAGGTTTACTATTAAAAACCATTACCTTATAAGAATTAAACAAGGATAACATTTCAAAGTTAATTAGACAAAATTGATCAATTTTTACTAGTAAGATGATTTGAGCTTTTAACGTTTGCTAAAAGATCACTCTTTTTCATTTTCCTTTCATCTTTTTTCTTATTTAGAACAGCTAGCCAACTCAAAAATTTTCAGAAAAGCAAAAAACAGCTAATTCTCGCTAAAATGTTGAAAGTATAAATTAATTCATTGTAAGGATATAGCGATTGTTCTCAATAAGAATTCAAATAACTTATCATGATAAAAAATTGATTACATGTAAATTTAAGATATTCAAAGTCTTGGTAGAATAGAAAACAGCAAACTAGCAACCAAAATAAATCGATGGACAAGTACCGTTACATACTAGAGGTAAATAACGATCTTGTTTTCGCCTTGAGCGAGATCATGCCACTTTTAGATGATGATACAACTAAAAAACTTGATGACTACATATCTTTTGAATTGGTCGCATATAGGCGCCATTTTTCTATACACAATTCCATATCATGAGGGATCTCGCTAGAAAAACTCATCCATTCTTTAGTTTGTGGGTGTTCAAAACCTAGTGTTCTTGCGTGCAGCGCCTGTCGTGGTAGTATTTTAAAACAGTTGTCGACAAATTGCTTGTACTTTGTAAAGTTGGTACCTTTTAAAATTTTATCCCCGCCATAACGCTCGTCATTAAAAAGGGTATGACCTATAAATTTCATGTGTACCCTAATTTGATGTGTGCGACCAGTTTCTAGACGGCAACTAATAAGACTTACATAACCAAAATCTTCTAGCACCTTATAGTGGGTTACCGCTGGTTTTCCTTTATCGGCATCATCATCTAGCCACACTGTGTTTTGCAAGCGGTTTTTAGGATGGCGACCTATATTTCCTTCTACCGTTCCTGTAGATTCCTCAAAATTTCCCCAAACTATAGCGACATATTCACGTTCACTTGTTTTGGCAGCAAATTGGGCCGATAGGTAAGCCATTGCGTGTTCTGTTTTGGCAATTACTAGCAAACCGCTGGTGTCTTTATCGATCCTGTGTACTAGACCAGGTCTATTGCTAGAATTATTAGGTAGGTTTTCAAAATGATGCAACAATGCATTGATCAAGGTGCCAGAGTAATTTCCATGCCCTGGGTGTACCACCATGCCAGCGGGCTTATTGACCACAACCAGATAGTCATCTTCATAAACAATGTCTAGGGCAATATCTTCAGCCACCAGTAGTGATTCATGTGGCGGGTGGTCAAATGACACCCTAATGTCATCGGCAGGTTTTACCTTATAATTTGATTTTACCAGCTCGCCGTTTACACTTACAGCACCTTCTTTAATACCTTGTTGTATTTTAGAACGGGTGGCATTTTCAATAAAATTCATCAAAAATTTATCAATGCGCAATGGCACCTGCCCATTACCAGCAACAAAATGATAGTGTTCATGTTTTTGGTGGTCTTCAAGATCGTCGTTTTCTATCTCGTTATTCATTATCATCTGGTTGCGACGTTTCTTCTGGTTGCGATGTTTCTTCTGGTTGCGTTATATCTTGAATATCTCCTGTATCTTCTATTATTGCATCTGGATTATTACCATCTGCCAGGACAAGATCAATTACAGATGCTTTATTTAATTGTGTGCCAGGTTTTAAGGCTTTGCCTTTATAACGCATTTCTAGCACTGTATTTTCGGCAATATTAGGTTTATAGGTGATTTGACCTACTTTAAATCCTAAAGCCTCGAGCGTAGGTATGGCTTGTCTTCTAGTTTTATAAATTAAATTGGGTACGAGTACTTTTCCATAACCCGAGGCATTTAATTTTATATACACCTGCCTGTTTTCTTTAACAAATTTCCCAGCGGGTGGGTCTTGTTCAATTACAGTTCTAGGTTTAAAAGCAGGATTAAAACTAGCGCTATCGATTATTTTACGACGCAAATTAAGTTCCTCCAGCTGCTCATCTACCTGTGTAAGAGATAATTTTGTAAGTTGCGGCACCTCAATTTTTTGATTGTGATTGGTATACCAGTTTAACCAAATCAAATAGGTAAAACACAACAGAATAGTTACTATTGTAGCAATAACAACTTGTATCCAAAAAGTTTTAGTAAAAATGAATCTAAAGAAATTCATAAGTATAGGTTAATTTTATCGGTTGCAAACATATCAAAATTATCAACCGCATATTGATAACAAAGATAAGGATAGAATGGGTTTTAAGTACCACAACTTCTTTAACTTTGTTGCAAACGCTTGCGCGAAAACGAAATCAATGAAAAACATTGCAGTATTAATGGGCGGCTATTCTCACGAATGGGAGATCTCTTTAAAAAGTGGCGCAGTGATCGCACATCACCTAGACAGCAACTTATATAACGTCTATAGAGTAGCGATTTTAAAAGATGGCTGGTATTATAAAGATGATGCTGGCAATCGATATGACATCGACAAAAATGACTTTAGTTTAACCATAGCTGGTAAAAAAATTATTTTTGATTGTTGTTATAATACCATTCACGGTACCCCTGGAGAAAATGGCATACTACAAGCCATGCTGCAATTAATAGGCATACCACAAACATCTTGTGACTATTATCAAAGTGCCATTACTTTTAATAAAAGAGATTGTATTGCCGTTTTAAAACCATGGAACATCACAACAGGCAAGCACGTTTACATCAATCAAGGCGATGCTATAGATGCAACCGCTATTGCAACCAGTGTGGGACTACCTTGTTTTGTTAAGGCAAATCGCAGTGGTAGCAGTTTTGGCGTTTCTAAAGTCTATCGAGTAGAAGATATGAAAACGGCCCTAGATGAAGCCTTTAAAATAGATAACGAGGTGATTATAGAATCTTTTCTAGATGGCATAGAGGTATCAGTTGGGGTTTTTCAAATAGGTAATCAAGTACACGCACTGCCACCTACAGAAATAGTAAGTGAAAATGACTTCTTTGATTATGAAGCAAAATACCAAGGAAAATCTCAAGAAATTACTCCTGCGAGACTAAGCGACAGTGCGATAAAAGCAGTACAAGAACTTACTAAACGTATTTATCTAATCCTTAAATGTAAAGGAATCGCTCGTGCTGATTTTATTTTTCATGAAGGCACACCACACTTTATTGAAATCAATACCAATCCTGGGATGAGTAACGAGAGTATCATACCACAACAAATAAAAGCAGCGCGGTATAACATGAAACAATTATTAACAGATGTGATAGAAAACAGTATAAAAACCCACCAACTATGAAAAAAGCAGTATTTCCTGGCAGTTTTGATCCCATAACCCTAGGTCATTATGACATTATAGAAAGAGGACTGGGTCTTTTTGATGAAATTATCATCGCCATAGGTGAAAATGCCGAAAAAAAATACATGTTTTCTCTAGAAGACCGCAAAAAGTTTATAGAAGAAGCCTTTGGCAAAAATTCTAAAATTAATGTAATGACCTATACAGGTCTTACCATAGATTTTTGCAAACAACATGATGCCCGTTTTATTTTAAGAGGACTGCGCAATCCAGCCGACTTTGAATTTGAAAAAGCCATTGCACATACTAATAGAAAGCTATCTGAAATTGAAACCGTATTTTTACTCACCAGTTCTGGCAAAAGTTTTATTTCTTCTTCTATAGTTAGAGATGTGATAAGAAATAATGGAGATTATACCAGTCTAGTACCTGATACTGTAAGGGTAATAAAACATAAAAATTAATAAGTAGTCCCAGTGAATTAAAAAGAAAAAATATTATTAACATTTAATTTGATCGTAAATAGAAGCTCGCAGGTCTATTTATCACAACATGCACAAGAAGCTATTTTGTTTTAATAGTATAAATTCCCTAAAATGTTAAAAATATAAAGCCTAAATAACTTAAGTTCAAGAAACAAAAAATCCTATACTTACTATCCCATATGATAAAATACATCACTTTTTTAGCCTCTATTTTTTTGTTAACCTCTTGTCGCGAGAACATACAAAAAGAAATTTTACAAGTGGATGAAGAGTACCGCACGCCCTTTGAAGATGGTAATGGCAATCAAACTGCGACCTATAAAGAGGCCATAGCTTTTTATAAAAAACTTGCCACCGACTTTGCAAGTGTGCAACTAGAAGAAATAGGTAAAACCGATAGTGGCCGACCTTTGCACCTGGTAAGTTTTTCAAAAAAAACTATTAACTGGGGTAGCGCAAATGAAGATCAAATCAAAATTTTAATTAACAACGGGATACACCCTGGTGAAAGTGACGGTATAGACGCTACTATGATGCTTATGCGAGATCTTGCTACTGGCAAGATAGAAGCTGCAGACAATATGATATTTAGTGCCATTGCTGTGTATAATGTCGGTGGTGCTTTAAATCGCAATAGCAGCAGCAGGACAAATCAAAACGGCCCAGAATCATACGGTTTTAGAGGCAATGCGCGCAATTATGATTTGAACAGGGATTTTCTAAAAGCAGACACCCGCAACACGCAGGCGTTTTATGAAATTTACCACAAAATCAATCCTGACATTTTTATTGACAACCATGTGAGCAATGGTGCAGATTATCAATACACCATTACACACCTATTTACACAACACAATAAATTAGGTAGCGCTGCAGGAACCTATCTTCATGAAAAACTACAACCAGAACTTGAAAAACGGTTAGAAAAAAGAAAGTTACCTATTACACCCTATGTAAACGTCTGGAATGATTCACCAGACAATGGTTTTTCTCAATTTATGGACTACCCCCGCTACTCTAGTGGGTATACCACTTTATGGAACACCATGGGCATGATGGTAGAAACACACATGCTTAAACCATATAAAGATCGCGTTCTAGGGACAAAGGCAATTATGGAAGAGATAATTACCATAAGTACACAAAATACTACTGCTATTAAAAAAGCCCGCAGCGACTCTTTTAAAGCCTATCAAAACGCTACTCATTATACCTTAAATTATCAACTAGATAGCAGTACTGCAGATACCCTAGACTTTTTAGGTTATGAAGCGGTAACCAGCAAACACCCACTTACCGATAACGATTTAATGACCTATGACCGCGAGCAGCCATTTAATAAAAAAATAGCTTTTCAAAATCAATACCGGCCCAAAGACAGCGTTTCCATCCCAGATTATTATATTATTCCACAAGGGCAATGGCGTGTTATTGATTTAATGCGCAAGAACAACATTAAAATGGAATTGATTAATAAAGACACAACTTTTACGGTCACTTCCTACCGCATTGCCGATTACAAGACTGCCACCAGTGCCTATGAAGGGCATTATCCACATCATAATGTAGTTGTTGAAGAAATAGTTGAAAAAGTTCGCTTTCGCGAAAGCGATATCCTCATACCAACACATCAACCAGGAATAAGATATATCATAGAAACTCTAGAGCCAGCCGCGGAAGACTCCTTCTTTAAATGGAATTTTTTTGATACTATACTACAACAAAAAGAAGGTTTTTCTTCTTACGTTTTTGCCGCAACCGCACAAAAAATGATTGAAGAAAATGAAAATCTAAAAAAGGAATTTGACTCTATAAAAAGAGCAAACCCGTCTTTTAATCAAAGTAATTACCAGCAATTAAACTGGTTATATGAACGCAGTCCCCATTATGAAAAAGCACATTTAACCTACCCAATTTATAAAAAGAACAAAAAATGAAAAAGATAATTTTAACTGTATGTTGTATGATCTTATTGATCTCTTGCAATAACAATAAAGAATCAAATATTAAAGATGAGCAAGTTAACCTGACGGTAGATGGAGATATTGATCACGAATTGTTGCAAAAAAAGATTAGCTGCCAGGGTCAAACCTATAATTTTTCTTTGCCTTACTTTAATAAATCTGCAGAGGTAAACAGCGTATTAAATAAAGATATTATAGTCTTACTCACAGATGAATTAAACCCCTCAAACAAGGGTAAGGATGATCAATTAACAGATGTTTTTGATGAATTTATTAAAAAACAAAACTCTGTTTTATGCAATAGCAAAAACAAAGAAGGGCTTTTAAATCTCACAACCATATTTGTGTCAGACACTCCTAACTTTACTAGTTACGAGATAGAATACACAGGCGCCACTGAAAAAGGAAGGTTGCTCAAAACATTTTTAAAGCCAGAATTAAAAGAAATTCATTTAAGCGATATCATACCAGAAAGTAAAAAAGATGACGTAAAAACAATTTTTGATATTAATCTACAACAAGCAGTTGCAAATCTCGTGACCGAGATACCGCCAGGTGAAATGCAAAATAAATTTATTGAACATGTGCGCAGTACAGCCTTTCAATTTGATGTGAAAGACTTTGCAACCTGTGGTCTTGCTTTTCAATTTAATAGCGAGATTTCTAAAAACGTAAGACTGTCAAAAAAGGTTAAATTACCAGCTTCCTTTGACTTTTTAAATACAACTGTTGTGGTAGAAATAGATGCCTATCAATTAACACATTACCTAGACCTATCGCGCATCATTGATTAACATATCGTCTGGAAATAGCTCTCTTATATTTGCATAAGATTCTTTTAATGCAATAGTTGCCATCTCTTTATTAAGCCATACAGCTTTTGTTATTCCTTCCTTTTTTTGAGGTTTTAATTTTTTAACCGAAGAGGTTTCCATAATAAACCAATGAGTAAGTTTTAATTTGAGTTTACCTTTCCTAGAGAAAGTATGATAGGTATCTCCCAGATAGTTGGATATTTTTACATTTTTGACCCCTGTTTCTTCTTCTACCTCTCTAATTGCCGTTTGCTCGATCGTTTCATCATCTTCGGCTTTTCCCTTGGGCAAATCCCATTTACCGTTGCGTTGTATAAATAGAAAATCATTATCTCGATTCAATACCAGCCCGCCACCTGCTACTACCAGTGGCAATAACTTATGAAGTCGTTTAAGCAGCTTTGCTTCATTTTTTGAGTAAAGAACAACATCGGTTAACCCGTTGTTTTCAATTTGATCAACAATGTGATTAAAGTTTACCTTTTTAATATTAAAGGTGTTATGGTTTTTAAAAGCATTTTTATTTGAGGTAACAATTATAGCGACCTCTTTAACAAAAACTTTATACATTTGCCCCATGGTTAGAGATAAGAATATAGCAATTAAAACTGCTGAGTTATTGTTGCAAATTAAAGCAATAAAATTACAACCACAACAACCTTTTACATGGGCAAGTGGATTGAAGTCTCCTATTTATTGTGATAATAGAGTAACGCTCTCGTATCCAGCAATTAGAAATTTCTTAAGAGAGCATCTTGCGGCACTTATAGAACAGTTGTACGGCAAGCCAGATGTAATTGCAGGCGTTGCAACAGGTGCAATAGGCATAGGTATGCTTGTTGCAGACTATATGAACCTGCCTTTTGTGTATGTAAGACCCGAGGCAAAAAAACATGGCCGCCAAAATCAAATTGAAGGTCACTTACAAAAAGGACAAAAAGTGGTTGTTATTGAAGACCTTATAAGCACAGGTAACAGCAGTCTTAATGCCGTGCGAGCTCTTAAAGCAGCCGGCGCGCAAGTAAAGGGAATGCTGGCTTTATTTTCTTACGGTTTTGATGCTGCGACTAGCAATTTTAAAGAGAATCAAATAGAGTTAACAACCCTGAGCGATTATGACCACTTGATACAACAAGCAACAAAAGCAGGTCATTTTAATCAAGAACAAATAGAATTATTAAAAAGCTGGAGAAAAGATCCCGGCAACTGGAACGTCTAATATACGCACAAATGAATCTAGAAAGTCGCATAGTAAAAACATCAAAACCTCCTAAAGAGATCTATAATTTTTTGACAGAAGTGGTTAACTTTAAAAACTTAATGCCAGAGGATACTAAATTTGAAATAATTGGTGAAGATAAATTTCTATTTGGTCTAAAAGGAATGCCAGAAATAGCCTTAAAATTGCAAGAAAAAACCCCCACATCTCAGGTAGTATTAGGATCTACTAGTGATAAACTGGCTTTTACACTTACTTGTAATATTAACGAGGCAGCTCATGGGTCTGATGCACAACTAGTTTTTGATGGTGAGTTTAATGCCATGATGGCAATGATGATCAAGGGACCTATCAATAAATTTCTAGATCAACTTGCAAACGGTATAGAGCGCATTTAATAAATCCACTGTAATTCTTTTAAATTATAAGCCTTTAAAACACCATCAATATCTAAAATCAGTTTGCCACCTGCATCTGTGCCTTTAACTACTGCCGTGAAATTTTCATTTGCGCATTTAAATTCAGTAGGTTGATTGCACTTATAAAGGTGCTGATTATAGCGACTAGCCACTTTTATAGAATCGTGTAAGTTGTTTTTAAGCTCATTTAAAAAGCTGATCAACAGTTTTTCTAGATGGAACTTTTTACCTGTTATTTGTGTTAAAGATATGGCTTTGGGCAAGTCGATAAATTGTTCTTGATTTACATTAAGACCTATTCCTACAATAGAATGTGTAAGGTACTCGCCTGAAAAGGTGTTTTCAATCAATATACCAGCAAGTTTATGTTGAACTGACAGGATGTCGTTAGGCCATTTAATTTTGGTTTGTACCTGTAATTCCTTTTTTAACCACTCGACTATGGTTACAGATACCACTTGATTGATTCTCAAAGGACTTATTTTTTCAATATTTTTGGTGATTAATATGCTAAATGTTAGGTTCTTACCTTTTTCAGAAATCCAGCTAGCACCTTGCTGCCCTTTTCCTTTGGTTTGCTCTATTGTATAAATAGTTGTAAGATGCGGTAGTTCGCTTTCGCGAAAGCGAGATTTAAGCTCTTCATTTGTAGAGGTAGTGGCATGTAATTTGACTATTTTCAATATGCTAAATATTTTGCGAGTTTATGGGAAATTTAATAAACCCCGTTCAAAAAAAGAATAAATTTGCTTAAATAATAAAAATGAATGATTAAAGAAACAGTTTCTACAGATGCCCTTATCACTCAAATTATCGCTGGAATTGAAGACGTGAAAGGGAATGACATCACTATACTTGATTTAAGAGCGATAGAAAATACAGTTACCAATTATTTTATCATCTGTAACGGTACGTCAAACACACAAGTAAATGCCATTGTAAACTCTGTGCAAAGGAAAGTAAGTAAAGAACTACAAGAAAATGCGTGGCATGTAGAGGGAACCACGCAAGCAGAATGGGTACTTATGGACTATGTAAATGTGGTTGTTCATGTTTTTCAAAAACACATAAGGGATTACTATGACCTAGAAGAGTTGTGGGGAGATGCAAAGTTTACCAATATAGAAAGTACTTATTAACATTACCTAGAAAAAATGTCTGAAAATAAAAATAAAGAACAAGAAAAAAAACGGCCCAATTTAATGCCTAATTCGGGTAAGCCTAAATTTAATATTTGGTGGATCATCATCCCAATGGCATTATTATTTGTGGGATATAGCTTTTTTAGTAACTCCCTAAACCAAGCTAATAAAATAAGTTATAGAGAGTTTTTTACTGCAATTGAAAATAAAGAAGTAGATAGTATAGTTGTAGTTAACAATAGAGGTATTGCACAGGTTTACCTCACAAAAGAGGCTCTAGGGTTAACTAAACATAAATCTTCAAAACAATCACCATCCATGAGTGGTGTAAAAGCGCCTAATTACATAGTAGAATTTGGTGATGCAAAAGCTTTTGAAGAGCAATTAAAAGAAGTAATTAATGTTTCTAGTCCAGAAACAATTTTGACGTTTGATCGAGCAGATGAAGGTCTTACAGATTTACTGATATCTATATTGCCATTTGTATTAATAATAGGTATATGGATATTTTTAATGAGACGAATGAGTGGCGGCGGTGCAGGTGGTGCAGGTGGTCAAATTTTTAACATCGGCAAATCTAAAGCCAAACTATTTGATCAAAAAACAGACGTAAAAACTACTTTTAAAGATGTTGCTGGACTAGAAGGTGCAAAAGAAGAAGTGCAAGAAATTGTAGATTTTCTTAAAAATCCAGAAAAGTACACCTCTTTAGGTGGTAAGATTCCAAAAGGTGCGTTACTTGTCGGGTCGCCAGGAACTGGTAAAACACTACTTGCCAAGGCTGTAGCTGGCGAGGCTAAAGTTCCTTTCTTTTCATTAAGTGGTTCTGATTTTGTTGAAATGTTTGTAGGTGTAGGTGCAAGCCGTGTGCGTGATTTGTTTAAACAAGCCAAAGAAAAATCACCTGCAATTATTTTTATTGATGAAATTGATGCGATAGGAAGAGCACGTGGGAAAGCAAATATGTCTGGTTCTAATGATGAAAGAGAGAACACATTAAACCAGCTGCTTACTGAAATGGACGGATTTGGAACAAACACAAATGTTATTGTTCTTGCTGCAACAAACCGTGCAGATATTCTTGATAAGGCATTGATGCGTGCAGGTAGATTTGACCGTCAAATTTATGTAGATCTTCCAGATATTAGAGAGCGAGAAGAAATATTTGAAGTGCACCTAAGACCATTAAAGAAAGTTGATAACGAATTAGATATTGCTTTTCTAGCAAAACAAACCCCAGGGTTTTCTGGCGCAGATATTGCAAATGTTTGTAATGAAGCAGCACTAATCGCTGCAAGAAAAGGACAAAAAGCAGTAGGCAAACAAGATTTTCTAGATGCAGTAGACCGTATAGTAGGTGGTCTAGAGAAAAAAAATAAATTAATTACACCGTCTGAAAAGAAAACTATTGCTTATCATGAAGCTGGTCATGCCACAGTAAGTTGGATGACAGAACATGCTGCCCCATTGATAAAAGTTACTATTGTGCCTAGAGGACAATCTCTAGGAGCCGCGTGGTACTTACCAGAGGAAAGGCAAATTGTACGACCAGAACAAATGCTGGATGAGATGTGTGCCACCATGGGAGGTCGTGCGGCAGAAAAGGTAATTTTTAACAATATCTCTACAGGTGCGCTAAGTGATCTAGAAAAGGTGACAAAACAAGCGAGAGCAATGGTCACTATATATGGACTTAATGAAAAAGTAGGAAATATTACCTATTATGATTCTAGTGGTCAACAAGAGTATTCTATGACTAAGCCTTATAGTGAGCAAACTGCGATAACTATAGACGAGGAAATATCAAAAATAATTGAAAAGCAATATCAACGTGCAATACATATATTAGAAAATAATAAAGATAAACTTACCCAACTAGCCGAGATACTCTTAGAAAAAGAGGTTATCTTTAAAGATGATCTAGAAAAGATTTTTGGTAAAAGACCTTTCATAAAAGAAGAAGCTGTCGCTTTAAAATCTTCTAGTAGACCTATATTAAATGGAACACCCACCACTGATGAAGAAGAATAGTTTGCTAGCATGATTTAAGTACTTATATTTACCCTTGATAAATGCTTTTTTAAAAGCCGATGAATATATTTAAAAGACTCTTTAATAAAAACCCAAGTGATCAACAGGATAAAGGTTCTGATCAAGAGCGTTCTAGATATATGCCCGAAAAAAAACTCCCACTTGATGAAGAATTTATAAGTAATTTTCAAAATCAAGGGGGTAGGTTTTTATATGCTGTAGATGAAAAAGAAATTCAACTACATTTTGAAGATATATTAGTAGAGCATGATTATTTTGAAAAAGAAGTGCTTTGTTTTGATGAACAGCTAGCAAACCGTTTTAATGACTTTAATCTTAAATATTCTTCTTCTAATTTAAAAAGTAATTTTTTCTTAAGCACTTGTGAATATTTGATAGCTAATACTGGCGCAATTCTTTTATCTTCTAGACAAGTAAAAGAGACAAAACCTGGTGAACTGCCAGACACCTATGTCATACTAGCTAGCACCAGCCTGATAGTAGAATCTATAGGCGAGGGTCTAAGAGGTATAAAATACAAAAGCAGGGGACAGCAAATACCAACTAATATCACAACACTTAAAAATTTTAAAGAGACATCGCCAAAGGAACAAAAAGAATTAATGAATTATTGTGTTCCTAATAAAAGACTTTATTTACTTCTTTTAGAAGACTTGTAAAATGAGAGAACTAATTACACGTTCCATATCTGGGATTGTTTATGTATCTCTTGTGGTCTTAAGCACTTTATACTCTAGGGACGTTTTTATCATTCTTTTCTGTACGTTTGCATTTATATGCCTACTAGAATTGATGCCCATGATCAGATTAAGACAGTGGCTTATATATCCCATACTACCTATTTCTTATTATTTTATTGTATGGAAAAGTGTTAGTATAGAGTTTATTTATATTTTACTAGTAGCTACATTATTAGTCAATATATATTTAATAAGAGATCTAGTTCTTGTAGAACGAATAGCGCTTTTTAACACAAAAAAGCACATTATAGCTTTACTGTATCTAATAGGTAGCAGTCTTTTTCTAGCGTTAATACCAGATGTTGTTGTTCAAATGGATTTTGTATCTTCAAATTACCAGCCAGAATTATTAATTGGTATTTTTGCAATTATCTGGACAAATGATAGCTTTGCTTATCTTTTTGGTAAAAACTTTGGAAAACACAAACTTATGAAGCGCATCTCACCTAAAAAAACTATTGAAGGTTTTATAGGAGGTTTGATTATGGCAATAGGGGCTGGAGCAGGATTGTTTTATTATTTGAAATCCATAGGTATTATCAATTATAGTGTTTGGGACTGGATGATTATTGCTTTTGTAGTTGCTTTTTTTGGAACTATAGGAGATTTGATACAAAGTAAAATAAAAAGACAAGCCGAAGTTAAAGACAGTGGCAGCATTATGCCTGGTCATGGCGGTATATTTGACCGTATGGACAGTATTATATTTGCAGCACCGTTTGCATATGCCACATTTATAATTATTAATTATGTTTCATAAAGAAGGAAATTTATCTATTTTCATATCATTTGCCCTAACGACTATTTTAATGAGCATTATATGGCTAGTTAATATGCCACAATGGGTGCAAGTAATATTATCAGTAATAAGTCTAGGCTTTTTAATAATTATTCTGCAATTTTTTAGAAATCCTAAAAGAGCGGTAGTATTGAATGACACAAACGTTGTATCGCCTGTTGATGGAAAAGTAGTGGTAATAGAAAAAGTTACAGATAATGAATATTTTAAAGGAGAGCGATTAATGATCTCTGTTTTTATGTCGCCCATAAATGTTCACGTAACTAGGTATCCCATATCTGGCAAAGTGGTTTATAGCAAATACCACCCTGGTAAATATCTTGTAGCATGGCACCCCAAAGCTAGTGAAGAAAACGAGCGCACCACAGTGGTAGTTAGCCACAAAAACAATAAACTAGTCATGTACCGACAAATAGCTGGTGCACTTGCAAAGCGCATTGTAAATTATGCCCAAGAAAATGAAACAATCATACAAGGAAATGATAGCGGTTTTATTAAATTTGGCAGTCGAGTAGATGTATATCTCCCTATAGATACTCCTGTTTTAGTAAAACTTAATGAAAAAGTAAGAGGTGGAGAAACTGTACTTGCAACATTTTAAATGGCAGAAAAGGAACTAGATATAAAGTTTAACGAGGCTTTTAAAAAAGCATCTTCTGAGGAACAGTCACTTGTACCGCCAGATTTACAATTGCATTTATATGCTTATTATAAAAGAGCTATAGATGAGCCCTATGTAAACAACCGCAGTTTTGAGTCAAATGATTTGCGCAGTGCTTTTAAAATGAATGCATTGATACAAGTACAATCTATTTCTAAAGACGAAGCAAAACAAAACTATATAGAGATTATTGAGAAATTGTATCCAAAACCTTGGTAACAACTACTTCATAAATAATTATTTAGTTACAGCATTTCCCTTACCTAATACCCTGCTTATTCCTTTTTTGTAAGTATATAAATGGCAAGCACCGTGAGACATACAACCGCTGCAATTAATACGGCTACAATGGTTACAAATGGATTCATTTAATATACTATTTTAAAGCGTTTATACTAGATTTTAAGGTGTTGATTTTTGCAAGAGCATCTGCCTCTTTTTTCTTTTCTATGGCAACCACCTGCGCGGGAGCACTTGTTACAAAACGTTCATTGCTTAATTTCTTTTGTACAGCTTTTAAAAATCCTTGTGCTCTTTCTAGTTCGGCTTTTAGTTTTTCTAATTCTTCTTTAATATCTATTGCACCTTCTAAAGGAATAAAATATTCATTTGATTTTACTCTATAACTTACAGCGCCAGGTAACTGTTCTTTAATTACATCAATACTCGCCACATTACCCATTTTTTGAATCAATGCATCATAAACGGTATCTAGATTTTCATTATTAATTACTTTAAGGTCTATTTCTTTCTTAAAAGTAATTTGTTTTTCTTTTCTTACCGTTCTTATCCCAGCAATTACTTCTTTTAATAGTTCAAAATCTGCTAGCATACTTGTATCAATAACACCACCATCTGGCCAGGTATTGATACACAATGCTTCCTTAACCTCTCTATTTGTGATGTTTTGCCATATTTCTTCTGTGATAAAAGGAGTAAACGGGTGCATGATTCTTAAATTATTTTCTAATAACCTAATAACATGTTGTAAGGTTTTTGCATCAATAGGCTGTTGATATTCTGGTTTTATAATTTCTAGCAGCCAGCCACAAAAATCATCATAAATTAATTTATAAGATGTCATCAAGACATCGCTTATACGGTATTTTGAATAATGATCTTCAATTTCAGACAGTACTTGATTAAAACGACTTTCATACCATGCAAGCCCCAGCGCAGCGTGTGCAGGCTGCTCTAGCGAGGCATCTACCTCCCAGCCATTAATTAGTCTAAAAGCATTCCACAGTTTGTTTACAAAGCCTTTACCTTGCTGGCACAAATCTTCATCAAACATAATGTCATTACCTGCGGCTGCACTTAATAACAATCCTACCCGCACACCATCTGCACCATAGTCCTCTAACAGTTTTAAAGCATCTGGAGAGTTTCCTAAAGATTTAGACATTTTGCGACCCTGCTTGTCTCTTACAAGACCAGTAAGATAGACTTTATCAAATGGCTTATCATCGCGCAATTCATAACCTGCAACAATCATACGTGCTACCCAAAAAAACAAAATATCTGGGCCAGTTACTAAATCTCGTGTAGGATAATAGTAATTAATTTCTTCATTCTCTGGCTCTAGAACACCATTAAAAACACTTATAGGCCATAACCAGCTAGAAAACCAAGTGTCGAGTACATCATTATCCTGGCGCAAATCTTGTGGTTGTAAATTGTGGTTATTAGTTCGCTTTCGCGAAAGCGAGACCGCATCTTCCATACTGCTAGCAACAACAAAATCGTCTTTACCATCGCCGTAATAATAGGCAGGAATGCGCTGGCCCCACATCAATTGTCTAGAAATATTCCAGTCCCGCACATTTTCCATCCAGTGGAAATAGGTGCTTTTAAATTTAGGCGGCACTAATTCTACAAATTCTTCTTTAACCGCTTTTATAGCTGGCTGTGCGAGGTCCTCCATTTTAAGAAACCATTGATCAGATAGTCGGGGTTCTATAACTGCTTTAGTACGCTCGCTAGTTCCTACTTTATGCACGTGGCTTTCTTTTTTGATAAGAAATCCTTTTTCTTCTAGTTCTATAGCGATCTCTTTGCGCACCACAAAGCGATCTTTACCTTTATAATGCAGTCCAAAACTATTTAATGTAGCATCTTCATTAAAGATATCTATTACCTCTAGCTGGTGGGCTTCCCCTATTTTTTTATCGTTTTGATCGTGAGCAGGAGTTATTTTTAAGGCTCCTGTACCGAATTCCATATCTACATAGTCATCTGCAATCACTGGTATTTCTCTGTTTACAATAGGAACGATTACCGATTTACCAATAAGATGTGAATAACGATTGTCACTAGGATTAACGCAAATAGCGGTATCCCCCAAAATGGTTTCTGGTCTTGTAGTGGCGATACTGACAAAGTCGTCACTGTCTTTTATTTGATATTTTAAATAATATAGATGTCCATTGCGTTCTTCATAAATCACCTCTTCATCACTGAGGGTTGTTTTTGCCTGTGGATCCCAATTTACCATACGATAACCGCGATAGATAAGACCTTTATGATACAAGTCAATAAATACCTTAATTACAGAGGCTGACATGTCGTCGTCTAGCGTAAACTTAGTACGTGACCAGTCACAACTTGCACCTAGTTTTTTGAGTTGTTCTAGAATAATTCCTCCATATTCATTTGTCCAGTCCCACGCGTGTTTTAAAAATTCTTCTCTAGTAAGGTCATTTTTATCAATTCCTTGATCCTTTAATTTTTTAACCACTTTTGCCTCGGTAGCGATAGAGGCATGATCAGTACCAGGTACCCAGCAGGCATTATAACCTTTTAATCTAGCGCGACGTATCAAAACGTCTTGTATCGTATTGTTTAACATATGCCCCATGTGTAAAACCCCAGTTACATTGGGCGGTGGTATTACAATGGTATAGCTTTCTCTATGATCTGGTACCGAGGTGAAAAAATTATTTTCCATCCAGTAATTATACCATTTCTCTTCGTTGGTTTTAGAGTCGTATTTTGTAGCTAAGGGCATATAAGGCTTAATTTTTCTAAGGGACAAAAATACTATTAATACCAATTACAAGTGGACTTTACTTGATAAAACCTTTTGATCTAATTTTTAATTTTTAAACTTACCTATCAAATAAATTTGTTCTCATAGCTTTGGTATTATAAAAGTTAAGATAAAGTTTAATTAACTGAAAAATAGAATTAAATTGAAGTGAAATAATACATCGTAGGAGCTAGTATAAAGACTTTTTAAAATCAACATATAAACCTATACCTCACATCAAAAGCATTTGTGGGAGTCAAATTAAGAGTAGCTTTTCAGAATTAATCAAACAATAATGATGTAATTTAAAAGTAAAAAATTAATAATTACGTGATGCCGCTCTAGGGAATGAAGCCTGAATCCATTTTCAAGGCTTTTGCGTCCTTAAAAAGATTGCAAGATAATGCCCGCCCCCTAGGGAAAGGCCCAAATTATCAACTTATAAAACTAGAGGGATGTTAATAATCTCTACTTTAAATTCTTTTCTACCCCTTTTTAATTTTATCTTTAATTTTTTGTAGGGGTTTTTATAAAATAGCTCTATTACCCGTCCCATAGTTAATTCAGACGTAGTGTAATTGTTGATAGAAATGATTTGATCACCTATTTTTATGCCTGCAATATCGCCAGGTGATCCCTCGCGCACATAATCTATAAAAATTTGTGGAACATACTTATAACCTAGTTTTGCATTATAATTAACGGTATTAACACTGGCAGACTGCCTTAAAACTGTGCTTTCGGCTTTTGAAAAGTTTCTAGTTACAGTTGTAAATAGTTCCATCTTGCCCTTTTTTACTCCCAGCCCGCTCATGTTATAATAAAAACCTTCATCAAAGTTTTTATTAGGGATCATGCTCAATTTTTTATTGGTCAAATCGATGACGACATCAAACCTTCTCAAAATCTCACCGCCTAAATTACCGTCGTTTGATGTTATTGATGTTGTACTGTGGTACTTTTTATAGGGATAAGAAACTGCTACTTTTTCAAAAGTGTTGTCAAAAAGTTTTAAAGTTCTTACTTTAGTTCTTAAGCCATAAATTTCACCATTAATACCAAATCCTAAATAATCTTCAAAGCTGTTTTTTAAAACAACATCTTCATCCATTTCATTTAATATCCATAGCGCATCACCACTGCCAGTATCCAGCAATAATTCATAATCACCTTTTACCAGATTGTTATCTAATTGAACATTTACAAAAGGTCGCCCGCCTTTAACATTCAGGTCAAAGGTAGTTGCATTGCGCAGGAATCGCGGCAAGTCATTAATGTTATCATATAACTCAATATAAGAACCTATGTAATCTATATGAACAATAAAATTTTTTAAAAAATCAACGCTTAATAATCCGTGTACTTCTATATCAATTTTAGGAGACATGTCTATCTCGCTATCGCTTAAAACAACAACCTCGGCATTGCTATCTTTAACATGTTTTCCTACCTCAACTTTGTTACCAGAAGAGTAATAGGCCATTACCGATTTTTTCTCGCCATATCCATTTACCTTTATATACTTACCTTGCTTAATATTTAAAGAGTCTACCCCATTTAGATTAAAAATGATTGTTTTGGTAGCACCTGTGTCAAGAATAAAATTAAGCGCTACATCGTTGACCTTTACTGGTAAGATGATTAAATTTGAGTGGGACTCAAAAAATATCTTTTCTTGGCGTATTTCATTTTCAAACACATAACCACCTTGCGCAAATAAATATTGAAATGCGCCTAGAATTAAAAAAAGTGAAAAAATATTATTACTGTAAGTCATATAAGGTTTTGTCAAAGTCTATTGTGCATCCTTACTCAAGTTGTAAATTTGCTATTTTTAAAATAATATTATGCCAAAGATTTCTGAAAAGGGGCTTCAAATGCCATCTTCACCAGTTAGAAAACTCGTTCCATATGCAGAGGCTGCTACCGCAAGGGGTATTCATATCATTACCTTAAATATAGGACAACCAGATATAAAAACACCTCAACAAGCCATTAATGCGGTTAAAAACACAGACATGGATGTACTAGCCTATAGTCATAGTGCTGGCAATCAATCTTATAGAGATAAACTTGCTGCATATTATAATAAGATCAATATGAATCTTACCGCAAATGACATTATTGTCTCTACAGGTGGTAGCGAGGCATTACTTTTTGCCATGGGAAGTATTTGTGATTATGGTGACGAGGTGATCATACCAGAGCCTTTTTATGCCAATTATAATGGATTTGCAACAGCTAGTGGTGTAATCGTAAAACCTATTACAACAAGTATTGAAAATAATTTTGCACTACCAGCGATTGCAGAGTTTGAAAAATTGATCACCCCACGTACAAAAGCCATCCTTATTTGCAATCCAGGAAATCCAACAGGTTATTTGTACACCGCCCAAGAAATGGAGCAACTTACCGCCCTAGTTAAAAAATACGATCTTTTCTTACTATCTGACGAGGTGTATCGAGAGTTTGCCTATGACGGTCGTGAGCATTTATCAGTAATGAACATCGCAGGTCTAGAAGATCACAGCATTATGATAGATTCTGTATCAAAACGTTACAGTATGTGTGGCGCACGTATAGGCTGCATAGTTTCTAAAAATAAAGAAGTAATGGCAACCGCTATGAAATTTGCACAAGCCAGATTGAGCCCTCCTACTTTTGCTCAAATCGCTGCCGAGGCTGCACTAGACACCCCACAAGAATATTTTGACGAGGTGATAGGTGAGTATATAGAAAGGAGAGACCTACTTATCTCTGGCCTTAAAAATATAGAAGGTGTAACCGTAGCAAATCCAGGGGGTGCATTTTATTGTGTGGCACAATTACCTGTCGCAGATACCGATGTTTTTGCACAATGGATGTTAGAAAATTTTGACCTCGATGGCGAGACTGTTATGGTAGCACCAGCAGCAGGATTTTACAGTACCCCCGGCATGGGTAAAAACCAAATAAGAATTGCTTATGTGTTAGAAAAGGAATCACTCAAAAAAGCCATACGCATCCTAGAGCAGGCGCTTAAGGCCTATAACGCATGATAGAAATACAGCATCATTTTTCTTTAAAAGGGCACAATACTTTTGGAGTTACCGCTTTCGCAAAAGCGTACACCGCAACAACATCTCTACAACAATTAAAAGATGCTTTAGGATATTATCACGATCAAGAGGTTTTTATACTAGGTGGCGGCAGTAACATGCTTATAATAAACGATATAAAAACTCCTGTAGTACATGTTTTACTTAAGGGTATTAAAATTATAAAAGAAGACGACTGCTATGTTTACGTAAAAGCGATGGCAGGAGAAAACTGGCACGACTTTGTTATGTATTGTATACACAACAAACTTGCAGGTCTAGAAAACTTATCATTGATACCAGGTAATGTAGGATCTTCTCCTATTCAAAATATAGGGGCTTATGGAGTAGAAATTAAAGATACTTTTTACAGCTGTGAGGTAATCGACAAGAAAACCTTTGAAGAAAAAACTTTTTATAAAGAGGACTGTAAATTTGGCTACAGAGATTCTATTTTTAAAAATGATGCTTTAGGTAAATATGTGATTACATCGGTAACTTTTAAATTACAAGACCTTAAAAAACAAGCTGACTATCAATTTGCGTTAAGTTATGGAGCTATCAAAGACCAATTATCAAAATTAGGTGGCGCATTAAATTTACAAAAAGTATCCCAAGCGGTAATTGATATTAGAAATTCCAAATTGCCAGATCCTAAAAAGCTGGGCAACAGCGGTAGTTTTTTTAAAAACCCTATTATTAAAAGGATAAAATATCAAGAGCTTTTAAAAAAACATCCTGATATGCCAGCCTATGAAATCGACGAGGATTTTGTAAAAATACCCGCAGGGTGGCTGATCGACCGATGTGGATTTAAAGGCAAACGATATGGCGATGCCGGCATTCATGACCAGCAAGCCCTAGTACTTGTTAATCATGGTAATGCCACAGGAAAAGAATTACTTGCTGTTGCTCGCAAAATTCAAAAAACAGTTAAAGATTCTTATGGAATCAACATTGATACCGAGGTAAATCTTATAGAGCAGTAAAATAGCCCTGCAACCTGTCATCATGCTTGTAACAATTTTGTGTAAACACATAACATATAACATTTTTACAATTCTTATCTTTGCAATATGGATTTAAAATTAATACTTATATCATTTGTTCTTTTATCTCTTGCCTTTGGCGGCATTGCTATAAAAATATGGGGTAAGAAAGATGGAAAATTTGCTGGTACTTGTGCTAGCCAAAGTCCTTTCTTAAATAAAGATGGACAAGCCTGCGGCATGTGTGGCAAATTACCTGAAGAGCAAGACTGTAAAAATGATCAGGTAAAAGCCTAATTGTTTTTATGCAACTAGATGTTTTCTTCTATGTTTGTGCAGTGATAACTGTTATTAACATTACCTATTATATATATTTTTTAAAAGTAGGTTTAAGTCAAATACAAGAATCCGAACTTCATTTAACCCAACCCGTTTCTGTAATCGTTTACTCTAAAAACGAGAAAGAAAATCTAAAGAGTTTAGTTCCCCAATTACTGGATCAGGACCACCCAAACTTTGAAATAATCCTTGTAAACGACGCTAGCAATGACAACACAAAAGATATCATAGAATATTTTATGGCACTAGACAGTCGAGTAAAAATGGTTGACGTAGTAAATATTGAAAGTTTTTGGGGTAATAAAAAGTATGCTCTTACCCTGGGTATTAAAAAAGCCGTTAACGATCAACTAGTTTTTATAAATGCAAACTGTACACCCAACAGCAACAAATGGTTATCCATCATTGCTTCTCTTTTAAAAGAAGAAAAAAGCATTGTTTTAGGATATGGTGGTTATCAAAAAATAACTGGTTCACTGCTCAATAAGTTGGTACGGTTTGATACTGGCCTTACTGCCATTAAATATTTCAGTTATGCCATGCATGGCAATCCTTATATGGGCGTGGGGCGCAATCTGGCTTACACAGCAACACAATTTTACGAGGTAAGTGGTTTTATGAGTCACATAAAAATAATGGGTGGTGACGATGATTTATTTGTAAATCAGGCAGCAACTTCAAAAAATACTGCTGTATCTTTAAACGAGGATTCTTTTACCACTAGCCTACCCAAAACCAGCTGGTCACAATGGTGGAGACAAAAAAAAAGCCACATACATACCGCTACCTATTATAAAAAAACCCATAGATTCTTGCTAGGTTTATTTTTCAGCTCTCAATGGGCATTTATTTTAACTGTTATCCTCGCATTAATATTTAGCTCAGGCTGGATGTTCATTTTAGGTATTGTTCTTTTAAGATATATTATATTTTGGATAGTTGTAGGCAAGGGGTTAATTCGCTTTCGCGAAAGCGACCTTATTCCCTTACTTCCTTTTCTAGAACTGCTGTTAATAGTTAGCCAGCTTTCTTTATATATTTCAAACCTTATTCACAGACCAAAACAGAGGAATTAGTTAGTTATTACTTTAACAACGACTATATAATTATTAAATTTGTACAATGGAAGCAGTAAATACGACAGTAGCGCCACCACAGGCAAAACCAAAATGGTTGCGTGTAAAATTACCAGTAGGTCAAAAATATAAAGAATTAAGAAGCACGGTAGAAAAGTATGATCTTCATACCATTTGTACCTCGGGTAGTTGCCCAAATATGGGTGAATGCTGGACCGAGGGAACAGCTACTTTTATGATTTTAGGAAATACATGCACCCGCTCTTGTGGTTTTTGTGGTGTAAAAACTGGACGCCCAGACACAGTAGATTGGGCAGAGCCAGAAAAAGTGGCTAGATCTATCAAGTTAATGGGAATCAAGCATGCAGTAATCACCAGTGTAGATAGAGATGATTTAAAAGACATGGGCTCTATAATATGGAAAGAAACTGTAGCCGCCATAAGACGCATGAATCCAGAAACAACACTAGAAACTTTAATTCCAGATTTTCAAGGTAATACCAGAAATATAGATCGTATTGCACAGGCAAATCCTGAGGTGGTTTCTCACAATATGGAAACCGTACGTCGTTTGACACGAGAGGTACGCATACAAGCTAAATATGATACAAGTCTAGAAGTACTTAGGTATTTAAAGCAACAAGGTATACGCCGCACTAAATCTGGTATCATGCTAGGTCTAGGAGAGCTAGAAGAAGAAGTTATAGAAACCATGAAAGACCTGCGCGACAATAAAGTCGATGTAGTAACCATAGGTCAATATTTGCAACCTTCTAAAAAACATTTGCCAGTTAAAGAATTTATCACACCAGAACAGTTTAAGAAATATGAAACCATAGGTCTTGAAATGGGTTTCAGGCATGTAGAAAGTGGCGCGCTAGTAAGAAGTTCTTATAAAGCACATAAACATTTATTGTAGAGGATAAATGATCATCCCAAAAACAACAGCTAGAAAAAGAATAGTCTCTATATATAGAAATAACTGTAAATGATTAAAGTAGGCATTAACGGATTTGGTCGTATAGGCCGCACTTTTTTAAGAACTGTATACAAAGACCCTAGAATAAAAGTGGTTGCCATCAATGATTTAGCTTCAAACGAGGTGATGTCGCACTTATTTAAATACGATTCTATTCATGGTGTCCTTAACGATAATATAACCTTTGACGAGCATTCTATAAGCATCAATGACCACAAAATAGTCTTTACACATCATAAAAACCTAAAAGATCTAAAATGGAAAGATGTGGACATCGTTATTGAATCTACTGGTAAGTTTAAAACAACAGATCAATTATCAAAACATCTTAAGGCTGGTGCCAAAAAGGTAATATTAAGTGCACCACCTATAGAAGAAGATATCAAAACGGTTGTTTTAGGGGTAAATGAAAACATACTTAAGGCAAGCGATCTTATCATTTCAAATGCGAGTTGCACCACAAATAATGCAGCACCACTTATAAAGGTAATGAAAGAGCTGTGTGGTGTAGAACAAGCCTATATTACCACGGTACACAGTTATACTACAGACCAAAGCCTACACGATCAAACACATAATGATTTGCGACGTGCTCGTGCCGCAGGTCAGTCTATAGTTCCTACAACTACCGGTGCTGCCAAGGCCTTAACGAGAATTTTTCCAGATTTAAGTAATGTAATAGGCGGCTGCGGCATACGCGTTCCTGTACCTAACGGCAGTCTAACTGATTTAACCATTAATGTAAAATCAAATGTGGGAATTAAAGAGGTGAATGATGCATTTCTCGCTTTCGCGAAAGCGAACCCTACCATATTTTCTTATACAGATGTGCCGATCGTATCAATTGACGTTTCTGGCAGTCCATACTCTTGTATTTATGATTCTCAAATGACCAGTGTGATAGGAAAAATGGTGAAAATAATAGGATGGTATGACAATGAAAGTGGTTATTCTAATCGTTTAAAAGACCTTGCCGTTTATATTAATGCGCTATCATAAGAATCATAGATATTTAAAAGTATTGTGTTATAGTTAAAAAAACAGCCAGTTAAAAGATTGATTTTTAAACAGTCAATTTTTTACCGTTAAACCTAGTTTCTATGGGTAAATAATAAAGGTTTACCAGCTGATACTTTTTTAATCGCATGTAGTCCTTTTCGGTTGTGATAACCATTTCTTTGCTTTTGATAACATTAATCTCTTGTGCAGTAAAATCATGGTGATCGCTATAATTTAAATGCGCTACTTGCATGGTTTTTTTTAAATATTGTACAAAAGGTTTTGGCCTTGCAATACCAGTAACCGCAGTCACTTTTTTGCCAGATAACTTTTCTATTGCAATAGTGCCACTAGCGCCATGTAACAACTGGCTATAACTGATGTAAGAAAAATAAAGTGACTGTTGCTGTAGTAATTTTAATCTACTTTTAATCTCATCCATTTGTTTTTGTGATAGGTTTGCTGGACATTTTGTTACCACTATATCGTTTGCCCGTTGCGCTCCTTTGCGAGACTCTCTTAAATTACCTGCTGGCAGTAATAAATCATCTACATAAAGTCGATCATAGCTGGTTAACAAGATATAACGACTTGCTTTTACATAACGATGTTGATAGGCATCGTCTAATAGAATAACATCTAGCTCGTGAGCATCTAAAAGTCGTTTGATACCAGTAACACGATCTTCACAAACAGCACTTACAATATTTTCTTTAAACTTAGTTTTAATTTGTAGTGGCTCATCCCCTACTCTTTCAATAGCATCAATAACTGATATTTCTAGGTAACCAGTGGTTTTTCTACCATAACCACGACTTAAAACTGCTACTTTTTTAGCTTTAAAATTTGCAATTAAATACTCTATCATAGGCGTTTTACCTGTACCACCCGTGCTTAAATTACCTACAGCTATTACTGGGATGTTAAACTCGTGTTGCTTTAAAAAACCTTTGTCAAACGCATAATTGCGCAACCTGGTAACCACATCATATAAAATGGAAAAAGGATATAATAAAAGTCTCAATTCTTGCATGACATCAAAAGTAGGTTAATTTTACAAATGAAATAAATACAGTTTATGAAGATCAAGGATATTATTAACCATCTAGAGTTGCTAGCCCCCCCGCATTATCAAGAGGAATTTGACAATACAGGATTGCTCACAGGTGATACAAAAACAAATGTAACAGGGGTTTTAATAACTTTAGACTGTTTAGAAAACGTTGTTGATGAGGCGATAGAAAAAAAATGTAACCTCATTGTGAGTTTTCATCCCATAATCTTTACTGGACTAAAACACTTACAACCTTTAGATTATGTACGGCGCGCAGTAGTAAAAGCAATTAAAAATGACATTGCAATTTATGCAATACATACCGCACTAGATGTTGCACATGGCGGGGTAAGTTATAGAATGGCACAAGAAATGGGTCTAGAGAATGTAACAACACTTATCCCAAAAAAACAGATCATTAAAAAAATAATCACTTATGTACCTATCACAGACGTTGAAAAAGTAAAAGAAGCTCTTTTTACCGCAGGTGCTGGCAATTTAGGAAACTATTCAGAGTGCAGTTTTACTATCACAGGACAAGGAACCTTTAAAGGAGATGAAAATAGTAATCCAGTAATAGGCGAGCAGTTAAAAAGAGAAACGCTAGAAGAAAAACAGCTTTCTATGTCTTTTTTACCCCATTTAGAAAAGGCAGTTGTCGCCGCTTTGATGCATTCACATCCCTATGAAGAGGTTTCTTACGAGCTTTCTACCCTAGAAAATGCGTATCAAAACATAGGTATGGGGGTTATTGGTAGCTTTTCTATGCCTCTAGATCAAGCAGATTTTTTGATAAAAACAAAATCTGTTTTTAAAACAAATATGGTGAAACATTCGCTTTCGCAAAAGCAGAAAATAAAAAAAGTCGCACTATTAGGAGGTTCTGGGGCGTTTGCAATCAAGAACGCATTGCAAGCCGGGGCAGATGCTTACATCACTGCCGACCTAAAATACCATGACTTTTTTCAAGCAAAAGACCTTTTATTATGCGATGTAGGACATTATGAAAGTGAGCAGTTTACAAAAAACCTTTTACATGAATATCTTACAAAAAAATTTAGTAATTTTGCAATCCTTTGTGCACAAGCACAAACAAACCCAGTTAATTATTTTTAAAAAATGGCAAAAAAGACCGAGGCTACTGTAGAAGACAAGTTAAGAGAACTTTACGATCTACAATTAATCGATTCTAGAATAGATGAAATACGCAACGTGCGTGGTGAATTACCTCTAGAAGTACAAGATCTAGAAGATGAAGTAGAGGGATTAAAAACTCGAATGTCTAAATTAGAGGCTCATTCTGAACAACTTAATGAAAATATTAAGTTAAAAAAGAATTTGATCGAGGAGTCTAAAGCTCTTATTACAAAGTATACAGAGCAACAAAAAAACGTGCGTAACAATCGTGAATTTAACTCGCTTTCTAAAGAAATTGAATTTCAAGATCTAGAAATTCAACTTGCTGAAAAGCACATACGTGAGTTTAGAGCACAATTAGAACAACAAAAAGAAGTGATAGAAACCAGTGCAAGTCGCATTGATGAAAGAACAAATCACTTAAAACACAAAAAAGCAGAACTTGCCGATATTCTAGAGGAAACTCAAAAGGAAGAAGAAGCGCTTATTAAAATGAGTGAAGATCATGCACAATCTATAGAAACTAGATTGATCAAGGCATACACTCGTATTAGAACCAATGTGAAAAATGGCCTAGCGGTAGTCCCTATTGAAAGAGGTGCATCTGGAGGATCGTATTTTACCATACCACCACAGGTACAGGTAGAAATTGCCAGTCGTAAAAAAATTATCACAGACGAGCATTCTGGAAGAATACTTGTAGATGCAGCACTAGCTTATGAACAAACCGAGAAAATGAATAAAATATTTTCCAAGTTGTAGCAACCATTTTTTCATCAAATCAATCCCTTTATTTTTTACATAAAGGGATTTTTTATTTAACCCTATTTTAGTAGAGTCCCAAAGTATCTAGTGCTAATTTTACATTATAGTTTAATAGACCTTTTAGCTTCTAGCAAAAACTAGCACTTTACGTTTTCCTGAAAGATTTTTTTAGAGGTGTCAATTTAAATACTTATCTTTGATTATAACAAATAGTTGAATATG
>CAZQGX010000027.1:0-44778 GCA_964593255.1 uncultured Flavobacteriaceae bacterium | reverse complement strand
CAGTCAACAGAGCATATAGCGTTGGCCTATCGGCACGCCATATGCTTAGTTATTAGGCACTGGGCTTTACGCGGTTTGTTTTCATTCGTTGCTGTTTAAAATATGTAACAATTTCTTCTTTAGTCATTTTGGATAATTTAGCATCCAATTTGTCTTTTATATCACGAGCCATTTTTACGGCATCGAATTTCTTTTCTGTTTTAGTTTCCATAATTCATTAATTCTCTTGGCGAGCGAATGTCCAATTGTTTATATCCGTTTTTAATATTTATAGAATTGTAGCCTCGTATTCGCTCCACATTTACGATATGCTTAAAATTCCAACTTATTAGAATATCCGCTTGATTAATTGTCGCAAGTGCGATGTGTAAACAATCAGGATAACTTGTTCTTCCGACTACATTTTCTGTTATATATTCAGTCGCAAGTTCAACTGCAATATCTGTTTCCTCAACAAATTCAGTATCTTCACTTTCGATACTACGAACTATTTTTCGCACTTTTTCAGGCGCAAATTCTAATTCAGTTTCCAACATAGTTGAGAAAATAATAGTGAATTCTCCATTATTTATTCGCTCAAACAAAGGTTTTGTAAACTCTTCAAATTCGTCATCGTAATATCCACCGAAAACTGAAGTGTCCAAATATAATCGCTGTTTTTTCATAATATAAATTTACGAAATTTAACGAGATGTTCAATGTGTGCAGAATTTTTTTTCGCCTTGTGCCTAACGTGTTTGTAATCGAGTAGGCAAAGGGAGTTTCACCCTAAGCCTCTCACAGAACCGTGCTTGAAAGTCTCCCCTCACACGGCTCTTGTTGTACAAATCTAAGCAATAATGTTTATTTCAAAAAAGTTCCAATGATAGAATAGCGTAGGATATTGCTTCCTAACTGTTTCTAACCACTTGTATCCCCTTCTAATACTGGTTTTATATCGCTTATACCTTTTCCTTGCCCACCGAACTAATCGTTTACTAAGAAGTCGAAATACTTTTGTAAGTTCAAACATCTTAAATTTACCATAATAGCGCACCCATCCCATAATCATTGGATTAAGATATTGTGCAACCCCTACAATGCTTTTAAAACTTAGTTTGTTTACTTTCAGTTATTCAAGTTTGTCTGCAATTCGTTTTCTTGAACTTATACTTATAGCGCAATCATAGCCTAAAAACACCTTTCTCCTTTTCTTAGAATAAGCTGTTCTTGGTTGAAAAGAATATCCCAAAAAATCAAATGTAACTATTGGGTATTTTTAAAAGGTTACCTTTTAATAAAAAAGAAAACCAGCGCTAAAAAAGAGTTGTCCTTCTGCCAAGGCAAGTGCCTAATCCTCAATTTCCCCCTTATCTAGTATCCCGGATCAGTCAACAGAGCATATAGCGCTGGCCTATAGTCACGCCATATGCTTAGTTATTGTGCATAGTTTTCTCTTTTAAAAAGGTAATAATTCGTTCTTGTCGAAGTGATAATGCTCTTGAATTTCACCGTCTGACCGAATTCCGAGTGTTATTAATAGATGGTCATTTATTTCAAAAGTTATTAAATATATTGAATATGGTTTGGCTATGAAATCATCTGGTTGTCTGTCAGGCAGCATACCACTTAAGTCCTTGATAGCAATGTCTGACTGCACAACCACTTTAATTGAGTTGATTTCCATCTTTCCTGATAAATATTCTATTCCAAGAAGCTTGGCAGCATCCAAGTCAACATATAGTCGGTCAGATTTTGAAAAGATGTTCTTTATTCGTTTTCCTATTTTAATCCACCCGTCAATTCCTGTATTAATCTTGTCTCCAAGTAGAAAGACTGTTGTCAGTCCATTTAAAATTGCAAGAAGCATTATCCAATCAGCCCCTTCACCAAAATTTTTCACTTGTATCTCATAGTCGGAATCTAATTCTGCTAACTCCTTCTTGATTTCTTCAAGATCATCTGATTCTATTTGATCCAATTGATAGTTCATTAGATCTTCTGACTTCCCTTTTGGTATGAAAATTATCTGCATTCGATAGTTTATTTTGTCAAAATGGTGTGAAGCGGGGGACTCGAACCCCCTTACCCTCTATCCTAATAAAGTCGATTTTTCATCAGTTATTGATTTTCCAAAGCAAAGGCTCCATTCTTCACACGAGGGTTGCTTCACGAATAATCATTTTCAATTTTTCCATAATTTCAGATTTTATAAGTTCTATAAACACTATTGCTAATGCAAAGAACAAAGTCTTACCGAGATCAAACAGATAACTGGTTACTAATTCTACTTTGTTACATAGGCTCCTAAATATTTTAGAAAGGCAAATCTTCCCAATCTGCCGATTCTGTTTCTTTCAATTCATTTTCTTGTTCCAAAGTCTTTTCAACAGATTGAATGAATTTTATTGAATTCGTTACATTGTTAAAAATCAGAACACTTTCAGAATAATTTAAAATTGGGTTGTCGTGAGCAAAACTTCTGTTATTTCTTATGTCGTTAAAAGCTTCAATGACGTGAATTGAATATTTAAGAATTCTCTCAGTCATCTGAGATTCAATTTTGTCATTGGCAACAACATATTTTACATATTTTCCGAAAATTGCATTCAAAGATTCATCCTTTTTTACTTCGATTTTGTGAATTTGGCAAAGCTGTCTAATGAACTTCATTACATAAGTATGCAGTCTGTCCAATGCTGCCTCAGGTTCATTTTTCTCAATGCTCTCTCGTATCGATTTGGCAAGTAAACTGAAATCCTTGTCATCAGGCGCTTCTCTAATTACATCAATTTCTTCAACGACTGTGACAGCTAATAATCTTTGGGCTATTTTATCGCATTCGTCAAAAAGGTTTTGTTCTGGCAAAGTAATCTCACCGTATGACATTACTTTTTTGTCTCTCCAATAACCAAGCATTTCCGAAATCAATTTACCGACTTTGTAATTGCTTTCATTTTGCCAAATTGCTCTAATCCGATTTGCTTTGGATTCCCCAAAATCAGCATAACTATCAAAGTACAATTCTAGATTTAAGGTCTCAAAAACGAAGTTGCTTAAAGTTCTATTTGAGAAATCAAGGACATAGCCACCCTCCATTTCAAAGAACTTTTCCAATTTCAATTTTTCTCTTCTACTTAAATCTGCCATTCTTTTTCTCAAATTCTGACTAACGTAAATTAAGTTGTTGATTTACAATTATTTGTATTTAGACCTAAATCTTCTGTTGTCAGTCCAAATTTATAGCTTTGTTTTCTAGTTCTTTTTGATCAACCTAATTTTCTTTTTGATCTAAGTATAAATATCCCTCTGGTTTTTCATATTGAATACCTTTGGCTACCATATTCCAAACAATGACTGCAAGTTTTCTCGCAGTTGCTGTTATTGCTTATACTCTTCCTTTTCTAAAGTTTATTCTATAAAAAAAATCTCTTAGTGGCGAGTAACCCTAATGTATGTAACTTTTGTATCCACTGGCAATCCTTGACATTGGTTTTCTTTCCTTTGATGTTCTTTGTAAATTTTCCATTACATAGTAAAACTTCAAAACCTCTGGAAACTAAAACAGCATATAAGTTTTGCCAATAATTACCTGTACTTTCCATGGCTACTGTCTTGATCTTATGCTCTGTGAGCCAGTCTGCAAGAGCGTTGAGATTTTCATTATAAACCCCAAATTCTTTAATCTCTTCATTGGTTTGACTAACAACCACCTAATGGCTTCTACTGCCAATATCAATGCCGGCGGCATTTTTATTGACTACATCTAGTGAAATTTTTTCTTCCATGATAAATGAATATAAAAAGCTCTAAGAGAATGTGCTTTAGGCAAAAAAAATATTCTGAACGGGATTACATCTAGTGTATCGCCAATGGACTAATGGCAAACATTCTAACCAGGATTGCGCTAGTGCTTGATCCAGAGGAAACACTTTGAAAAACGGCCTTACAAAAAGCTAAAATTAGTAAAGTAAAAATAATACTTTTTCGCGACGTTAGCCTAGGGACTAAAGGGTTTTTAGGTCTATGGAGGATCGCAGACAACTGTCAAAATAAGAATAGTTTTTTTTAAAAATTTACAGGGAATCATTCAAAAAAGAAGTACAAAACCATAAAGAGCTGACATTTTATTTTTTAAATGAATCTAATACAATTTGATAAGCTAGAAAAATAAGCAACAGCTAATATCTGCATATAAAACGCCTTGATATTTCCATGGGGTTACATAGTGATTAGAGGTGGTGTGCAAACAAACCGACCTTGTAAAATTGACTTACCACTACCTATTCCCAGAAAACAACTTTTCTAGCGTCATACGTTTATCTATTTTACCTGTATGGGTAAATTCAAACTGATCTAAAAAATAAATTTCTTTTGGCTTTTCAAATTTGTCCAATTTTTTAAAAGCATGTTGAACATCTTTTTTCTTACCTTCTATAACAAGAATAACCTTTTGACCTAAATCTTCATCATCTTTTCCAAATACAAAAAATGATTCCGTAAGAAACTGCGATACTTTTTGCTCTACTATATTAGGGTGTACCTTTACTGAACCTGAAATGATCACATCATCAACCCTTCCTAGCACTTTAAATTGGTTTTGATTAATCAATTCCACCAGATCATTAGTTACTAAAGTATTTGCTGCTAGTAAAGGAGCGTTAACTACCAGTTTGCCTTCTTTGTTCTTTTCTATCGAGATGTTTTCTAGAACCGTATAATTTTCTTCAAAGGTAGGGTACAACTCTCTTACCGCAATATGTGAACATGTTTCTGTCATACCATAAGTATGGTAGGCGCGGGTATGTTTACCCTTAAGGTCATCGACCAGCTTTTTTGAAACTGGACCACCGCCTATAATCACCTTTCTAGTTTTATGAATATTATCTAAAGATCGACTTACCTGAAGTGGAGACATCGCAGTAAAGTCATAACGCTTTGTAGCTTTTTTTAAAGGGCTAGTACTAGGTGCTACTAAATCTAGGTGCCAGCCTAATGTCATGGCACGCACTAGCATCATTTTACCAGCAATATAACTTAATGGCAGGCAACAAAGCACATCCATTTCTTCTTCTATTTTAAAGTATTTACCAGTCATTACAGCACTATTGATCATGTGCTGTTTGTCTAGTTTGTACTCTTTAGGCGCACCCGTAGAGCCACTAGTTCTAACGGTTACAACTTCAAAATCATCAAGCCAGCTCAATAAAAAATCGCCTATTTGCTTTTCCCACTCCTCGCCTTCTTTTATATAACTGTAGGCAACTATCATAACAGCCTCGTGATTGAGGGAATAACCGTTTAATTTAAAGGAAGGATGTATTTTGGGGATCATTTTCTAGTTACTTTTAAATTCGTTGTAAGGTACATCATCTTGTGTTTCTGCAAATGCTTCTTTACTTAAAACACTGCCAAAAAGTTTTTGTCGCCATTCCTGCCATTTATAGACTTTTCCTAAAATAAGCAATAAAATAGGATACCCTATTAAAATAGGTAGCGCATCTATAAGTGTAAACGTGGGGGCTGATGAAGTATCTAGATAAATAGAATCGGTTTGTATTGCAGTCCAGGTAGAAGTCATTAAAAGAGCACCAACAATATTATTTGCCGCATGAAAACCCAAAGCAAGTTCTAAGCCTTCATCAAGCAAGGTCATGGCACCTAGCACGAGACCAGTACCTATATAAAAAATCATGATCATAGGACCTAATTTCTCTA
Source organism: uncultured Flavobacteriaceae bacterium (assembly GCA_964593255.1). Lineage (GTDB taxonomy): Bacteria > Bacteroidota > Bacteroidia > Flavobacteriales > Flavobacteriaceae > Nonlabens. Next base: position 39,081 of record CAZQGX010000027.1, on the reverse strand, counting down.
CTTCGGGATTTGCAGCGTGCATAACACCAAATAAAATAGAAGTAACTATCCATGAAATTGCCCTACTTTTTGTGGCAATTCCCAGCCCTTGTAACAACTGACCTCTAAAAAGATACTCTTCAAAACTAGTTTGAAATGGAAAAAACAGTAACGATATAATAAGTAAAGGTGCAAATTTTGTCCAATTAAACTGTAACTCATAATTCTCAGGAGCGGCGTAAACCGATAAAAGTGCAACAATAACCGATATCAATCCCCAAAGAAAAAACATAAAAAAAACACGTTTCCAATCAATTTTTTCACGCGAGGTAGTAAAGCTAGTTAGCGATTGTTGATGTACAAATTTTACCCATATAAAAACAGCAAACAGGCCTATGACAAACACAATTAAATTTACGATAAGGAACATATTCTTTCCCATTTGCTCGATCAGTACTTGCATCATTTCTTCTACAGACTGCTCTTGTGCCGCAAGCATCATTTTAGTAGAAACATAATTAAATACCATTAACAATATAAAAAGACCTGGAATTACAAAAAAGTTCCAGGTTCCCAGTTTGCCTTTATAGCCTTGTTCTATATACATGATTAAAAATTTAATTCATTAGTATCCCAACTTGTAGATGCGTTACACCACAACTGCCCATTATTAATCTCGAGTGGCGCCTTAATATTATTGGTATAAAGAGACCCAGTACCCAGACCTTGTGGCATTTTATTACCCAGGGTATAAGTAAATTGTGCAATGGCATTTAAACCTATATTTGATTCTAGCGCGCTAGTGACCCACCAGTCGACACCTTGATTTGATGCTAGCTCTATCCACTCTCTACTACTTTGAAAACCACCTATTAAAGCAGGTTTTAAAATAATGTATTGCGGGTTAATGGTATGTAAACAATTTATTTTATCAGCACGGGTGTATAAACCTATTAACTCTTCATCTAGCGCAATAGGTACCGGTGTTTGTTCACAAAGTAAGGCCATTTCTTGCCACAGCCCTTGTTGTATAGGTTGTTCAATACTATGTACTTGATGGGTTGCAATTTCTTCAAGTTTTTTCAGCGCATTTTGAGGGGTAAAAGCGCCATTTGCATCTACTCTTATGGTAATCTCGCTTTCGCTAAAGCGAGAACGTATCAATTTCAATAACCCCATTTCTACATCAAAGTCAATAGCGCCTATTTTCATTTTAATGCAATTAAAACCAGCATCTAGTTTTTCTTCTAGCTGCTGCAACATAAAATTGTGATCGCCCATCCACACCAGTCCATTAATCGCAATGGCATCTTGACCGGTTGTAAACATCGATGGAAATAAGGTAAATGGATCGCTGGAATGCAAGGATTTAAGTGCCATTTCATAACCAAAAAGTATAGACGGCCATTGTTGCAATGCAAGCATGATCTCTAGCGGTGGCAGGTTGATATGATCGCAAGTCCATTTTAGTTTTTCTAAAAAACCTGATCGATCATCTATAGAAAGTCCTTGAAACATATTTACCTCACCTATGCCCTTTTTACCTTGTGCCTCGATGATAATAAACCAGGTGTTTTTTGTTTTTAAAACACCGCGAGAGGTTCCTGCAGGCTGCTTAAATTGTAATTGATAGTCGGTAAAATAGGCTTTCATAATGCAAATATAGATGCAACTATAAGTTTTAAATATGGGTTTAATTAATCGTTAACAGTGAAATGTGCAGCGATACGGCAGCTATGTTTTAAGAATGTTTGCATCTATTTTTATTTAAAACACAGGTTTAAATAAAATCAAAAAAATTAATTTACTAAAATGTCATTTTCTTTTTACAGTCCATTCAAACTGAAATTGACTTACTTGCACGCCTTGTTCATTCATTCCTTGCGAGGTCATCCACAGGGTTTGCCCATCGCCAGTGGCAACAGTTTTTTCTATAGCCTCTTTAATTGCAAGGCCATCGTGGCAACTAAATGTAATGCGCCCTGTTGCTTTTTTAGTAAAAGTTGCTTTATTGTTTGCAACTAGCATTGACACTTCAACATCATTTTCTTTGATGTAAGACATGACCAGCGCTCCCGTAGAAAGTTCGCCTGCCATGGCTTGTACCGCAAAATACATACTTTTAAATGGATTTTGATTGAACCATTTGTGTTTTACTGTTACTGTGCAACTTGCTGCGTCTATTTCTTTACATCGCACACCTGACCACCAGCAGCTGGGCAATTTAAAAAAGGTAAATAGGTTGATTTTTTTGGGTGTAATCATAAGAGTAAAGAATGATCAAGAACTACAAAGGTAATGAAAAGGCTTGTGCAGATCTCGCTTTCTTATTATTCCGCTTTCGCGAAAGCGGAATAATAAGAAGTTTATGCCGTTGCAGAACGGTACGAAAGCGGAATTGAAAAAAAGATAATGCCATTGTAGAACAATACTAAAGCAGAATAATAAAGGCCACTTATAAAAGATCGGATTTTAATAATCAAAGGATAATAAGATGATTTATTGATGTAACAATCCAAAGTGGTTTTAAATCAAATGATTATAAAAAACGAACCTTATTAAAAACAAAGTTAGTCTGTTTTACCTTAAATTTGGATTTTCACAGCAAATTACTCCTATTTATGAAACATATCTTCAATTCTATATTTTTATTGATTTTTTCTACAAATCTTATGTATGCCCAAAGCAAACCTGCTTACCAATTATTTGAACGCAGCGGTGCTGTAGCAAATTACGACCTGATGATTGAAGACCTTGCGGTAAGCGACATGGTGTTTTTTGGCGAGTATCACAACAATCCTATCTCGCACTGGTTGCAATTAGAAGTAAGTAAAAGCTTGCACAAATTGAAGGGTGATCAATTGTTTTTTGGTGCCGAAATGTTTGAATCTGGAAACCAAATGGTGATAAACGAATATTTAAACGGATTTTACAGTGAGGATAAAATGATTCCAGAAATCACACAACTATGGAATAATTACAAGACCGATTATAGGCCATTAGTAGAGTTTGCTAAAGAGCACCAACTGCGTTTTATTGCTACAAATATTCCTAGACGATATGCATCGATGATTTATAAAATGGGAGACAAAGCTTTTGAAAAACTTACTCCACAAGCGCTTGCTTTAATAAGTCCTGATATTACAAAATATTTTGATCCAACGGTAAAAGCCTATGCCGAAATGGCTGCTCATATGGGTGGACATGTTCCACAAAACATGCGCAACATGCAAATGGCACAAGCGGCAAAAGATGCAACCATGGCACATTTTGCTATTACAAATTTTAAATCTGGTAATTTATTATTTCATATTCAGGGATCTTATCATTCTAATTATGATCAAGGCATTATATGGTGGGTGAACAAAATACAACCAGGTTTAACAATAAAATCCATTACAACGATCACACAAACCGAGTGGGAGGCATTAACTGCTAAAGAAAAATATGAAATTTCAAATTATATTATTGTTGTTGACGATGACATGACCACAACAAATGGGTAAAATGGTGTAAAAAAGATGGGGCAGTTAAGATTAAATGACTAGTTAAGGTAAAAACTATTGCTTTTTAATTTATTAAAACCTTATGTAAAGTATAGAAAACTGCTGTTATTTTTGTGAGCCTAAATTTCTTTAAAACACGATGCAACAAATTAAAGAGTATTTACAAAGTATGGCCCATATATCTGAAAAGGATTGGGATTTATTTACTTCAAAATTAAGGAAGCGCGTCATTGCTAAAAAAGAAATTTTTTTAAAACTAGGTGAAGTTGAAAACGAAATTTCTTTTATAGAGTCTGGCATTGTACGTTTATTTATACCAAAAGAAGATGATGAAAAGGATATCACCTTTGGTTTTAGTTTTGAAAATCAATTTATAAGTGCTTATGATTCTTTTTTAACCCGGCAACCCTCTTTATATCAATTACAAACACTAACCAAAACAAGTTTACTAAGCATAACTTATGATGACTTGCAAGAAGTTTATAAAAACACCCAAATAGGTAATTTAATAGGTAGATTAACCGCAGAGCGTTTATTTTTATTAAAATCAAAACGAGAACAAGAATTTCTAAACCTCACTGCCGAAGAACGTTATGTAAAACTATTTAAAGAGCGCCCGCAATTAATACGTGTCATGCCCTTAAAGTACATCAGTTCTTATATAGGAGTAACCGCACAAGCATTAAGCCGCATTAGAAAGCGTATTTCTTAATTTGGGTTCATTTTTATTGATTATTGCAGCCCCTACCTTTGCCAAAAAAATACAATGGCAGTTTTAATTTTAGTTTTTACACTTTGGTACGGTGGGCTTTTTTTTCAATCTTTCTTTTTACATCGCTATGCTGCTCACCAGGTATTTACCATGTCTAAAACCATGGAGCGTGTTACATTTGTGCTTACTTGGGTATTTCAAGGTTCTAGTTATTTAAGCGCTTATGGCTATGGAATCATGCATAGAATGCACCATGCATTTACCGATACCGATAAAGATCCACATTCTCCTAAATTTGATGATAACATGTTTGCCATGATGTGGAAAACTAAAACTATTTATCAAGACATCAATAAAGATCGGGTTGTAGTAGAAGCGCGTTTTACTAAGAACGTACCACAATGGAAGTCATTTGACAAATTTGCTAGCTCGCGTTTTTCTAGATTGCTATGGATAACGTTATATGTATTGTTCTTTGTTTATTTTGCAACTGCATGGTGGCAGTGGCTATTACTGCCCATAACCTTTATGATGGCACCTATACATGGGGTTATTATCAATTGGTTTGGTCATATATATGGTTATGTAAATTATCAAATGAAAAACACAAGTAAAAATTTATTCCCTTTTGATTTTTTAATGATGGGTGAAGGCTATCACAACAATCATCACAAATATGCAAACCGTGCTAACTTTGGTGTAAAATGGCACGAGATAGATATTACTTATATAATAATGAGAATATTGAATAGCATGGGTGTGATACAGTTGAAAAGGGTATAATTTATAGTGAAATTTAAATGCTAGTTAGTTATTATGATTTGTTTACTTTAGAGGCATGACCAAACGATAATGCAAATTTATCTTAAAATGAAAATAGCTTATTTGACGAATTCCTGATTAGTAATATTCGTCATCTCATCAGTAACGATAACTTGTTCAATATAAAATTCACCTTCAATAATTATTTGCACCTTAAAAAAACACTGGTTTTTTAATGGCTTAGGTGTAAAAGAATATGATTTTGAACTATTTGTTTGTTGATAGTTCTGTTTTCGCCTTGAGCTATAAATTCACAATTTATAAATTTGTTTCTACCCCTGCAAATTCTTGTTGTATGGCCATTCTTAAACGGCGGTAGTAATCTTCTTCTAGCCAGTCTTTATAGTTATTTGTATTGTTAATGATACAATAAGCATACCTTCTTATACGGTCTTTTATGTCGTCTTTTAACAATTTTGCAAGTATACGGGCGTCAAAAACGTCTTCACTATTTTCTACACACCATTGTACGTGTTGTGCGATGGATTCATCTAGCACGTCTTTAGATTTACGTCCTTCTTTGGTAATGCGTTTGTAAGCCTCTTTAATATCAAAAGAAAAATCTTTGGTGTTAGGGAACTCGGTTTTTATTTCTTCTGGCATTTTATAAACAAAGTTGCGTTCAATTTCTTCATCAGACACTATGTTCTCGACATAAAAATCTGGCGATCTGAACACCTGCTGCCAGTCGATAGGTTCATTCCACAATCCAAAACGGGCTACATTATTCCCTAAATCAATAATTTGAAATTCTTTTTTATCATCTAGAACGCGCGACCCTCTACCTATCATTTGATAGTAAAGCGTTAAGGATTTTGTTGCTCTATTTAAAATAATACAATCTACAGTAGGCTCGTCAAATCCTGTTGTAAGAATACTTACCGATGTAAGCACTGCATCGGATTTATTTCTAAACCATTTGAGAATTTCTTTACGCTCTTCTTTTGTGTTGGTATTATCTAGGTGTCTAACTTCAATTCCCGCACGTCTAAAGGTGTCTTCAACCTCAATACTAGTACGAATACCATTATTAAAAATCAAGGTTTTTTTACCTTTAGCAATTTCATTGTAAGACTGCAGGAGTTTATCCTGCATGGTCACGGCTGTATATAGTTTTTCACTACTTTTTACGGTGTAATCACCATTCATACCTATGGTTAGGCCACTTAATCCCACATCATAGGTGTGGGTCACCGCTTGTGCAAGAAAGCCTTGCTCTACTAAAGAAGTAATACTGTTACCCACTATAAGTTCTCTATAATTATCTTTCATAGGTAACTTAAAATTAGAACTTAAGGGTGTCGCTGTAACACCTAGCATAAAACAATGTTCAAAATATTTAAATAGCTTTCTAAAGCTATTATAATGCGCCTCGTCTATAATGACAAGGCCTATGTCATCTAGTTCTAGCTTATCGTCTTGTATACGGTTATTTAAGGTTTCTACCATTGCTACAAAACAATCATATTCATTTTGATCGTGTAGCTCTTTAACTTTAGAATTAATGACCTTGTTTTTAACATTAAAGCCATCTAACATTTTTGACGTCTGTTTACACAACTCGATGCGATGTGTTAATATCACTACCTTTTTACCTTTTTCTCTTATATAGCGACGCACTATTTCAGAAAAAATAACTGTTTTACCACCACCTGTAGGTAGTTGATATAGCAAATTATAATCATCTGGCTTATGGTTAATGCGCTCAAAAACCGCTTCCAGATCGCGTTCTTGATACTCGTATAAAGATTTTATTTCATTTTCATTTTTCATCGACATTGCTCTGGATTTTCATTTTTGAAGATTGCAAAAATAATGCTTTTTTAAAGTTATCGCAGGTGTATTCTTGTTAAGAAAAACAGATAATTTTTATTGATAAGAATTTAACGCAAAAAATAAGTTAATATAGTAATTTTGAAGATTATTTAAAGAAGCTAATTACCTCGTTGAAAGAATCAATTACAACTACAAATAGAAAATCTTGGTTTCAACCAGATCGTGCACATAGGTACTATAAACTAACTGGATTTTATAGTTTTGTTATGGATAGCATAAAAAAATCTATGCCTCCTGTAATTGTAGTTGTTGCTATTCTTGCTGCTATTCATTTTTTTGTAATCGACATAAATGAGGCACTGGCTCTTGCAGTAGAAAAACTACCCGACTATGGAGTTCTTGCATTTTTTTATGTTTCTGAAACTTTACTAGGATTAATCCCTCCCGAGCTATTTATCGCTTGGGCTGGAGAAACAAGCACACCTATTTTTAATCTTTCCCTTATTGCTTTATTTTCTTATTTAGGCGGCTTTACATCCTACTGGATAGGAAGAAGGGCTTTGAAAATTCCTAGCTTGCACAATTATCTTGAAGTAAAAATGGCTAAACAGTTAATCATGGCTAGAAAATGGGGCGGTGTTCTTATTGCGGTAGGTGCTTTATTGCCATTACCCTTTTCTATGGCTAGCCTGGTAGCAGGTATGTTAAGATATCCATTAAAAAGCTGGGTGTTTATCGGTCTATTGCGATTTGTGAGATTTGCAATTTATGGTGCTGCCATTTTTTCGTTGGTTTAACTAAAAATTGCCCTGGTTTTTTCTCTAATTAAATAGAGATATACTTCTTATTTATGTATCTAAATCTTATTTACAATTAGAAATCAATAATAGATGCAATAATTACCTTGTTTTATATTAATATATAGATGACTTTAGACCAAAGCTGGATTCTTGCCTCAATAAAATAGTGGTTCTTAATAAGATTAATACTTTACAAAGTAAAGCGTTAAAATATGCCGCACTCAAAAATATACTCCTGATTGATTCGCTCACCATTTGCTTATTTGTTAACAATCAAAAAGCAATAAAGTTGATTTTCACGATCAATCTGATTGCTATAAAAGCATAAAATAAAAAAGCACCTACTTATGCAGGTGCCTTGTTTTTGTAAAGCAGGAGAATTATTAATTCTTTTTAGCCTCTGTTTCTTTCCTTGCATTTAATTTTGCTTGTTCCATTCCTTTTTCTACCATATCAAAAAACTGATCTAGTTTAGGAAGTACAATAATTCTAGTACGTCTATTTTTTGCGCGGCCATCGGCATCATCATTAGATGCGACTGGAATATAGAAAGATCTACCTGCAGATGTTATGCGCTTTGGATCTACTTTATGGTCATTTTGCAACACTCTTGTAACTGCATTTGCTCTAGAAGTACTCAACGCCCAGTTATCTTGAAAATTATTAGTTGCTATAGGTTGGGAATCTGTATGACCTTCTACCATGATCTCAATTTCAGGCTTGTCATTTATCACCTTGGCTACTTTTCCTAGCACAGCGATTGCTTTATCGTTAATTTTATCGCTACCGCTTGCAAACAGCAACTTGTCTGAAATAGAAATATACACCACACCTTTTTCTACATTTACACTGATGTCTTCATCTTGTAAATTACCCAAAGAACTCTTTAAGCTTGTTACAAGTGCAAGTGTTACACTATCTTTTTTTGTAATTGCGTCGTTCAAAGAACGAATTTGCATATCTTTCTCTCTTATGCTTTCTAAAGAGCGCTCTAGATTCTTACTTCCTTGTGCAGAAAGAGTAACAAGATCTCCTTGATTACTTAACAACGCACTATTAGAGTTTTTAAGTGTAGAGATTTGTTCTTTTAGACCTTCTATACGAGCCATCGCGGCTTTTTCATCTGCTAGGCAAGCGTTAAGTTTTACAGTTGCGGTATCTAGTAGTTCTTTAGTTTCTTGTTGTTTTGCAAGTGCTGCTTCAAGATCTTTTTTTGATGCGCAAGAAACTAAAAGTCCACCAGCAAGCAACATTAAAAATATTTTTTTCATTATTAATCGGGATTTAAATTTTTAATTATTAAACAAAAATAAGCTATTTTAAGTACAAAACTGTTCTATTTACACAGTATTAATTTACGGAATTAAGGAAGTATAAGTCTTATTTTTATTTATAAAGTACTGATAAACAATACTTATTCTATTTGTATAGTTTCTGTTAATACTATTTAACGCTTTGACCTTCTTTCTCTTCTGCAAAAGTGGATAAAAATGTACGTAAAAATAAAAATGAGCTTTAATTACTGCCATAAAATGTATCCATTTAAACGCTGCTAAAAATCTTAACCCTGCCACACCATCTAGCAACATTCTTATGTAAAGGATAAAAATCCAGCTGCTGGTATGTTCATTTTTTACAATGTTGTACAAGCTGTTTCTAAAATTATAAAAAGTTTTTTGTGCAGTTAAACTGCTTAAGGTTCCGCCCCCTAAATGATACACTACAGATTTTGGTTCAAACCCTATAATATAACCAGCATGGCGCAACCGCCAGCACAAATCTATTTCTTCTTGATGTGCAAAATAATCTTCATCCATTTCTCCTACTTCTACATATGCGGTCTTCCTTAAAAATAAACACGCACCACTACCCCAATGTAAATTTATTGGGTCATTATATTGTCCTGTATCTTTTTCAATAGTATCAAAGATGCGACCTCTACAATAAGGGTAAGCAAAACGATCCAGAAATCCCCCTGCTGCCCCAGCATATTCAAAATGCTCTTTATTTTTATAGTCTAGTAATTTGGGCTGGCATGCAGCTAGCTGTTCATCTTTAATGAATCTTGCACTTATCAAGTCACACCATCCTGCGGTAACTGCTACATCATTGTTTAACAAACACACTACCTCTTCTTCAACACTTTTTAATGCAATATTATAACCACCTGCATAACCAGTATTTTTTGGCATTGCAATAATTTGAATGCTAGGATAATTATTCTTAGTCCAATTTATAGAGTCATCTGTACTGGCATTATCGGCTAGATAAACCTTGTGACCGATACTATGTGCCACTACGCTAGGTAAATAAGTTTTGAGCAACTCAATCCCATTCCAGTTTAAAATTACTATCCCTATTTTCATAAAACATATTGTGGAAGGTCTGTAATAAAAATATATTTTTGATTAACTTGATCCATGGTACAAAAATAATGTTCCATACCGTTAGTAACCATCAAATATTGCGCATTTAAAGCCATGTTGTATCTAGCAATTTGATCAAATACTGACTGATCGATTTTAACGTGGGGTGCCTTACATTCTACAATTAAATGGATAGAACCGTCTTTATTGTAACTTATAATATCATATCGTTTAATTGTCCCTGCGATAATCAATTGCTTTTCTACGTTCATGAGATGTTGCGGTATACGCTTTCGCGAAAGCAAGAACAAAACAACATGCTGTCTCACCCATTCTTCTGGAGTTAAATAAACAAACTTTTTCCTGATTTGGTCAAAAATAACGCGTCCTTTTTCAGTACTTTTGACCTTAAAATTTCCTGTAGGTAGTCGCAATGGCTTCATTTTACAATATTACAAAAACCATAACAGCTCTCTATGAGTGATGCAAACAAAATAATAGCAGATTTAAAACAAAAAAAATATGCGCCTGTCTATTTTTTATGCGGTACAGAAACCTATTTTATAGACCAGGTAAGTGATTTTATAGAGAATAATGTATTATCAGACAGCGAGAAAGGCTTTAATCAAATGGTTATTTATGGTAAAGAAACCAGTATGATAGAAGTGCTAGAAAATGCCAAAAGGTATCCCATGATGGCAGATTATCAGGTAATTATTGTAAAAGAGGCGCAACATCTTGTAAAACAACTAGACGTTTTAAAACAGTATTTGATAAAACCGCAACCTACTACCATATTAGTTTTTGCCTATAAATACAAAACACCCGATGGTAGGAGCGCTATGGCTAAACTACTTAAAAAACATACTGTTTATTTAGAAAGTAAACCTTTATATGACAATCAAATACCAGCATTTGTAAATAACCAACTAAAAGAAGTAGGTTATCAAATTCATCCCACAGCAACGCGCATGCTGGTAGAATATCTGGGGACTGATTTGGGAAAAGTGAAAAGTGAAATCACTAAATTAACAATCGTTCATCCCAAAGAAGACATTATAACTCCACAAGTTATCGAGAATCATATAGGAATTTCTAAGGACTACAACATATTTGAACTTACCAAAGCGATAGGCGCAAGAGATGTAGTAAAAGCCCACAGAATCATCAACTATTTTGCAGAAAACCCTAAAGAAAATCCAATGGTAGTAATTACTGCCCAGTTGCACAGATTTTTTGTTCAATTGTTACATATTCATTGTTTAAAAAACAAAAATGATCCCAAAGAAGCGGCAAAAGCAGCCCAAGTAAGCACTTATTTTGTACAAGAATTAATCACGGCTGCCCACAATTATCCTACAAAATATTGCAGTCGTGCTATAAAATTAATTAGAGATCTAGATGCAAAATCAAAAGGTGTAGGTACGTATCAAGTAAATGACGCGAGCCTTTTAAAAGAGACCCTAGTAAATATCATGTCGTCTTAATGAGTACATCTGTAAAATTAAAAGCATGGATCAGTGCAGCGAGATTAAGGACCCTGCCTTTAAGTGTAAGTGGTATTCTGGTAGGAAGTGCCTATGCGTATTACTATCAGTATCATTTTTATGACATCAACCTACAGCCAGGCGAGTTTGCCATTTATAAAGCAGTTTTACAAGATAAATTATTTATAGTTACCGCACTTGCTTTGATTACTACTCTAGGATTTCAAGTACTCTCTAACTTTGCAAACGATTATGGCGATGGTGTAAAAGGTACAGATAATGAAGATCGTATAGGTCCCATGCGCGCCCTACAAAGCGGTATTATTACTGCACCCGAAATGAAAAGGGCGGTGATTATAACTGCAATTCTTACTATAATAAGCGCAGTTTTCTTGATTTACAGCAGCCTAGGATTGGACAGTTTACTGATTTCACTGTTGTTTTTTCTACTGGGGATAACCGCTATCTGGGCGGCTATTAAATATACAGTAGGCGATAATGCCTATGGGTACCGCGGGCTGGGCGATGTTTTTGTTTTTGTTTTTTTTGGACCGGTAAGCGTTATGGGGGTTTTTTACCTTATTACTCAACATATTGTCTTCACCACTATTTTACCAGCAATTACAGTTGGCCTGCTAAGTGTTGCCGTGCTTAACCTAAATAATATGAGGGATATAGAAAGTGATAAGAAAGCTAGTAAAAACACCATTGTCGTAAAATTGGGTTTTACTAAAGCAAAGATAGTGCATCACTTTTTGGTAATCATCGCTTTTGTAGCAGCTGTCATTTTCTTTATAATAACATCTCAAGGCTACTTTATCATTGATAATAGTCAAAACAGTTCGTTTATATGTTTCTTACCACTTTTAGCATTTATTCTTTTGTACCGACACTTGCTTGTAGTTCAAAAAACAAACCTCCCTATTTTATTAGACCCTGAATTAAAGAAAGTTGCCTTAAGTACTTTTTTCTTTGCTGTACTTTGTTTGATTAGCGTTTGGTGGCTTACTTAAGTTTTTTTAAAGTTCTAATGAAAGTAATTTTTAACACATAAGTTTGACTTTTAAGTAAATCGCATCTTTTTAGTTTTGTTGATAATTGTTACGATTACTTTAAATCATAAGTGCTTTTTTTAAAACCCATATACCTGCCTAGCTTAAAATATTATGACCCATCATTAATTACAAGAAGCAGGCCCTAGAATAAATACCTTAATCATTGTGTTTAATCTTTTAATAGAATTACATTAAAATTTATAAACACTATGTAATGCATAGTAAATAACTGTAAATCAAGCATGATTTATAGTTGTAGCGGTATTGCAAAGTTAAAAATAACTTAAATTATATAATTTAAGCTTGTTTAGTTTGCGGAATTCGCATATTTTAGTATTGGAAATTATGAATTTAAGAATTATGATGTAGAAAATTACTTAACTTAAAATATTAATATTATGGCTAGAGCAATGTTTGATTATACTAAAACCATACTTGAAAAGGTTAGTTTTGACCCTACTTTATTTTGTAAGGAATTACAAAAGGCAATGAATCGTTTATTACCATTTGAGATCAAAGAGCTAGAAATATGGATACATCAGTTAATACTTCAAAATCCAGATCTAAAAACTTGCATTCCTTTATTAAAACGTTGACCTAAATCTTACTAACTACCATTTAAAAGACCTAATACTTTTCACCAAAGTATTAGGTCTTTTTTTGTAGGTGCTGATCAAACTAAAGAATTGTTCTTATGATCTTCACTTCTTTGCTAGTGGACTAATAATGGCAACGTTTTGAAAAGCAATAGCACCTTTTACCACCCCAGTGATAACAGATTGCAATGCGTCAATAATTTGTAATTTAAGCTCACTCTTGTGGTAAATAAGACTTACCTCTCGAGCAGGCGATGGCTCTTCAAAATACAGTAAATGCTGTTTTTTATGCGCTGCAATATCCATAGTATTAAGATAAGGGAGCAAGGTCATACCCAGCCCCTCGTCAGCTAGTTTAATAAGGGTTTCAAAACTACCGCTTTCTAGCATAAAACGCTCTCTATCTGTATGTCTAGAACTGCGACACAAGTTTAAAATACTGTCCTTAAAACAGTGACCATCCTCTAGTAGTAACAACTCGTCTACATTTATATCTGTTACCTTAATTTTTGGATTAGACGTCCCAGACCTTTTGGGATCATATGCCACAAATGGTTCATAATACAATACCCTTTCTTTAATCATCTCGTTTTGTAAAGGCGTGGCAGCAATTGCAGCATCTATAGTTCCATCCTGCAATTTTTCTATAATACGCTCTGTGGTAAGTTCTTCTATGCGCAATTTTACCTTGGGATACCTATTGATAAAATTGACTAAAAACATAGGTAACAAGGTGGGCATCACTGTAGGAATAACTCCTATTTTAAACTCACCACCTATATAACCTTTTTCCTGATCGACGATATCCTGTATGCGATCACTTTCATTCACTATATTACGTGCCTGATTCACAATTTTTCTACCCGTTTCTGTGAGTTCGATAGGTTTTTTAGTACGGTCAAAAATCTGCACATCTAGCTCGTCCTCTAGTTTTTGAATTTGCATACTCAACGTGGGCTGTGTAACAAAAACTTTATCGGCTGCTTTGGTAAAGTTTTGATATTGTGCTACTGCAAGAACATACTTTAATTGTGTAATCGTCATGATCAATATTTCTTACAAAAATAGTTAATATCATTGAGTTTATCTATTAACAAAAAACCAAATTTCAACACACACCATCACACATTTTTTTAAATAAAAGTTGGTAGTAATCTCGCTTTCGCGAAAGCGAGATCATGATTAGCCCCTAGAATTAATTCATACTAATCCTACTTTAACACAACACTAAATATTAGAGCATCTTGACCGAAAAAATAAAAACTTACAGTTGCACTTGTTAAAAGAATTAACAAGACATTTCATAACTATTGCAAGCATAATTGTAAATTTGATATAACCAAAAAATATATATTATGGCAACTATAACAATAGGCGGTACCAAAATAAACACCCAAGGAGAAATTCCTGCTGTGGGTTCACAAGCGCCAGATTTTAAACTTAAAAAAGCAGACCTTTCTGAAGCTTCACTGCACGATTACAAAGGGAAACGAGTGATTTTAAACATTTTTCCTAGTATTGATACAGATGTTTGTGCTACATCAGTAAAGAATTTTAATAAACGCGCTACAGAACTAAATAACACCGCTGTATTGTGCATATCTAGAGATACACCATTTGCACAAAAACGATTTGCAAGCGATGAAGGATTAGAAAATGTGGAAAACTTAAGTGATGTAATCGATGGCAGTTTTGGTAAAGATTATGGTCTTACTATGACTACAGGAGCACTTGCAGGATTTCATTCTAGAGCAGTAATTGTACTAGATGAGAATGGTAAAGTGATGTACAACGAGCAAGTTCCAGAAATTGCAAACGAGCCTAACTATCTAGCAGCGCTTAAAACACTTTTATAGGTGAGTCCCAAAAAATTCACTACTGGTAGGATCAAAGCCATGCGCTATGCTGCAAAAGGTGCATGGCTGCTTTTAAAGACAGAAGCCAGTATACAAGTACAAGCCGCAATAGCCATTTTAATGACTATTGCAGGCTTTTATTTTGATATCACTGCAACACAATGGATCGCTCAAATTTTATGTATAGGGTTGATTATGGGACTAGAAGGCATGAACACTACTGCCGAGGCTATTGCAGATTTTATACATCCAGATTATCATGAAAAAATAGGTCATATCAAGGATATATCAGCTGGGGCTGTTTTTTTTAGTGCCGTTATATCTACCATCATAGGTTTAATTATTTATGTACCTTATATGCTTGACTTATTTTTTTAAACAGTGATTGATTAAAACACAAAGCGTTATTTAATATTAACAAGTCACTACTACTTTCAATACCATACAATATTCTTATTTTTGCGAGTTCAGTTAACCACATGGCGCAAAAAAAATCAACTTCAAAAAAAACAGCAACTACGACTGTTAAAGGCGTCCAACGCCCTAGTTTTAAACTCAATAGATTACAAGAGGTAATAATAGGAAGTGCGCTAGTTTTTATAGGTCTTCTTTTATTATTTTCATTCATATCCTACTTATTAACAGGCACACAAGATCAAAGCCTGCTAGAACAACTGGGTGATAGATCCGTGCCTACAAGAAACTGGATCAGCCAGGTAGGAGCTTGGTTGGGTCATACATTTATTTATAACGGATTTGGTATACCCGCATTTTCAATCGCTATACTTACCATAATTTCAGGGGTGTTTTTATTTGCAAGTGGTAATAGTGCGTTCTCGCTTTCGCCAAAGCGATTAGTTAATCTATGGTTTTGGGGCTTACTGATTTTATTGTGGTTTTCTATATTTTTTGGATTTTTCAATGAAAATTATTCCCTGCTAGGTGGCAAAGTGGGATATGAAATAAATGATTTCTTACAAGATTATCTTGGCCTACTGGGTACGGCTTTGCTGATGGTATTTTTTGGTATTATTTATATGGTATTGAGGTTACAACTCACTCCAGAGCGTGTAAGCGCCTATTTTTTTAAACAAGTAAGCGAGGTGAAAAAAGATTTTGAAATCATCGCACCTACAGATGAAGAAGAAGACTGGAAAAAAGCTACCGTAGAAGGAAATGAAATTGAAGAACCAATTGCTACAGGAACTGTGACAGTAAATAATACAGATCTAAATAAAGAAGAAGAAGAAGAAGAAGAACAGTCTGTTGACCGCGTATTAAAGAAAACGGTAGCACCCAAGGACGAGGATGATATAGGTATGGACATCGAGCAAACTATAGACGAAGAAGAATTAATTGATACAAAAGCCTCAAAACTAGTAGCAGATTTTGGCGAGTTTGATCCCACTTTAGAATTGAGCAACTTTCAATTCCCACCTATTGACTTATTAAAAGATTATACAAAGGGAAAAACCATCACCATAAACGAGGGAGAACTACAAGCCAACAAAGACCGTATTGTAGAAACCTTAAAAAATTATAAAATAGGGATTGCAAAAATTACTGCCAATATAGGACCTACAGTAACCCTATATGAAATAGTGCCCGAGGCGGGAATACGCATTTCAAAAATAAAAAATCTTGAGGACGACATCGCATTATCCCTTGCTGCACTAGGAATAAGAATTATTGCGCCCATACCTGGCAAAGGTACCATAGGTATTGAAGTGCCTAATAGCGATCCATCTATAGTTTCTATGAGATCGGTAATTGCATCTCCCAAATTTCAAAATGCCGAGATGGAGCTGCCTATTGCTTTTGGTAAAAATATATCAAACGAGACATTTGTAGTAGACCTTGCAAAAATGCCACACCTTCTTATGGCAGGTGCCACTGGTCAAGGGAAATCTGTAGGACTTAATGCCATACTTACCTCCCTACTTTATTCAAAACACCCTGCCGAGGTTAAATTTGTACTGGTAGACCCTAAAAAGGTAGAACTTACCCTTTTTAATAAAATAGAACGCCATTATCTAGCTAAACTTCCTGATAGTGAAGAGGCTATTATAACCGACAATTCTAAGGTAATCAATACCTTAAATAGTTTGTGTATAGAAATGGACCAACGGTACGACATTCTTAAAGATGCCATGTGCCGCAATATTAAAGAGTACAATACAAAATTTAAGGCACGCAAATTAAACCCTGCAAACGGTCACAGATTTTTACCTTATATAGTACTGGTGGTAGACGAGTTTGCAGACCTGATCATGACCGCAGGAAAAGAAGTGGAAACCCCTATTGCAAGATTAGCACAACTGGCACGTGCCATAGGTATTCACCTGATTATCGCCACACAGCGTCCATCGGTTAATGTGATAACCGGTATGATTAAAGCAAATTTCCCAGCTAGAATTTCTTTTAGAGTAATACAAAAATTAGACTCTCGTACCATTCTAGATAGTGGTGGTGCAGATCAATTGATAGGTCGTGGCGACATGCTTTATACGGCTGGTAATGAATTAATAAGAATACAGTGTGCCTTTGTAGATACACCAGAGGTTGAAAAAATCACCAACTTTATAGGTAATCAAAAAGGATATGCAGATGCTTATCTTTTACCAGAGTTTGTAGGAGAAGACGGTGGCACAAGTATTGATAATAATATCGATGAAAGAGATCCAAAATTTAAGGAAGCTGCAGAAATTATAGTCGTTGCCCAACAAGGCAGCGCTTCTTTATTACAGCGCAAATTAAAACTGGGTTATAATAGAGCAGGAAGGATCATCGACCAGTTAGAAGCAGCCGGTATAGTAGGCAGTTTTGAAGGTAGTAAAGCCAGACAAGTGTTAATAACAGACCTTGCCACTTTAGAAGTATTTTTAAATGAAGAAAACAACAACTAACAAATGAAAATCACAAATTATTTATTAACGGCATTTATTGTATTCGCTTTTGCAAAAGCAGCAACAGCACAGGACGCCAAAGCAGATCAATTACTTAAAGACGTCGCACAGAAGTTCAAATCCTACAAAAACGTATCATTTACCTATAAAGGAAATTTTAAAAATCCAAAAACAGGAACAGATATGGACGTGCAAGGAGAAGCAAAAATGGAAGGAGAAAAATATAATGTAAACTTTCTAGGGACTACTTATCTATTTAATGGTCAAAAACAGTATGCGATTAATAGCGAGGACGAGCAAGTTACTGTGTCTAAAGTAACTAATGACGGTAGCCAAATGATAACCCCATCAAATATCCTTACTTTTTATGAAAAAGGTTACACCCGTAAATGGGATATCATTCAAAATGAAGGTGGTAGGAAAATCCAATTCATTAAATTAACACCGATCAAATCAGACTCTGAATATAAAAACGTGTTGCTAGGAATAGATGTTAATACAAAACATATATATAAAGCGATTTTTACTGAAAAAAGTTCTGGTACCGTAGGAACCTTCACTTTAAAATCATTAAAAACAAACGAGCCTTTACCTAAAAATTCTTTTAACTTTGATGCTGCTCAATATAAAGGCTGGGTGATTCAAGAAATGAAGTGATTTTTTAAAAACCCTTCTACCCTATTTAGTAAAGGTAGTTTTAAACCCATTCTTTAAAAAAACTTTACCTAACGTTTGAAAATATTAGACCGCTACATATTGTCACAATACATAAAGACGTTTTTAAGCGTCTTTATTGTGTTAATGTTTGTATTGATATTGCAAGCGATATGGTTGTATATTAAAGAACTAGCCGGCAAGGACTTAGATGTGGTAACAATAATGAAATTTTTGTACTACTCTACACCTATAGTTGTCCCAATGGCATTGCCATTAAGTGTATTGCTAGCGGCAATTTTGGTTTTTGGCAATATGGCAGAGAATTATGAATTTGCCGCAATGAAATCAAACGGTATATCCCTGCAACGCGCTATGCGATCCTTAACAATCGTAATTTTGGGTATAGGTATTACATCGTTTTTGTTTGCAAATACAGTAATCCCTTGGGGACATTTAAAACAGAGAAACCTGCGCGGTAATATTGCCAAAATGAAACCAGCTATGGCCATAAGTGAAGGAACATTTAACCAGCTGGGAAATATTAATATCAAAGTAGCAAAAAAAAGCGGTGAGAATGGTAAGTATCTGAATGACGTTATTATACATAAAAAAAATCCTAAAAAAAACGGTAATTATATAGTCATTAAAAGTAAGACAGGCGAGTTAAAAAGTTCTTTAAATTCTAATGTCATTCAACTGGTATTAAAAGAAGGTAATTATTATGAAGACCTATATATTGCCCAGCCCAGAAAAGCACAAAGTGCGCCTTTTGTAAGAAGTTATTTTGACACCTACACCCTAAATCAAGATGTGTCCTACCTTAACAAAGTAGACCTTAATGAAGAGTCGGTTACCGACAATCATAGAATGCTTAAAATGAACGAGCTATATAGCCGTATAGATACGTTTGCACTTGCACTCACTAATAATTACAAAATCTATAGAACCAATCAACACAATACCTGGGCGCCACAAATCATTGACCGCAAGGTAACTATAGATAGTTTAAAAGAAATACCTGACGACTTACTTTCTAGGCTATCCATATTTGACCAGCGCAGGGTGTTAGATATTGCGATGTCAAAAATGCGCAGCCAGAAATCTTCTTTATTAAATAGAGCGGCACAGCTTAAGGTAGAAGAATCACGACTAGCTGACCATGAGATAGAGATTCATAAAAAATATGTATTAGGAGTGGCATGTGTGATTTTATTTTTCATAGGTGCACCACTGGGCGCCATTATAAGAAAAGGTGGCATGGGATTACCGTTAGTGGTCGCCACTTTATTTTTTTTGACCTATCACTTTATAGGCATTTTTGCCGAAAAATCAGCTGCCGAAGGTGTTTTCCCAACCTGGCTAGGTGCATGGATGAGTACTATAATTATTTTTCCTATAGGCATTTACCTTACTTACAGAGCCACAACAGATCAAGGGATTTTAGATAACGATTTTAGCTTTAAGAGACTGTCGTCAATTTTTAAAAAACCGCCAAAATCTGCAAGTACAAAAGCATAAGTCCTATCTTTGTTGATAAATGTAAAGATAAATGATGACGAAAGAAAAAACGTCTAGCAAAATCAAATTGGACCGCATAGAAGATGCTATAGAAGACATTAAAAACGGAAAAGTAATCATTGTTGTAGATGATGAAAATAGAGAAAACGAAGGCGATTTTCTCGCCAGCGCACAATCTGTCACTCCAGAGATGATTAACTTTATGGCTACTTATGGCCGCGGGTTAATTTGCGCACCTATCACAACCTCTAGATGTAAAGAGCTAGAATTACCCGCAATGGTACAAAATAATTCAGATCCTATGGAGACGGCATTTACTGTTTCGGTAGATTTAAGAGGTCATGGGGTTACAACAGGTATAAGCGCAAGCGATCGTGCCAAAACCATACAAGCCCTCATCAATAAAAATATACGTCCCCATGACTTGAGTAAGCCTGGTCATATTTTTCCTTTAAAGGCAAGAGATGGTGGCGTGTTAAGAAGAACTGGACATACTGAGGCTGCCATAGATTTTGCAAGGCTAGCAGGTCACAAGCCAGCTGGAGTGATTGTAGAAATCATGAATGAAGACGGCACTATGGCGAGACTACCCCAGCTAGTAAAGGTGGCGCAGCAGCACAATCTGAAATTAGTTTCTATAGAAGATCTGGTAGCCTACCGCATGAAAAACGACAGTCTTATAGTTAAAAAAGACGACTTTATATTAAAAACTAGATTTGGCGAGTATCGCCTGCGCGCTTATCAACAAACTACAAATAATCAAATACATATCGCTCTAACTTTGGGAAGTTGGAATATAGATGAGCCAGTGCTAACGCGTATGAATTCTACCCAGGTGAACAACGATCTTTTTTCTACACTTACCAGCGATGCAGATCGCAAGATCGACACCATGTTTGAAATGTTGAACAAAGAGGGAAAGGGTGCTATCGTTTTTATCAACCAGCAATTTGAACCAGAAAACATGCTGGGCAGACTGGAAGAGCTAAAATATCTACAAGAAAATGGAGAAGTCAAGGCACCTAGACGCAATCTAGACCATAAAGATTACGGTATAGGAGCGCAAATACTACATGATTTAAACATTACTAAACTTAAATTAATGACAAATTCAGAGCAAAGCAAGCGTATAGGCATTATAGGCTATGGTCTAGAGATTGTTGCTACTACTGGTTATTAATATATTAATTCCGCTTTCGCGAAAGCGAACACATCATCATGGCATTTAAAAAAACTACAGAACAAGATTCTTATTACCAGCACCTAGAACATATGAGTGTTGAAGAGTTGCTGTATGCTATTAATAAAGAAGACCAAAAAGTCGCCCTTGCTGTAGAAAAAGTACTGCTAAATATAGAAGCCCTAGTACACGTCATTGTAAATAGTTTTAAAAATGGAGGAAGGCTTTTTTATATAGGCGCAGGAACTAGTGGTAGACTAGGTATACTAGATGCAAGTGAGTGCCCTCCTACCTTTGGAGTAAGTGAAGATCAAGTAATAGGCATTATTGCAGGTGGTGACCGGGCCATAAGAAAAGCAGTAGAACATGCCGAGGATGACATCGATCAAGCATTTAAAGACTTGCAAAAACATAAGGTGAATTCTAAAGATATTGTTATAGGTATAGCGGCAAGTGGTACGACCCCTTATGTAATAGGTGGTTTAAAAAAATGTAATGATATGGGGATTGTAACAGGTTGTATTACCTGTAATGATGAGAGCCCGCTGGCATTAACAGCAACCCACCCCATAGTAGTCACGGTAGGACCAGAATTTATTACAGGTAGTAGCAGGATGAAGGCTGGTACTGCTCAAAAAATGATTCTTAACATGATCAGCACCAGTGTAATGATTCAATTAGGTCGTATTAAAGGCAATAAAATGGTTGACATGCAGTTAAGTAACGATAAGCTAGTAGACCGTGGTACTCGCATGATTATGGAACAGACGGGAGCCGATTATGAAACCGCAAGAAAATTGCTACTAGAACATGGCAGTGTGCGAAATGCGATTGCCCAACAAGGACTTTGCTAATTATGGAACAACAATCGACCGATAAAGAGGTTTTAGTAAAAGGAGTCAGACGACTAGCCATGAGCGTACTTTTTATTTTTACAGGTCCTATTCTTATTTATATAGGTGCAGGGTCTGACCACCCTATTATCTTTTTGATGCCAGGTATTGCTTTTTCTGTGCTAGCGGTGGTATTTATATTTCAGGGTATTAATTTAATTCTAGATTCAATGTTTAAATCAAATAAAACAAGATGAAGTATACCTTATTAATTTTTATTGTATCATTAAGTATTTTAGGCTGTAAAGAGTCTACAGATACTGGGCTTATAAAAGAAGATACTAGGTCTACAGCAGCATTTGTGATTGAAGACCGTATAAAAAACAAAAGCGAGATCAACGGTGATATCAATATCATGGGCTATTTTGTAACACCATTATTTAAAGGTGAATTAAAACAAGATGGCAGTTTTAGCATTGTACTACCTAAAGACTTTGACCAGTTGACTGAAAAAGCTTTTGACACTTATAATAACTCTGATATTGCAGACTATGAATTGAGTTATATTACTGCTGTAGAAAGCTTTCCAAATGCGACCAATTTAGCTTTTACTGGCAAGGATGCTAGACTTGCCTATGCGGGTAAGTACTTTAGATTTGAAGTTATTGCGGCAGATAAAAGCACTTACATTTATCCCGCTTCAAGTGAAACATTTATCAATTATGTAGTAGGCACTAAGAATGCAGTACCAGAAACAGGGCATCATTATTATTATATTTATGCCAAAGAGCCTTTTTCAATAGAAGGAACATCAGACACTGACAATCTATTTGAAGACGGTACTGAAGAAATTTACCAAAGATCTGATGTTTATGATCTAAAAATCACCAAAGGATGGAATCTTATACGCTATGAAATCAATGAACTAGCCACAAGTACGGCAGGGTCACAAAGTATTTCAAAATCAAAAGTTTTTAATCTAGATCCTAATACAACTCTTGAAAGTTGGTTTACCAGTAGTTTGTAAATCAGTCGTGACTGACAGAGAAATTAGACAGCTCTATTCTTGAACTATTTAGAATAGAGATAAAAGTAAATGTAAATGTAAATGAGATCTGTTATACTCTAAGTGATTTGCTTTTTGAAAGTGGGTTTTAAACTCTTGTTTAACGCAGGAAACATTTATGTTATTGAAAGTTAAAGTAATATTTCAGAACTAATTATACATTAATAATTGTAAATAATGAGTTGCAGCCTATTATTGATTTATTTCAATCAATTTTTTCTGTTAGGTAAACATCCCACTTAAAATTAATGACTATAACAATATACAGTGGCTTTATTATTGAGTTGGTTTAAAAACACCCATTTTTGCAATTATTAACCTTTATATATTTATGAATTTAAAAACAGTCTTAATTTTCTTTTGCTGTATTATATCGCTATTTTCAACATCTCAAAATATTGAAAATGATTCACTTATAAGAGTAACCAGTCCAGGTGGTTTATTTCAAATCAATGAAGATCTGTTTCCTGATGCGGTGGTGTATTCTGGTAATGAAAACAACCAAGTGTTTGTAGAGCATAAAGGGATTAAAATGTGGTGTGACCGCGCTATTTTTTACAAGTCAAAAAACTTTATCAGAATATTTGATCGGGTGCATATGAATCAAGGGGATACCATTAAAATGACCTCTAAATATGCCGAGTATGACGGTAAATCTCAATTTGCATTTGCTGCAGGTAATGTAGATATGAGAAATCCAGATACTACTTTAAAAACAGACACCTTGTTTTTTGATCGTTTGCAACAGCAAGCCTATTATAGAAGTGGTGGTATTGTAACCGATACAGCAAGTGTTCTTAAAAGTAGAATAGGACGTTATTTTATAGCAGATAAACGTTACCAGTTTCTAGATAAGGTAAAAGTTACCAATCCTGAATATACTATAGATAGTAACCACCTTAATTTTTATACTGAAAATGGACACGCCTATTTATATGGGCCATCTACCATAAAAAGCACTACCAGCACCATTTATTGTGAGAGAGGTTTTTATGATACAAGGGCAGATTTAGGACATTTTATCAAAAACTCTAGAATAGATTATAATAATCGCACCATTACAGGTGATAGCTTGTTTTTTAATAGAGGTAAGTCCTTTGCCAGCGCTACCAATAATATTGTAGTAACCGACACCATCAACAAATCCATTATAAAAGGTCATTATGCCGAGGTATATCGAGCAAAAGACTCTGTTTTTATTACTAAAAGAGCGGTTGCCATTTCTATTCAAGATCAAGATAGTGTTTATATTCATGCAGATAAATTAATGGTCACAGGCCCAGAGGATGATAGAATCGTGAGGGGATTTTATGACGTAAGACTTTTTAAAAGTGACCTGAGCGGCAAGTGTGATTCTATTGTTACCAGACAGAAAACTGGTTTAACAAAAATGATTTCCAAACCTGTTTTATGGAGTGGTAAAAGCCAGATGACAGGTGATAGCATTCATATACAAAGTGATACCGAGACCGAAAGACTAGACAGTTTATATGTTTTTTACAATGCATTTATTATAGATAAAGATTCTATTGCTGGTTATAATCAAATAAAAGGTAAAGAATTAATCGGTAAATTTAATGACTCTAGCCAGTTAGAGCTTGTGAAAATCAATAAAAATGTAGAATCATTATTCTATGCAAGAGATGAAAATACCGCATTAATAGCCATAGATAAAACCACTAGCGGTAGGCTAGAAATAGGTTTTGAAAATAAAGAAATGGTTTACTTTAAGTACCTTGATGAAGTGCCTGGTATTGCCTATCCACCTGAGGAATTGCCAGAAAATGCAAGAGAATTAAGAGGATTTGTATGGCGAGGTGATGAAATCATACGTACCAAAGAAGATTTATTTAAAGGAAAAGCACTACCTGTCTTAACACCTATACAAGGAATACCCTTACCAAAACTAGAGGATGACTTTTTTAAACGAGACAATAAAATAGAGATCAATAAAAATTCTAGGTTAAAAGAAAGTGATTTAAAAACAAGGTCAAAAGATGAACCTAAGAAAATAAGAGAAAAGGAGAAGTAAAAGTGTAAGTTCAAGTTTAAATTTGATTAGAAAAAAAGTGAAAATAAAACAAGAATAAATAAAAAACTATTAAGAGCTTGACAACCCAATTTTAAGAAGCAAGGTGTTATGCTATTGTTTATTATTAAAGATCTTTATAACATATAAAACTAAATAGTTTTACAGCATTAATCAAAAAACATTGAATATAAATAAAGCCATAACATTTAGATAAAAGCATACCTAGCTTTATTTAAGATATAAAACATGAAAGACGATTTTTATCAATATCAGGCACAAACTACACCTTATGCACCAGGTATGGAAATAAGTCATGCTAGTGGCAACTACATTTATGATACTGCAGGCAACAAATATCTAGATATGGCGGCTGGTGTAAGCGCTTTGCCGCTGGGACATTGTCATCCTGCAGTAAGGAAAGCTATAAAAAAACAAGTAGACACCTATATGCACGTAATGGTTTATGGCGAGTATGCACAAGACCCTGCAGTACAACTATGTAAAAAACTAGCAACTTTACTTCCAGACCCTTTAGAGACAACCTATTTAGTAAACAGTGGTACCGAGGCTATAGAAGCATCATTAAAACTAGCAAGACGTATTACAGGAAGATCACAAATTATTGCAATGAAAAAAAATTATCACGGCAATACAATGGGTTCTTTAAGTCTTATGGATTATGAAGAACGCAAGGCTCCCTTTAGGCCCTTACTGCCAGATATAGAACATATTAACTTTAATTGCTTACAAGACCTAAAAAGAATCACGCAACGCACCGCAGCAGTAATTATAGAAAGTATACAAGGAGGGGCTGGTTTTAAAATACCTAGTAATTTGTGGATGCAAGAATTGCGTAAACGCTGCAATGTTACAGGCAGTTTACTAATAATTGACGAGATACAGCCCGGTGTGGGTCGCACAGGAACCATGTTTTATTTTACACAACACAACATCGTTCCAGATATGGTAGTTACTGGCAAGGGATTAGCTGGTGGGCTCCCTATAGGCGCTTTAACAAGCAGCAAGGCGCATATGGAACATTTTAAAGCGGCGCCCATGTTAGGACATATAACTACTTTTGGCGGTAATCCAGTAATTGCTGCAGCAGCACTAGCAACACTTACAGCGATAGAAGACGGTGGTTATATGGCACAGATGCAGGATAAAGAATTACGCTTTCGCGAAAGCTTACAACACAAAAACATCGTAGAGATAAGGGGTAAAGGATTAATGCTCATTGCCTTACTGACAGATGATCACTTTACCACACAAATTGTGGAGGAATGCCGTAAAAGAGGTGTTATTTTCTTTTTACTACTCTATGAAAAAAGAGCCATACGCATTACCCCACCCTATACCGTAAACTTTTCTGAAATAGAACATGCCTGTCATATTTTACTAGAAGTTATAGATAAATTCTATGGCAAATCATCAATTTGAATGCTGTTTATAAGTTGTTGACAATAGATTGGTAGTTTAAGTGGAGACTAGAGCAAAAAATTTGAAATTAGTACTCAATTAAATTAAAAATTAAACACATGAATTTTGATTTAAACGACGATGAAGATTTAAGCATCCAAAAATTTGAACTCATGTTACAATCTAACGCTATTGGATTCTTTGATAGCAGCGAGTTTGAAGAGATTATTGAATATTATCTAGAAGAAGGTAAAATGGCACTTGCTCGCAAAGCTATTGACCTAGGTATTTCACAGCACCCTACATCGACCAATTTAAGGCTATACAAGGCAGAGATGTATATATTTGACAACCAGTTTGATAAAGCCGTACATTTTTTAAATGACCTTTTTGAAATAGAACCACAAAATGCAGAGATTTATATACAAAAGGCAAATATTTTTTCAAAAACAGAACGACACGACAAGGCAATAGAGTTGCTAGAAAGAGCTCTAGACCTCACCCTAGACCAGGCAGATGTTTATAACCTTTTAGGAATGGAGTATCTTTTTATAGAGGATTATATCAATGCCAAGGTAAATTTCATGAAATGTTTAGAGCTAGATGAAGAAGATTACTCTGCGTTGTATAATGTGATTTATTGTTTTGATTTTTTACAAGAACACGAGCAAGCTATAGATTTTTTAAACCTATTTCTAGAAAAAAGTCCTTATTGCGAGGTAGCCTGGCATCAATTAGGTAAACAATATTTTGATATAAAGAAGTATGAAAAATCACTTGCAGCTTTTGATTATGCCATTATTTCAGATGATTGTTTTATCGGGGCATATTTAGAAAAAGGTAAGGTGCTAGAAAAGTTAGGTCGTTATAATGAAGCTATTGAAAATTATCAGATTACTTTACAGTTAGACGACCCAACATCGTTTGCCTATTTAAGATTAGGGAAATGCTTTGAAAAAATAGGCGTTCTAGATGAGGCTATTCAATATTATAAAAAATCTGTAAAAGAAGACCCACTGCTGGATAAGGGCTGGCTAGCTATTGTCAACTTTTACCTTAAAAGTTTAGATTATCAAAAAGCCTTACATCACCTAACAAAAGCTATAGAAACAGACGAAGAAAACGCTTTATACTGGATTAAATATGCTGCTATCAATAAGAAACTTAATTTTATTGAAGAGGCTATAATAGGTTATCGCAAGGCAGTAGAACTAGGAAACTATGAATTATCTACATGGATCAAATGGTGTGATTTATTGATACAGGCGGGTGAATGGCATATTGCTGTATTAACTGTACAACATGGATTAGAATTCTATCCACATGAAGCACAGCTACAATATCGTCTAACCGGACTTTACTTAAAACAAAATGAAATACTTATAGGTACATTTTGGTTAAAAATCGCTTTGAAAAATCAATTGTCAGGGCTACAAATTCTCAAAGACTTGTTTCCATATGTGTATGCATCAAAGGAGGTGCAACAACTGATCAAGAATAGATAAAACTTGCTGATTTTCTAAGTTTTGAGTTCAGGGTTATGATTTTGATATCGTTAAGAGTTCAGAATTGCGAGTTCATAGTTTTTTGGTTTGTTGCTATATTCAATCTCATACTTAAGCTTCAAATTACAAATTGATGCTAAATATTATATTTTTTAACATCATGGTGGTTCCTTAAATTTTTTGTTTAAAGCATATACATTCTTAACATAAAAGTATTTTTTTTAAATGAATCAGGCAGCAATGATTTGTTTTAGTAACCTCTGGACCTTTAAGTGCGATACCATTAAATAATGGTTGATAAAGCTTTCTGAAAAATAGCACTTGCATATGGTAAGCTATAAGCAACCTGTTACCTTTGTGTTATAATATTTTATACACTTATATATGTTATTTTTTACTAGATCTGTATATATTGTTGACTTCCTAGAAGGAATGACAGATATACACAACCATATTCTTCCTGGCATTGATGACGGTTCTCCAGATATAGCTACCTCGATAGAAATGATAAAAGGTATGAGAGATTTGGGTATCAAAAACTGTATTGCCACACCGCATACCATGGAAGATTATTACAATAATGACGCCACTTCTATAAGAGCAGCCTACAAAGAAACACAGCAATTATTAGAAAATACTACAGAATGTGATTTTATCGCAGGTGCAGCATCAGAGTATATGATTGATGGGCAAATAGAATCTATTATCACCTCTAAGAACTATCTATGTATTTATAAAAACTACTTACTTACAGAGTTGTCATATTTTCAGCGTCCAGATCATCTAGAAGATATTGCTTTTAAGATTTCTCAAAATGATTTAGTACCGATTTTAGCACATCCAGAACGGTATAGATATATCACCTCTATAGACACCTTTAAAGATTTAAAACTGCGAGGTTTTGAACTACAACTCAATTTACTTGCCTTAACCAATCATTATGGAGAGGACGCATTTAAAATGGCATTTGTACTTTTAGAAGCGGGTATGTATGACTATGTAGGTACCGATGCACATAAAGTTGCGCACCTAGAAAACATCAAAGAAATCAAAGTCAAGAAGAAGCATTTGCCAGCTATAGAAAAACTGTTGGAAAAGCACAAAGCCGCAGTTAATTATAGTTAAGAATAAGTACAAGAATAAAAGAAAAGTATCATCTAAAACAATAGCAAAAAATAATACTGCTTGCTAGAGGATTGTATTTTTAAAAGAAAACTGTGTCTTACTGTGTTTACAAATAAAGTAACTCAATGTGGTATTAAGACCCTAGTATTATCACAGAATTAATTTGGCAAAAGTTAGTATACACGTTCTTTTTGTAAGATTAGGATATAGTTATAAATGATTAACCTTTTCCTATAGCAGCTTTCAATTTTTGTGTCAGCGTCTTTTTTTCATTCCCATAAGAATAGCCATATTTATTTCCATATCCAAAATTAGCTAGTTTTACGTCGTTAACAATAGCAGAAACGTTAGTTAATTTGCCTTCATTTATAGAGTCAGACACAAAATCTAATAAAGAAGTATCTGTATAATTTGCTCTAGTTACATAAGTAATGACATCTGCATATTTGTTGATGAGTAAAGTGTCTGTTACCAAAATAGTAGGTGCACTATCAATCACAACCAGGTCATAATTAGCTTTGGCTTCTTCAAATAAGGTGTTGGTTCTATTTTGAATAAGCAGCTCGGCGGGATTGGGTGGTATGGCACCAGATAACATTACGTCTAGATTACTGTTAATAGTAGAAGTAAAAGCTAAATCTTTGATAGTAAGATCATTTTGAGTAAGGTATTCTGTCACCCCTTTAGTGCGCTTAGAAACCCCTTTAAAATACCGATGTAATTGAGGATTTCTTATATCACCCCCTATTAAAATTACTTTTTTACCAGCATAAGCAAAAGTACTCGCAATATTAAAAGACACCATAGTTTTACCTTCACCTTTAACTGTAGAGGTAACAAGAATAGCTTTAGTACCATCGTGATCTAATGCAGATAGCTTGTATTGTAAATTAGTTCTAATAATTCTAAAAGACTCTGCTAGTACAGATCGGTCATTAGGCATAACATGATCGGTAGTATTCTTATCGATTTCGGGGATTTCACCTAGAATGGTCACATTAGGCAGTGCGTTTTCTACATCTTTTCTAGATTCAATTTTATTATAAAAAAGTACCATTAAAAATATAATACCTACAGGCAGTATTACACCAGCAACGGCACTACCCCCATAAATGGCAGTTGTATTAGGAGATATTCTACCAGATGGATATGCTTTATCTACGATTTTTGCTTTGGGAGATGTAATGGCAAGTGCAATAGCTGTTTCTTCTTTCTTTTGTAGCAGGTATAAATAAATAGATTCAATAATTGCTCGTTCCCTTTCAATGCCCCTTGCCAATCTTTCGGTAGTAGGAGCTTCAGCTATTTTACCTTTAACCACACCAGTTTGCGAGGCTAGTTGAGCCCTGTTCATGTTAAGAGAGCGTTGAACGCCCTTTAAAGAGCTTACAATACTTTCCTTTAAAATAAGTAAATTATTTCTAAGATTAATGGCAGCTGGATTTTCTAGAGTAGAAGTCTCTAGTAATTTTTTGTAGCGCAGTACCGAGGCATTATAAGTATTGACAGTAGTGTTCACTTCGGCCGAGGATATTACCAAATTAATAGGAAGTGGATCGGTTAAGTTTGCAGTAGTAACATAATTTATATAAGAAGCTAAAATCTCGGACTCCATTTGAACGTCGGTCAATTTTTTTTCATAGTCTTCAAGGCCAGCTTGTATGGAAACCGCACCCTCTTCTAGGCTTGCCACCCCTAGAGACTTTGTAAAGTTTTGTTTTTCTATCTCAGACGTGTCTAGCTGTTTAGAAATTGCCTTTAATCTTTGTTCAATGAATATAGCTGTATTATTAGAAATAAGGTTTTTATCATTGATTGCATCTAGATTAAATTGAGTGACCAATTCGTTTAAGATATCTTCAGCTCTTGCTGGCACCTCGTCTGCAATAGTAAGCCTTAATGCAGTACCTGTAAGGCTTATCACTTTTAATTTACCTACAAAACCCAAATTAGCTTTTGTAGGATCTACAACCTCTACCTCTAGTGCGTTACCTATATGATTGTTAAAATAATTTTTATCATCGCTAGGTGAAATAGAAAAATTATTTGACTTTGTACTGTGCTGGTGTCCAAAACTGTAATTTTTATAATTTTCCTGTCCTTTAAATCTAAAATCATAGGTACTATCATTTTTGATAACCATATCAAAAGCAGTGTTGATGTACAGTAAGCTATCTTGTGAATTGTTTTGAATCACATTAATTACAATGGGGTGGGCATTATAAAGGTTGACCTTTTTGATCGTCCCTTTTTGATAAATATTAGTATTGAGGTTGAGTTTTTTAACCACAGAAAGCATCATCCTGCGCGATGATAAAATTTGAATATCATTATCTGTGCTACTCATATTGCTGCCAAAAACCCCAA
Source organism: uncultured Flavobacteriaceae bacterium (assembly GCA_964593255.1). Lineage (GTDB taxonomy): Bacteria > Bacteroidota > Bacteroidia > Flavobacteriales > Flavobacteriaceae > Nonlabens. The sequence continues at coordinate 7,518 of CAZQGX010000027.1, read as the reverse complement.
GACCTCCTAAGGCTTGCATTTCAGACACCCCGCCGCTGGACTGCTCGCTTTTAATCAAGATACTTGCTGTTGCCTGATAAATAGAATCGGCATAGCGCAAGTAAGTATACGCAGCCCCTAGAAAAAGAGAAACAGATACTACTAGCCACCACCAGCGACGCAGGTAAGGCTTTAATAAATCACTAATACTTTGTTGAGAAGTTTCTTTTTGGGATATATTTTGCATATTCTTATCTACTCAGTATTATATAAATCGACAAACCTAAAGAGACTATCACTGTAAATAATTGTAGGTATTCTCTAAAACCACCCTGACTAAACACTTTTACCCCATTAGGCTCTACCACGATCACGTCGTTTTGTTGTAAATAAAAATAATCTGATTTAAACAAATCTGGTTGAGTTAAATCAACACGATACGTTTTTTGTAAACCGTTACTACTTCTTATCAACAATACATTATCTCTTTTACCAGTAAAACTTACGTCACCCACAAGACCCAGGCCTTGTAAAATATTTACCTTTCCCTCGGGGATATTAATGGTACCTGGTGACCCCACCTCGCCTAGAAAGGTAAGTTTAAAGTTAAGCAATCTTGCATCTACAGTAACATCTGTAACATATTTAACCAGTAAATCCTGTAAATAAGTTTCTAACTCGCTAAGGCTTTTTCCTGATACTTTTAGTTTACCTAACTGGGGGAAATTGATCATCCCCTCGTTATTTACCAGATACTGCGGCTTGCTTAACGTGCTTGTACCTTTTTCTTCTAGACTGGCCTCTAGCACAAAATTATTATAAGGTTTTGCAGCTGCCATATTTTCACTGATCACTGTTATTTCTAGCAGGTCATTAACTTTAATCACCTCATTATTTTTATAAGTAACATCTTCCGTCACTTGATCAATACCTTGAAAATAAACCAAGTCTTTTCTAGAAACACAAGAGGCAAAAACAGCAACTAGAGTTACCAGCAAGAGCAATTTATATAGTATTTTTTTCATAAGAATATTAGATGATGTTTTAATGATTCACTTTTTTATCTAGCACTTCAAAGACGCTGTTTTTACTAATAAACTCTGGAACAAGCTGTTTTATTTTACTCACCACGTACTGGTCATTTTCATTTTGCACTGCAGCGATAATTTCTATAATGTGATGTACCACTGTACTGTGCTGCAGCGGTATATCTTTTGTGATCATTATTTTATCATGGTGTGTAGGTAAAGCAGTAGCGGTATCACTTAAGAGCTCTTCGTACAGTTTTTCACCAGGGCGCAGGCCTATTATTTTAATATCAATATCTACATAAGGTGTAAAACCAGATAGCTTTATCATGCGCGCAGCAAGGTCTATAATTTTAACCGGTTTACCCATATCAAAAACAAATATCTCGCCCCCCTTACCCATTGTACCAGCCTGCAATACCAGCTGGCATGCCTCGGGAATGGTCATAAAATAACGTATGATATCTTGATGAGTCACCGTCACTGGACCACCGTGCTCAATTTGTTTTTTAAAATAAGGAATCACCGAACCATTAGAACCCAATACATTCCCAAACCTAGTAGTAATAAACTTGGTTTTACAATGCGGTTCTAGTTGCAGGGATTGAACAAACATCTCGGCGGCACGTTTACTTGCTCCCATTACATTAGTAGGGTTCACCGCTTTATCGGTACTTACCATCACAAAACGTTCTACCCCATGAGTCACAGCCAGATCTGCCAGATTTACCGTGCCCAAAATATTTACACTTACCCCTTCTCTAGGGTTATTTTCTATCATGGGTACATGTTTATAGGCTGCCGCATGAAAAACCACTGATATTTGATGCGCTTTAAAAACTTGTTCTAGGGAGTCCTTTCTTCTTACATCGGCAAGAATGATTTTATAGCAAACATTAGGAAACGATTCCATCAACTCAAGCTCTAATTCATAGAGTGGGGACTCTGCTTGATCTAGTATTAAAATACATTTAGGCTGGTAAAGCGATACTTGCCTAACAATCTCGCTTCCTATAGAACCAGCACCACCTGTGATTAAAATATTTCTATTGTTTAAATAACCAGCTATTTGAGTATCATCGATATTTATGGGATCCCGTTCTAATAAATCCTCAATTTGAATTTCCTTTATTTTAGAAGAAATATCGTCGGTGTCAGACCACTGTATAATGTCGGGCACATTAAATATTTTTAAATCGTATGAAAGCGCTCTATCAACCAGGTCATTTTTTTGTTTGATCGTCAATTGAGATCCAGCAATAATTAAACCCGTGATGTTCATAGCAGCAGCACGATCATAAAAACTAGAGCCATATTTAAGAATAGGTTTGTCCATAATTCTTATACGGCTGTGATTTTTCTTAAAAGATACAAAACCCGCTAGGTTAAACTCTTGGGTTTTGGATATAGTAAGGGCATCTGCTATGGCAATACTTTCATCGCTTACCCCTACAATCAATACATTGTATTTTTTACCACGACTGCCAGAGAACAAGGAATATAACTTTTTTACCACTATTCTAAACGACAACAATCCCACAAAAGTGGTTGTTACATTAATAATTAAAAAAGGGATTAAAAAAATCTTTTCATCAAACCAATACGAATATGCCGAATTAACTACCAGCAGGGTAAAACCAGTGCTTAAACAAGCTAGGGCAATTTTAAAAATATCTACAAAAGTACTGTGACGTACCAGACCGGAATAAGTGCTGAAGATAAAAAAGCATGCTGTGTAAACAAGTGTCACCACCAGCAATTCCTGATTCTTAGTAAGCACATCAAACGACGCCGTTGTGATGGTATCAATCACCCAAAAAGAAATAAAGAAAGAAACTATGACAATAGTTATATCTATACCAATCACCATCCATCGGGGCAGGTATCGCAGGTTTTTGAAACTGAGAGAATTGTCTCTATTCCAAAAAATCTGAACCACTCTATTTTTAAAATATGATAATTTCATTTAAGAATGTAAAAATAACCTAAATTAAAGTTAATAAACAAACAGGAGCGCCAAATATCGACAACCACAATGGCAATTTTAAACTTTTAATTGATTTGATTTTCAAACACCCCTTTTAAAGCAACAGCAATACGATCCCTATCGGCATCGTTAAGATTAGATCCAGAAGGTAGGCACAAACCATTTTCAAACAAATCCTCACATACTTTGCCGCCGTAATAAGGCAAGTCTTTACACAACGGTTGCAAATGCATGGGTTTCCACAAAGGTCTGGACTCTATGTTCACCGCTTCTAGTGCTAGCCTGATATCCTCTCTAGTAATGCCACCAGTTTTTGATGGGTCTACTAAAATAGCCGAAAGCCAATGGTTAGAAAACACCTCGCTAGATGCCTCTATATGAACCCTTACCCCTGCTATGTCCTTAAATATTTCCTGATAAAAAGCATTCATTTTTCTGCGTAATGCGATGTGTTTGTCCAGTACTTGCATTTGCCCACGACCTATACCCGCGCTTATGTTACTCAATCGGTAATTGTAACCCACCTCGCTGTGCTGGTAATGTGGCGCTGCGTCACGAGCCTGAGTAGCTAGAAAAACAGTTTTATCCTTTACTTCTTTTGTAGCCGCTACAAGCGCACCACCACCACTTGTTGTGATGATTTTATTGCCATTAAAACTCAGGATTCCGTAATCCCCAAAAGTCCCGCATTTACGACCTTTGTAGGTACTACCTAGGGCCTCGGCACTGTCTTCTATAACTGGTATTTGTCTCGCTTTCGCGAAAGCGTGAATATCATCAACCAAATACGGCATGCCATATAAATGCACCGCAATAATGGCTTTGGGCTTTTTACCGCGCGCAATACGGTCATCTACCGCGTGTTTTAAGGCCTGCGGACACATATTCCAGGTTTGCGGCTCGCTGTCTACCAAAATAGGCGTTGCCCCCAAGTACAAGACCGGATTAGTCGTGCCACAGAAGGTAAAACTTTGACAAATCACCTCGTCACCAGGACCGACGCCCGCCTGTACCAAAGCCAGATGAATGGCAGCGGTACCACTGGAAAGCACCGCAATATGCGAGTTTTGACCTTGATAGGCCTCGAGATCTTGTTCAAAACCCGTAACATTTGGGCCTAATGGCGCGACCCAATTAGTCGCAAAAGCCTGGTTTACAAATTCTTGCTCGGCTCCCCCCATGTGTGGCGATGATAGCCATATTTTATCTTGTGACATGATGCTATTTATAGGGCAAATATAGGATTTTTATACTTTTAAGTTGAAGTATAAGGTTAAGAATGGGATTAAGAATGGGATTACCGATTAAGGATTTGATATTTTTGGTTTTGATACTGATGGTATACTTGTAGCATACTGTATCCATACACTCCTAATACACTCCTAATACACTCGCCATACACTACCCATACACTCCTAATACACTCCTAATACACTCGCCATACACTCGCCATACACTCGGCATACACTCGGCATACACCTAGGGCAGATTTATTTTGTAATGTGTAGGGATTTAATTGTACAGAAAATTTGTTTAAAAAAATTGATTGAATCCTAACTGTATAATTTTAACCACTTGAATTTAAGATATTTGAATTAGATAATAGTTGTTTAATGGTTGCGAATTAAGAATATGGCGGGTAATATTATTCTAGATATTCCAGTATTTACGGATATTTTGAATTTTATTAATCGTCTGAAATGCTGTAGGATTTATATTTTTTAGGATGATGTGGTAATTAATGGCAGCCGTTTCCATTTTTCTTATAGTTATGATGTGTATGGATGTTTCTATTTTCTACAATTTTTTATTGATTTTATGCTTAACAGTCTATTTTACAAAGGCTTAAATGAAGTAAGTTTATGTTTGTGCCTTAATTTAAAATAATATAAATATGGCAAAGCTAAAAAGCTTGTTGAAAGTAGAAGGAACCCTAGATGGGCTTACATTTTACAAAACATCAGATGGACACCTAGTACGCACCAGTGGTGGTGTGAGTAAGTCCAGAATTGAAAACGATCCTGCATTTGCCCGTACGCGGGAGAATGGTAAGGAATTTGGCCACATAGCGCAAAGTGGCAAGGTTTTGCGCAACGCTATACGCCCAATGCTTATGCAAGTTTCAGACAAAAAAGTCACCTCGCGACTGGTAAAAGTTATGGCCGAAGTTAAAAATCTAGACAGTATCAACCTGCGAGGTGATCGCAGTGTCTCCAGCGGTTTTCTTACCGACCCAGGTAAGCAAGCGATTACAGGATTTGATTTTAACAGTCAGTCTGTACTAGGCAGCATTTTGTATGCACCGTTTAACCTAGACACTGTAGCAGGAAGTTTGAGTATTGCAGATCTAAGTCCTATAAGAGATCTAGTACCCCCAAGAGGCGCTACACATGTAGGGATTTCTTTAGGAATTGCGGGAGTTAACTTTGATACCGGTGCCAGTGAATTAGCACAAAGTGTCGAGACCGTACTAAGTACAACAGCTGCAACTGGTACACCCATAAACTTGGCTCCTGCTGCGATACCTGTAGGATATCCTTTTACGTTTTACTTGTTATTAGTAAAATTTAGTCAAGAGGTTAACGGTATGTTTTACCCATTAAATAACGGTAGTTATAACGTGTTACATCTTTTACAAGTGGTATAGCGTTAAGTGATGTTAATTAGTGATGCTTTTAATAGCATTACCGATTGACCTGTTATTACAACTGCCTTAAAGAATTTTTATTTGCCTAACCGGTCTTTTACTGGTTTAAAAAGTGGTAAATAAGTTCTTTAAGGCAGTTTTAATTTTTAAGTGTGTGAGATATGGAGCAAACTAGTGTTGAAATAGGAGTTATAACGTAGAAATAGAAATAGCTTGCACCCTCTAGATTAATAACTTACTTTGCAGTAAGATAAAGATGCCCATACTGGGCAGACACGAGGTGTATAGTTAATGGCGAGGTATTCGCTAAATCGATAAGCCCAATTTTTTTTTGCTAAATTTACGATTGAAAAATAAAGGTTCCTGTATTTTTAGTCGCCACTAACCATATACCAATCCGTTGGCTGTCATTCACTGCATATTACTTCAGGCTAAATTTTCTTGCTACATAAAATCAAAAATAATCACCAAAAAGTGTGATTTTTCAAAATCTCTGCGAATAATAAGCTAAACATTAAAAATTCATACAACGCAAACAGGAAAATTTGAATTAACGTAAGGAGAATCCAATGAAGGAAAACAAAAAAGACAAATTCATAACTACCATAGATACACATAAGAAGATCATCTATAAAATTGTGAATTCGTATTGTCAAAATAAAGAAGACAGAAAAGATTTAGAGCAAGAGATAATTATTCAGCTATGGAATTCATTTGATAAATACAATGCTGAATACAAATATTCTACCTGGATGTATCGAATTGCCCTAAATGTTGCCATATCCTTTTACAGGAAAGAGAAAAAATGGTCAATTAAAAATGATTTTTATAACGAAAACTCCATTTATAGTATTGCAGATGAAGATGAAAACAAAACAGATTTGGATTACCATATTAAGTTGTTACAAGAATTCATTAATAATTTAAATGAACTAAATAAGGCACTAATGTTATTGTATTTAGAAGAAAAACCTTATGAAGAGATAGCGGAAATATTAGGGATTTCAAAAACAAATGTGGCAACAAAAATCAGCAGAATTAAATTAAAATTTAAAAAAGAATTAAAAAAAAAGTGATGGAAGTACTCGAATTAAAAAAAATAATGGAAGCATACGATAATAAACTGGACAAAACACTCCTGTTAAATAAATCGGCAGTGAAAGCGCTACAACTCAAAAAATCCCAAAACAGCACAAAGAAAATTCTTAGGTACAGAATTTTTGAAGTTGTGATATTTAGTTTTTTGGCAATATTTTTAGGTTGGTATATCGCAAATAATTGGGACCAAACTCATCTGGCTATAAGTGGCATTATTGTTCATGTTTTTGCTCTAGTAGCAGTAGTGGGTAGCATTGGACAGATTGTTTTATTACAACAAATTGATTTTTCAAAACCAATAGTTAAGATCAGGAATAAGATCGAACTAGTAAACTCACACGGATTATTGTTCGTAAAATTAATTTTTCTTTCAGCCCCGGTTTGGTGGTCTTATGCAATTGTAGGAATTGATCTTTTTCTGGATTTTGATTTATATATTCATTTGGAGCAGGATTTTGTGATAAGATATTTAGTACTTAACTTCATTTTGATTATTCCTATAGTTTGGGTTTTTAATAAATTATCTTACAAAAATCTACATATAAAATGGGTAAGAAAAACTATAAGATTATTTGCAGGAACAAAAACAATGAAAGCTATGGAGTTTTTAAACGATATTGAGGAATTTGAAAATTAAATATTGCCCCTAATAATACTTTATTTGGTATAGAGTCAACTTTCTCGACAATATAACAGAACGATCAGCCAGTCTAGTAGAAGGCTAACAGTCTAATGACTGCCAGTGCGCCTCTTACACCACCGTACATACGGGTCTCGTA
>CAZQGX010000026.1:0-45971 GCA_964593255.1 uncultured Flavobacteriaceae bacterium | reverse complement strand
TAGAATTGCATTATAATTTAACAAAAAGGTCATTCTTTACAGAATGGCCTTTTTTTATTCTATATAAACTTTAATGATAACATTTAGTATCCGAAAAATATTAAATTTTTAGATGTCATTATTTAGATACTTATTAATTCTGGATGTAGAATATTATTGGCTTAAGGTAAGCGTTCTGTAAACTACGTATTTTTCCTGCTCCAATTATGTGGGAGTAATTCCTGCAGTTTATTAGCTTTACGGTCAGTTATTCCATTGATTATATCAGTTAACCATTCACTAGGCTTTATATCGTGAGCTTTTGACAATATTAATCAATTAATAAAAATGACGATGTACAAAATGCCTTTTGGAGCGCATAAAGGAAAATTGTTAAGCGAGCTGCCAGAACTCTATTTTATTTGGTTTAAATGACAAGTTTTTCCAACTGGTAAACTGGTCAATTACTTGCAAAGTTTTTATAATATGAATATAAATGGGATTGAAGGAATCCTAAAAAAAAACGTAAAAATACAGTTAATGACTGCCCTGTATTTTGATTTTTAGAAAACCTCTATAAGTGATTTTCAATCTTGATTGCTATTTTGTAGTAATACAAAAACCTGCAACTTTTTAAAGAATCAAGAAATATAGCTCTTATTTTAATGATTCATTAATGTTGTGAATGTAATCTAGCAATTCTTCTTTTCCTTGATTGTTTGTTGCGCTAGTAATAAAATAAGGGGGCACTTCTTCCCAAATTCCTGTAAGCAAATATTCTTTATAAGCGGTAACATTGCGCTCTAGTGCTTTGGGTTTTAATTTATCGGCTTTTGTAAATACAATACTGAAGGGAATGCCACTTTCACCCAGCCATTCCATAAATTCTACATCAATAGGTTGTGGGTCGTGACGCACATCTACCAGTACAAATCCAGAGACGAGCTGCTTGCGCTGTTCAAAATATTTTGTAATAAATTTTTGAAACTTTGCTTTGCTAGATTTTGAAACCCGGGCATATCCATAACCTGGTAAATCCACAAGATGCCAAGACTTATTAATTAAAAAGTGATTAATTAATTGGGTTTTTCCTGGTTTGCCAGAGGTTTTTGCAAGACTTTTTTTATTGGTTAACATGTTGATTAAAGAGGACTTTCCTACGTTAGACCTCCCTATAAAGGCATATTCTGGTATTCCCGTGTTTGGGCATTTGCTCACATCTTGATTAGACATGATAAACTCTGCGCTAGTAATATTCATATTACAAAGATACAATTTAACAACTGTAGAAATATAAGGGTTGAAATGTTAAGTGGTCTTTGTTAACAACGCGAGTGAAAAGTTAAAGTCTCTTGTCCTTAGTAATAATAAAACTTTTATCAAACATTTAGAAAAGTAGGCAGCATGATGGGATTAACATTATTCGTAAACTATTGTTGATAGTTTAGTTTTTAAAAACTACTCCAGTTTTGAATCTTAATAAAGGCTTTTGATTTTAAACCGCGTCTTATAATTTGCTTTTAAAGATTTAACCTCAATATACAAAAAGTATTCTTTTAATTAACTTACAAATAATGTTCAGTTAGATTAGTTAGAGTCTATATTATATATTCTAGAAGCTAAGTGGTCTAATTTCTTGTTCCTACACGATTGTTTATAAATATTTCTTAGATTTAAATTAAAAACCTCTTTTTTTTAACCAGCTACCCAACACCTCGTTAAATTCATCTGGACGTTCCATCATTGCAGCATGGCCGCATTTATCAATCCAGAATAGCTCACTATCTGGTAATTTTTCATGAAATTCTATAGCCACATTGGGTGGTGTTACCGTGTCTTGCTTACCCCAAATAATGCAGGTGGGTGTGGTCATTTTAGGTAAATCTTTAGACATATTGTGACGTATGGCACTTTTTGCAATAGCAAGAGTTTTTAGTAATTTGCCGCGGTCATTTACAGTTGCAAAAACCTCGTCTACCAACTCTTTGGTGGCTACAGCGGGATCGTAAAAAACATCTTTGCTTTTTGCCTTGATATATTCATAATCTCCTTTTTTGGGATAACTCGCTCCCATAGCACTTTCATATAAACCCGAACTACCTGTAATAACTAAGGCTTTAATTTTTTGTGGAAAAAGTTTTGTAGTCACCAGTCCTATATGACCGCCTAGAGAGTTACCCAGTAAAATCACTTCTTTCCAGCCCATGTGAGTGATAAAAGCGTCTATATGTTTTGCAAATGTGCCCACACTAGTTTTGAGCAGTGGTGTGCTATAAAGCGGTAAGGTAGGTACAACTACTTGATAACCTTTAACAGAGAAATAATCGATGACACCTTGAAAATTGCTTAATCCCCCCATTAAACCATGTAGGATAATGATAGGCGTGCCCTTGCCGTGTGTGTAATATTCAAATTTGCCGTCTTTGATGAGATCGTGCATCATAAAAAAAATCTAAGTTACAAATATAGTTGATTTGATTAAAGCAAAACGATCGTTTACACTTGTTTTGGTAGTACGCTATTTCTTTATCTTTTTACTGCGATTTTAAAATTTCTTAATTCTCGCTACAGGTTAAGATTTACTCTTTACGCTTGCCTTAGTCTTGATATTGTTTTCATATCACTACTACATGTGTCGCTATTAAATTTAAATTCATAGGTAAATTGATTTTCTGATTTTTTTCTATCTGTTTCGCTTTCGCGAAAGCGAGATCACAACAAGTTTATACCACCCTTATTGCAATTAAAATTAATAAAAGTTTAGCCTCGCTGATTGTCTTACCAAAACAGTACTAGAAAAGTTGATTTTAATATAATAAACTAATATGGCAGCAACAATAGACTGAAATCAGATTGCATAATTTAAAGATTGCTATATGCTTAGCACCATCCACGTATTAGCTCAAAAAGAATGTTGATCAAATTTAATTTTAAGCCTCTTTAATTTGTTAACAACTAGTATAGTTATTCAGAAACAAGGCGATTTATTAACAAAGTGGGAAAATGTGGTAGAAAGTGGGTTTTATTTACTTATTTTTGATTCATATTAAAGACAATTAAATTATTAAAGTGATCAACTTTATAGGGACATATGAATGTAAAACCGATGCCAAAGGCAGGTTTTTATTACCAGCTGCTTTAAAAAAGCAGGTGACCCCTGTAATGCAAGATGGTTTTGTATTAAAGCGTGCCGTGTTTCAACCTTGTTTAGAACTTTATCCTATGAGTGAATGGAATAAAATGATGGATAAATTAAACGGTTTGAATCGCTTTAATAGAAAGCACAATGATTTTATAAGACGTTTTACCGCCGGTGTAAAAACCGTTGAGGTAGATGGAAACGGGAGGTTACTTATCCCTAAAGACTTGATCACATTTGCAGGAATTACAAAAGAAGTAACCGTGTCTAGTGCGGTTAATATATTAGAAATATGGGATAAAGAAAAGTATGAAGCAGCTATAGACAACTCGCTAGAAGACTTTGCACATCTCGCAGAAGAAGTAATGGGAAATAATGACACAACCGATCTCTTATCATAACCCGGTTCTTTTAAAAGAAGCCGTCGACGGATTGCAAATAGACCCATCTGGGGTTTATGTAGATGTTACCTTTGGTGGTGGTGGTCATTCTCGTGAGATATTATCACGACTGGGACCAGCGGGTAAGCTATATGCTTTTGACCAAGATCAAGATGCTATTAATAACACCATTAAAGATTCTCGATTTACTTTGATACCAGAAAATTTTGGCTACATGAAGCGTTTTTTAAGGCTTTATGGAGTAAAAGAGGTAGATGGTATTATTGCCGATCTAGGGGTTAGCTCGCATCAGTTTGACCAGGCTGCAAGAGGTTTTTCTACCAGGTTTGATGCGCGATTAGATATGCGTATGAATCAAGGTCAAGATCTAGATGCAATAAAAGTACTGAATACTTATAGTGAGGAGGATTTAATTACAGTTTTTAAATCTTATGGAGAATTGCGCATCGCAAAGCAGTTAGTACAACTAATTATTACTGCGCGACAAAATGCTGCCATTACTACAGTAGCCCACTTAAAAGAGATTTGCGCACCTCTTGTACCAGAAAGAATAGAGCACAAATTACTAGCTCAAATTTTTCAGGCCATACGTATAGAGGTCAATCAAGAAATGCAAGTGCTTTATTATTTTTTACAACAGTCTAAAGATGTTTTAAAAGTAGGGGGTAGATTAAGTGTTATTTCCTATCATTCTTTAGAAGATCGACCGGTAAAAAGATTTATGAGAAATGGGCTTTTTGAGGGAGAGCCAGAAAAAGATGTTTTTGGTAGGTCTAGCGTACCTTTTAAAAGAATAGGTAAAATGATCATTCCTTCTAAAGAAGAAATTAAAGGTAACAATAGAGCAAGAAGCGCAAAATTGCGTATTGCAGAGAAAATAATAACATCATAAATGGCATCAAAAATTTATGACATATTAAAAGGTAGTTTTTTAACTAATGATGATTCCATTAAAAACTGGAGGTTCATACTGTTTGCAACTTTTCTCGCTATTGTTATGATTTATACAGGTCATAGTTATGAAAGAAAGGTGCACCAGTTAGCGGCAGTAAGTGAACAGGTCACAGAATTGCACAGCGAGTATACCGATTTAGAAAGAAGGTTGATGTTTATGCAAATGGAATCTACAGTTGCTAGAAAAATAAAAGACAAAGGCATTGTGCCAGCAAAAACACCACCACAGAAAATTATAATAGTTAAAGATCAAGATGGCAACAACTAGTAAAAATATAATGAATAGAATGTACCTTATAGGGGTATTATTTATTGTTATTGCACTGCTAGTAGTTGGGCAAATACTCAATATTCAGTTTATTGAGGGCGATGCATATCGTGCAAAAGCAGAAAAGCGTGTTTTTAGAAATGACACCATTCCATCTACTAGAGGTAATTTATATGATTCTAATGGGCAATTACTTGCGACATCTATTAGTAAATATGACATACGTTTTGATGCGCTAGCACCTTCTAAAGCAGATTTTAATGAAGAGGTAGGGCCTCTTGCCGAAGCGCTAGCTGTAAAGTTCAATACTACAAAAAACTTCTACCTACAGAAATTTAGAAAAGCACACAGCAACCGTAACCGTTATATGCTTATTGCAAAAAACCTGGATTATGGCGATTATAAAGAGATTAGAGAGTTTCCTTTATTTAGAAAGGGTCCTTATCGCGGTGGGCTAATTGTAGAGAAAAGAATTGTAAGAGATCATCCACTAGGTAAAATGGCAGAACGCATCGTGGGTTACGACCGCAAGGGTAGTGCACCTGTAGGTTTAGAAGGTGCTTTTGCTCCATATTTAAGGGGTAGTGATGGTGTAAGATTACAACAAAAAATAGGTAAAAACCAGTGGAAGCCTATAAGTAGTGAAAATGAAATTGATCCTAATGATGGGTATGATGTTTATACAACCATAGACGTAAATATGCAGGATGTGGCCCATCATGCATTATTAGAACAACTGGAATATTTTGAGGCAGATCACGGTACTGCCGTTGTGATGGAAGTTACCACAGGTGAGATCAAGGCGCTTTCTAATTTAGGGAGAGGATCAACTGGTAAATATTATGAAAAGAGAAACTATGCCATATGGGAGTCTCACGAGCCTGGGTCTACATTTAAGTTAATGAGCCTTATCGCAGCACTAGAAGATAAAGTGGTAGATACAAGTACTGTTTTTGATACCCAAGGCGGTAAAATTTCTTATTATGGTCGCAACGTACGCGACTCTAAATATGGCGGCTACGGTAAAATTAGTGTAGGAAAGGCATTTGAGGTGTCATCAAATACCGCACTTGTTCAAATGATTCAAGATAATTATAAATCAAATCCCGAGGACTATGTCGACAGACTGTATAGTATGAATTTAAATCAAAAATTAAATTTATCTATAAAGGGCGAGGGTGTGCCTATGATACCACATCCTGATGATCCTAACTGGAGTGGGCTTTCTTTACCATGGATGGGTTTTGGGTATGGGGTACAATTAACTCCTTTACAAACCCTAACCTTTTACAATGCCATTGCTAATAACGGTATCATGCTTAAACCTAGACTTATTAGAGAGGTCAAGTCTAAGGAACGTATTGTTGAAAAATTTGATAAAGAGATTATTAATCCTGCGATTTGTTCACAAAATACCATCGATAAAGTAAAAATATTAATGGAGAATGTGGTAAAAACAGGAACAGCGAGTAATCTATATAACAAGAATTTTTCTATGGCTGGTAAAACAGGAACTTGCCAGACAGAATATTGGAAATCTTCTGGAAATTACATTGCATCGTTTGCAGGCTATTTTCCTGCTGATAATCCTCGGTATAGTTGCATTGTCGTGATACATAAACCTAACGTTTCTAAAGGATATTATGGAAATATTGTTGCGGGTCCCGTTTTTAAATCTATTGCTCAAAAGATTTATGCAACCAGTCCTTTAATTGATGTTGTTGAATTGCAACAAAAAATCCCCGTTCAAATTGCAACTTCGTGTGAGTTATATCAAAAAAAATCACATGCAATTGCAGAGACAACTTTTAAGAAAGTACCAAAACTTATAGGTCTGGAAGCTATGGATGCCATTGCGCTTGTAGAAAATCTAGGTGCAAAAGTTGTATTAAAAGGGACAGGAAAGGTGACTTCTCAAAGTATGAAAGAAGGAACCAAATTAGCGGCTGGTGATCAAGTAATTCTAACGTTGTTATGATGGTGCTAAAAGATATTTTATACAAAGTAAGTCTAGAGCTGGTTATAGGAACAACTGGTGTAGAAATCAATCAGCTGCACTTTGATTCTAGAGCGATTCAAAATGACGATGTGTTTATAGCGCTAAATGGCGCTATAGTAGATGGTCATGATTATATAGAACAAGCTGTTGCAAAAGGCGCAAAGGCTGTTGTTTTAGAACAGTTGCCAGATTATCAAGAAGATCATGTTACCTATATACAAGTTCTTAACACGCATCGTGCGCTTGCTCTAATGGCAGCAAATTTTTACAATAATCCTTCAAAAAAATTAAAGTTAGTGGGTGTCACCGGTACTAATGGAAAAACTACCACCACCACGCTATTATATCAATTATTTAAAAATTCTGGTTTTAAAACGGGTTTAATTTCTACTGTTGAAATTCTTATAGAAGATAAAGTAGTACCTACAAAACATACCACACCAGACCCCATAACTATTAATAAACAAATTGCGACTATGGTAGGTCAAGGTGTTGATTTTTGTTTCATGGAGGTAAGCAGCCACGGTATCGCACAAGAGCGCGTTACGGGGCTAGAGTTTGCTGGCGGTATTTTTACTAATTTATCTCATGACCATTTAGATTATCACAAAACGTTTTCAGAATATAGAGATGTGAAAAAACGCTTTTTTGACAACTTACCTAAAAAAGCTTTTGCGCTAACTAATCTAGACGATAAAAATGGTGCATATATGCTTCAAAATACTAGCGCTAGAAAAATAGGTTATGCATTAAAAACTATAGCCGATTACCGTGCACAAATAATAGAAAACCAATTTGGTGGGCTTTTATTAAAGATTAATGATCACGAGGTTTGGTCGCAAATGGTAGGACAATTTAACGCCTATAATGTTTTGGCTATTTATGCTTGTGCTGTAGAGCTAGGTTTAGAAAATATAAAGGTTCTAGAAGTGATTTCAAAGCTTAAAGGCGTTTCTGGCAGATTTCAATATTTCACTACAGTAGGGACTAAGGTAACTGCGATAGTTGACTATGCGCACACGCCAGATGCATTAAAAAATGTACTGGAAACTATTAATGCCATACGCACTAGAAATGAAAAACTCATAACAGTTGTAGGTTGCGGCGGTGATCGTGACACTACTAAAAGACCTAAAATGGCAAATATTGCAGCGGCTTTAAGTGATCTTGTCATTTTTACCAGCGACAACCCGCGCACAGAAAACCCGCAGCAAATATTAGATGCGATGGAGACTGGCGTTCAACCGCTACATTATAAAAAAACCATTACTATAGTAGATCGCAAACAGGCTATAAAGGCAGCAGTAAAAATGGCTAGTGCAAATGATATCATTCTTATCGCTGGAAAAGGGCATGAAACCTATCAAGAAATCAATGGTGTACGTTCAGATTTTGACGATCGCGAGATTGTTGCTCACTTCCTTAATCAATTTAATAAATAATAAATGTTATACTATTTATTCAAATATCTAGAAGAAGAGTTTAACATGCCAGGAGCATCACTTTTTGGGTACATTACCTTTAGAGCAGCAGTTGCCTTTTTGTTATCATTGGGTTTTTCTACTATTTATGGTAAACGTATTATTTTATTTTTACAAAGACAGCAGGTAGGTGAAACTGTAAGAGATTTAGGTCTTGAGGGTCAGGCGCAGAAAGCTGGCACCCCTACAATGGGAGGTGTGATCATCATTTTTGCCACTTTAATCCCCGCTTTTCTACTGTGTCAGTTAGATAACATTTATGTAGATATGTTGTTTATTACAACGATATGGATGGGATTGATAGGATTTGCAGATGATTACATTAAAATATTTAAAAAAAATAAGGCAGGATTACAAGGCAAATTTAAAGTGCTGGGACAGGTAGGACTAGGCGCTATAATAGGTGCAATCATGTTTTTTAATGATGATGTTACTATTAAAGAGCAATTACCCGCACCAATTGTAAACGAGCAAACTGTAGAGCAAAACCCAATAGTAAAATTTGGTACTGCCTTTAAATCTACCAAAACGACTATTCCATTTGTAAAAAACAATGAATTCGAATACTCTAGCCTAATCGATTGGATAGATCCTAGCCTAGCAAATCTAGCTTGGTTGGTTTTTATTCCCATTGTAATCATCATTGTTACTGCGGTTTCAAACGGTGCAAATCTTACCGACGGTATCGATGGGCTAGCTGCTGGAACGAGTACTATTATTGTTATAACACTGGCTCTATTTGCATGGATTTCAGGAAATATTGTGTTTTCAGATTACTTAAATGTCATGTACATACCTAATTCTGGCGAGATGGTGGTTTTTACCACTGCCTTTGCTGGTGCATTAGTTGGGTTTTTATGGTATAATACTTTTCCCGCTCAAATTTTTATGGGTGACACGGGTAGTTTAACCATAGGTGGAATAATCGCTGTGCTTGCCATTGCTACTAGAAAAGAACTTTTAATTCCTATTCTATGCGGTATTTTTTTAATGGAAAACCTCTCGGTAATTATGCAGGTAAGTTGGTTTAAATACACTAAAAAACAATCTGGTGAAGGAAAAAGAATTTTTCTCATGTCACCACTGCACCATCATTATCAAAAACGTGGTATCCACGAAAGTAAAATAGTAGTGCGTTTTTGGATTGTAGGTATTTTACTTGCGATCATCAGCATTGTAACTCTTAAAATACGATAATGGCTACACTACAAAACATACAAGATAAACAGCGTCTAGCCGTTCTGGGTGGTGGTATCAGCGGTGTGGGAGCTGCATTGCTAGGTTTTCAAAAGGGCTATGATGTTTTTTTAAGCGATGGCGGCTTTTTAGATTCCGCTTTCGCGAAAGCGTTACAACAACAATCTATTTCTTATGAAACAGGCGGTCATGATATAACTAAAATACTCAATACTCACCTAGTAGTTAAAAGTCCAGGAATACCAGATCATGCACCTATTGTTAAAGCTGTAGTTGATAAAGGTATTGAAATCATTTCTGAAATTGAGTTTGCCTCTAGATTTACTGATGAAATAATTATCGCAGTAACAGGATCAAATGGCAAAACTACAGTTACCAGTATGATCGACCATATTTTTAATACCGCCCAATTGGATCACACCACAGGCGGTAACATAGGTAAAAGCTTTGCACAACAAGTTTTTGAAGGGCCTGCAACACATCGACTACTAGAGGTAAGTAGTTTTCAACTAGATGGGATTAGGACTTTTAAACCTCATATAGCTATTATTTTAAATATTACTCCCGATCATTTAGACCGATACGATTACAAATTTGAAAATTATGTGGCTAGTAAAATGCGCATTGCTATGAATCAAGACCAAAACGATTATCTTATTTACAATGATGATGATCCAGCCATTACAGCTGCTATAAAAAAACTGAAAATTAAAGCACAGCTCATACCTTTTTCCATGGAAAAAGTATTGCCAGTAGGTGCCTCTTTAATCAACAACGACATTCATATTTACACCCATAACACCCTATTTACTATGCCTACAGAGCAATTATCAATGAAAGGAAAGCACAACACTGCAAATGCAATGGCAGCTTCTACGG
Source organism: uncultured Flavobacteriaceae bacterium (assembly GCA_964593255.1). GTDB lineage: Bacteria > Bacteroidota > Bacteroidia > Flavobacteriales > Flavobacteriaceae > Nonlabens. The sequence continues at coordinate 35,674 of CAZQGX010000026.1, read as the reverse complement.
CTTCAAAACTTCTTAAAATAAGAAAAGAAACCATAAGACAAAGTTTAACCTCTTTTGAAGGGGTAGAGCACAGATTAGAACAAGTGCTTAAAATCAATAAAGTTCAATATATAAATGATTCTAAAGCCACAAACATCAATGCCACTTATTATGCACTGGACAGTATGGAGCATCCTACTGTCTGGATCGTGGGTGGTGTAGATAAAGGCAATGATTATTCAGAATTGTACAGTTTAGTAAATCGCAATGTAAAAGCAATTGTGTGTTTAGGGGTAGATAACTCAAAAATTGTGGCTGCTTTTGGCAATTGTGTAGAACAAATGGTAGAAACCAGAACAATGGAAGATGCAGTAAAAGTGGCTTATAAACTTGCGCAAGCAGGGGATAATGTGTTGTTAAGCCCTGCATGTGCCAGTTTTGATTTATTTAAAAATTATGAAGACCGCGGTCGTCAATTTAAACAAGCAGTAAGAAGTTTATAATTTGAAAATTAAAAGTTACATATCAGGCGATTATTTTCTTTGGGCACTAGTCATTGTTTTACTATTGTTCTCTTTCCTACCCGTGTATAGTGCAAGTGCAAATCTTGCTTATATAGGTAAGGGAACTGGAAACACGTCTAAATATTTGGTAAGTCATTTTGGGCATATTGTCATAGGTCTAGGCTTGCTGTATGGAGCCCATAAAATACCTTATCGCTATTTTAAAGGGCTTAGTGTGTTATTGATTCCAGGGGTACTTTTATTACTTATTTATACCGCTATGCAGGGGACGGTGGTAGAAGGTGCGATTGCTAGCAGGTGGATTACCGTTCCTGTAATAGGTATGCAATTTCAAACTAGCACGCTGGCATTTGTGATATTAATGATTTATGTCGCAAAATATCTGGCTTCTATAAAAGATAAAAAAATCACTTTTAAACAGTCTATTTTGCCATTGTGGCTTCCCGTGGCTTTTATTGTAGGGCTTATTTTGCCTTTTAATTTATCTACTGCGGTAATGATTTTTATAATGGTGTTGCTTACTTGTTTTGTGGGGGGGTATCCTTTTAAATATCTAGCAAGTATCATAGGGGTTGCGATTGTAGCATTATCTTTATTCATATTAACTACAAAAGCTTTTCCTGGTGTTTTTAATAATCGTGTCGATACATGGGTTTCTCGTATCGCCGCATATGGTAGTGATGGTGATACAGATGCTACTTATCAAGTAGAACGTGCCAAAACCGCCATTGCAAATGGATATCCCTTTGGTGTGGGGCCTGGTAAAAGCGCCACAAAGCATGTGCTACCGCAATCGTCTAGTGATTTTATATACGCAATTATTTTAGAAGAGTTTGGTTTGATAGGTGGGTTAATTGTCCTGTCCTTATACCTCTTTTTTCTATTAAGGTTAATCATTATTGCTACAAAGGTCGAAGATGTCTTTGGACAATTGCTAGTTATAGGTGTGGGCTTTCCTATTGTTTTTCAAGCATTGACAAATATGGCAGTGGCAGTAAACTTAATTCCAGTTACTGGGCAAACACTTCCTTTAATCAGTAGTGGTGGTACCTCTATAATAATGACTTGTATTGCTGTAGGTATTGTGTTAAGCGTTAGTGCAAAACGAGAAGCAGTTAAAAAGCAACAGATAGTAAATGAAGAAGATATGAACCCTTTAGATGTATTAAGTGAGGCCTTATAAAATAATCATATCAGGAGGGGGAACAGGTGGTCATATCTACCCAGCGATTGCTATTGCAAATGAATGCGTGAGTAGGTGGCCAGATACCCAAATCTTGTTTGTGGGTGCCAGCGACCGTATGGAAATGGAAAAAGTGCCTGCAGCAGGATATCAAATCAAAGGGTTATGGATAAGTGGTTTGCAAAGAAGTTTATCGGTAAAAAATCTTACTTTTCCTTTTAAGGTTATGAAAAGCCTTTATGATGCTGGCAAAATTATTAATTCCTTTCAACCAGATGTTGCAGTAGGAACCGGTGGTTATGCTAGCGGGCCATTACTTTATATGGCTATTAAAAAAAGGATTCCCGCCATTATACAAGAGCAAAATTCTTTTCCAGGCATTACAAATAAATTACTAGGTAAAAAAGTAACTAAAATTTGCGTTGCTAGTCCTGATCTAGAGCGTTTCTTTCCTGAAGAAAAGCTGATATTAACAGGCAATCCTGTGCGACAAGATTTACTGGATATCGCGCCATTAAAAAAGGATGCTCAACATTATTTTAACCTAGATACTACAAGAAAAACACTTCTTGTTTTGGGCGGCTCACTGGGCGCAAGACGTATCAATCAATTAATAGCTACGCATCGCAAAATGTTGCAAAATCAAGTAAATATAATATGGCAAACAGGTAAATTATACATCTCAACCTATCGTGATTTAGGTAATGACCGTATGTATATCACCGATTTTTTACCCCGCATGGATCTAGCCTATGCAGCGGCAGATTTTATCATCTCTCGCGCTGGTGCAGGTACCATTTCAGAACTTGCTATAGTTGGTAAACCGGTAATATTTATCCCATCGCCGCATGTTGCCGAGGACCATCAGACTAAAAATGCACTTGCCATTACCCAAAAAGAGGCCGCTTTAATGATCAAAGAAACAGATCTAGAACAAAATTTTAGTACCTTATGGAAAGGACTTTTAGAACAACCACAGCTGCAGGATAAGCTGTCTAAAAATTTTAAAAAACTGGCATTACCAGATGCTACCCGTTTAATTGTTAATGAAATAGAACAACTGCTTAAATGAAGGAACTTGAACATATATCCCATTTTTATTTCATCGGTATCGGTGGGATAGGTATGAGTGCGCTGGCGCGTTACCTTCATCAACAGGGTAAATATGTAGCAGGCTATGATCGCGTGCCTACTGTCCTTTGTAAAAAACTAGAAAAAGAGGGTATTGCAATTCATTATGTAGACGATTTTGAGCAAATTCCCCCACGGTTTAAGGATATAAAGACCTCACAAGTAATTTATACACCAGCTGTGCCTGTAGATTTTGGTGAATTAGTTCGCTTTCGCGAAAGCGGAATAACCATCACAAAACGTGCACAACTTTTAGGTCAAATTTCTAGAACCATGACCTGTCTTGCAATTGCAGGAACGCATGGAAAAACAACCACAAGCGCTATTCTTGCCCACTTACTGTATCAAAGTGATGTAAAAGTAACGGCATTTTTAGGTGGTATTCTAGAGGGGTACCACACTAATTATTTATGCTCTGGAAACGAGGTGATGGTGGTAGAGGCAGATGAATTTGATCGCTCTTTCCTAAACCTGTCACCAGATATTGCAGGTATTACTGCGATAGATGCCGATCATCTCGATATTTATGGCGATGCAGCTACTTTTGAAAAGACTTTTTATGATTTTGCAAAATTGCTAGATGCTAAAACCTTATTGGTTAATGAACAATTAGACATTAAAGGAATTAGAGTAGGTTTAAATAAAGGTGACTATCAAGCCATTAACATTAATGTTCTAGATGGCGCTTATCATTTTGATTTACAAACGCCGCAGGGTATTATAGAACAATGTGTGCTAAAATTACCAGGTAGACACAATCTAAGCAACGCCATACTCGCTATGGCTGTAGCACTAGAATATGGTGTAAATTCAAAAAAAATGCAACTCGCACTTGCTTCTTTTTGTGGGGTAGAGCGCAGATTCACTTATAGAATTGACACTGCACAACTGGTTTTAATAGATGATTATGCACACCATCCTACAGAAATAAATGCGGTTTTTCAGGCGGTTGAAGAAATGTATCCCGATCAACAAAAATTGGTGGTGTTCCAGCCGCACCTATTTTCTCGTACAAGGGTTTTTATGGACGATTTTGCACAAGCGCTGGCACAATTTGATACGGTTGCCTTATTAGATATTTACCCTGCAAGAGAACTCCCCATTGAAGGAGTTACAATAGAAAAATTATGTAAAAAAATCAAGTTATTAAAAAATGATCCTAATGTAGTTTCTGTAATAAAAAAAGAAGAGATAGCTACTCTTATTGAAGTCATAAACACAAGAATAGTTCTTATGCTAGGCGCTGGTGATATAGGGGTCGAGATTGATCAACTAACCAAAAAATGGGGCAATGCATAAAATAAAAAACGTTTTAAAATTGTTTTTAGTTATCTTGTTGGTAATCAGCTTGTATGCATTTGCATCACACAGGCACAAGAAAAGAACGGTAAAAGAGGTAATTATAACATTTACAGATTATAAGGATCCATTAATTTCTGAAAATAAGGTTAATAAATTGTTGATACAAAATAATGATACTGTTACAAACCTCATTATAGAAAATCTAGATTTGAATAAATCTGAATCTAGACTCGTGGAAAACCCAATGATAAGAGCCGCAGAGGTTTCTGTATCTATCAATGGGTCGCTAGAGGCTGTTATAGAACCTAGAAAACCCATTGCTAGAATAATGGGAAACACAAACGTTTATCTAGATCAAGATAATTTACTTATGCCATTGTCTCAAGAACATACGGTAAATGTGCCATTGGTATATGGGTTTACAGAAAAAGTACAAGATCAAACTTTTAATTTGATCAATTTTATAAGAAATGATAAATGGCTAGCCAGCTCTTTTACCCAGTTGTTTTTTGATAAAAGAGATGAGGTGACCTTAACAGTTAGGGCTTTTAATTTTAAAGTAAAGCTAGGTAAAGTAGTAAAACTAGATCATAAAATGATGAATTACAAAGCCTTATTTGCAAAAATGCAAAAGGATAATCAGCTAGATCAAATAGAAATAATAGACTTGAGATTTGATAATCAAGTAGTAGTAATTAAAAAGTAGGAAAATGGAAAAACAAGAATATGCAGTAGGACTGGATATAGGTACGACAAAAATTGTAGCTATGATAGGTCGTAAGAATGAATACGGCAAACTTGAAATCCTAGGTGTAGGAAGATCAAAAAGTCTAGGTGTACATCGTGGTGTGGTAAATAATATCACGCAAACCATCACCTCTATTCAACAAGCAGTAAGTCAGGCAGAGTCTGTAAGTGGGATAAAAATCAAAGAGGTTACTGTAGGCATTGCAGGGCAACATATAAGAAGTTTACAACACAGCGATTACATATCTAGAAATGATAGTGATGTAGTTATCAATAAAGAGGATATTGAAACCTTGTGTAATCAAGTGCTTAAATTAATTATGTTACCTGGTGAAGAGATCATTCACGTGCTGCCGCAAGAGTATAAAATTGACGGACAGTCTGACGTTAAAGAACCTATTGGGATGTATGGTGGTAGGCTAGAGGCAAATTTTCATGTGGTAGTGGGGCAAGTAGCATCTATACGCAACATTTATAGATGTGTAAAAAGTGCCGATCTAGAATTAAAGAAAATTACATTAGAGCCACTTGCAAGTGCAGATGCTGTTTTAGGTCAGGAAGAAAAAGAAGCTGGTGTAGCCCTAGTCGATATAGGTGGCGGTACTACAGATGTTGCCATTTTTAAAGATGGAATCATCAGGCACACTGCCGTGATACCGCAAGGCGGTAATATTATTACCCAAGATATTAAAGAAGGTTGCTCTATCATAGAAAAGCAAGCCGAATTGCTAAAAACAAAATTTGGTAGCGCATGGCCAGGTGAAAATAAAGAAAATGAAATTGTTTCTATTCCTGGTTTACGAGGTAGGGACCCTCAAGAGATCACGCTCAAAAATTTAAGTAAAATTATTTATGCACGTGTTATAGAAATACTGGAAAATGTATTTGTAGAGATTAAAAATTATGGGCACGACGAGCCTAAAAGAAAATTGATAGCAGGCGTGGTACTCACAGGCGGGGGAGCACAATTAAAGCACATCAAACAACTAGCAGAATATGTAACAGGAATGCCATGTCGTATAGGATATCCTAATGAGCATCTCGCTGGCGATAGCGATATTGAAAGCACTAGCCCTTTGTTTGCCACTGCAGTAGGTCTGGTATTAAAAGGTCTAGATGATCAACAACAAGAGATAGAAGAAGATCAAAAATCAAAAAACACCCAAGAATCTCAAAATTTTGAAACAACTACCGCAGGAAATAAAGAAGTTGAATTAGTAGAAGAAGAAGCGGTAGAAGAAAAAAAACCTACAAACCTTGACGATATTAAAAAGAAAGGAATTTTTGACACCTGGGCAACTAAGTTTAAAGAATTCCTAGATAATGCAGAATAATAAATAACAACAAGAAGCTTACAGCAATTTTAAAATAACAGTAAAGCAGTAGAAAAACTGCAAAGTATAACCTATAAAGTAGCCCTATTATGATCGAAGAATTTAACAGTATTTCTTTTGATATGCCTAAAAATAAGTCAAATGTAATCAAAGTCATAGGTGTAGGCGGTGGTGGTAGCAATGCCATCAAACACATGTACCAGCAAGGTATTAAAGGCGTAGATTTTGTAATTTGTAATACAGATGCGCAAGCTCTTGAAAATAGTCCAGTACCCAATAAAATACAACTAGGCGTCACTTTAACCGAGGGGCTAGGCGCCGGCGCAAATCCCGAGGTAGGAGAACGTGCCGCACAAGAAAGTATTGAAGAAGTAAGAGCTCTATTAGACTCTCATACAAAGATGTTGTTCATCACCGCAGGAATGGGTGGCGGTACAGGGACAGGAGCCGCACCAGTAATCGCCCAAGTCGCTCGCGATATGGAGATTCTTACTGTGGGTATAGTAACTACACCGTTTCTGTTTGAAGGAAAAGTGCGCAATGAACAAGCCCAAAAAGGAATTGAAAAATTTAGAAAAAGTGTAGACTCTTTAATTATTATCAACAATAATAAATTAAGAGATGTATATGGAAACCTAGGTTTTAAAGCAGGATTTTCAAAGGCCGATGAGGTTCTTGCAACTGCATCCCGCGGTATTGCCGAGGTGATTACAAATCACTACACACAAAACATAGATTTGCACGATGCCAAAACAGTTCTAGCTAATAGCGGTACAGCAATAATGGGTAGTGCCCAGTCTACTGGTGCAAACCGTGCCCAAAACGGTATTTTAAAAGCACTTGATTCTCCATTGTTAAATGATAATAAAATTCAGGGTGCAACAAATGTTTTATTGCTGGTAGTCTCTGGTACCGAGGAAATAACTTTAGACGAGATAGGCGAGATCAACGAGCATATTCAGAATGAAGCTGGTGGTGGCGCAAATATCATTATGGGAGTTGGGGAAGACGAGTCCCTAGGCGACTCTATTTCAATTACGGTCATTGCAACAGGATTTCCATTAGAACAACAGAACGAGATTTCAAATACCGAGGCTAAACGCATTATTCATACCCTAGAAGATGAACAGCGCATCACTGCAGTTTTACAACAGCACAACAGTAATAAGACTGCTGGTAAACTAATTATGGATTTGGACGACGATGTTAATGAAAATCCCGCTTTCGCGAAAGCGGAACAATCAACAATCTCTTTACCATCCATAGAACCTACAAAACCATTAATTATAGTGCACGAATTAGGTGAAGGACAACCAGAGGAATTGACCGCCCCTGTAAACGAGGAAAACACGGCACTAACTGCTACAAAAATGATCAACGATATAAAAGTCGATTATGAAGAAATAAAAGATAACACTGCAAATTTTGTGATTATAAATGTTCCCGCAAATGAAAAACCATCCAACGTAGAAGAAATAGAAGATCAAAAAGATCAGTTTTTTTTAGACTTTGATATGCCCTTATCTGCGCAATCTAATATGGGAAAAAAAGAAGAAGAAGAGCAAGAAAGAGAAGAAAAACCTACAATTACACATCAACTATATGATATTGTGGTGAATGAACCTATAAATATAATTCCAGTTACCGATCTTTCTAATGAAGGTGTAAAAAGATATTCTCTAGAAGATTATATGGAGGTAGAGAACAAACTTAATGCAGCAAAACCAAAAGACGTAAAAAAAGAAAGTACTGTTGCAGAACCAGAGATGAAAAAGTTTGTCAAAAAGGTAGAACAAAAGCAAGATACACAGCACATAACTATAACTGATGATACTGATCTTACAGATTTACCCTTAAATCAAGTTCTCGTATTAAGGGCTGAGGATCGCAAGCGCAAAATGCATATGCACAACTTTAAGTTTAAAAATTCGCATAGACTAGACGAGATAGAAAAACAACCTGCATACTTAAGACAAGGTATATCCCTAGATCAACCTCCCAAAGAAGGTGAAAGGTCTAGAACAACCTTATCTACAGATGATAATAACGAGGTTAATTTTAGGAATAACAACAATTCTTTTTTACACGATGCGGTTGATTAGGTTGAAATGCAGTAAGAATGAAAGCCCAATTGCTAGATTAGTATTTGGGCTTTTTTTATGCCATGTAAATGCGTAATTTTGAGAAAAAACAAGATGTTTGTTATTTAACCTAAAATGTAGATTAGACTATAGCAAGGAGGTTTCAATACCTAATAAAATCAAGGATTTCATGATTGAGGCATGGCGCCGCTATGGTAATTGATAAAAACTGAGCAAAGCGACTGATTTTTAAGAAGATTGCAGTCGTAAGAGAATTTCTGCTGCATATTTTGGGTTAAAGTATACATCTTATAAAAATTAAAGTATATGAGTCTAGAAAAGAAAATCATGGCAGCAATGAAAGATGCCATGAAAGCAAAAGAACAAACTGCACTTGCAGCATTAAGGGCGGTAAAAAGCGAATTATTACTTGCTAGAACATCTGGTAATGCGGCAGAATTATCTGAAGAAGATGAAATTAAACTATTGCAAAAACTAGTGAAACAACGCAAGGACAGTGCACGTATTTTTTCTGAACAAAATAGAGAGGATTTATCTGAACCAGAACTGGCCCAAGCAGCTATATTAGAATCCTTTTTGCCAGAGCAAATGAATGAAGACGAAATCGCCAAAGTAATCGCAAACATTATTGCCACAACTGGAGCACAAGGCATGAAAGATATGGGCAAAGTAATGGGTATGGCAAACCAAGAGCTAGCAGGCAAAGCAGATGGAAGAACTATAAGTACTATTGTTAAAAATCAATTGACTTAGTGTTTCCTGTTACAAAATGATGGAATGAATCTTTTAAAATAAGTGTAGGTTTTAATTTAAAAAAATGATTTATTTAAAAATTTTTAAGATTAACAAACAAATTCTTATCTTTTACCACCTTAAATTAATTACTATTTAATTATGAATATTGTACACGTAAGTGCCGAGTGTTATCCAGTCGCTAAGGTAGGTGGTCTGGCAGATGTGGTGGGGGCATTGCCCAAATACCAAAAAGAGTTGGGAGAAGAGGTGAGTGTCATCATGCCATTTTATGACCTTCCATTTACAAAAGATCATATTTTTGCAAGTGTTTTTGAGGGGGTAATAAATGTATCTAGTGCAACTTATACATTTAATATTCTTAAATTAGAGAGGATGGAACTAGGTTACAATCTTTATCTAGTCGGCATTCCAGAGCTTTTGTTTACTAATCATGTGTATTCTGATGATGATACAAAGCGTTTTATTGGTTTTCAAATAGCTGCTTTACAGTGGTTGTGCTCGCAGTCCAATATTCCAGATATTATTCATTGTCATGACCATCATACAGGTTTTATCCCTTTTATGATGCAACATTGTAATGATTTTAAGGTGTTAAAGAATACCCCATCGGTATTAAGTATTCATAATGCACAATACCAAGGATGGTTCCCTCATGACCAGATAGACTTATTACCACCTTTTAATCAGCAACATGTGGGATTACTAGATTGGTATGGAAACATCAACCCGCTGGCTTGTGCTATAAAATGCGCCTGGCGGGTTATTACTGTATCACCTAGTTATATGGAAGAACTTAAAATAGCAGCTAATAATTTAGAAGGCTTGCTGCTTCATGAAACCGCAAAATGTGTAGGTATTTTAAACGGTATAGATACACAAGTATGGAATACAGTAACAGACCCATATTTAAAGAAAAATTATACCGTATCTACCAATGTTAGCGGTAAAAAGGTTAATAAATCATGGCTATGTAAAACATACGGTCTAGATATGAATAAACCGTTATTTGTGTTTATCGGAAGACTAGTTTATGAAAAAGGATCTGATCTTTTTCCAGAAGCTTTTGAACAAGTATTGCAACATCAAGAAGTCTCTATTTTTTTATTGGGTTCTGGAGATAAAGAAACAGAAGAAAAACTAGAGCGTCTTAAAGAACAATTTAAAGGGAAATTTAATGCACACATAGGCTATGATGAAAAGCTATCGCACATTGTATATGCAGGTGCAGATTTTTTGCTCATGCCTTCTAGAGTAGAACCTTGCGGATTGAACCAAATGTATTCCTTAAGATATGGCACCATCCCAGTTGTAAGAAGCACTGGTGGATTAAAAGATACAGTTGTTGATATTGAAGATGGTGGTTTTGGTTTTACTCATGACAATACCACCGTGGGACAGATTGTTTCTTCTATAAAAAGAGCAAGCATGTTTTATGAAGATCAGCAAGAATTTAGAAAAGTAAGAAAACAGATCATGACCATAGACCACTCTTGGGATACATCTGCAAAAGCCTACATACAATTATATAATTTAATAAATGAATAGCTATGATGAACGATAAAGTTTTAAGTATCATATTAGGTGGCGGGCAAGGCACAAGGTTGTATCCGTTAACCGAAAGCAGAAGCAAACCAGCAGTTCCAATTGCAGGAAAATATCGTCTGGTAGACATTCCGATTTCTAACTGTATTAATTCTGGTCTTAAAAGAATGTATGTGTTGACACAATTTAATTCTGCCTCGTTAAATAGGCATATTAAAAATACTTATCACTTTAGTTTTTTTAGTTCGGCATTTGTTGATGTACTAGCTGCAGAACAAACCCCAGATAACAAAGGCTGGTTTCAAGGCACAGCCGATGCGGTAAGGCAAAGTATGCGCCATTTATTAAGCCACGATTTTGAATATGTCCTTATTTTATCGGGCGACCAATTGTATCAAATGGATTTTAATGAAATGTTACAGGCACATATAGATGCAAGGGTTAAAATATCTATTGCAACGATTCCCGTAAATGAAAAAGAAGCTCCATCATTTGGTATTCTTAAAACAGATGAAAATCAGTTTATATCATCTTTTATAGAAAAGCCTTCATTAGATTTACTTCCAGAATGGACCAGTCCCGTAAGTGAAGAAATGAAGAGTCAAGGCAAAAACCACCTAGCTAGTATGGGAATCTATATCTTTAATAGAGACCTTTTAATAGAGCTAATGAATGACGAATCTACAAATGATTTTGGTAAAGAAATTTTACCACAAGCCATAGGAAAACATAAAATACTGAGTTACCCGTTTGAAGGATATTGGACAGATATAGGAAATATAGATTCCTTTTTTGAGGCAAATCTAGGACTTACAGATAATATACCAGCCTTTAATCTTTACGATTCAAAACAAAGAGTGTACACTAATGCACGATTACTGCCCACTTCAAAAATATCAGGTACCCAGCTTACACAGGCGGTTATTTCAGAAGGATGTATTATTCATGCAACAAGAATAGAGCGGTCTGTGATAGGTATACGATCTAGAATAGGTAAAGAGACTGTCGTTACCAATACATATATGATGGGTAGTGACGAGTATGAATCTCTTGCCCAGATAGAACAACTCAATATTCCAATACTTATGGGAATAGGTGATAATTGCTTTATTAACAACACGATTATAGATAAAAATGTAAGAATTGGTGATGGGGTAACCATTAACGGGGGTAAGCATCTAGAAGATACAGAGACAGATATGTATGTCATAAAAGAAGGAATTGTAGTGATTAAAAAAAATGCAATCATTCCTAAGGGTTTTACACTTTAAAATATGGCTCAAGTAATCACATACAGCCGTTTTACAGATTTTGATATAGACTTATTTAAAAGTGGTAAACACTATAGATTATATGAAAAGTTTGGGTCTCATGTAATCACAGTAGATGGTGTAAAGGGAACTTATTTTGCCGTTTGGGCACCTAGTGCAAAAAGTGTTTCAGTTATTGGAGACTTTAATTTTTGGACAGAAAACGAGCACCAGCTGCAAGTAAGATGGGATAGCAGTGGTATTTGGGAAGGCTTTATTGCTGGTGTGCAGCATGGAACAGCCTATAAATATAAAATACAGTCTTCCCATAATAATGTAGTGACTGAAAAAGCAGACCCTTATGCACGGCGGTATGAACATCCCCCACGCACAGCTAGTGTGGTTTATGACTATCAACCCAGCTGGAGTGATCAAAAATGGATGAAATCTAGAATAAAAAATAATGCATTAAATGCGCCTTATTCTGTATACGAGGTGCACCTAGGCAGCTGGAAACGTAAACTAGAAGAGGATAGAAGTTTAAGTTATCATGAACTTTCTTTAGAACTTGTAGCTTATGCAAAAGAGATGCAATTCACCCACATAGAGTTTATGCCCATAATGGAGTATCCATATGACCCCTCATGGGGCTATCAAATTACAGGATATTTTGCCCCTACCTCTCGATTTGGTTATCCAGAAGAGTTTCAAGAACTGATTAACGCTTGTCATAAGGCGGGAATAGGCGTGATATTAGATTGGGTGCCTTCGCATTTTCCAGAAGATGCGCATGGTTTGGGCTTTTTTGATGGCTCACATTTATATGAACATCCCGATAGAAAAAAAGGCTATCACAACGATTGGAAATCATTGATCTTTAATTATGGTCGTAACGAGGTAAAGAGCTTTTTAATTTCAAACGCTTTATTTTGGCTAGATCAATACCACATCGATGGATTGCGTGTAGACGCGGTTGCAAGCATGTTGTTTTTAGATTATTCTAGAGAGGACGGTGAGTGGGATCCTAATATTTATGGCGGGCGTGAAAACCTAGAGGCTATTAGCTTCTTAAAAGAAATGAACGAGGCTGTATATCTTAATTATCCAGATACACAAACTATTGCCGAAGAAAGTACCAGCTTTCCTATGGTGAGCGCCCCCACTTCATTAGGTGGTCTAGGTTTTGGAATGAAATGGATGATGGGGTGGATGCACGATACCTTGCTATATTTTAAAAAAGAACCTATCTATAGACGCCACCATCAAGATGACCTCACTTTTTCCATGACTTATGCATTTACAGAAAACTTTATGTTGCCTCTATCCCATGACGAGGTGGTATATGGAAAAAAGTCAATCTTAGGTAGAATGCCAGGCGACGAATGGCAAAGATTTGCAAATTTAAGATTGCTATATGCATACATGTTTACACATCCTGGTGCCAATCTTTTAATGATGGGATCAGAATTTGGGCAGTATGACGAGTGGCGTTTTAATGGCAGTCTAGACTGGCATTTAACACAGTTTGCACCGCACAAGGGTATTCAAAAACTTATTCATAATTTAAATAAACTTTATAAAAAACAAAAACCGCTACACGAGTTGCAATTTAGTTCAGATAGTTTTGAGTGGATTTCTTATGATGACTATGAAAACTCTGTGATTAGTTATGTAAGAAAAGGAAAAAATTCCCATTTAGTAATTATTTGCAACATGACGCCAGTGATAAGAGATCATTATCGTATAGGGTTGCCATCAAATAAAAAGTACAAATTACTTTTTAATAGCGATCAGGAGCAGTACGACGGGTCGGATTGTGTGGTTAGTAAATCTTTTACCCCAAAAAATCAACCTTGCCATAATAGAGAACAAAGTATAGAATTAAGACTGCCACCACTAGGTGTTTTAGTTTATGGAGTTACTTAATTTTTAATCATTCCTGTCCTACAAATAAAATAGACTGCTTGGCATTTAGAATGTAGAACATAGACTTTAATTGAACTAAATGAGTATCAATTCAAGGTTAAAATAAAAGGTGACTACTTGCTTTAATAGATGGATTCTTTTTATAGCAAGGCTTAAACCGAGATTTATGTTCAAAAGCCTTGATAATAATTAAGATAAATGTGGTTTTAAGAGTGAATCATACAACCACGGTTTTTTATATCAAATCATACTAATGTCATACAGTTATAACATCACTTTAAGCAAATAATATTCATGTTTTCCGTCTGTTCTTTAGTTGCTTATATTAGATAATTTAAGTATTGAACATTAAGAATTTGCAATTCAAATTGATGCATAAAATTCTTTTTATCTCGCTTTCGCGAAAGCGAAACAAAATGAAAGTGAATAAATAATAAAGCGAGATAGTGACAAAAAAAATAGTAAGCCAAAAAATATGTTATAAATAACTTACAGCAAGTTATTAAAATTTACGATAATCACCAGTAAAGTGTGAAAAGTAAAATAATTTTAATATTTAAAAAATGCCCTTTTAATTTCACAGTTTAGTCTGATTGTGGTCATAAGCTAGAAATAGATTGTCGACCATTAAATTTAAAATCGATATAAAGACTCATATTTAAAAAACAAGAACCTACTTACCATATTCCCAACTCTAAGGATTGCGTAACTAACTGGTTTTTTTGCGTTTCATTTTATAACTTTTTCATACTTTAGATTTTTTTAATAAACTAGTTACAGTTATACTTAACCTACAGAACGACATCATTTTATGATTACAAATACAGAATTACACAGTCAGGGAAATGTGTTTCCGGGTAAATTAACTCATTTTGAACAGGTCGTAGATACCCTTACCTTTCATACAGACAACGGTGTTATTTTACAGATACAAATTTTTCGCGACAGCGTTATTAGATTTAAATATGGCACTGGTGGTAAACTTGAAAAAGATTTTTCTTATGCGGTAGATGCAACAAGCAACCATGGTTATAATAAACTAACTGTTTTAGAAAAGAAAAACTACTATGAAATAACTACTTCAAAAGTAATCTGCCATATATCAAAATCAGATCTACAATCACGTATATTTGATTTACAAGGTAAAATAATCTGTGAGGACGAGCTAGGTTTTCATTATGAAGAAAGCTATGAGTATGGCGGCGAGGTAGTAAAAATGTCTAAAAAAGCCCATCCTGGCGAGAGCTATTACGGGCTAGGTGATAAACCAGCAGACAATAATTTGCGCGGTAAAAGATTTGAAATGTGGGGTACTGATCAATATGCTTTTGGTAAAAATACAGATCCGCTATACAAAAACATACCATTTTATATAGGCTTACAAAACAAAATATCTTACGGGATTTTCTTTGATAACACTTTTAGATCCTATTTTGATTTTGCTCAAGAACGCCACAACGTAACCAGCTTTTTTGCGCAAGGGGGTAATATGGATTATTATTTTATCTATGGGCCAGATATCAATAGTGTGGTAAGCGGTTATACAGATCTTACAGGCAAGCCAGAGCTACCACCACTTTGGGCATTGGGTTTTCACCAATGTAAATGGAGTTATTATCCTGAAAGTAATGTGAGAGAAATTACCTCAAAATTCCGTGAGCTGCAAATTCCTTGCGATGCAATCTATCTAGATATTGATTATATGGATGGTTTTAGATGCTTTACATGGGATAATGAAAAGTTTCCAGACCCTACAAAAATGATTAGTGATCTAAGAGAAGAAGGTTTTAAAACCATCGCTATTATTGACCCCGGTATTAAGGTAGATCCAGAATATAGAGTTTATAAAGAGGCTATGGAAAACGAATATTTCTGCAAAAGAGCCGATGGCCCCTATATGAAAGGTAAAGTGTGGCCAGGAGAATGTTATTTTCCAGACTATACAAATCCTAAGGTAAGGGCATGGTGGGCAGGTTTATTTAAAGGTCTGATCGCCGATAATGGTCTGGCAGGAATATGGAATGATATGAACGAGCCAGCCGTTATGGAAGTGCCCAATAAAACATTTCCTGATGATGTGCGACATGATTACGACGGTCATCCATGTTCACATAGAAAAGCCCATAACATTTATGGTGCACAAATGGCACGTGCTACTTATGAAGGCGTTAAAAAATACATATATCCTAAACGCCCATTTGTTATCACACGATCTGCTTATTCGGGTACACAACGTTATACCTCTAGTTGGTTTGGTGATAATGTTGCTACATGGGAACATTTAAGTATTGCAAATATACAAGCCCAACGCATGGCGTTATCTGGGATGTCATTTGCTGGATCTGATATAGGTGGGTTTGCAGAACAGCCTACTGGCGAGCTTTTTGCACGATGGATTGCACTAGGTATTTTTCACCCTTTTTGTAGGGTGCATTCTAGCGGTGATCATGGTGATCAAGAACCTTGGACTTTTGATGAAAATATCACCAATATCACCAGGAAGTTTATAGAACTGCGCTATAAATTATTACCCTATTTATATACTACCTTTTGGCAATATGCAGAAGAAGGAACTCCCATGTTAAAATCTCTTGTGGTTTATGATCAAGAAGATGCCCAAACGCATTACAGAAATGACGAGTTTATCTTTGGTAACCAAATATTAGTGTGTCCTATATTAGAACCCAACGCAAAAGGTCGTAGAATGTACATACCGCAAGGAGAGTGGTACAATTTCTGGACTCGCCAGACCATTATGGGCGGCCTTGAAGAATGGGTAGATGCAGATATCGACCAGATACCATTGTTTGTAAAATCTGGGTCAATTATACCGCGTTACCCTGTTATGCAATATGTAGGTGAACAAAAAATCGAATACTTAACTCTAGATGTGTATTATACAATAGGAAAAGAAAAGTCTGTAGTTTATGAAGATGCAGCAGATGGTTATGATTATAAAAAAGGACGGTTCAGTATTAGAAACTTAACTTATAGAGGTAAAGAAAATGAAATTATCATCTCGCAGTATAAAGATGGAAAATTTATCACAGAATATGAAACCTTACGATTTAACTTTATAGGTTTACCATTTGAAATTGACCGCATAGAAGTAGATAATGTGAACATCTCTTTTGAAGAATTAAGCTATGATGCCATTACTCAAACTTTATATATAGACAAAAATTTTTCACAATTGCATATAGTAGGTAAATAAATAAAAAAGTTTAATTAATTTCAAGGGTAAAACTTTTTATAAAGTATGTGTGGTAAAGCTGCTGCTGCTTTTTTATGTAAATTTTTGTTATACATTTTATTGTGATGATCTCGCTTTCGCGAAAGCGTAAATATGAACATTACTTAAAATGATTACAAGCATTTGAAAGATCAACAAATCCTAAACAATCCAGTCAAAATATTTTTTAATAATACCCTCTTTATGTTCAATAACATAATCTAAATACGCTTGCGCTGCAGGTGATAACTTTTTCTTTTTAAGCCAGACTAAATTCCATTGGGTTTCTATAGGTAGGCCTTTTAAAGGTATGATTTTTAATTCATTTCTATCTATAGCGCCCTTAAGTCCTATTTGTGGCATGATGGAATATCCTAAGCCAGCGATGACTGCTTGTTTAAGCGCTTCATTAGAGGTAAGTTCAATCTTTTTAACGGTTAGAAAATTTTTATTTTGGATAAATTTTTCCATAGCATTTCTAGTTGCAGATCCTTGCTCTCTATATAACAAAGGTTCTTGAGAAAAAATCAACTCGTTATCACCTATTCTTTTTTCTTCGCTAGTAGTGCTGCCTACTAGGTACAATTCATTCTTCATAAGTGGTAAATTATTGAGATCTAGATGATCGGGCATCACAGATACTAATGCAAAGTCTACTATATTTTTTTCAAGGTCCTGAACCACTCTTTTTTTATTAGTTACATCCATAGAAAAATCAACCCCAGGATGCTGATTCAAAAATCCAGATAGAAAATAAGGCATTACATATTTACCAGTAGATACAATAGATAGCTTTAATTTCCCTGCAAGTTTGCCCTGGTATTGAGTAGTTTTATAGTTTATGGTTGCGACCTCTTGAAGTATGCGTTTTGATATTTCGGCTATTTCATTCCCAAAATCGGTTACATATAGCTGCCTGCCTATCACCTCGGTAAGCGGTATAGGAAATTGTTCTTGAAACTTTTTAAGTTGTATAGATACTGCAGGTTGGGTTAGAAATAAAGATTCAGATGCTTTTGTTATACTTAGTTTCTCTACTATTTGCAGGAATACCTGTAGCTGGTGCAAGGTGTAATTCATAATTATGGTTTATGTACTATGAAGTAAATATAAACGAAATTAAGGATAGACAGCGCATTTAAATTTAACATACCTATTTATTCAAAGGTTTAAAGATGTTTTGTAAAACAAAATAAGATTTTAGGTAATAGTTAAAATATTAAATCACTTTAGAAAGTCGCTACCTTTGATTTGTGAAATATGATAGCATATTCAGTAGATTTTATTTTGTATTCATCTAGATTTGTGAATTATTGCTAAATTAATATATTTATGCTAAATTACTATATATGAAAATTAACGCATGTCCCAACTGTAATTCTGATCGTTATATAAAAAGTGGTGTGGTAAGCGATCGTCAAAGATATAAATGCAAAGATTGTAATTATTTCTTTTCTGTAAACAAAATAGGCAAGCAGATAGACGATTATTATGTCAATAAATCTTTACAACTATATTTAGAGGGGCTCTCGTACAGGGAGATTGAGCGTATTTTAGGCATCTCTCATGTAAGTATTATGAACTGGGTTAAAAAATATAATATCAAAAGACCTCTTAATCCAGATTATCACCCTACATACAAGATTCTAAATGCAAAAGAACTAGGTGAATACTTTACTAATAGAGAAAATATTAAAGGTGCAGGGGTAGTGGTTACTGAACTAGGTGATAAATTTATGCTTATTAAATGGAAGCGTTTTAAAGAATAGTATAATAAATTAACGATTAAATATATTAACTTTTAATTAACTACATAATTTATAGAATTTAGCCGTGCACATAAAGTCAATGTTTCACTTTTAACAAATCTATATTATTATGAAGAAAAGTAGTTTATTTATCGCAGCATGCTTCTTGCTATCACTGCAATTTGTCACTGCTCAAGGTGCCCCAGATTATACGGGGGGCATGAAAGTTAAGCTTAATGAAGATGGTACTAAATATTTTCGTATCATATCATGGGCACAGCTTTGGGCTGAGAATAATCCCGATCGACCCCTATTAAATGGAAACGAACAAAGCGATACTAATTTTAGTATAAGAAGAGCACGTGTGCTGATGTATGCACAATTAAATAAGGACTTTTTAATTCTTACTCACTTTGGTCTTAATAGTTTGAATGCCGATAATATGTCTGCCATCGGTACTGGTGACCGTTCTCAGTTATTCTTTCATGATGTGTGGGGACAATTTCGTTTAACAGACGACCATGCCGTAGGTGCTGGTTTACATTATTGGAATGGTATATCTAGAGCAAACAATCAAAGCACGCTTAATATGATGACCTTAGATAATACTCGACAAGCTTGGGCAACAATAGGTCTATCTGATCAATTTGCGCGACACATGGGTGTTTACTTAAAAGGGGAATTTGGTAAATTTCAATACCGTGTCTCTATTAATGATGCGATAACAAATAACTTACAATCAGCCACCACACCTGTGAATGATGGTGCTGCTATTTATTCTGGTAGACGTCTTTTGGGTTCAAAAGATGCTGGTAGAACTTATGCAGGTTATTTTGAATACAACCTTTTAGATAAGGAGTCTAATTTTTTACCGTATAAAGTAGGTACTTATCTAGGCGGCAAAAAAATATTTAATGTAGGTGCTGGTTTCTTTTTACATCCTAAGGGATCTGTATCGGCTAACAGTCTAGGACAGCTATCAGGGGAGGATGTTTCTATATTTGCTTTAGATGCTTTTTATGACGCACCCCTAGGTGATAACGGGTCTGCAATTACAGCATATGCACTTGCACAATTCAATGATTATGGTGAAAACTATACGCTAGGACAGACTTATGAAACCGGGTCGATGCTTCATGCACATTTAGGATATGTAATCCCTAGTAGTAAAGTTACAAAGTATCAACCTTATGTTTCTTATACAAACCGACAGATTGATGCTATTGATAATAGTGCTAGTCAATACGGTTTTGGTGTCAATGCTTATTTCAGTGGGCATCATTCAAAATTAACATTAGAGTATCAAAGTACAACGTATGGAGATCTTGATGCTATCGGTACGCTTACATTACAAGCAATGATTTATTTATAACATAAAAACAAAAACAATGTCAGAAAAACAAAAACACGCAACGGCCTACTGGAAAGAAAACTTACGGTACCTGGCCATATTACTAGCTATCTGGTTCATAGTATCATTTGTATGTGGTATAATGCTCGTGGATCAATTAAACACGATTAGATTAGGGGGGTTTAAATTAGGATTCTGGTTTGCCCAACAAGGTTCCATATATGTATTTGTAGTCCTCATTTTTGTCTACATAAGGTTGATGAACAAACTAGATAAAAAATATGGTCTCGACGAGTAAAATTAGTTAGTGTTTGAATTGATCTAGTCTATGAGCTAGAATAAATAAAACTCTTTTAACAATTCAAACAACAATTAGTTTCATCATTTATCAAAAATAAAAACATTAAAAATAACTAATAACACAATTATATTATGGGAATATTAACATGGACCTGGATACTCGTGGGTATCACATTTGCACTCTATATAGGCATTGCAATATGGGCTAGAGCAGGATCGTCAAAAGAATTTTATGTTGCAGGGGGTGGTGTCCCACCTATTGTAAACGGTATGGCAACTGCTGCCGACTGGATGAGTGCTGCATCTTTTATATCTCTAGCAGGTATCGTATCTTTTGGGGGGTATGACGGTTCTGTATATTTGATGGGATGGACTGGTGGATATGTGCTGCTCGCATTATTGCTTGCACCTTATCTTAGAAAATTTGGAAAATTTACGGTGCCAGATTTTATTGGTGATAGATATTACTCAAACGTTGCACGTATAGTTGCGGTAATAGCAGCGTTGATTGTTTCATTTACCTATGTAGCTGGACAAATGAGAGGTGTAGGAATTGTTTTTTCTAGATACCTAGAGGTAGAAATTGATACAGGTGTTTATATAGGGATGGCGATAGTACTATTTTATGCAGTTCTAGGTGGTATGAAAGGGATTACCTATACTCAAGTTGCACAATATTGTGTACTTATTTTTGCTTTCATGGTACCGGCAATATTCATCTCTTTTGAAATGACAGGAAATTTCCTTCCTCAACTAGGTTTTGGTGCCACAGGTGAAGACGGTGTTTATTTACTTGATAAACTAGATGGTTTGCATGCCGAACTTGGTTTTAGTGAATACACAAATGGTAGTAAATCCATGGTAGATGTATTTGCAATTACCCTTGCATTAATGGCAGGTACTGCTGGATTGCCTCATGTTATTGTACGCTTTTTTACGGTTCCTAGAGTAAAAGATGCCCGTAAATCTGCTGGATGGGCTTTGTTATTTATCGCTATTTTATATACCACTGTTCCTGCTGTTGCGGTTTTTGCTAGAGTAAACTTAATAGAAACAGTAAGTAATGAAAAATATTCTGATTTGCCACAATGGTTTGCTAATTGGGAAAAAACCGGCTTGATTGAATTTAATGATAAAAATGGTGATGGCGTGGTACAGTATGTGGCAGATGCAAATACAAACGAGCTTACTATAGATCGCGATATTATGGTACTTGCAAACCCTGAAATTGCAAAATTACCTAATTGGGTAATTGCTCTAGTAGGTGCTGGTGGTCTTGCTGCCGCACTCTCTACAGCTGCGGGATTGCTACTTGTAATAGCGTCTTCTATATCTCATGATTTATTTAAGAAAATAATAATGCCTGATATTAGTGAAAAAGGTGAACTGATAGCCGCTCGACTTGCTGCTGCAGTCGCTGTTGTAGTTGCTGGTTATTTTGGTATTAATCCACCAGGATTTGTAGCCGCTGTGGTCGCACTGGCATTTGGTCTTGCTGCTGCATCATTTTTTCCAGCTATTGTTTTAGGAATCTTTGATAAACGCATGAATAAAGAAGGAGCCATCGCAGGTATGATTATCGGTCTATCGCTTATGTTGTTTTACATGTTAAAATTCAAATTTGGTCTTTTTGATGGTGGTAAAGAAGCTGTTGCGGGTCTTAAAGCTAGCTGGTGGTTTAATATCTCTCCAGAAGGTTTTGGAACGGTCGCTATGTTTGTTAACTTTATAATATCTGTTGTGGTGTCTAGAATGACCGCTGCACCGCCAGAAAATGTTCAAGAAATTGTAGAAAACATTAGAATACCATCTGGTGCTGGCGAGGCATCTGGACATTAATTCTTAGTTTAAACACAAGATTTTGACGACTTAAAATCAATGTGATTCATCATAAAAACAGTACTGCATTATTTGTGGTGCTGTTTTTTTATACATGGGTGTCTGTTAACTGTATTAAAACCCTTTTATATCTTAATGTTAAGTAAGTAAAAGTTTTGATTGAAACCGCCGTATTAATTACAGTATTAAAATAACATTGTGAATTTCATTAAAGCGTTTTGCAGCTTCCCGAAGGGCGGGACTTTTACCACAAAACTTCATTCGGAGAACTGAACTTTCGGCTTGCACAAACGTGTCTGCGGAGCACGAAACCCCGCCTTTTGGGTAGGTGCTGTTATGGGCTGCTTTTCTTGTCTGTCCGTTGATTAGTGATTTCATTTTATTCTCCCCACAAATGAAATATTTTCAATTCTGTTCTGTCTGAATTTAAAACTGCAAAACCATTTTCAAAAGTCTCACGAGTATTTCCTGGTTCAACTGCCAACCAAGTCGTTTTAAAAATAAATAGTCTGCTGTCGTTTGTTTTCAGTTTTGGCAAAATGTTTTCGTTTAATAAGTCAAGAGAATAGTCGTCATTTTTTAGTTTAGAAAAACTGTTTTTGGTTAAAGTGTCTGCCGAAAATGAAATGCTGTCTAAAAGTTTCCAGTTATTTTTATCTGCAAATTCAATTAATTCTTTGTCGGTAAACTTATTAGTAGATTCACTTTTCCATTTTATTTCTCTGTGTCCGCCCCAAGGTCCTTGGTCACTATTTTTTGTCAAGATTATGTCTTTATGAAAGTCTGTCCAGAAACCAGCAGGTGTTGTCTTGTTACAAGAAGTCACTAAAACTGTCAAGCAGAAAATGGTCAGTATATGTCTTATTGTTAGTTTCAAAATTATCTGTTTGTTTGGTTCGTGTCGTTTTTTAAGGTTGCCCATAACTGGTAGATATGCCACATGCTTAAAGCAAATAGCGTATCATGAACTTGTTTATCTTTTTTTTTATAGCAATATTGACTTAAAAAGTTCTTTTTATCTCGCTTCCGCGAAAGCAAAATAAAAACATCACAAAATAATAAGAATCCAAAATCATAAGCAAATAAAATTTTAACCTATAAAAATGCTAGATGAAAATTTTGAAACATCGAGCAATTACATATAATTAGTTAATTTAGTCATTTGGAAAAAAGTATATGAAAAAACGACACGAGCAAAAATTAATAGTGCTTTCTATAGCTTTGTTTTT
The DNA here is from genome assembly GCA_964593255.1 of uncultured Flavobacteriaceae bacterium. Taxonomy (GTDB): domain Bacteria; phylum Bacteroidota; class Bacteroidia; order Flavobacteriales; family Flavobacteriaceae; genus Nonlabens. Next base: position 12,199 of record CAZQGX010000026.1, on the reverse strand, counting down.
TTTATTTAATGTGCCTTTTATTTTAATTTTTAACGTAGAGGGAGCCGTGCTGGGGATTCCTGTTTTTTATTTTTCTGTTTTTTCTATTTGGTTGCTTTCAGTAATTATTTCTGCAATAGTCTTAAACCGATATTATGAATAATTATACGTTGATAATAATTATCGTACTCTATCTTACAGTCTTATTTTACATTGCATTTATTGCAGATAAAGGAAAGAAAAGTAAATGGGTTAATAACCCCTATGTTTATACTTTGTCTCTTGCTGTGTACTGCAGTGCATGGACATTTTATGGCAGTGTGGGTATTGCTGCTAGTACAGGTATAGATTTTTTACCTATATATCTGGGGCCTGTTATTGCAGCGCCGCTATGGGTATTGCTGCTTAAAAAGATCATACGCATCTCAAATCAAAATAAAATATCCTCTATCGCAGATTTTATTTCATTGCGTTATGGTAACAATAGATTTTTGGGCGCATTAGTTGCGCTGGTCTGTTTATTTGGTACCATACCATATATTTCTTTACAATTAAAAGCGGTTTCAGATACTTTTGAAATTATGGTAGGTAATAACAATTATATTTCTACAGGCACACTAGATGATTCTACCTTTTATGTGGCACTGTTACTTGCTGTATTTGCAACATTTTTTGGAACACAACGTGCCGATGCTTCTGAAAAGCACACGGGTATTATTACTGTTGTCGCTGTAGAGTCTGGTCTTAAATTACTGTTTTTTATCATTATAGGAGTGTATATTACTTTTTTTTTATTTGATGGAACAACTGATATTTATGATCAGGTGGCAACTTTGGACAACTTTAAAGAACTTACTACCTTATCTGGTTTAGAAGATGGGTTCAATTGGTTTTTTTTAATCGGATTGTCTTTCATTGCGATTTTTTTATTGCCGCGCCAGTTTCAAGTGTCTGTTTTAGAAAATAACCGTAGTTCTTATTTAAAAAAAGCGATTTGGCTGTTCCCGCTTTATTTGTTGTTATTTAATGTGTTTGTAATATTTATAGCTTGGGCTGGAAAAATCACTTTTAATAATACTGTAAATGCAGAGTATTATGCGTTATTGCTACCATTAGAAAATGAGAATACATTTCTAGCAACTTTGGTTTTTCTCGGCGGTTTTTCGGCAGTGATTTCTATGGTGGTAGTTTCTACACTGGCACTTTCTATTATGGTGAGCAATAACCTTGTCATTCCCTATGGATTTCTCGATAAATTCAGTAAAAATAACACGCTGCGCAATGCAAACTACATAAAGAATATTAGGCGTATTTCCATTTTTTTAATTATTATCTCTGCCTATTTCTTTTATGTAATTTTTTCTAGAGAACTTTCATTGTATGCTATAGGATTAATCTCTTTTGTTATCATATCACAATTAGCTCCTTCTTTTTTTGTTGGGCTGTTTTGGAATCGAGGTTCTTCAAGAGGTGCGATTATAGGAATATTTATTGGTTTATTAATAAGCGTTTACGCACTAGTATTGCCTTTTATAGTAACTGCTTACACTGGTACAGACGATTTTGTACAAAATGGACTTTTTAACTTACAGATTTTTAAACCTTATGAACTCTTTGGCATTGATTTTTTGAGTGCGCCGGCACATGCGTTTTTTTGGAGTATTTCAATAAATGCGCTTTGTTATCTTGTTTTTTCAATCATTACAAAAGGAAACTACAGAGAGCGTAATTATGCCGAAATGTTTGTAGACAGCAAAAACTTTTCAGCACTACAAGATGGGGCACTGGTCTGGAAGGGAGAAGCCTATGTGGCAGATATAAAAACAGTGCTGGTCAAGTTTTTAGGAGAAGAAAAAGCCGCGAGAGCTTTAAAATTATTTTTTGCTAAATACAGTTTACCCCTAGACACACAATTAGCAGATTCAAGACTGATTAATTTTTCTGAAAAGTTGCTTACAGGTAGTATAGGTAGTGCATCTGCAAAAATATTAATCGCTAGTGTGGTAAAAGAAGAGCAAATAAGCCTGGTAGAAGTTCTTAGAATTCTTGAAGAGTCTAAAGAAAATATAGTAAACAACAAATTGCTGCTTCAAAAATCTTTACAATTATCGCAACTATCCTCACAATTAAAGTATGCTAATGAAGAACTTATAGGTAAAGATAAACAAAAAGACGAATTTCTAGATACGGTAGCACATGAGCTAAAAACCCCTATAACAGGAATTAGAGCAGCAACCGAGTTATTAATGGATGATGAAGATGAGATGCCTGTAGAAGTAAAAAAACAATTTCTCAATAATATTTTGCAAGATTCTGATAGGCTAGCCAGGCTTATTAATAACATTTTAGATTTTGAAAAATTAGAAACTGGACGTTTAAGTCTTGATCTTCAATATTTAAATATTCAAGACACTATTCATAAAGCAGTTACAAATACTCAGCACATTGCTGCCAAAAAAGGAATAAACATAGCGATCAAAAACAAGAATAAATACCAATTGTTTTATGATGAAGATAGAATATTGCAAGTCTTTATCAATTTGATCTCAAATGCCATAAAGTTTTGTGAGCAAGGGATCGGACATATTGAAATAACTTATATAATCAATAATAAGAAAATAGAAATTAGTGTCATGGATAATGGTAAAGGTATTCTTAAAGAGGATGCAGATTATATTTTTGACAAGTTTTACCAGTCACAACATCAAAATACCATAAAACCAGAAGGCAGCGGTCTAGGGCTAGCTATTACCAAACAAATTATAGAAAAACACAACGGGACAATATGGGTAGATAAAACGATTAAAAAAGGTGCAAAACTTGTTTTTACCCTTGCAATAACCTAATTTAGCTTTTTATTTTTATGGCTTATAAAATATTGATTGTTGATGACGAGCCCAATATTGTAATGACCTTAGAATATGCCTTTAAAAAAAAAGGTTTTGAGGTCTTTATTGCAAGAGATGGTAGTGAGGCATTAGAAATTGTAGATTTACATATACCAGATATTATTCTTCTAGATGTGATGATGCCCAATATAGATGGTTATCAAACTTTAAAAGTAATTAAAAATAAAAAACATCTTGATGCTACTAAAATAGTTTTTTTAACTGCAAAAAATAAAGCATCAGATATTGAAAAAGGATTACTACTAGGTGCAGATAAATACCTTACAAAGCCTTTTTCTATTAAAAAAATAGTTTTAGAAATTCTGGAACTTGTGACTTAAAGAAGGTCTTGTAAGTCTTTATTAAACATTGACTTTGTGTGCAAACAAATAATGTTTAATTAAAATTTAAAAGACGTGAATTTTAAAATCAATTCTCGTACCTCAGATATAGTGATTACTGTATATGTGGTCCTTACTTTGTTTTATAGAATAAAGTTTGAAAATGAAGCTGGCGTTACTACTATTCAATCTCTTGTTATTGGGCTATCGCTTATTGCTATTCCTTGGTTTCTAATAAAATTAAAAATACTCAACCCTAACTGGTTTGGTCTTTTTAACACAAAAAGTGTCGAGAAATGAATTATGCAAGTTTATACCAGCGGTGTCTAGATCACCCACAGCAATTTTGGAAGCTCCAGTCTGAACAGCTTAACTGGCACAAAAAACCTGAAATTATTCTATCCAAGGATCAGTACGATTACAGTCAATGGTTTGAAGATGGTACTTTAAACTTAAGCTACTTATGTATAGATCAACACATAAAAGATGGTTATGGCGATCAAAACGCCATTATTTATGACTCGCCGGTAACAGCCACAATAGAGCACATTACATATAATCAACTTCATTATCAGGTTTCAAAACTTGCAGGTGGGTTAAAAGAATTAGGACTCGAGCAGGGCGATACGGCAATTATTTATATGCCCATGATACCACAGGCACTCTATGCCATGTTAGCTTGTGCAAGAATAGGGGGCATACATTCTGTTGTTTTTGGCGGTTTTGCACCGCACGAGCTTGCGATACGTATTGACGATTGTAAACCCAAGGTTATTCTTACAGCTTCAAACGGTATAGAGATAGAGCGTATTATACCTTATAAGCCTTTTGTAGATTCCGCTTTCGCGAAAGCGAAACACAAAGCAAAACACGTCATAGTATATGATAGAAATCAAGGAGTAGAAATACCTAATATGCCCTATGACGTTGATTATAATACACTTGTAAAAAATGCACCCTCTATAGAGGCAGTGCCCGTTGCATCTACACATCCATCCTATATTTTATACACATCAGGCACAACAGGAACGCCCAAAGGTATCATTAGGGATACAGGCGGTTATGCCACTGCCTTAAAATTCTCTATGAAATATATTTATGGAGTGAATCAAGACGAGGTATTTTGGGCTGCTAGTGATGTGGGCTGGGTGGTAGGTCATAGTTTTATCACTTATGGTCCATTGCTCAATAGAAATACAACTGTATTATTTGAGGGTAAACCTATTAAAACGCCCGATGCTTCAACCTTTTGGCGAGTAATTAGTGACCACAAGGTAAAGGTCATGTTTACAGCACCTACTGCTATAAGAGCGATTAAAAAAGAAGATCCTGATGGTAAGTTTTTAGAGAAATATGATATTTCTTGTTTAAAATACCAGTTTCTAGCGGGTGAACGCTGCGATGTCGCCACACTTGTATGGACACAAGAAAAATTAAGGGTTCCTGTTATAGACCACTGGTGGCAAACAGAAAGCGGCTGGCCCATGATAGCAAATATGGCAGGGGTAGAGTTGCTAGATGTAAAACCTGGGTCTGCTGGGGTGCCTGTTTGTGGTTATGATATTCAAATTCTCAATGAAGACGGGGTAGTAGTAGCTGCGGGGGTAGAGGGATATGTAGCGGTTAAATTACCCTTACCTCCTGGTACTTTGGTTAATCTATGGGGCAACCCTCAACGTTTTAAAGCGGGTTATCTAGATCGTTTTCCTGGTTACTACTTTTCTGGCGATGGCGGTTATAAGGATGAAGACGGGTATATTTTTATTACTGGTCGTGTGGACGATGTAATCAATGTTGCTGGTCACAGACTATCTACTGCCGAGATGGAAGAAATCGTTTCTTCCCACAAATCTGTTGCAGAGTGTGCTGTTTTTGGCGTGCACTGTGAATTAAAAGGACAAAAACCACTAGGTTTGATCGTTTTAAAGTCTGATGACGATCCTGTAGATCAAACCATACCAAATGAGATTATAAAAGATGTACGTAGGGAAATAGGTGCTGTTGCCTCGTTTAGAGACGTGCTGATTGTAAAACGTTTGCCCAAAACAAGAAGTGGTAAAATACTGCGTAAATTGTTAAGAAATATTGCAGATGAGCAGCAGTACAATATACCATCTACCATAGACGACGTATCTATTATAGAAGAAATAAAAAGCGTTTATCAAAATCAAAAAATAGGAATTCACAAATAAATTAAATCACAATGAGTAATTATCATATAAAACATCTAGAAGAATACTATCAAGTTTACAGAAAGTCGGTGCGTAATCCAGAAGCCTTTTGGGAAGAAATAGCCGAAGAACATTTTTTATGGCGCAATAAATGGAATAAAGTCCTAAGCTGGGATTTTAATAAGCCTGAGGTTAAATGGTTTGAAGGAGCCAAATTAAATATTACCGAAAACTGCATCGATAGACATCTAGCAACCAGAGGTGATAAAACAGCTATTTTATTTGAACCTAACGATCCTAAAGAAGCAGCACAGCACATTACCTATAGAGATCTATACCACAGGGTAAACAAATTTGCAAATGTTTTAAAAGATAAGGGGGTAGAAAAAGGCGATCGCGTTTGCATTTACTTGCCTATGATTCCAGAGCTTGCAGTTGCACTGCTGGCTTGTGCGCGTATAGGTGCGATTCATTCGGTTGTTTTTGCGGGATTTTCCGCAACTGCACTAGCTACAAGAATTAATGATAGCGATTGTAAAATGGTTATTACTTCGGACGGGTCTTACCGCGGTTCAAAATCTATTGACTTAAAAGGTATTGTAGACGAGGCTTTAAAAGAATGTCCAGGAGTGAAAAATGTGCTGGTCGCAAAACGCATACATTCTGATATTGATATGAAAGAGGGAAGGGATGTGTGGTTACAGCCATTGCTAGATAACGCATCTGGGGATCTAGTAGCTACTGTTATGGATGCCGAGGACCCCTTGTTTATTTTATACACCTCTGGATCTACTGGCATGCCCAAAGGTATGGTGCACACTACTGCTGGTTATATGGTTTACAGCGCCTATACTTTTAAAAATGTTTTTCAATATAAAGAAAATGACATCTACTGGTGTACAGCAGATATTGGGTGGATAACAGGACATAGTTACATCGTTTATGGACCACTTGCAAATGGTGCGACAACGGTAATGTTTGAAGGTGTACCTAGTTATCCAGATTATGGGCGTTTTTGGGAAATTGTAGAAAAGCACAAGGTCACCCAATTTTATACTGCACCTACTGCCATAAGAGCACTTGCAAAAGAAGGGGTAGAACATGTAGAAAAACACGACCTATCTTCTTTAAAAGTACTAGGAACTGTGGGAGAACCTATTAATGAAGAGGCGTGGCACTGGTACGACGATAATATAGGTAAGAAAAAATCACCAATTGTCGATACATGGTGGCAAACCGAGACAGGTGGGATCATGATTACTCCCATACCATTTTGTACCCCTACAAAACCTACTTATGCCACACTGCCTTTTATAGGTATTCAACCGGCATTAATGGATGAACATGGTATGGAAGTTACAGGAAATCAAACAGATGGCCGCCTGTGTATTAAATTTCCATGGCCTAGTATTGCAAGAACCATATGGGGCAATCATCAACGTTATAAGGATACCTATTTCTCTGCATATAAAAATATGTATTTTACTGGTGATGGAGCTTTAAGAGATGAGGTAGGTTATTATAGAATCACTGGTCGCGTGGACGATGTAATCATTGTTTCTGGACATAACCTAGGTACTGCACCTATAGAAGACGCTATAAATGAACATCCAGCGGTTGCTGAAAGTGCGATAGTTGGGTTTCCACACGATGTTAAAGGAAACGCTTTATACGGCTATGTTACCCTTAAAGAAACAGGTGAAAGTAGAAATCATGATAATTTAAGAAAAGAAATTAATCAAATGATCACAGAGCAAATAGGCCCCATTGCAAAACTAGATAAAATCCAGTTTACAGATGGATTGCCTAAAACTCGATCTGGCAAAATCATGAGACGTATCCTTAGAAAAATTGCTAGCAGTGACACTGGCAACCTAGGCGATACCAGTACCCTACTTAATCCAGAGTGTGTACAAGACATCATGGATAATGTATTGTAAATAAAGTAATTATTTAAGATTATTAAAATGCTAGAGGAATGGACCTCTAGCATTTTTTTTAATTTTATGTAATTTATCTTGCTTCCTTTTTTGTTTCGCTTTCGCGAAAGCGGGATAAAAATAAGTTTATCCGTTTGTAGAACGTTACGAAATCGAGATAATAATAAGTTTATATCATTTTACAACCTTATTAAAACCATTTAGTAAGAGGTTTAACCGCACTTGCTGCGCTGCAAAAGCCTAGAGCATAACCTATTTCTAGGAAATAATAATATTTTAATAGATTGCCTGTCAAATTTTACAACAAATTTGAAAGCTTATACCAAATAATTACCCTATTGCTTCAAAGTTATAAACTTTAACTGTTTGTTTTTTCTTTACATCGATAACTATTATTTGGGGTAAAAAAAATATTTAAAAAATGGCAATTACGCTTCTTATCTTTTTTTTCTTGCAGCAAGAGGATGTTGCGACATGGCAATATGATTGTCTAACCCTATAATTAAAACCTTACCAACATTTGATTCATAATCATCTTTAAAATGTTTGAGGTTTTCCATTACCGTGTGGTCAATTAATCTTGTTTTACTTAAATCAATAGTGATTTTTTGACCGATCGGTATGCGTGCTATAGCTCTTTTAATACCTAGATAATTAGTGAAAACAGCAGCTTTTTTAATGGTTACAATATGGTTGCCGTTAGTTTGATTTATAGTAATAAACGCTTTATATAAAGTGCTTATTGGTGCGCCGTTCAACAAATGAATAAGTATTTTTAATAAAATTCCTGCAAGAATACCTATCAATAAATCTGTTTCAAGTGTTACTATTATCGTAGCGGTAAATACTAATAATTGTTCTTTTCCGATTTTAAAAATATCTACAAACTTTTTAGGATGGGTTAATTTAATACCCACAGCTATAAGCATTGCTGCTAGTGCAGAGTTAGGTATCATTTCTAAAATAGGTGCGGCAAGTAGTAAAAAACCCAAAATAAAAAATCCATGAAAAAAGTTTGCCCATCTGGTTTGCGCTCCATTTTCAACATTGGCAGAACTTCTTGCAACTTCAGAAATCATGGGTACGCCGCCCAAAAATGCTGCAATTGTATTACCGATACCTATGGCAATCAAGTCTTTATCCATATTGCTCTTACGTTTATGGGGGTCTAGCATGTCCACTGCTTTTACTGTAAGCAATGATTCTAGAGAACCTATAAGAGCAAACATAATCACATATTTTATAAATATTCCTGTTTGTGATATCCCATTGAAATTAACATTTATATGAATGCTTTCAATGAGTTTTCCTACTTTTAATTTTGAATGTAATGGTGCTACCTTTTCAAAATCCAAAAACAATTCTGCCGGAATTGCAAAAATCAGTACAAGCAAAGCGGCAGGCACCATTTTTAAAACCTTGTGCTTTAATAATGGCCATAATAGCATGATTAATAAACTGATAACGCCTATAATAGCTTCTTTACCATCAAGATTTGTAATAAATTTTGGAATATTCCATAACAATTCAAATGGTTTCATACCCTTTGCTATTATTGGGTCATCATTTAATAAAACAGGTATTTGTTTAACAATAATTATAATACCTATTGCGGCTAGCATGCCGTGTATTGCAGCTAGGGGGAAAAAATCTGCGAGCTTGCCCAGTTTTAAAAGTCCCAATGTGATTTGCAATAGTCCAGCCATTACCATGGCGCCTAGTGCTAGTTTCCAGCCTAGTGTTTGGTCTCCCTGTCCAAAATCGGCAACAGCGCCAGCAACAATAACAATCAAACCCGCTGCAGGACCTTTGATAGATAACCGCGACCCCATAAAAAAACTTACAACGATACCACCTATAATGGCAGTGATCAACCCCATAATAGGGGGGAAGTCAGAAGCCTTAGCAATGCCTAAACTTAATGGTAAGGCTAGTAAAAACACTATAAAACCAGAAATGACATCTGCTTTAAAGTTTTCTTTAAGCCCTGCAATTCCGTCTAATGGTAAATGTTTCTTATTTTTTAATCTCATTACTTTGTTACTTTGCCAGAGCCTAAGTCTCGAATAATATTTGTTAAAGGCTTGTATTTACTTGTACTACTATTTTAAGCAACGGCTAAAATAATGAAACTTGTCTATACGGTACAGGTTAAAAGTACAAAACCCTGACCAAGTATGCTTGTCAGGGTTTGATCATTTAAAGCAATTATACTTTGATCTGTTGTTTTGACCTAGAGCGGACAGAGTTCAAACTTTTTAAAAGAAGATATTGAGGTAATTCTTTGTAAATCAAATATTATTAAAGCCTAATACCTTTATGTTTTTCTAATTAACTTCTAAGAATAAATGAATTATAAAATCAATAATTGATATTAAATTTAGTTTATATTTTAATACTTATACAAACTAATAGTTTGTATATTTGATTTATAATAAACTTTCAAAAGTTTAAAATTAGACTTATAAACAAACTTATAGTTTGGAAAAGCAGCAGAAAATAAACAAACTACTTCAATCACAACCAGCAGGAACTGTGTTTATGAGTTCGTGGTTAGCGCATAATGGATTTTCAAGTCAATTAATTAATCGATATAGAAAAAGCAGATGGCTTTATTCATTAGGTAATGGTGCATGGATGCGTTTGGGAGAAAAAGCAACTTACCAAAGTGCTATTTACGCTTTACAAAATCAGTCTAATTTAACCATACACTTAGGAGGAAAAACCGCACTGTCGCTACTTGGAAAAGCTCATTATCTAGAATTAAATAAACAGCAAATTACGCTATTTGGGGCAACTGAGGAAAAACTTCCAACTTGGTTTACAAACTATCAATGGGGCTTAAAAATAAATTTTTATCGAAGTTCCTTTCTTCCTTCAAAATTAGGGTTACAGCTATTAAAAGTGGAAGGTTTTGATTTACAAATATCAGATCCTATAAGAGCTTTCTTGGAATATCTATATCTAGCTCCTAAAAAGCAGGGTCTGATAGAATGTTACGAAATAATGGAAGGATTAAATAATCTTAGACCAAAACAAGTTCAAAGCTATCTGGAACAATGTAATTCTATTAAAGTAAAACGATTGTTTTTATATATGGCTGATAAAGCAAATCACCAGTGGTTTAAATTTATTGATTTAAAGAATATAAACTTAGGTAAGGGAAAACGATCATTTGTTAATAATGGAGTTTACATATCTAAGTATTCCATTACTGTTTCTAAAGAGTTGGTAAACTATGAGTAATTACAAAAGTCAAGTCGCATTACTGTTAGATATATTACCTGAGGTTGCAAAACAAAAGTGTTTTGCTCTACATGGAGGAACAGCAATTAACCTTTTTATTAGAGATATGCCTAGACTATCTGTAGATATAGATTTAACATACATACCTATTGAAGATAGAGAAACTTCTATAAATGCTATTATTGTTGGACTGAAAGGGATAAAGTTTCATATTGAAAAATTAAACTTGGGTATTCAGGTTACTTTAAAAGAGAAGGTTTTGAAATTACAAATCGCAAATTCTAATGCTCTTGTAAAGCTAGAGGTTAATCAAATTAATAGAGGTCTCATGGAAGATCCCGTTGAGATGGCTTTGACTAGTAAAACTCAAGAAGATTTTAATGTATTTTGTAATATTCAAGTTGTTCCATTAGCGCAACTTTATGGAGGTAAAATTTGTGCAGCATTAAATCGCCAACATCCAAGAGATTTATTTGATGTTAAATACCTTTTAGACAATGAAGGTTTTACCGAGGATATTAAAAAAGGATTCCTTTTATTGTTATTATGCAGTAGCAGACCTACACATGAAATACTAAACCCTAACTTAATTAATCAAGAGGACGCTATGGTGAATCAATTCCTAGGAATGAGCTATGAACCTTTCACCTATAATGATTTTGAAGAAACTCGAACTGTACTTATCAAAACTATTCAAAATAGCTTAACTAAAATTGACAAACAATTCTTACTAGCATTTAATAGACTCGATCCAGATTGGGGTAATTATAATTTTGAAAATTTTCCCGCAGTACAATGGAAACTTAGGAATCTAGCTAGACTAAAAGAACAAAATAAAGCCAAATTTGACAAAATGAACCAATTATTATCTGAGTTACTGAATTAGGTGAGTCAAAGTCAAAAACCAAAAAGTTCAAACTATTCACTAACTGGCTTAAAGAATATTAATTGATTTTTTAAAAACAAGGTAAAACAAAAACCGCTTTAAACATTTGGTTTAAAACGGTTTAAATAAATTCGTGACTACGACAGGATTCAAACCTGTGACCGCTGGAGCCGAAATCCAGTGCTCTATTCAGCTGAGCTACGTAGCCGTTTTATGTTGCAAATATAGTTGTACTTATTTAATTAAAAGTGATTGTGATGAATACTTATTGTTTGTTTTAATAGGTTTATAAATTATAATTTAGAAGGTTTAAATTTCTTACCACATTTAAACAATATTTGGCGGTATTAAAGACTTTTAAGGATGCATTTTTAACCTATTTACTTTAATTTAGATTTTTGCAAATTTAATTAATGGTTCAAAGTTTCCGATGTTAGCTTCTTTTAATGAATTAATATATACTTTTCTAATTTGATTAGCTTTAATCGTGTTTGATTGATGCCAAGAAAATATTTCGCTATTAAATATAGATTCCATGATAATGTCAGTCATTAATCTTGAATGTCGACCATTTCCATTGGGAAAACAGTGAATAGATACTATTCGATGCTTGAATCTAATAGCTATTTGTTCTGGTAAAAAGATTTTATAATCTACCCAGTATTTTGTGTCGTCTAGCAATTTTTTTAATCCAATTGGCTACTCCGTTTCGATTTGTGCCAGTAATTTCGGTATAATAGTGCCAGTA
>CAZQGX010000025.1:0-46383 GCA_964593255.1 uncultured Flavobacteriaceae bacterium | reverse complement strand
TTATTATATTACACCACAATATACAAAATTTAGGCGTAATTACGGATATTCAATTAAGTTTTGATTAGGAGCGCAACATACAACTATATTTTATGAATTAACAAAAAATTAATATTTGCAACCTAATTTATAAACATATTTAAGGTGTAAATATTTAAGCGACTGTGTATCAGTCGATAAAAATTATTAGTCGTTATTAGATATGTAAAAAATTAACAGTATTATTAGTAATAATAATTTAAGTCTGAAGATTTTTATGTTATCCTAAAGGATTTCTATTCTTTTATTTAGATTTTGTGGTATAAATTATTGCTGTAAGTAAAATCTTGATATTTTACTCTAGAGTTTAATGTTGTAAATTATATTTATTAAAATGTTAAGAATTTGAATCATTTCACTTTATAAATCAGCAATTCTTCTACTTCTTCTAGACTTTTTCCTTTGGTTTCTATTACAAACTTCATTACAAATAATAAAGATAATGCTGCCATTACAGCATATATCGCAAAGGTTAATGTGGGGCCTAAATTTGTCAATTCCCAAGGAAAGAATTGTGTTACCGTATAACTTACTAAAGAATTGAAAAAGCCTACCACAGATATTGCAATACCTTTAATGTAACCCGGGAAAATTTCAGACAGTAAAGTCCACATCACTGGTCCTAAAGAGATTGCAAATGCCGCTACATATAATAAAATCGCGATGAGTACCCAGGTGGCGTTTATAGAGATCAAATGTTTTACTTTATTGCGTTTAAAATCGTTATTTTGTTCTATTGTTAAAAGGGGTTTTATTGCGGCAAACAATTCGCTTTGAGATTGATAGCTATTGCCTTCTAGAGACGATAAAGCTTCTTGTATAGGCAAGTTGTCTATCTTTTCTATAGTAACAGCATTTATCTTATAAGTAGCATTATTAAAAGCCATGGTAGCAATACTCAGTGCCAAGGTCATCGCTGCGGTGCCTATAATTAAAAGTGGTTTTCTTCCTAGTTTATCGATAAGTCTTATTGCGACTAGTGTAAATATTAAATTTGTTAATCCTACCACAATGGCTTGTAAAAACGAAGCGTCTTTACTGCCGCCTGCTTGTTCAAATATGGTGGGAGCATAATAGAAAATGGCATTTATACCAGTTATTTGTTGGAAAAATGCGATACCAAAAGCGATAATAATGATAGTGCGCATGCGATTGCTAAAAAGTTGAGAAAGAGTTCCTTTCTTTTCCTTTTTTGCGATACCTCTATTAATTTCGTCAAGTGTATTTTGCGCATAGGTCTCGCCACCTATCCTGATTAAAACAGCTGTAGCTATTTTTGTATCTTGAAGTTTTTGTATTAACCATCTAGGACTTTTAGGCACAGAAAATAGAGCCATAAAATAAATTACTGCTGGAATGGCCTCTACACCCAGCATCCATCTCCAACTTTCTACTTCAATATCTTTTAAAAAATAATTAGAAAAATAAGCAACAGAGATACCTAGAACGATATTCAGTTGATTTAAAGAAACCAATCTACCTCGCAGTTGTGGTGGTGCGATTTCGGCAATATAAATGGGGGCAATTAAAATGGCACCGCCTATACCTATACCACCTATAATTCTCGCAATAATAAATTCTATATAACCAGTTGCCAGTGCAGACCAAACTGCCGAAATGGTAAAAAATACCGCTGTAATAATAAGTATGACTTTTCTACCATATCTATCGCTTAAAGGACCTGCGGTAAGATTGCCAGCCATCGCGCCAAAAATCACACAGCCCACTGCAAAGCCTAATTCCCAATCAGACATTTTAAAATATTCAGAAATTCCTCCTACAGCGCCAGAGATAACTGCACTGTCAAACCCCAAAAGAAAACCTCCTAGAGCGACAACAAAACTTATGTAAATGGTGTAAGACTTGTTCATTATTTATTTTGATGGGTTAGTGTAAGATAAAAAGAAGAATAAAAGTAGAAGTAATAATAAAAAAGTGAGGTAAGCTAGTTACTCACAACTTTGTTAGAACCTATAAATGGTAAAATGTTATTTACGGTATTCATGTTTTACCCAGTCTACCTCCATAACCCATTCGCCTTTCATGGGGGCGTCAGTTATTTTGGCATAATTTAAAATGGCAAACATAGGTTCTGGATAATTATCGCCTTCACCCACATTGCGATACACTTCTATATCGTCTACTCGATAAACTAGGTCGCTATTTTCCCACTCTACTGAATAAGTATGGTAATCGTTTAAAGTAGCATCAAATCCCTTTCTTAAACTCCACCAGTCTCCTTTATCACATTCTCCTAAACTTTTAATGGCACCTGTAGTAAAATGATCTTTTTGATGATCACCGTGGTGCTCAAAAATGTCTATTTCGCCAGATCCTGTCATGGGCCAGCAAATGTTTTCGTCAGGTTCCTGCACAGGGGCCTCGTTATTTTGCGCCCCCAGTAACCACCAGGCTGGGAACATGCTGGCCTCTCCATTACTGCTTAATTTTAGTCTAGCAGTCCACTTTCCTTTAATAAATTCCTTGCGATTTTTTGTAGCGATGCGCCCAGCAACGTACTCGGTATCTGGATGTTGCTTTCCATATTTGTCTAGATTATCACAATTGATTTTTTGATCTAGATGAACTACTTTTATTTTAAGGGTACCATCACTTACCTCGCGAGTGCCATATTTATTATCGGGAACATAACAATGTGTCTCGTTGTTTACCCAGATACGTTGATCTTGCCAATTATCTGTATTAAAAGTTTCAAAATTATCTATAAAATCAACTTCCCAAATAGGATCATCTGTAGAATCATTTAATTTGCTTGTCATGGGGTCTATGGTTTTTTCGTCACTTTTATTTTTGCAAGACAACATGCTGGTTGTTATAACAGTAGCGCATAGGTAGAAAGTAAATATTTTTCTGATCATTTTGTAGGTTTTTAGGATTCATATGGTGGCGTTCATAAATATAACAATTTTACTTTTTAATTAACATAAACAGCATTTTTTACGAATTTATAATATTGAAGTGGTTTAAACCTTTTCCATTTGCTAAAAAATGGCTCTATGTCGTTTACTTATTATCATTTTTTATTTTTTTAGCCTAATTAAGCAGTTAAAAAAGCTTTCAAAAAAAATAGTTGATTATTATTAAATGTCTAGATCACTTCATTTTGTCATTCATTTGATTCATAAATACATTTTTTTGTAAAATGTTTTCAATCGTTCGTTTTGTTCTTCTTTATGACCAAAATCGTACTTGTAATGGGGATAAATATAAGTTTCTCCAGATTAGTACTTATAATTTTCTAAAGTATGCTTTTTACATTTTACCACTAGCGACCGAAACTTTTAAATCAATACCATTATTAGTAAAATTAAAAATGTAAAGTATTGAAATAAAAATTGTTATGTAATTCTATTTCATAGTTTACCGTAAAATCAATTAAAATAAGATTTTGTTTAGTTTACGCTTTCGCGAAAGCGTAATATTATCACTATAAACAATAGTAGAAATCTAGTTTTAATAGTTGAAGGAACTCTAGGCTCTAATGACATTTTACATAGTTGATATTTTTGGAGGGCTTACAGGTAAGTTGTGGTATTTTTTAAAAATCTGGTTCTAGAAAAAGCTTTTAATTTAATAACCTTGTTGCCACAACACCTTTCAAATTACAAAAAAATTAGACAAACTGTAATGGGTTTAAAATAAAATTCTAATTTCACAAGAATGCGATATCATTTTTAACATAGATGTTTTGACATTGGGTAGACCAGAGCTTTTTTAGTTAACATAGGTTTGAAAACAATAGCGTCCTAAACGATTAAAAAGAGAACGGAGTTATGTGCCTTTATGGTGCATTATAAAACCAAAACCATTTTCTAGGTTAAATATAACTTTGTTTTCTTTGACACCATCCATGGTAGATCGCTATGCCTAAAAAAATCATTTAAAAGTAAGCAAACCAATATGCACTAGAGGGCTATAAATAAAAAAAGCGACCTGTTTACAGATCGCCTTTTATATGGATTGATAAAATTGATTATTACATCATTCCACCCATGCCGCCTGGCATACCACCTGGCATACCACCACCTGCATTATCTTCTTTGATTTCTACAAGAGCACACTCTGTAGTAAGAATCATTCCAGAAACCGAGGCTGCGTTTTCTAGCGCGATACGAGTAACTTTTTTAGGGTCGATGATACCTTCTTTAAGCATGTCTACATACTTATCGTTTTTGGCATCATAGCCTTCATTACCCTTAGATTCTAAAATTTTAGAAATCACCACACTACCTTCACCACCTGCATTTTCTACTATGGTTCTTAAAGGAGATTCTACGGCACGAGCGACAATAGATACACCAGTTTCTTCATCGGCATTTAGAGTTTTTACTTTAGAAAGTACCGATTTTGCACGTACAAGGGCAACACCACCACCGGCAACAATACCTTCTTCTACCGCTGCACGAGTTGCATTAAGGGCATCGTCTACTCTGTCTTTCTTCTCTTTCATTTCAACCTCGCTTGCAGCACCTACATAAAGTACAGCAACACCGCCAGCAAGTTTTGCTAGACGCTCTTGAAGTTTTTCTTTGTCATAATCAGATGTGGTATTTTCTATTTGTGACTTGATTTGTCCCACACGTGCTTTGATATCTGCTGCATTACCACTACCATTTACTATGGTGGTATTGTCTTTATTAATATCTACTTTTTCACAAGTGCCTAGCATCTCTAGGGTAGCGTTTTCAAGAGTAAAACCTCTTTCTTCAGATATTACGGTACCACCTGTTAATATAGCGATATCTTCTAGCATTGCTTTTCTACGGTCACCAAATCCTGGTGCTTTTACCGCTGCAATTTTTAATGAACCTCTCAGTTTGTTAACTACTAGAGTTGCTAGCGCCTCGCCGTCTACATCTTCAGAAATAATAAGAAGTGGTTTACCTGTTTGTGCAACCGGCTCTAGAATGGGCATTAATTCTTTCATGGTAGAGATCTTTTTGTCAAACAACAAGATATACGGATTCTCTAACTCGGTAGTCATCTTTTCAGAATTGGTTACAAAGTATGGGGATAAATACCCACGGTCAAATTGCATACCTTCAACAACATCTACATAAGTTTCTGTTCCTTTGGCTTCTTCTACCGTTATTACTCCTTCTTTACCTACTTTAGCAAAGGCTTTTGCAATTAATTCACCTACAACATCATCATTGTTTGCAGATATAGAGGCAACCTGCTTGATCATCTCGCTAGAGTCACCTACTTTTTTGGCTTGTTTATCAAGGTCTTTAACGATGGCTTCAACAGCTTTGTCTATACCTCGTTTTAAATCCATCGGGTTGGCACCGGCAGCTACGTTTTTCAAACCTTCTTTTACAATTGCTTGTGCAAGAACCGTTGCAGTAGTAGTACCGTCACCAGCAAGATCGTTGGTTCTAGAGGCTACTTCTTTTACCATTTGCGCGCCCATGTTTTCTAACTCGTCTGCAAGTTCTATTTCTTTTGCAACACTCACACCATCTTTGGTTACTACAGGAGCGCCAAAAGATTTTCCTATAATCACATTACGTCCTTTTGGTCCTAATGTTACCTTAACGGCATTTGCTAGTGCGTCAACGCCGCGTTTTATACCATCTCTTGCTTCAATATCAAATTTTATGTTTTTTGCCATTTTTTTGTTTTTTAAAGAGTTTTTGTCAAACTCTTATTTGTTACTAATTAATAATTTGTGTTTTTCTTCTTTGTAGCAGCCTATTTTTGTAAACTATTCTGTTTCATTTAGGTTTATTAATAAGTGTTTTTGATCTTATTAACAATATCGCTTTCGCGAAAGCGAAACAAAAAGAAAGTTATTTAAAAATAAAAGCTACTATAAATAAAGGGGTATTTTGTAACTAATTTTTTACACTATAGCAAGGATGTCGTCCTCGCGCATGATTAAATAATCGTTACCGTCTAGTTTTAACTCGGTACCACTATATTTTCCATAAAGTACGGTGTCGCCCACTTTTACAGTCATATCGTGGTCTTTTTTACCTTTACCCACGGCAACTACTTGCCCTTGTTGTGGTTTTTCTTTTGCAGTGTCTGGAATGTAAAGTCCAGAGGCTGTTTTTTGTTCAGCAGCTGTAGGTTCAATTACTACGCGGTCTGATAATGGTTGAATATGTAATGCCATTTTAAATTATTTAAATGTTTTTATTAATATTGATTGCTGCGTTTCTATAAATGTGCCAAGAGAGTTTCTATGACAAAACTGCTGTAAACAAAAATATCCAGCGATTAAGGCTGGATATTTTGTCAGTTATTTTTTTATAAATATGTACTAATTGTCAGTCGATGTACCTTCTGTTGTGGTTTCAGTATTTGAATTGGTTGCAGGAGTAGTGACGTTTTCAACTTTTGCATCAGGATCGGTAATCTTGATGGTCGACTCGGCATTGCCTTGTATTAATGTGGTACTCGCTAGCAATATTAAAACCAATAGGGCAGTTGATAAAACCCACGTGCTTTTATCTAAAAAGTCACCTGTTTTTTTTACACCACCTAATTGCTGCGTGCCACCACCTCCAAAACTAGAGGATAGTCCCCCACCTTTAGGGTTTTGAACCATAATTACCACGATCAGTAAAAATGATACTAATACGATGAGTCCTAAAAAAATATAAAATGTAGTCATTATAGGTTGTTACTTAGTAAATTTTTAATTTCCTTAATTTGGTTTGCAAATAAACCACTTTTTTCTGGATGTTGCAATACTAATACTTCATAAGCTTTTAAAGCTTTAGAATAGTTTTTTTGTGCAAGATAGACCTTGGCTAGGGTTTCGGTCATAAATTGATTGGGATCTTCATATTGACTAGCGACAATCATATTACCACTTGCAGATTTACGAGGCTTTATTTTTGGTTTTTCTGCTAGAAATTGATCGATGCGCGCCATTTTTCTTTCCCTTTCTTCTATTTCCCATTTGCTCTCTTCAAATTCTGGGTTTGCATCAGTAATCGTTGCAGGGGCGACATGATCTTCTTCTTGCGATATATTTTTTACCCTTTCAATAGGTTTTAAGCTTGTAAGTTGTAGCCATTGAGAAAAACTATAATGTTCGTCTTGTTTAAAATTTAAAGGTTCATCAACTACTATAGACTCTTTCTTTTTCTCAAAAAGATCGCTTTTTGTAACCTGTGTAAAATCTTTGCTTGCGTTAAAGTCTTCTTCTCTTATTGCTTTTTTAGCATGTTGGACATTTTCTGTTTCAGGTATAGTTACTTCTAGATGTGCATCTAGGTTATTTCCTTCAAGTATTAACTTTATGTGTTCACTTACCTCTTGTTGTACAAAGCTAGTCGATGTAATAAAATCAAATAAAACAGATCGATCTGTGGTATGTGCCGCTGTATTTTGTAATTCTTTGTTATAAATGGGGCTGTTTATATTTTTGAGACCTTTTAAATAAATACTGCGCACTGCCTGAAAGTATGGATATTTTTCTATAAGGTTTTTGATAATAGAAAGGTGGTCTTCATGAATATCTTCAGGATATGCGAGCAATTTATTTATTTGTAAAACATCTACCATTTTGCAAGTGTATCGTTAAAAATATCTTGAGTGATTTGCTCATAAATTGCTTCTAGCGCCGTTGTTAATGCAGCGCCTTGCAGTTGCGTATCGGCATCATAATCAAAAAAGAAACTGTATTTTTTTTCAAAACTCTCTTCATCTATTTTGGTGTTGGTAAACCTTAGATTAACTTCAACCGTTATTCTATTTTGAGAAGCAGTGCTATTTGCAGTCGCAGTCATTGGGGCGATGTAAAATCGTGTAATTTCGCCTTGATAGATGTAATCTCCATTTTTAGTTACCAGACTCAATTTAGACTGGTCTTGTATTAAATCCTGCAAGGCAAGAGTAAAATCTCGCTCAATACCTGGTTCTACAAGCGCCGCCTGATAGCCAAAATAATCTACTTGAAATGTCTTGATATTATCTGGCAAGGTAACCCCACTTAGACTATAAAAGCCACAAGAAGTAAGGCAAAGTATGAGGGTGCTGGTAATAAATAAGCGTAGGTTTTTAAAGATCATACTGTTTTATTTTTCTATAAAGTGTTCTTTCTGAGATTCCTAAATCATCTGCCGCTGCTTTTCTTTTTCCTTTATGTCTTTCTAATGATTTTTTAATCAATTCTACTTCTTTATCTGCAAGTGAAAGGGACTCTTCTTCTTGTATTTCTTGGGCAAAGTCGTATCTATCGCTTGCAGGTGGTAGCTGTTCGGCATATTCATCTACTTGTTTATTTGTAGTTTGAACGGCTGCTGTAATTGGGGGTTCTTGATGGTACTCATAGGCATTGTCTATTACATCTTCATAATCTTGCTCACTGCTTTCTTGATTTCCATAAATACGTTTGATTAAACCAGGATTTTCTTCTCTCACGTCTTTTACATTGCCATTTTCCATGAGTTCGTTGGTGAGTTTTTTTAGATCATTAAGATCATTTTTCATGTCAAAGAGTACTTTGTAAAGGATCTCTCGCTCGTTTGCAAACTCGTTGTCACTTGTTTTTTTACTACCTATTACCGCAGGCAAGTTCTTGCCAGCATCTGGCAGGTAGTTGCGCATGGTGGTTGCCGTGATGTTTCTTTCTTTTTCTAGTACACTTATTTGTTCTGCAATGTTGCGCAACTGTCTTATGTTACCGCTCCATCTATAATTGGTTAGCATCGAGATTGCATTTTCATCAAGGCGCAGGGTAGGCATCTTGTACTTCATTGCAAACTCGCTGGCAAATTTTCTAAAAAGCAAGTGTATATCGCCTTTGCGGTCTCTTAAGGGTGGTAAATCTATCTCTACTGTACTTAATCTATAATAAAGGTCTTCTCTAAACTTTCCTTTTTCAATTGCCTCAAACATTTTTACATTGGTCGCAGCAACAATTCTTACATCTGTTTTTTGTGTTACAGAAGATCCTACTTTTAAAAACTCACCGTTTTCTAGCACACGTAATAAACGCACTTGTGTAGGTAAGGGTAATTCTCCTACTTCATCAAGAAATATGGTGCCGCCATCTGCCACTTCAAAATATCCTGATCTGGTGGCTGTTGCTCCAGTGAAGGCGCCTTTTTCATGGCCAAATAATTCTGAGTCTATAGTGCCCTCTGGAATCGCACCGCAGTTTACCGCTATGTATTTAGCGTGTTTTCTAAATGATTGTGAATGTATGATTTTAGGAATACTTTCTTTACCCACACCACTTTCACCAGTCACAAGTACTGAGATGTCTGTAGGGGCAACCTGTAGCGCTTTTTCTATGGCTCTATTAAAACTTGGGTCATTGCCTATAAGTTCAAAACGTTGTTTGACTGATTGTACACTTTCCATATTTATAAACTGTCATAAGTTAGTGACCCTTCCATATCGCTGTAACCTATTGCTTTTCCTATTAGAGTGGCACTAGTACAATCTGTTATGGCTACCATTACAAAATCACCTACTTTATAATGTTCTTTGTCAAATATGGCGACATAATTTTGTGAGTTTCTCCCTGCCCATTGCTTGTCGGATTTTTTAGATTCTTTTTCTATCAAACACTCTACTGTTTTGCCCACAAAATATTTTGCTTTTTCATATCCTGTTTTTCTTTGCACTGCAATGATTTCATTGAGTCTGCGCTTCTTGGTTTCTTCAGGGACATCGTCTTCTAGTTTGCGAGCAGCCATGGTCCCTGGTCGTTCTGAATAGGCAAACATAAAGCCATAATCATATTTTACATATTCCATAAGGCTTAATGTGTCTTGATGGTCTTCTTCTGTCTCTGTTGGGAAACCTGTAATCATGTCTTGCGACACCGCACATTCTGGAATAATAGCATGCACACGGTCTATTAACGCCATATATTCTTCCCGGGTGTGCAAGCGATTCATTTCTTTTAAAATACGGTCACTACCAGACTGCACAGGTAGATGAATGTAGTTACAAATATTTCTATGTGCGGCGATAGCGTGTAGTACATCGTCACTTATATCTTGCGGGTTGCTGGTTGAAAAGCGTACACGCATGTGCGGTTGCAAATTAGCCACCTTATGCAATAATTGCGCAAAATCTACTGCAGTAGCTTTGGCCATTTTACTGGCTTTTTTAAAATCTTTTTTAAGGCCACCACCATACCATAAATAAGAATCTACATTCTGACCTAATAAGGTCACCTCTTTAAAGCCTTTGTGCCACAAATCGCTTACTTCTTCTAGAATAGATTGTGGATCCCTGCTGCGTTCTCTACCTCTAGTAAAAGGTACCACACAAAAAGTACACATATTATCACAACCACGTGTTATCGACACAAACGCGGTAACACCATTAGAGTTTAAACGCACTGGTGAAATGTCGCCATAGGTTTCATCTTTTGAGAGCAGCACATTAACTGCGTCTCTACCTTCATCTATTTCGGCAACTAGATTGGGTAAATCTTTATAGGCATCTGGACCTACAACCATGTCTACAATCTTTTCTTCTTCTAGAAATTTAGACTTTAATCGCTCTGCCATACAACCTAGAACGCCTACTTTCATGTTAGGATTTTTCTTGGTTTTTACCCGGTTGTATTTTTCTAATCTTTTGCGTACCGTCTGCTCTGCTTTGTCTCTTATCGAGCAGGTATTTACCAGTACAAGATCAGCTTCTTCCATAACACTAGTGGTGTTAAAACCTTCTTTGGCAAGTATGGCAGCTACAATCTCGCTATCAGAAAAATTCATCTGGCAGCCATAGCTTTCTATGTATAATTTGCGGGTATTTTTTTCATTTTGCTCTAGCACTACGGCTGTACCCTGTTTTTGCTCTTCAATAATCTTTTCCATGCGTTGTTATGTTTAAATAACGCTGCAAATATAAGTTTTTTGAAATTAATGTGACACAATGTCAGCATGATCTTAGTAAATTATTTACAGTGCTAGCTATCGAGGTTTTAATTGATATAGTAATAGTCTCTTTTAACTGTGTTTTTTATTGAATTCTCGCTTTCGCGGAAGCGTAATTATCACCATCTTTAAAGATAAAAATGAATTTATAACACTTTAAATAATCGATTAAACAAGATGGCAATTGTGCCTAATTACCAAGACCTGAACTACTTAAAGTAATTTTTATATTTTTAACTACTTGTTAAACAGTAGTTTGTAACCTTCAAAAAAATATCACATACCTTTGCATTTCTTAAAATATAGTGGAATGGCAAAAAATCTTGTAATTGTAGAGTCGCCAGCAAAGGCAAAAACCATAGAAAAATTTCTAGGAAAGGATTATAAAGTAGCGTCTAGTTTTGGTCACATTGCCGACCTTCCTTCAAAAGAATTAGGGGTAGATGTAGAAAAGGATTTTACGCCTAGATATATTGTGAGTAGCGATAAAAAGGATCTGGTTAAAAAGCTTAAAAAAATGGCAGCCGAATCAGATATGGTATGGCTAGCGAGCGATGAGGACCGGGAGGGAGAAGCAATTGCATGGCACCTAGCCGAGCAGCTAGACCTAAAAAAAAATAAGACCAAAAGAATCGTCTTTAATGCCATTACAAAAAGCGCTGTACAAAATGCCATTGATAACCCACGTAGTATAGATTATGATCTGGTAAATGCACAGCAAGCGCGACGTATATTAGATCGTATAGTAGGATATGAAATATCGCCTATTTTATGGCGCAAGGTAAAAGGTGGCGCCAGCGCCGGTCGTGTACAATCTGTGGCTGTAAGACTTATCGTAGAAAGAGAGGATGAGATCGTAAACTTTAAAACAGAAAGTTCTTTTAGAGTCGATGCAGATTTCAACACAAAAGATGGATCGCTTTTAAAATCAAAATTACCTACTAATTTAAAATCTTTTAAAGAGGCAAAAGAATTTCTAGAAAAAAATAAAGGAGCAAAATTTGAGGTTGCAGACCTAGTTAAAAAGCCAGCCAAAAAATCACCTGCACCGCCATTTACCACTTCTACACTGCAACAAGAGGCGTCTCGTAAACTGTTTTACAATGTGAGCCGCACCATGCAACTGGCACAACGTTTATACGAGGCTGGATTAATTACCTACATGAGAACCGACTCGGTTAACTTAAGCAACGAGGCAAAACAAGGGGCGCAAAAAGAAATTTTAAAAGCATATGGTAAACCATACCATAAGGAGCAAAACTATAAAGGTAAGTCTAAAGGTGCTCAGGAAGCACATGAGGCTATAAGACCTACAAATTTTGCAGTACACAGTTCTGGTGCAGATCGTGACCAGGTACGACTTTATGAATTGATCTGGAAAAGAGCTATTGCCAGCCAGATGAGTGATGCAAAATTAGAACGTACTAATGTTACTATAAGCGCCAGCACGCATGATAAAAAATTTACAGCAAATGGCGAGATTATAAAATTTGATGGGTTTTTAAAAGTATATCTAGAGGGTACTGACGATGAAGATCTAGAACAACAAGGCTTATTGCCCGACCTTAAAGTAGGGCAAGAATTATTAAATAATAACATTACAGCAACCGAGCGTTTTTCAAGGCCTCCATACAGATTTACCGAGGCGTCACTAGTAAAACAACTAGAGGAACTGGGAATAGGCCGACCATCTACTTATGCCCCTACCATTACCACCATACAAAATAGAAAGTATATTGAAAAAGGGCAGTCTGATGGTATAGAAAGAGATTATGTACAACTGATTCTTAAAAACCAAAAAGTAAAAGAAAAAAAACTGCAAGAAAAAACAGGGTCTGATAAAAATAAATTGATTCCTACAGATGTGGGAAGGGTGGTAAATAGTTTTTTAGTCGAGCATTTTGGAAGTATTCTCGATTTTAACTTTACTGCCAAAGTAGAAGAGTCTTTTGACAATATAGCCGAAGGCAAAGAGCAATGGACAGATATGATGCGCCATTTCTACAAAAGCTTTCACCCCACAGTACTAGATGTTGCAGAAAATGCAGATCGCGAGGTAGGAGAGCGAGTGCTGGGAACACATCCAGAAAGCGGTAAACCTATTAGTGTGCGTTTAGGAAGATTTGGTGCGATGGCACAAATAGGCAGTGCAGATGATGAAGAGAAACCAGAATTTGCCAGTTTATTGCCTACTCAAAATTTGAATACCATCACCCTAGATGAGGTAATGGACTTATTTAAATTACCTAGAACAGTAGGCGAGTACAACGGTCATCCTGTCGAGGTAAATCAAGGTAGGTATGGACCCTATGTAAAATTTAATGAAAAAACTTTTGTGAGTTTAGAAAGTCATGACGATCCCATGACCATTACTTTTGAAAGAGCGGCAGAGTTAATACAAATGAAGGAAAAAGCAGATGCTCCTATCTATATTTATGATGAGCAACCTGTTACCAAAGGTGAAGGTCGTTTTGGCCCATATATCAAATGGGCCGGTATGTTTATCTCTGTAAATAAAAAATACGACTTTGATAACCTTACAAACGACGATATTGAAACCTTGATTCAAGATAAAATACAGAAGGAGAAAGATAAGTTGATTGTAGACTGGGAGGAAGAAGGAATACGTATTGAAAAAGCACGTTGGGGTAGACACAACCTTATTAAGGGAAAAATTAAGGTAGAACTTTCAAAAGATATAGATCCATTAAAAGTTACCCTACAAAAAGCACAAGAGCTAATTGCCAATAAAACACCTAAGAAAAAAGTAGCTGCCAAAAAGAAAGCCCCTGCAAAGAAAAAGGCACCTGCAAAAAAGAAAGTAGTAGCTAAAAAGAAAACAACAAAAAAATAACTTTAATCCCCCTATAATAGAATGGCTTTAGAATTTCTAAAACCAATTAATGAAACTGCATTGTTGCACCTTAAAATGCAACCTAAGCAAACCATTGCTACCACCATGCGATTGCATACGGCTAGCGAGGGTTTGCCTAGTTTAAGTGGTGTAAAGTTAGTGCTGCTAGGTGTTCTAGAAAACCGCAGGGATCCACAAGCACTTTTTCAATTAGAAACGCTTGACCACATTAGAGAACAATTCTATGAGTTGTACCCAGGAAACTGGTCCACACCTATGGCAGATTTAGGAGATGTGCATGCTGGCGATCGTGTAGAAGACACTTATTTTGTCGTACAAAAGCTAACTGAATATTTTCTGAGAAAATCAATCATCCCCATTTTCCTTGGTGGTAGCCAGGATTTAATGTATCCTATTTACCGTGCATTTGACGAGTTTCAACACATGATTAACGTGGTAAATATTGATTGCAGGTTTGATTTGGGCGACATAGAGATGCCATTATCATCACGCAGTTATATAGGTAAAATGATTACAGAAGAGCCTTATAATTTATTTAATTACAGTAATTTAGGTTTTCAGACTTACTTTAATTCGCAAGATGAAATTGATTTGTTAGAAAAAATGTATTTTGAAGCCGTTAGATTAGGGCATTTAGATGCTGATTTAACGCTAGCAGAGCCGGTTCTACGTGATGCAGATCTTGTAGGTGTAGATATGAATGTTGTGCGTGCTAGTGATCTCGCTTTCGCGAAAGCGAACCCTAATGGACTAGATGGTAAACAAATTTGTAGTTTGTCCAGATATGCTGGTATTAGTGATCGTTTAAAAGCATTTGGAATATTTGAAATAAATAAAGAACAAAATGTAGGTGCACAGTTAGTGGCAGAAATGATATGGTATTTTATAGAAGGGTATCATTACAGAAGTTTTGAGTATCCTGTAGATGTGTCTAAAAGTTGTTTAACTTATAAAGTACCTATAAATGACGAGGTGCTCACGTTTTATAAATCTAATAAAAGCGGCAGGTGGTGGATAGAATTGCCATTTATTTCAAAAGTTAATAATAAATTAAAACAACACACGTTATTACCCTGTGGCCGTCGAGATTACGAGATAGCTTGTAATCAAAGTTATCCAGACAGATGGTTAAATGCAAGACGTAAGAATGAAATTTGATATGTTAATATCAAGAATATTTTAATTTATTGATAAAAAAAAGTTGTGGGAACGAAATCTTTTAAATAGGTTTACGCTCTTAAATTCATAAAGAAAAGATAAATTACCCTTATGAAAAAGTTATTAGTCCTTTTAGCAGTAGTTGCCATTCTCGCAAGTTGTGGTAAAGGAGATCGTGGAATGGTAGTAGGTGCCAAAGGAAAAAAGTGGCATCCTGAAAAACCTTATGGTATGACCCTCATCCCTGGTGGATCATTTATTATGGGAAAAAGTGATGACGATATCGCTGCAACCCGCAACGCGCCTCCTAAAACAGTTACAGTACAATCCTATTACATGGATGAAACCGAAATTACAAATGCCGAATATCGTCAGTTTGTTGTTTGGGTACGAGATTCTATATTTAAGACTAACCTAGCTATCATGGCCGAGGATCAAAGTGCTGTTCCTGGTGATAATGGTATAGGTGAATTTGCCTTTCTAGATGCTGAAGGCGTAAATACAGGAAACCTAACCCCTTGGGAACAGTATTATCAAGATAATTACGCCGGCCTAGAGGAGGGTCGCAGGTTAAATCCAGATGTAGATATTATATGGAACACAGAAGATATTCCAGACGAATTTTATGCCGAAGTGTATGATCAAATGTTGATTCCCTTTGAAGAGGCTTATAATGGTGAGCGTACCATCGACACTAGAAAAATTATTTTTAATTATTCAAATTTAGATGTGAGTGCTGTTGCTAGAAATAAAGATAAAACTAAATCTAGAAAAGACTTTATTACACAAGAGCCAATCCCTGTTTATCCTGATACTACTGTATGGATAAGAGATTTTAATTATAGCTATAACGAGCCTATGCACAATGATTACTTCTATCATGAGGCTTATAGCGACTATCCTGTAGTTGGTGTAAACTGGAAACAAGCAAAGGCTTTTTGTAAATGGAGAACTTTGTATCATACTACTTATCGTAAAAAGAAAAACTTAGAACGAGCTGTTGATTATCGATTACCTACCGAGGCAGAATGGGAATATGCTGCAAGAGGCGGTCTAGAAGGAGCAAAATATCCTTGGGGTGGTCCTTATGCTAAAAATGACAGGGGCTGTTTTCTAGCAAATTTTAAACCATTGCGAGGTGATTATGCAGCTGATCAAGCTTTGTATACTGTAGAGGCAAGATCGTATGAACCTAATGAATACAATTTGTACAATATGGCTGGTAATGTATCTGAATGGGTGAACTCGAGTTACGAACCTGGTGCTTATGATTTGATGTCCTCTATCAATCCTGTTGTTAACGATAATAACAATAAACGTAAAGGTGTAAGAGGTGGATCCTGGAAAGATGTCTCTTATTTCTTACAAGTAGGCACAAGAGATTATGAATACCAAGATAGTGCAAGAAGTTACATAGGTTTCCGTACAGTGCAAACTTATGTAGGTACTGATGTGACATTAAATGCATCAACTAATTAAATTTAACCAAATTAACTTAACTATAAATTAACTAAATTAAACAAGTAACAAAATGGCACAGTCAAAAGCAACAAAGAAAGTATTTAACATGGCTTACGGTATCGGGGCTTCAGTAGTAATCATCGGGGCATTATTTAAAATCCTTCACTGGGATTTTGGATATGGTTTATCTGGAAATAATCTTTTAATGATCGGTTTAATTGTAGAGGCAGCTATTTTCTTTATATCAGCATTTGAACCGGTAGAAGATGAATTGGACTGGTCTCTAGTATATCCAGAATTAGCAGGTGGTCAGGCTGCCAATGTTAAAGGTGGAAAAGAAGAACCACAAGACGCTCAAGGTTTATTATCTAAAAAACTTGATGAAATGCTTAAAGAAGCTAAACTTGATGGTGAATTAATGGAGAGCCTAGGAAATAGTATTCGTTCATTTGAAGGCGCAGCTAAGGGAATTGCACCAACTGCCGAGGCAATGTCATCAACTAAGAAATATTCTGAAGAAATGGCTCTTGCAGCTGCACAGATGGAATCGTTAAATAGTCTTTACAAGGTACAAGTAGAAAGTTCTAATCGTCAACATCTTGCTAACGAAGCTATAGCAGAAAATGCTACCAAGCTACAAGAGCAAATGGCTGGACTTACCAGTAATCTTTCCTCTCTTAACAGCGTGTACGGTAACATGCTAGGAGCGATGAAATCATAACTCTCAATTAGTTGATTTACCAAACTATATAATTTAAATAACTAATTAGTATATTATGGCAGGAGGAAAACAGTCCCCAAGACAAAAGATGATTAACCTAATGTATTTAGTGTTTATCGCAATGCTTGCATTAAACATGAGTAAAGAAGTGCTTAACGCATTTGGGTTACTTAATGAAAGTATAGAAGAAAGTAATGTGTCTGCAAATCTTGAAAATTCTAATGCATTAGCTGGGCTTACCGTACTCGCAACAGATCAACCAGATAAGTATGCGCCATTAAAAGCAAAAGCTGAACAAGTAGATAAGATTTCTAAAACTTATTATGATTATCTAGCTGGACTTAAATCTGAAATGGAAAATACGGTTGAGGATCCTAAGGATTATGCAGTAATGGATAAAGGTGATTTTCTAGATGTAAAATTCCTTAAAGGTGGTAAAGTTACTGCTGCGGGTCAAGAATTTATGGATAAAATGGACACCTACCGTAAAGATATGATTGCCGTTGTAAAGGATCCTACTATTACTACGGTTCTAAAAAGTAAATTCACACCAGGTGATGTGAAAAATAGTGAGGGGGTAACTATGTCATATCTTGATTATCACTACAAAGGTTATCCACTTATTGCCTCTATTGCAAAATTAACCTTACTCCAAAGTGAAATAAAAAGTACAGAGGCAGATGTTTTAGGTAATTTATTAGCTGGTGAATTAAAGGAACAAGTAAGTATGACTAATTATACTACTTTAATGGAGGCAACAAAATCTGCATATTACAATGGTGAAACTTTTGATGGTAGCATCGTATTAGGTAGGAAAGATGCTACTTTAAAACCAAAAAGAGTAGAATTGAAATTGGATGGTCGTGATTTAAATGACTCTCAATATACTATTGAAGATGGTCGTGTTGTTTTAAAAGTGGGTGCTGGCGCTGCTGGAGATCATAAAATCACAGGTTCATTGATTTTTGATCAAGATGGTGAGGAACTTCCAGTTTTAGTAGATCAGTCATTTTCTACAATACCAAAACCAAATTCGGCAACAATATCTGCTGATAAGATGAACGTTGTTTACCGTGGTGTTGATAACCCTATGACCATATCTTTTGCAGGTGTTTCTGAAAATAATGTAAACGCATCTGCAACAGGTTTAACTAAAAAAGGCGGTTCATCTTATATGATGAAGCCTGGTTCTGGTAAGGAAGTTACCATTAATGTAACTGCAAAATTATCTACCGGTGAAACTGTTTCGGACAAGAAAACGTATCGTATTAAGAACTTACCACGTCCTACAGGTATGGTAAGTAAGGCATATGAAAATGTAAGTAAAACTCGAGGTAATCTTGCTATTTCTACTGTATCGGCTGAATTTCTTGATTTCGACTTTGATTTGACCCCACAAGTAACGGGTTTCTTGTTCAAAGTACCTACACAACCTTCTGTTCCTGTTCAAGGGACAAAGCTTAATGCAGCGGCCAATAATGTTCTTAAGAAGGCACGTAAAGGAGATATAGTTGTGTTTTCACAAATTAAAGCAGTGCTTCCAGGCGTAAACGTTCAAAGTGTATCTGATGTCGCTGTTGAAATAACAGATTAATAAAAAAATAAACAAATGAATAAGATTTTAGTTTTACTTACTATAGTTTTCTTTTCCCAAATTAGTCTTGCACAGAATAACATTCTGAACGCAAAGAGTCCTGAGGATTTTGGTAAGAAAACTGAAGCGCAATTAGCAAACGATAATGATAAGCCACTTTCTTACGGTTTCATTGATGATCGTGATGTTTTGTGGCAGCGTACAGTGTGGGAAAGGGTTGACCTTGATCAAAGAGTTAACTTCCCTCTTTATTATCCAATTGACACTAATTTTGTTGGTACTGAACGTCGTTCTCTTTACCATGTTCTTACTAAGGCAGCAATGAGCGGTAATATTAAGTTGTATGGTGATTCTTACTTCAATGAGGCCAGGGAGTTTAAAGATATAGCTAGTACTTTAAAAAGTCAAAAGATTACTGACGCAGGTATTAATATTTTAAATGATAATGGAATTGTTGCTGATGCAAGTGTAAGTCCTCTTGATATAGATACTACCTATGATATTCCTGGTTTTGATGAATATATTGAAACTAAAACTATAGGTGCTGATGATGTTAAAGAGTATAGGATACGAGGTACATGGTATTTTGATACCCGTCAAAGTGAAATGAGATATCGTATTATAGGTATTTGTCCAGTCACTCCCGATGTTAATTTTCCTGATGATCCTGCTGGCGTAGAGTTATTTTGGATTTATTATCCAGACGCTAGGAAATTGTTGCATGGTGCTAAGGCGTTTAATTCTCAAAATACCGCAAGACCTTTATCATTTGATCATATTTTAAACTCCAGAAGATTCAGCAGTGTTATCTATAAAGTTGATAATGTTCAAGGTGACAGAGAGATTGAAAGGTATATTACTGATAACTCTATGATGCAATTACTCGAATCTGATCGTTTATTAGAAAGTATCAGAAATTTTGAGTTGGATATGTGGAACTATTAATTCATAAAAATCATCTAAAAAGCCTCTTAAATTTTTAAGAGGCTTTTTTTTGTTGTGTGCCGTGCATGATAATTAACTAGGTGATGAAAGTTCACTATGGTGGTTTGTGATCGCCAGCCATTAGCTGAAGGCACGGGTGTCCGTCGCGAGCTGGAATCTGTAGGAAGTTGGAAGCAAAACTCTTCCCCGAGGAATACTAGTCATTTTAGGCATAACTGTTGGGATGAGACTCCAATACATGTCAAAGTACAAAGATTGCACAGACAACGGGATGTAAATATTGCCGGGTCATTGAGTGATGGTGAATTAACTTACCACAGGAGGTCTGATAGACGTTTGAAAACAAAGTATGAATCACTGACACACTTTTATTGACACTACCAGAGTTCAATATTAGAGGTGATGTTATATGAGTTAGGGAAAAGTAATAAAATAAAAATTGCAGTTGCCAAAAAAGCACAAAAGGTGATAATTGAAAAATATTCTTTTTTGACTTTGCATTTAATTATGCATTTTATTGGGGTTTTATCATCACTCTTGTAACTAAGTAATTAAATACGAACGCGATGAAATTTTATTGTTTTTTGATTCTCTATATTCCATACGGTCAAATCCTGGATGTATACAATAACTGCCAGTCTCGCCAGCTTTATTAATTGCTATATATGCGACTTGAAAGGTGTCTATTTGTTTATTTTTTGATACTATTCTTTTTACTGCTTCTTCGCATGCTTGTTGTGGTGACGCCCCATTGCGCATTAATTCTACTATTAAAAAGCTACCTACATTTTTCATAATTTCTTCACCCATGCCAGTCGCTGCAGCTCCTCCTATTTCATTATCTATATAAAGACCTGCACCGATAATAGGAGAGTCCCCAACACGACCTTTCATTTTGTAAGAAAGGCCAGAGGTGGTGCACGCCCCTGCGATATCTCCATTTACATCCATACACAACATGCCTATAGTATCGTGATTTTCTATATTTATAATGGGTTTGTAAGTGCTTGTTTTAAGCCATTCTTTATAACGATCTTTAGATACAGGTGTAAGTAAGTCCTCTTTTTTAAAATTGTGCTGGTATGCTAGTTCCTCTGCGCCCTTGGCTGCTAGCATTACGTGTGGTGTTTGTTTCATTACCACCGCCGCAAGTGCTGCTACATTAGTTATATTTTCTACACAAACAACTGCGCCACAATCGCCGTCACTATCCATTACACAAGCATCTAGTGTTACATTACCCTCTCGATCTGGGTTACCGCCTTTTCCTACAGTTGTGTTTTTAATGTTTTCCTCTTCTATTGTAACACCAATTATAGCTGCATCTAGTGCTGGTATGCCATTATCTAACGCTTTTCCAGCAGCTTCATTAGCCTTTGCAAAAGCCCATGTGCATATAGCAATAGGTTTCATGTTTTTTTTCATATTGTACAATGATGGATCTATACATGTATACAGTGTTGTTCCTAGCGTGAGAGCAACCCCTGCTTTTGCACTACTTTTTATAAAACTTCTTCTGTTCACAAAGCTAAAAGTACAACATAAATCAACGAAGGTATTGATATTTTTATAGCTATTAATGATTCTGCTATTTTGGAAATCTTATTTTTAACGAGTTAGATTTGTGATACTACCAATTCAAAAAATAAATAATTTGACTTAAATATTACATGTTATAAGAATTGTTAGAACTAATTATCGAGGGATGAACTTATTAGTTTTCTTTATTCATGTTAAGGCTTTGAGTGTGGGTTTAAATTCCGCTTTCGCTCAAGCGAGACCATCACACACATCATTCATCATAATGATGTAGTTATTTAATTATTCATAGCCGTGGGAAGTGCAATGCTACAAGGGCTTATATGCTATAGCTTTGATTTCAATTAACAAATGAGGATGTGGTAATTGATGTACTGCAACGGTTGTTCTAGTAGGGCCGTCAAAATCGAAATAATTACCATAGATTTCATTATAACCACCAAAGTCATTCATGTTTACCAAAAAGCTGGTAACATCTATCACGTCATTTAAAGTGGCTCCCTCGGTTTTAAGAATAGCATCAATGTTATCTAGAACAGCAACAGTTTGTTCTTTAATATTTAGATTGGTTGTACCCATTTCATCGACCTGCACGCCTGCAAAAGTGTTGTCTGCCCTGCGGCTACTGGTGCCAGAAACAAATAGAAAATCTCCTACTCTTTTAATGTGTGGATATTTGCCTCTAGGTCTTGCTTTGTCTTTTATTACTCCCATTTTTTGTAAAAACTTTGTTTTATAAGGTGAACGAATTACTCTAGCATCTGTGTATATAAATCATGCTCGCATCCAAAGAACTTCTTCTGTCTTTTCTTTAATTTTAGGTAGCAACTCTTCTAGTTCATCTTCTACCTTAATGTGGTTTTTTTCTAGTAACCAAAGTATGGCTTTATCTTGTGCCCTGCCGCGCAACATGGCATTGTGATAACTTACCTTTTTATGCGGGAAAGTTACTAGCGAGTATTTTGACTGATACTTTTTCTTAGAATAGGCAGCTTCTAGTCGCATTTCAATCTGACGCTTTAATTGGAAATTGGGGTTTGCCACACTATCTCGCATTTCTACAAAATTGTCTAGTGCAAGATCTGCTATAGCATCTGCATCTGCTTTTCTTACTTCTGAAAACCTGTTAAAAGCATCTTCCCATTCATTGTTAAGATCGATCATGTTATCAAATACCAGCACATCTTCAAAACTTGCATTCATTCCTTGTCCATAAAAGGGAACGATCGCATGAGCTGCGTCGCCCATGATCAAGCTAGTTCCATATGCGGTCCATGGTGAACAGCGCACGGTGCCTAGCGGCGGTGCAGGATTTGTCTTATACTGTTCTACAAGATCAGGGATGTGTGGGATGATATCTTTAAAATAGGTAGTAAAGAAATCAGTAATTTCTTGATCGTTTTTTATTTCATTAAAAGCTGGACTCCCATCCTTATCATTATCATCATATTGCATGAATAAGGTAAGAGTAAAACTGCCGTCTAGATTTGGTAAGGCAATCAACATAAAACCACCTCGCGGCCAGATGTGCAAGAAGTTTTTTTCTAAGCGCCATTTACCATCACTGGTGGGTGGTATATTTAGTTCTTTATAACCATGTGGCAGCCAGTCCATACTATGTGAAAAAAGAAAGTCTCGTTGTTTTGCCATCTCCTTGCGCACAATCGATCCGGCACCGTCTGTTCCTATTAAGAAATCAGCTTTTTTATGTTTTTCACTATCTGTTATTACATCATGATAATGTACTGTTGCATTTTTCAAATCTGCCGCAGTAACAGCGCTATTAAAGTCTATTTGAACATTATCAAATTTTGTTGCCTCGTCTAGTAATAGTTTATTAAGTGCTTCTCTAGAGATAGAGTTGATATATTCACCCTCTCTACCGCTGTAGTTTGAGACAAGTTTATTCCCTTTTAGATCGTGAATTAACCTTCCATTCATGGGGATGCATAATTCTCTTACTTTTTCCTCAAGTCCTACAAGTTTTAATCCTGAAATACCACGATCTGAAAGGGCTAGATTGATAGAACGCCCGCCATCTACCACCACATCGCGCATGTCTGGTCGTTTTTCTAGAATATTGACCTGGTAACCTCTTTGCGCAAGTCGCAATCCTAAAAGTGAGCCGCAAAGTCCGGCACCTGTGATGAGTATATTAGTTTCTTTATTTGTTGTTTTCATATTGATATGCTTCTATAACTACATTAAATCAGGATATTGTTTATTGCAAAAGGTTTTAAACCCATTTTATTAGTTTGATATGCTACTTTTTTATTCAAAATCCTTGTAAAGATTCAAATGTGTTCAAAGCTAAACATTTAAAGTTCGATTCTATTTAATCAATATCTTAAATTTTATAATAGCGATTTTTTGGACTTTTAATTTTTAAGTAACAATATGGAAATTAAAAAAGGGTTACCTCGATCTATTATTTTTTATTGAAGTGGTTCAAACTTTTTCCATTTTGTTGAAAAATCGCTTTTTATTGTTTCATATTCATCTTTTTTATTCTAGTTAACCTAACCAAAAAATATTTTCAAAAAACAAATATTGGTGGATTTTCTTTTAAATAGTAAAAATCTAAATCACCTGCGAGGTTATTACATCTCAGACTTTAATACTTGTACAAATTTCCAACAATCTTTAAAGGAATTGTACAAAGGCACCGGTGCTATTCTAATCACATCTGGTTCTCGCCAGTCTGCAATAACGCCCTTTTTTGTTATGGCATTAAATAGTGATTTGTCACCATTTTTTACGGCAAGTGATAACTGGCAGCCCCTGTCTTTTGAGGTTGGCGGAGTAATAATGCTAATACGATCGCCTATTTCTTCTTTTATTAAAAATTCTAAATAGTTAGTAAGTTGTATTGACTTTTCTCTGAGGTTTATAAATCCAGCTTGTGCAAATACGTCCATACTTGCTCTTATCGCAGCCATACTTAAAATAGGTGGATTTGAAAGTTGCCAGCCCTCGGCACCGTGCATGGGTTCAAAATCATCGCGCATTTTAAAGCGGGTGTCTTTATTATGTCCCCACCAGCCAGTGAATCGAGGTAAATTAGGATTACTTGCATGTCGTTCATGTACAAAGCAACCGCCCAAACTACCTGGCCCAGAATTCATGTATTTATAAGTGCACCACACGGCAAAGTCTGCCCCCGATTCATGAAGTTGTAAATCTACATTTCCAGCTGCATGGGCACAATCAAAACCTACCATGGCACCCGCTGCGTGTCCTAATTGGGTTATTTTTGGCAGGTCAAAAAACTGTCCTGTGTAGTAATTTACCGCACCTATCATAATTAGAGCAACTGTATCGCCTTCTTCATTAAGGATTTTCTTTAGATCCTCTATTCGCGGGGTGTGCTCGCCCGGTCTAGGAGACCACTCGATAATGTTTTCTTTATCATCTAGACCGTGAAAATTTACCTGAGATGCCACAGCATATCGATCACTAGGAAAAGCATCGGCCTCGATAATAATTTTAGTGCGTTTACCTTTGGGCTGGTAAAAGCTTACCATCATTAAATGCAAATTTGTGGTAAGTGTGTTCATTGTTACCACCTCGTGAGGTTTTGCACCTACAATTTGAGCTGTCGTTACAGTCAAAAATTCATGATAAGGCATCCATGGATGTGCTGCATGAAAATGGCCTTCTACTCCCAGTCGTGCCCAGTCGTCTAGTTCTTGATTTAAAAATGTTTTAGTTTGTCGTGGTTGCAAGCCTAGCGAGTTCCCGCACAAATAGATAGAATCTGTACCATCTGTATGTTTTGGAATATGAAAGCTTTCGCGAAAGCGAGATAACGCATCTTCTTGATCAAATTGTAGGGCTAGGTCTCTAGTGGTATTCAATTTCATTTGTTAGGACATTATGAAACAAAAATAAGGTTTGTAAAAAGGTTTAAGGGGTTTTTTTAACGGTACTTTTCATGGTATGCTATTTAAAATAGGGACTAAAACGTATAAATTAATTCATTGAGTGGATTTGTTATCGTGTTTATTACAAATAGGTGTTATAAGATTAATTGTGAAAAATCAACCTTATTTTTAAGACTGTAAATAC
This sequence comes from uncultured Flavobacteriaceae bacterium, assembly GCA_964593255.1. GTDB lineage: Bacteria > Bacteroidota > Bacteroidia > Flavobacteriales > Flavobacteriaceae > Nonlabens. The sequence goes on along the minus strand of CAZQGX010000025.1, from coordinate 21,103 downwards.
TTTAGACGGTAAATTTTAGTTGATACCTTGCTTTTAAAAATTTGATTTCCTAACGCATAAGAACCTTTTTTAAATTGATATTCAAAAAGTTAAAGTTAAATTGATGTGCTATATTGCATAAGTGAAGGGGTATATTTTATGAATTAACCAAGAGTGATTACAAATTGGGGTTACTTTATTTTATAACCTAGGTTGATAATCTTTAACTTGCATTTTTTTAAAATTTTGTTTTCTGAAAAAAGAGCCAATTATAAAAGTCATTATTCCCGCCTATAACGAGGCAGATTCTATAGGATTAGTCATTAAAGCTATCCCTAGCCTAGTAAGCGAGGTGATTGTGTGTAGCAACAATTCAAATGACGACACCGTTGCAAATGCACGCAATGCAGGAGCAACTGTGGTAGAAGAATCTAGACCTGGTTATGGTTATGCCTGTTTAAAGGCCTTGGATTATGTAGCGGGATTGCCAGGTGAAATAGATATTATTGTATTTATAGACGGTGATTACAGCGATTATCCAGAGCAATTGCTAGAGCTAGTAGCGCCCATTATTGAAAATGATATTGATTTTGTTGTAGGTGCACGTGTAAAACAATTAAGAGAAAAAGGCTCGATGACAGGACCACAAATCTTTGGAAACTGGCTGGCAACCTCGTTAATGCGATTATTATTTAAGTCAACATTCACAGATTTAGGGCCGTTTAGAGCCATTAAATACAACGTGTTGCTGGGTTTAGACATGCAAGACCGCACCTATGGCTGGACGGTAGAGATGCAGCTTAAAGTGTTGAAAAAGAGATTTTCTTATAAAGAAATACCAGTAAAATATCGCAATAGAATAGGGGTGTCAAAAGTTTCAGGAACCATTAAAGGTGCTATATTTGCAGGCTTAAAGATATTACTATGGATCTTCAAATACGGTTTTAAGAGATGATATTAGTTTGGATTTGCATTGCGATTTATTCTGTATCGCTTGTATTAATTTTACTGTATGCGATAGCGCAACTCAACCTTTTGTTTAATTACATAAAGGCGCAAAAACTGGTAGATAACTCGCTTAAATTTGACTTGACTATTGCAAATCAAGTTCCTTATGTAACCATACAACTGCCTGTTTTTAACGAGGCTTATGTAATGGAACGTTTATTAGATAACATCGCACTTATAGATTATCCTAGAGAAAAGTTAGAAATACAGGTTTTAGACGATTCTACCGATGATACCGTGCAAGACACAGCCGCCCATGTACAGCGCCTTGCTGCAACTGGACTAGATATTGTTCATATTACCAGGGTTGACCGCAGTGGTTTTAAAGCGGGCGCACTTAAAGAAGGTTTGAAAATCGCCAAAGGAGATTTAATTGCAATTTTTGATGCAGATTTTCTTCCAGATGCAGACTGGTTGTATAAAACGATACCCTATTTTAAAGATCCAGAAATAGGTGTGGTACAAACTAGATGGGCCCACCTTAATAGAGATTATTCCATTCTTACACAAATACAAGCATTTGCGCTAGATGCCCATTTCACACTTGAACAGGTAGGTCGCAATTCTAAGGGACATTTCATCAATTTTAACGGTACTGCTGGTGTGTGGCGCAAGGAGACAATCTATGACGCTGGCAATTGGGAAGGCGATACACTTACTGAGGATCTAGATTTAAGCTACAGGGCTCAATTAAAACACTGGAAGTTTAAATATCTAGAACAAGTAACCACCCCTGCCGAACTTCCTATCATTATCAGTGCTGCCCGCTCACAACAATTTAGATGGAACAAAGGTGGCGCAGAGAATTTTAGAAAAATGTTTAAAAGAGTACTGCGGTCTGATATGTCTTTTAAATCAAAAACGCATGGTATACTTCATTTATTGAATAGCACTATGTTTCTTAACGTACTTATCGTGGGGGTTTTAAGTATCCCAATGTTATACATTAAAAATGAATATGGTCACTTGCGAGAGTATTTTATAGTAATGAGTTTCTTTGTAATCAGTACCATTATATTCTTTGTGTGTTATTGGTATATGTACAAAAAAACTTATGGCGGTGGTTTTAAAAGTTTTATATCATACATAGGTATGTTTTTCACCTTTTTTTCTATTGCAATGGGCTTTTCTTTCCATAATTCTATTGCCGTTCTAGAGGGGCATATAGGTAAACGCAGCGAGTTTGTGCGCACGCCCAAATTTAATCTAGCAGCCATGGGTGGTAACTGGAAAACAAATAAATACATTCTTAAAAAGGTGAGCCCGCATGTGATTATAGAAGGGATACTGATGCTTTATTTCGCTTTTGGAATGTACTCAGCATTTGTAGTGGGTGACCAGGGTGGCGATTTTGGGTTATTTCCTTTTCACCTTATGTTGTTTATAGGCTTTGGATTTGTTTTTGTTCGCAGCCTTACCGATAAGCAGTGATGAAAGATAAACTGGGTAATCTACTAGGTATTCTCAGTATAAGTAGTGTGGTATTATATGCTGTTTTTTTCTCGCTTTCGCGAAAGCAATTTACAGAAACATTCCTTCTGTACTTTATACTTTTTATTCTATTTTATGGTCTTTATAGGCTTTGTGCTGTAGCTTATCAAAAAAATTATAGATTCTTACCATCTAGGTGGGGGTACAAGCTTTTTTCTCAAGATGTTTTGTTATTAATTTTTATTGCAGGTCTTGTGATAAGAGGGACTTTGCTCACTTATACGCCTAATCTTTCTCAAGATTTTTTTAGATTTATATGGGATGGCAACCAGTTGTTACAGGGTTATAATCCATATCTCTATTTGCCAGATGATGTGATGAAAGGCGATGCGACACATATACCGCAAGCGACATTACTGCACCTAAATATGGGGGAGTTGTCTAGCAGTCACTACAGTAATTATCCGCCGTTTAACCAATTGTTTTTTGCCGTCGCTGCTTTTCTGGGCGGTAAAAGCATTATCGCCACCATGATGTGGATGCGCGTGATGATTATACTGGCAGATGTAGGTATTTTTATTTGGGGTATAAAATTATTAAGAATATTAAAACTCCCACAATACTACATACTGCTGTATTTTTTAAATCCTTTTGTAATTATAGAACTTACTGGCAACCTTCATTTTGAAGGGGTAATGGCGTTTTTTATGTTACTGGGCATTTATTTTATATTAAAATCGCAATTAATTAAAAGCTCTTTATTTTTGGCATGTGGCGTTCTTGTAAAGTTGCTGCCCGTTATTATTTTGCCTTTATTATTTAAAAAATTACAATGCAAAAAGGCAGTCTATTATTACTTAGCTATTGGTGTTTTTGTTGTTATAGGTTTTGTTCCCTTTTATAATCATGAATTGTTACCAAAATATGCCAGCACTGTAGGGCTGTGGTTTCATAATTTTGAATTTAATGCAAGTACCTTTTATATAGTTAGGGCAATAGGTTATGAGGTTACTGGATATAATGTGATTGAAACTGCTGGATTTGCATTATCGCTGTTTACGTTTTGCATGGTATTACTACTTTCTTTTAAGCGGCAAAACCAGCAGCCACAAATTTTGATAAGTAGTATTGTACTTTCATTTTTTATCTATTTACTATTCTCTACCACAGTTCATCCATGGTATTTAACCATTCCTTTATTGTTTTCTATTTTTACTAGATATCGTTTTATGCTAGTGTGGAGTTTTATGGTTTTTATAAGTTATCAGGCTTATTCAAATATCGATTATATGGAGAATATGTGGTTATTAGGTATTGAATATGGTGTTGTCATGATCGTATTTTTATGGGATATCAATTTTTTTACTAAAAATACTACTGCGATAACTGGTAAGTAAAAGGTTGTATTTAATTGCTTTGACACTTTGGTCGTTTTTTAATTAGGATATTACTTATATGAATATTAAACCCCTAGAGCAGCGATTATTTTTACGGTCTAAATCTACCGCCGTTAATAGTCACTTATTCCAGTATTATATCCCTTATAAAAATAAAATAGTCTTCAAAAATTAATTCAAAGCCTGTATCCCCACGACTAAGTACATGTTTTATATAAGTTAATACGCGTATAGTTTTGCAGGTTTAAAACATACACCTATGCTTACCTTGCATGACACGACTAAATTTGAATTGTGTTTACCAGCCAGAGACATGCGCAAGAGTTTTGACAGTCTTTGCGGAATAGTGACCTATCAACTCGATAAAATCCAACCAGTGGTATAGTTTATTTATCAACAAGTTATACGGGATAAAGTCAAGATTTCACATTGGCGTACAGGGGGATTTGTATTGTATTACAAACGACTAGAAAGAGGCACTTTTGAGCTTCCTGAATATGGTAAATCGGTTCAAAGTATTGTACTTAGTTACCCTCAACTCGTATTGTTTTTTGACGGGATTACCATCGGAAATTTAACACAAAAAAAGCATTAAGAAGCCTTGAGTCCTTTGCTATTAATGGGATAATCCGTAATTTTATGGTTGATGAGTTGCCAAGAATTAGTCGAAGAAAATATTGCTTTGAAAGCAAAAATTGCCCAACAGCAACAGCAATATGCTGCCCTACGAGCACAATTTGACCAACTCATTAAACTACCACAAGGCTTTAAGTCAGAAAAGCTTTGCAGAGACCCAGAAATCGCTGATCAGCCTACACTTTTAGAGGTAGAATCGCAGCCAGAACAAGAAGTAGCAGGTCTTTTGAAAATAGGGGAAGAAATTACCGATACCCTAGAATATACACCTGCAAGTTTAGTCGTGCGTAGAACCATCTGCCCCAAATATGCACAAGTAGATGGCAATGGAGTAATCATTGGTAACTTGCCCACTCGTCCTATCGACAAAGCAATAGCTGTAGCTTGCTTATTAGCATATATCTTAGTCTGTAAATATGTTGATCATTTGCTTTTGTATCGACAAATTCAACGATTTAATAGAGAATACGGTTGGAATCCTTCTCAAAGCACTCTTTGTACTTGGGTAGATAGTTGTTGCAAGCTATTAGAACCACTTTACAACAAATTAAAACAAAAAATATTAGAGTCAGATTACATACCAGCTGATGAATCACCGATAAAAGTATTAGACAAAGACAAACCTAAAGATAGCCACCAAGGTTATCAGTGGGTGTATCATGCCCCTTTGCAACACCTTGTGTTATTTAATTACCGCAAGGGAATAGGGATGCTTGGCCCCGAAGAAACATTAGATAGCTTTCAAGGTTACCTGCAATGCGATGGCTATAAGGTGTATGATAAAATCGCACAACAACAACAAGGCATTACTGCTGTGAGATGTTTAGTACATGCACGAAGAAAGTTTTTTGATGCACAAGACAATGATGCTAATAGAGCAAAATATGCACTAGAAATGTTTAGGAAAATATATCAACTTGATTTGAGAAGATTAAATTGAGATAATTAGATTATTACATGAAAGAATGGATTTTAAAAAATGTTTAACTAAATAAAAACTACAACAGCCGTGTATAAACCATTGCTGGGTTTGCTAGAATTATGAAAAAAAAAGACCTCTACAAGCTGACCGATGAAGAGCTTTTAATTCAAAAGAAAAAGCTTATGAAATCAAAAATCTTTTATGCAACTGCTATTGGTTTTCTTGCGGGAATACTCATATTCGGAATGGTTGCTTGGAGCTTGAATCCCGAAAAACACTTAGCATTCCTGATTCCAATGTTGATTCCCGTAGTTTTCATTTACAGAATGCTTAGGGCGCCAAATAAGAACAAGGATTTAGAAGATGTCTTGAAAGAACGCAAATTAAAATAGAAGCAACAGTAAAAGAAAACGATATCTACACAAAATCAATTAAAAAAAAATTGAATTGATATTCAATACTGAATGTTACGAAAAAATATGTTTAAATGCTAAAGAGTTAGTTAAAGAATTTACATGGGATTCATACATTTCTAAAATGATATTTGAAATAAAAAAACTGTAGTCAATAACCAATCATAAGCCCTACCCATAGCCCAACGCTATATACTCCGTGACATAAAATAATGGTTAATTTTAAGCTTTCTTGCCTATAACTTTCGTACTACAATAAATGCGAAACAAACTTCTTTTCACCTCTCTTTCAAACCTTTTTATAACGGTATAGACTTCATAAAATCTCTCTTTCTTACCGTTCTGCAACGGCATAAACTTATTTTTATCTCGCTTTCGCGAAAGCGAGACAATTAACCAACTTTTTAAGCAATTTTACAATCCTTTAAAGTGTCGTAGATTCTCTAACAATCAGACTGGTTTTTATCACGGATTCTTTAAAAATGATAGGTTTGTTTTTCTTTGTGGATTTTATCTCTTTATAAAGTCGTTTAAATGCTGTTTTTCCCATTTTAAAACCAGGCTGATCTATAGTGGTTAAGGTAGGGGAAATAATGGAAGACATGAACCAGTTGCTGAAACCTACAATCGCTATATCATTGGGTATTTTAATACCGGCCTTATTAAATTCTGACATCGCGCCTATGGCAACAAGATCGGTATTTATAAAAATGCCATCTACATTTGGATGTTGTTGCATCAATAATTTTGCATTTTTTTGACCTTCTTCAAAGCTTTTATCATTGCAATCACATAAATAAACAAGTGATGGGTCATAAGTAATACCATTATCAGTCAGTGCTTTACGGTAACCTAAATATCGATCAATTGAATTTTGCGGCAATAGAGAACCTCTAAAATGCGCAATTTTTTTACAACCTATATCAATAAGATGTTGTGTAGCGGTATAAGCAGCTTTTCTATCGTCGATAATAACTTTTGAGCATTGTACCACTTTGGCGATTTTATCAAACATGACTAGTGGCTTTCCTGATTCTAACACATCGATGATATGTTTATAATCTACTGTGCTGTTTGCTAATGAAATGATGATACCGTCTACTCGCTGGTTCATTAATAATTCAATCTGTTTTTTTTCAAGTTCATAGGATTCATTAGATTGAAGAGTGATTACTAGATAGCCTTTCTTTTCTGCCTCTGCAATGATCCCTTTGATCACGGTAGAAAAAAAGTGGTGCACAATATCTGGTATAATCAAACCTATTGTTTTTGACTCTCTAGTTCTAAGGTGAACTGCAAAAGAATTAGGTTTATAATTTAAAGTGGTGGCTAGCTCTTTTACAAGTGCTTTTGTTTTTGGACTTACGTCTTGATAATCTTTTAATGCCTTAGAAACTGTTGTTACAGATATGTTTAGTTTTTCGGCAATCTCTCTTAGTGTTACTGGTTTCATAATGAATAAACGTAAATAAGCACAGCAAAATACAATAATAAATGAAAACGAAAACGTTTTCGGTGTTTTCGAAAACGTTTTCGGTAATTATTTTTAATGTTAAACCTTGCGTACTGATAAATTTACCATCAATAAAAAATAACTAAACACTATTCAATATGAAAACAACTAAAACTATATGGAGCGTCCTGCTCTTGATGTTATTTACAGTAACCACCATGGTGGCACAGTCTACAATTAAAGGAACAGTTAAAGATGCACAAGGGGAGTCGCTACTAGGGGTAAACGTCTTTTTACAAGATACAGAAATAGGCGCTGTTACAGATGTTAATGGTACCTACACCATTCAAAATGTACCAAATGGTGATTATACTTTAATAGGATCTTCTTTAGGATATTTAAAGTTTACCAAAAAACTTTCAGTAAACGGCGATGTAACTTATGATTTTGTAATGCAAGAAAATAGTGAGTCGCTAGATGCTATTATAGTAACCGGTGTTACTAATCCTAAAGCAAGAATTGAATCTAGTGTGTCTATTACTTCTTTAAATACAGAAACCATTGCACAGTCTGCACCTAGAACAACTGCCGAAATTTTTAGAACCATACCAGGTATACGATCAGAGTCTTCTGGTGGTGAGGGTAATTCAAATATATCAGTACGCGGGGTTCCTATATCTTCTGGGGGTTCTAAATATGTGCAAATACAAGAGGACGGGTTGCCTGTATTATTGTTTGGAGACATATCATTTGCAACTGCAGATATCTTTACAAGGTTTGATGCAAACGTTGCAAGAATCGAGGCCATACGTGGTGGATCTGCCTCTACACAAACTTCTAATGCTCCCGGTGGTATTATAAATATAATAAGTAAAACAGGTATTACCGAGGGTGGAACTATAGGAACTACCTTTGGTGCAAACTATGATTCTTTTAGAACAGATTTTGCCTATGGGACTGAAATTGCAGATGATTTATATCTACAAACTGGTGGTTTTTATAGAGTAGGTGAGGGAATAAGAGATGCTGGATTTACTGCAAATAATGGTGGCCAGTTTAAGGTGAGTTTAATGAAAAAATTTGATAAAGGATCGGTAAGGGTGTATGCAAAATACCTTAATGATCGAGCGATTGCTTATTTGCCAGCGCCTATACAAGTATCTGGTACAAACAGCAACCCTACATGGGAAAGCGCTCCTAATTTTGATGCCACTACTGGATCATTGCACACCCCTAATCTAACTCAAACGTTAAGACTAGGAGCAGATGGACAGCCGTCACGAGGTGATGTTACCGATGGTATGAATCCTGTTTCTACTTCTATAGGAATTGCTGCAAACTTTGATTTGGGCAATAACTGGAAGGTTATTAATAATGGTAGATTTTCTTCTAATAATGGTTCTTTTGTGTCACCGTTCCCATCTGAAATCGGCACTGGCAGCGCTATAGCAGGCTCTTTTGGAACTGGGTCTTCTCTACAATTTACTGATGGCAGCGCGGTAGGTGCTAATAGTCTAGTAGCTCGCATACACATGTTTGATGTAGAATTACAGAATTTTAATAATTTTATGAATGACATTAAATTATCTAAGACTTATGACCAGTTAAATGTAACCTTAGGTTATTTTAAATCTATACAAAACATATCTATGAACTGGTCATGGAATTCTTATTTACAAGAGGTACAAGGGGAAAACGCAAGATTGATCAATGCGTTTGACGCTGCTGGGTCTCCATTAAGTGAAAATGGATTATATGCTTATGGAACACCTCTTTGGGGCAACCTGGCAAGAAATTATGACACACAGTACAATGTTTCTGCACCTTATTTAAACGTTTCTCTAGAGGCTACAGAAAAGTTAAATATAGATGCTAGTGTACGTTATGACATAGGTAAAGTAGACGGCGCTTTTGCTGCTGGTGTATCATCTGCAATAGATATGAATAATGATGGCAATATATCAGCGCCAGAGCAAAACGTTTTTGGAGTAGATAATGCGGCACCTACAACTGTAGATTATGATTATAATTATGTTTCTTATTCGCTAGGTTTAAATTATAAATTACAAGATAGACAGGCCGTTTTTGCAAGATATAGTAGGGGTGCAGCTGCAAAAGCAGATCGTATTTTATTTTCAGGTTTAGATTATCAAAACTCTGATAGAATCAATGCACTAGATTTTCTAGACCAGGCAGAATTAGGTTACAAACAAGGTTTTGACAATGGCGCGCTGTACGTTACTGCTTTCTACTCTAAAACTACAGAGCAAGCCGGATTTGAAGCGACTAATCCAGATTTAATAATTGATAATGACTATAAGTCTTTTGGTGTTGAGGTAGAAGGTTCTTATAGATTAAATGATTTTAATTTGCGAGGTGCCATCACTTATACAAACGCAACTTTAGAATCGGGAGTTAATGATGGAAATGCACCTAGAAGACAACCAGATTTTATTTATAATTTAATACCTGCTTATAACTTTGGCGCAGATAAACAAAACTCTATAGGTCTTAGCTTTATAGGTCAGACCAAAGCTTTTGCACAAGACACAAACGAGTTGATCATGCCTGGATTTGTAATTGTAAATTCGTTTATAAATGTAGGAATCACACCTAATTTAAATGCAAATTTATCTGCAAATAACCTTTTTGACGCGCTAGGTATTACCGAGGCTGAGGAAGGAGCCATTATAGAAGGTCAAAATAACTTTTTAAGAGCTAGAGCGCTTCCAGGAAGATCAGTTTCTTTAGGATTGCAGTATAATTTTTAATAAGCCAGTTGTAAAAGAGAGTTTACAGTCAAAAGCCTTTACTGCATTCAATTCTAGAGTAATTATTTAGAATTGTTTGGACAACAATGGTTTCAAATAAGTATAATAGCAAATTTTTTATATCATTTGTAAAAAGTATGTTTATTGTTCCGCTTTCGCGAAAGCGAGATACAACATGATCAGAAATTAATTTATAGCTAATTATGTAAAAACTTTATTTTCAATAGTCTACAGAGTTAGTGTTGCAATTATTAATGTTAACTCTATAGCTTTTGAATGTTACCGAAGTTTAATTAAATACCTTACACTTGCTTTACAATCTCTTAATTGAATACCAAAAAATAAATTTATGATAGGAAAGGTAAAATTAAATTTTTGGCAAATCCTAAATATGAATGTTGGGTTTTTTGGTATACAATACAGTTTTGGGTTACAACAAAGTGCTGTTACTCCCATTTATGATTTTTTAGGCGCAGCACCAGATCAAATTCCTATTCTGCACCTAGCAGGACCTGTAACGGGTTTGCTAGTGCAACCTATTATAGGTGCATTAAGTGATAAAACCTGGTCGCCACGTTTTGGTAGGCGTAAACCTTATTTTTTAATAGGGGCGTTGTTGTGCAGTGTTAGTCTGTTGCTATTTCCTTTTAGTAGTTCGCTGTGGATGGCAGCCGGATTATTATGGATACTAGATGCAGGAAATAATACCGCAATGGAACCCTATAGAGCCCTTATTGCAGATCAATTGATACCAGAGCAGCAGCCCACAGGTTTTCAAATGCAAAGCTTTTTTACAGGATTGGGACAGGTGCTGGCAAATTTATCCATATTTATTTTTCCGCTTTTTATTATAGGTAGAACCGGTTCTTTACCTACTTGGGTGTATGCCTCTTTTTTTCTAGGTGCATTTTGCTCTATCGCTAGTATTTTATGGAGCATCAGTAAAACAAAAGAAATCCCGCCTAGTGATGAAGAGCTGGCATTAATGAAAAGTAAAAAGTTATCGGTACTATCGCCACTAATAGAAATAGCTGCTGCTATAAAAGACATGCCAAAGGTAATGTGGCAACTAGCTATAGTTTACTTTTTTCAATGGTACGCCCTTTTTTGCTACTGGCAAAATTCGTCAAAAAGTGTGGCTTTATCTGCCTGGGACGGTGCGACACCTTTAGGAAATCCCATAAGATATGAAGAAGCAGTAAGCTGGACAGCACTGGTCAATGGATGGTATAATGTGGTTACTTTTGTAGTGGCCTTTGCACTTGTAGGTTTTGCAAGAAAATACAGCCCTAAAGTGGTTCATGCAGCCTGTTTACTACTTGCAGCGCTAGGATTTCTAGCATTCCCGCATATTGCAGATAAATATTTGTTGCTATTTGCAATAACAGGTTTTGGAATAGGCTGGGCCAGTATGATGGGTATCCCTTACTTAATGGTTATTTCTAATATTCCCAAAGAACGATATGGTGTTTATATGGGCATCATTAACATGATGATTGTAATACCTATGATTTTTCAAACATTATCATTTGGTTATGTATTAAAAAACTTTTTGGGTAACGACCCTCGCAACGCGATCACCTTTGCAGGGGTTTTATTGTTAATAGCTACACTAGCCACCTTGCTTATTCAAACTAAAAAAACTGTAAATCATGCCTGATCATAACTATGTAGCTGCCATACAACTGCTTAAAGAAGCTTCTTCAATAAATGGTTTTCTAGCCAGTGCTCTAGACATATCAAATTATAAAAGAGTATGGGCAAGAGATGGCGTTATTTGCGGCCTTGCAGCACTGGCATCTGGTGATGAAAAGCTTATTGCAACTTTTGAAAAAACTATAGAAACACTGGCATCATACCAGCACGAGATGGGAACCATTCCGTCTAATGTTTCCTTTTCTGATAAAAAAATAGACGTAAGTTATGGCGGCCTTGCCGGTAGGGTAGATGCGGTGACCTGGTTTGTTATAGGTGTATGCCAGCTTACTTTTTATAAAAATGATATCACATATTTGCACAAGTATCAAGCAGCGATAGAAAAGTGTTTTTACCTATTAAACGCCTGGGAATTTAATAACAAACACTTGCTATATGTACCCTTGTCAGGAAATTGGGCAGATGAATACATTACCGATGGCTATGTATTATATGACCAATTATTGAGACTGTGGGCGCTAAAATCATATAATCATTTTATAAAAAACGATCAATTAACCCAAAAAATTGATGACATACAACTGCAGGTAACAACTAATTTTTTTTCCAATGCTACAGGAGAAAAAATACATCCCAGAGCATTTCAATCACTAAAAACAGCATCATATTGTCCAGCTTCTTTTTCACCATCTGGATACAAAACCCAGTTTGATGCATTGGCAAACAGTCTGTTATTAATTTTAGATCTAGGAGATGAAAAATTAAAAAAAGATACCTTTCTATATTGCGATAACTTATTAAATAGTACAAAACTGAAGGTTTTACCAGCATTCTGGCCGCCTATACAAGAACAAGACCCCGAGTGGAATTTGTTAAAAGATAATTGTAAATATGAATTTAGAAACTTTCCTTATGAATTTCACAACGGTGGCAGCTGGTCAATGGTCAACGGTTTTTATGGAATAGCCTTATATCAAAATGGTCATACAGCAAAAGCTACTTTATTATTAAAACAAATACACCAATTAAATGCGGTAGAAAATCACGCATTCTATGAAAATTTTAATACCCAAACAGGTAAACCCATAGGCGTGGCAAAATGCGCCTGGAGCGCTGCCGCTAGCATAATGTTGCATCAAACCTTAAACAACCAATTTAAAATATTAATAGACTAATGGATAAATTAGACATAGTATGTGTAGGAGAATTATTAATAGACTTTATAGGTCATGAAAAAAACACAACTATTTTAGAAACAAAAAACTACCATAGATTTCTAGGCGGTTCACCTACTAATGTTGCTGTAAACGCTTCTAGATTAGGTTTAAAATCTGCTATCGTCGGCTCTTGCGGAAACGATGGATTAGGAGACTTTATTCTAGAGAAATTAAAATTAGACCAGGTAAACACCTCTTACATTAATATAAATTCTGGTTTGCCCACCTCTATCATACTGGTATCACAATCACATGAAACCCCAGATTTTATAGCATATCGAGCGGCAGACTGCATGATCCCGCAAGGTGTAATAACCTTAGAATTATTACAGTCGGCCAAAGTATTTCACACCACCTGTTTTGCTTTAAGCAAAAATCCAGCACGCGATACAATTTTAAAAGCTGCCCAACTAGCCCATGATTTAGGACTGAAAATGAGTATTGATTTAAATTTTTCAGAAAAAATATGGCCACAGCGCGAGGAAGCAAAAAAGGTGATAAAAGAATATTTAGCCCATGCCCCACTGCTTAAAATCAGTTTAGACGACTGTTTTAGATATTTTGAAATGCATAAAACCGATGACCAGATCTTTGATTATTTTCACAGTCTAGGGGTGTCAACCATTTGTTTAACAAAGGGTAAAGATGGTGTTACCGTATCTGATTTACAACATGGGCTTATACATCAAGAAGCGATAAAAATCAGTAACATAAAAGACGCCACAGGTGCTGGTGACGCATTTTGGGCAGGATTTTTATATGCTCAAATCAAAGAGAAGTCCTTATCACAATCCATCACCACAGCACAAAAACTAGCAGCATTAAAATTACAAAATGTAGGAAGGCTACCAGATATAGCCAGTTTAAAACAAGTAATGAACGATCTAGATTAATACTTCAAACTATTAACGCCATAAATAAATTTTATTTTTCGTTTTGAGCTATTCTACAACATCATAAACTTCAATATTCCGCTTTCGCGAAAGAGAGGAAAATACAAACCCCTATCACACATATAACCCATAATCCTGCACATATATCGTGGTATTAATTGAAACGTGCTAGATTTGTTTGCTCATATTAAATAAATTGCCTTGCATTTAAAATGAATTTCGAGCAAAATAAAAATATTAAGGAAAGTTGGATACGTTCATTATTTGAATTAGCAAATTTCGAATATCAAAAGCGTTTATGGAACGGGGAAATTGAAAACGAAGTTAGCGATTTTACGGAGTGCGTATATAAATATTTTGATGACTTAGATTTGGACAAGAGATATTCGAGTTTTATTTCAGACAGAATTATATCGAAAAAGGAAGCAAATATTGTGACAGAAATGCACAGTGAATTTAAAAAATTATATCGAACGTCCTGAAAAGCGAAATTTAACTAACAAAACGTCCTGAATGATATTGAATGGGAAAATTTCACTCCGAACTTATTGGGGGCTAAAGTAGCAACGGCATAAACTTATTTTTATCTCGCTTTCGCGAAAGCGAAATTATAAGAAAGCAAAATAAAAATTAAAAGAAATTATCAGAAAAGCTACATTAAAAGAAAACGATATCTACACAAAATCAAACAATCGTTTATATGTGCTTAAAACATAATCTACTCTTCTTCATCTAATCCAGGCTCTTCTATTAGTGGTATGGCTGGTTTTTTAAAGGTTTGCTCGTTTGCAATACTGCGCTCTAGTGAAAGCAACATGCTGGGTAATAATAATAAATTTGCGGCCATGGCAAATAATAAGGTGGCGCTGACTAATGCGCCTAGGGCTACTGTACCGCCAAAACTTGAAATCGTAAAGGTTGAAAAACCAAAAAACAGCACAATAGAGGTGTAAAACATGCTCACGCCTGTTTCTTTTAAGGCACCGTAAACAGATTTTTTAATACGCCAGTTGTTTGCCATCAACTCTTGACGGTATTTTGCAAGAAAGTGAATGGTATCGTCTACAGATATACCAAAGGCGATAGAAAATACCAGTATTGTAGAGGGTTTTATGGGTACGCCCAAATACCCCATTAATCCAGCTGTGATAATTAAGGGCAATAAATTAGGCACTAGCGATACAAAAATCATGCGCAGTGACCTGAACATCCACGCCATAAACAGCGCGATTAAAACGATAGCAAGCGATAAAGAAAGTACCAGATTATTGATTAAATAATCAGTACCTTTTTGAAAAACCAAGGCTTTACCTGTTAAACTCACTTCATAGGCATCTTCTGAAAAAATGGTTCCTATTTTTTCAATAAGGTTTTCTTCTACACGTTCCATGCGCTCGGTACCCATATCCTTCATAAAAGTAGTGACGCGTGCATGCTGCCCTGTGCTGTCCACAAAGCTTTTCATTAAAGAAACATCGTTGGTACTTTTTTTAACCAGTTGTGACATCATTACAGCATCATAAGACGAGGGTAAATCAAAATATTCTGGGTCACCACCATAAAAAGCCTGCTTACTATATTTCACTGCCGATACTATGGACATCGGTCTAGACAGCTCTGGTGTTTCAATGATGTGTTCTTCTAGCTTATTGAGTTTTTTAAGTGTTTTAAGTGCGGTTACTTTTTCGTTTTTACTATGTACTACAATTTCTAGTGGCATGATGCCGTCAAAGCTTTCTTCAAAAAATTTGATGTCTTTGTAAAATTGCATTCCTTTGGGCATGTCTTCTATTAGACTGCCAGATACTTTTATTTGGTAAATACCTATTATGCTTAATATAAGAACCACCACGCTTGTAATGTATATTGGGATGCGGTGACCTTTTACCATGCGCTCATTCCAGTCTACAAATTTGTTGATCCATGATTTACCTAGGTGTTGTAGGTGTCGTTTTTTAGGCACATGCAGGTAGCTATAAATGATTGGGATAATCATTAAACTGAGTAAAAATATAGATATAATACAAATACTTGCCACCACACCAAATTCAACTAGCAGTTTACTTTCGGTAAAAATAAAAGTGGCAAAACCGCTTGCCGTAGTTAAATTGGTCATTAAAGTAGCATTACCTACTTTGGTAATGACACGTTGTAAAGATTTGGCCTGATTGCCGTGTTTCTTGATCTCTTGCTGGTATTTATTAATCAAGAAAACACAATTAGGTATACCTATAACGATTATCAGTGGTGGTATAAGCGCGGTAAGTACGGTAATTTCATACCCTATCCACCCTAGTATCCCAAAAGCCCACATCACCCCTATCACAACGGTAACTATAGAAATAAAGGTAGCACGCCAGGATCTAAAAAAGAAGAAAAATATACCCGAGGTTATGGCGAGCGCTGCGAGTAGAAACATGCCTATCTCGTCTACAATATTCTGCGCATTTAGTGTCCTGATGTAAGGCATGCCAGATGTCCTGATATCTAATTCAAATGTGCCTGAATAGTTATCTATCAGCGGCTGAAATTTATCAATGATAAAATCCTTGCGCTCTATGGTATTAACGATGTCTTTTTTAAGATATATGGCGGTGCGTATAACACTATCTTTTTCTGAAAAAATTAGATTTTTATAAAAAGGCAAGTCATTAAAAAGCTTCTTTTTAAAATCTTGTAATTCTTGTTCACTTTTAAGAGGCTCGGTAAGAACTGGGGCAATGGTAAACTGCGAGTTATCTTTTGTCTTTATAAGACTGGGTAGGGCGGCAGTAGACAGCACAAAATCCACCTCTTTAAATGTAGCTAGAGAGTCTGCAAGTGCATTCCAGGCGTTGAATTGTTTATAAGTGCTTAGGTTTTTATTTTCTATTCCTATTATAACAAGATTCCCCTCTTCACCAAATTTATCTAGAAACTGATTGTACTGCTTATTTACAGGATGATCGTCTGGTAGTAGATTGGCCTCGGTATGTGTAAATTGCATGTGTTTCCATTGCGTGGCAAATGCGATGGTAATAAAAATAATAAGGCCTAGGATAATTTCTCTATTGCGCAGTATAAGTCTAGCAACACTATTCCAAAAACCAAAACTAAATAACTTTTGCATGAATAAAATTAAGCCTTGCAAAGGTACTTTTTAAGCGCTTACTATTTAGTGAATAATTATTTAAATTGTAATTGGTGCCTTACTAAAGAATTTCCTGCTTTTATTTAGTATGAAACTCAATTGAAATAAAAATTAGGTAGGTATTTGAAAAGATAATTAACCCTTTAATAATTAAATTGCTTTTGTACAGGTTACACAAATAGGTATCATGATTTAAAAGTTATAATTTACTTTACTAAACAAACACAAAATATTTTACAAATTAATTAAAAAAATCATTGTTTAAAAAACGTAATATCAAGTGTTTATAAGTCTAAATAAAACGTAAACTTTAAGGCGACATTATCTTCAAAATTAGGAAGGTGATAAGCGCCATAGCGGTAACTAGCACTGATCCCAAAACCAAATAAAAGTTTATTCAATTCAAATCCGCTTTCAAAATAGCCTTTTTCTAGTGTGTTAAAATCTATGTTTTCATGTTGCTGGGTGTTATTAAGACCACCCCAGGCTGCTTTAGAAATCAACACCATTTCTGGTTTGAGGAAAGAGAAAATATTAAAAGGCGCAAGACGGTGTTTTACCTGCCCTATTAATAGCTGGTCAGAAAAAAACTCGTTAAAATACATGGTTTCAAAACTACTAGTGCCTGCTACAGAAAATCGCTGCATGATTTCTTCTTTGTTTGGCGCATTGGGATAGGCATGAAATAAATGTGTAAGTGGTACGTTGCCAATACTATAATGACCTTCAATCATAAATTCAGTACTGGATTTAGGTCCTGTTTCTAGGTCATAAATTGTTTTTGCCGATACCTTTGTATAGTTAAAATCACTTTCTGTAATGCCCTTAAATCCTTGTGTAATTTGTGCGCTTATAATAGGATAGCCGGCTGCCATTTCTTGTGATCCCTTTGGCGTGCGCATGTAATCGCTTTTAGGACTATACCTAGCACCTATCACTATTTCGGCTAGAGTATAGTCGGTAAAAGCACGCCCACCTGTTACAAACTGGTAATTAGTCGTTTGGGATATTCGCTTTCGCGAAAGCGAGACCTCACTAATTAAAGAAGGCAATAACCGCTGTTGTAACGACATACCATATTGTTCAAAACTGTAAAATGTGGTTATGTTTACCAGGCGCGGTTCAAAAAGAGAATACACTCTGGCATCGGTTAAAAAATTTACGGCGGCAAACTCGTTGATGTCCTCTTGTCTATAAATATTAAGCCAGGTGTCTTTTTCTTTATATAGTCGCAGGCCTATTCCTAATTTATGTTTTAAAACTTTGTCTTTTGTTCCATATGCTGCATACCCGTCTATTCTAAATTTTTCACTTAGTTTTTCATTTGTTTGCCCGCCTATTCCTAATCTCAGGGATTCATAATCATTGAATTTGACTAAATATTTTAAGTCTACATCAAAAATACCTAATGGGTAATAGCCTACCTTAAATTTATTTAGAACATCTAGTTTACGCCTAATTTTTGTTGCGTCTATAATGCTGTCTAGGTTAATGAACTGGGCCAGCGTTGTGGTAGAAAAAATATCTTTTTTACGGTATGTGTCCCAGTAGGATTCATTTTTATTAATCGCTCTGTCTAGCACCTCTATTTTAAGACCTTTCTCGCCATAAGCTACCTCTTCATTGATTCTAAAGTTTGTGTTGATAGCCTCTATGGAGAGGTATAGTGGTTTTCTTTTATCTTTTTTAAGGGTGTCAACTGCCATTTGCGGTGTACCTTCCTTTGGTTTGGCTTCAAAAAAAGCTGAGGTTGTTTTAGTCGATTCTTGTTGTACCACCAGTTTTCTATAACTATTGAGCCACAGGGAATAACGAGTGTCATAGAAAAATTCATGATGAGCGTTTATCAATACAGGTTCTTGTTTTTGATAAATAGCTTTTGCAACAGCATAGGTTTCTTTATCTATGTATAGCAAGCCTGTTAGCAATTGGTTTGGGTGATTTTCTTTGGGGGTAAACCTTATTTTAGTAACTGCTCGATCAGAAATGATGCTGTCTTTTTCTATTTCAAATTGATACTTTAAATACGACTTTTCATCCAGCGGATTTAAATATTTTTGATCAAAAATGACGTAGCGGTCATTGTAAATATTTTCTGTCTGAAAGTTGATATGGTAAATCGCATAAATAGGCTGTTCAAAACCGGTCATATAGGCACCTGTGATGATTTCTTTATAGCCGTTTACCTGGTCATAAACATGTTGTGAGGTTTTTTCTGAAAAAAACACCTTTGTTTTTTGCAGGGTCTTGCGCAACTCCTTTTTTTTATAGCCATCACCAGTAATTACCGCAGGATCTCCAGTAATTTTAAGGTTTTCATAAGCATCATAAGCATAAGATTTTATGCTTTGTGTAGGGTCATTGTTTTTTTTGGATTCAATAACTATTTTAATGAAACCATATGCGTCTTGAGTGTTTTGCTGCTGTGCAACAGCAATGTTGCATAAAAGTATACATAATACTATAGGTGTGAACTTCATAAAATAGTTGCTCGTACGGATTTATTTCTTAGAAGCGCTTCAATGTTATGAATAAGTGTGCACACAGTTGTTTGTTTAAAGATGTATGTTGTTGATGTTTTTTGTAAATAAAAATAATTGCAATCAAACAGTATAGGCTTTCAAAATAGTTATAACCTATAAATTACAAGGTCGTGTAACTGTTATACTATTTTGAAAGCCTATTTGTAAATAAGAATAGTACAATAACTATACCTTCATAATTTCTTTTTCTTTAATTACAAGATGTTCATCAATTTTAGCCACATATTTGTCAGTTAATGTTTGCACATCGGCTTCTGCAATTTTTAATAAATCTTCAGAAATATCTAATTTCTTTAAGTCATTCATGGCTACTTTGCGGTCGTTGCGCACGCCTATTTTTGCCTCTTCACCTTCTGCTTTGGCTTGTTTAGTTAGGTCTTTACGACGTTCTTCTGTTAATGCAGGAACGTTAATAATAATGCTCTCGCCATTGTTCATGGGATTCAAACCTAGATTTGCATACATGATTCCCTTTTCAATTTCGGTAATCATGTTTTTTTCCCATGGCTGTATACTTAGGGTGCGCGCATCTGGGGTTGTGATGTTTGCAACTTGAGAAATAGGAGTCTGGCTGCCGTAATAATCTACCATAACGGTGCTTAACATCGCGGGCATGGCCCTGCCTGCACGTATGCTTAATAATTGTTTTTCTAAATGTGCGATAGCATTATCCATATTTTCTTTGGCACTATCGAGTATAAAATTAATTTCTTCTGTCATTGTGATAATTTTTAAAATACTGTTTTGAAATAAGGTGTTTGTTATAATTGTACTTTAGTTCCTATTTGTTCACCGCTCAATAATTTAAGTAAGTTACCGTCGGTATTCATATCAAAAACGATAATGGGCAACTCGTTTTCCTGGCTTAAGGTAAAAGCTGTGGTGTCCATTACTTTAAGGCCTTTGCGCAATACATCTTCAAAGGTGATGAAATCAAATTTTGTGGCGGTGGCATCCTTTTCTGGGTCGGCGGTATAAATACCGTCTACTCTTGTGCCTTTTAAAATCACATCTGCTTCTATTTCTATGGCTCTTAACACTGCAGCGCTATCTGTAGTAAAGTAAGGATTACCGGTGCCAGCGCCAAAAATCACTACGCGTCCTTTTTCTAAATGTCTCATGGCACGGCGTCTTATAAATGGCTCTGCTACTTCATCGATTTTAATCGCTGTTTGTAATCTTGTAGGTACACCAGCATCTTCTAGAGCGCTTTGTAGGGCAAGACCGTTAATAACTGTCGCAAGCATTCCCATGTGGTCACCTTGTACACGATCCATACCGTTGCTTGCCCCTGCGACACCTCTAAAAATATTTCCACCTCCTATAACAATGGCAACCTGTATCCCTAGGTCAATCACTTTTTTAATTTCTGTTGCATATTCTGCAAGGCGTTTTGGATCTATACCATACTGCCTTTCACCCATCAAGGCTTCTCCAGATAGTTTTAGTAATATACGGTTGTATTTCATAATATATAAGCTGTGTGTGATGCAAATATAAATGAATTACAAAACCTATTAAATTTTTATTTTAAAGCTGGTTATTGATGTGCTGAATATTTTGTAATTCCATTATTATGGTATGATTCATTCTAAAAACTATTTGAATATCCGTTTTCACACCTAATTTGAATTTATTGCCGCAACTATCAGTC
>CAZQGX010000024.1:0-47387 GCA_964593255.1 uncultured Flavobacteriaceae bacterium | reverse complement strand
TAATTACACTGTGCTTGCGAATTAAAAGAAAAAGTTAAAGAAAATAAGGCAATTAAAAAAACGTAAGTCTGTTTCATAATTATTTATCATATTTAAATTAAAAATGAAAGTAGTGATATTTCAGCAAAAACCATTTAATCGATTCATTTAATCGTTTAATGGGACAAAAAACAAGTTTAAATAAGTTTAAATTATTTTTAACTCTTTTTAAGAAAAAGAAAATAAAAAGATTTGAAAGATTTTATAAGCTAAACCGAAATGTTAATCATTTGATATACACTAAGAATAATTATATCGATATTGTAACAGCACCAACAATGGTGATAATGTCTAAAAATAAGAATTAAGGAAGGATTTTTTCTAAGTCTACATCACAATTTGACTGTATAGATTAGATATTTACAAACAAAATATGTCTTGGTAATTAGATATTTACTAAGAATAGAACAAAAAACCTACTGAATCTCTGCAGTTAACCCAGCCTCTAATAATGCAGTACAACGAGGTTTAAGATCATCATAATCACCAGATTTTACATTACATTTTCCTTTATAATGTACAATAAGAGAACACTGTTCTGCCTGTATAAGTGTGTGATCACAAGTGGCAACGAGCATATCAATAACGTGATCAAAGGTGTTTACATCATCATTAAAGAGAACAATTATATTTTCTTTTTGTTCTAATGTCTCCAGTTCTAATTCTGGAAGCAATTTTTCTTGCGTACTCATTTCCATAAATATTATATTAAAACAAATGCAAATTAATAAAAATGCAGAGTAAATTTATTTCTTTAACATTTTTACTGCAACCCAGTTATCTTTGATTTTATGAAGGTCGTAAATTATACTATGATCATTACACATATTCACTATTGATGCCATGTCAACTTCATAAAAACCACTGAAAAGAATAACCCCTCCCTTTTTTAAACTTTTTGAATAAATAGGTATGTCATTTAATAAGATATTTCTATTGATATTTGCTATGATAAAGTCGTACATCTTGCTCTCTAGTTGTTCTGCACCGCCTAGAATAACAGTTACCTTATCGGTTTTATTTCTATTTACATTTTCTAGTGCGTTTTCATAACACCATGTATCTATATCAATAGCATCTACTTTTTTTGCGCCTCTCATTTGAGCCAAAATCGCAAGAACACCGGTACCGCTGCCCATGTCTAGTACCTCTAGACCGGTAAGATTTTCATTTAAAAGATGTTCAATCATCATGTGTGTAGTTTGATGATGCCCTGTACCAAAACTCATTTTAGGTTCTATAACAATGTCATATTCCAGCCCGCTAGAAACATGAAAAGGCGCCCGCACCTCACAACGATTATCTACAGTAATGGGGTCAAAGTTTTTTTCCCATTCTTGATTCCAGTTAGTCGGTGGTATTTCCGCTTTCGCGAAAGCGATACTACAAAGATCATGATCCATAAGGCTTACATCATCTAGTATAGCATCACTATCGATGGACTGCAAGACATAAGCTTTAATCCCATTGTCGGTATCTATAAAGCTATCAAAACCCACCTCGCCTAGTTGGGCAATAAGTACATCACTCCATGGTTCTTTAGGTTCTAATTGAAAACTATATTCTATGTAAACCTGATCTGTGACTATTTCTTTCATTATTTAATTGTAAATCGTACTAATTGATTTTTGTAAACGTGCACTCCTTATAGTATCTATCAAACTTTAAGAAGTCTGTTCAAAGGCTTTGGCAATATTTATAAAGGACGTCGCATCTAGAGAGGCACCGCCTACTAGACCACCGTCAACATCGGGTTTTGCAAAAATCTCGGCTGCATTATCTGGTTTTACACTGCCACCGTAAAGAATACTGGTGTCATTTGCAGTTTCTTCTCCATATTTACCTGCTATAAACTTACGTAATTCTGCATGCATTTCTTGCGCTTGTTCTGGGCTTGCAGTTTCACCTGTACCTATTGCCCATACCGGTTCATAAGCAATAATTATATTCTTCATTTGTGATGTTGATAATTTGAAAAGTCCTTTTTCTACCTGACTTTTTACAGTATCAAAGTGATTACCAGCTTTGCGCTGTTCTAGATGCTCTCCACAACAAAAAATAACTCGCATCCCATTTTCAATTGCTATTTGTGTTTTTGCAGCTAGTAATTCATCATTTTCGGCATAAATATCCCTGCGTTCTGAATGACCTATAATCACGGTTGTGATACCTATACTTTTTAACATGTCAACAGAAACCTCTCCTGTATAGGCGCCTTTTTGCGCCTCACAAACATTTTGTGCAATTACCTCAATACTGGTATCAACTGTATTGTTAAAGGCATTATATAAAAAAGGGTGTGACGGGGCAATCAGTACCTCACAATTTAAATTGGCACGCCATTCTTTTTTTAGACCTACGATCAAACTTTCTGTTTGTGATAAGTCGCAATTCATTTTCCAGTTTCCTGCTACTATTTTTTTTCTCATGATTATTTGTTTTATGTGGTTGTTGCTTATTTATTATTTAAAGTTAGTAAATTTTTAATGTATGGTATCACATAGTACAAAGGTATTGTTTTGAAATGGTCACGCTATGTTATTTACTTTATTTGACATCAAATAAAAACGATATCAAAAAATGACTTTGTTTTATCTTTATGTGAAAGGCTTTCTAATTAATCTAAAGAGAAGCCAGTTGTTTATTTTATCCTGTATTTTCAATCATTGTTGTACCATTAAATATTAAGAAATAATCTTGTATTGTGCTCTATAATAATTTTTTTTATAGAAAACCACTATCTAAGCTTTTATCATACAAGTTTATCTTCTATTGAATAATGACCCTCTCTAATAAAATTAACAAACAGCTAAAGTTAAGTTTATGTTCTATAATCTAACAGCAAGTTTGTCTAATTCTTTAATAAGGTACAATAGATAATCAATCTAACCTTACTCTAGGATCTAGCCACACATAAATCACATCTACTATTATATTAATCAAAATAAATAAGGTAGCTATAACTAAAACCGCACCTGTAATCACTGGTAAATCTTTTGTGTTTAAGGCCTCTACAATCTCTTTACCTATACCATTCCAATTAAAGATATACTCTACAAAAACAGCACCTGCTAGTAAACTAGCAAACCAGCCGCTTACCGCTGTGATCACAGGATTTAGCGAGTTTTTAAATGCGTGTCTCCTAATTACTTGTAAGGTGGTAAAGCCCTTGGCATAGGCTGTTGTGATGTATTCTTGCCCCATTACTTCTAGCAAACTATTCCTCATTAATTGAGAAATTACCGCCAGCGGTCTAATTCCTAAAACAACCGCTGGCAAGACCAAATTGCGCAATTGCAACTGCATCCCATTGCCATAATCGTCCATTTCATACAAACTGCCGCTCATTTTTAAACCAGTATATTCATGAAGAACATAGCCAAAAATAAAAGCAAAAATAATAGCGCTAAAAAAACTAGGAATACTCATCCCTACTGTACTTACTATTTGAATAACTTGGTCAATCCAACTATTTTTATAGAATGCCGAAACTACCCCTAATACTAATCCAAAAACCAGAGCAATGCTTATTGCCGCAAGCGCAAGAATAATGGTGTTGGGTAATGTTTCTCCTATAATACTACTTACTTTTTTTTCGGTTTTTTGAAAAGACGCTCTTAAATATGGCCATTTGATATAAGTCGCTGTAGTCCCGAAAGTTATTAAATTTATACCACTGTACTTGCCATCATTAAAAGTAAAATCTTCAGATTGTTTGCTATGAAAAGATACGGGCGACAAGTCATTGATAAAATACGCATATTGCAAACCTTTAGATTTATCTAGACCATATTTTGCTTTAATGTTTGCTAGTTGCTGGGTGCTTTCATTTTGCCCCATCATCATTTGTGCAGGATCGCCTGGCAAAAGATAAAACAGTAAAAAAATAACTGTAACTACTCCATAGAGCGTAACTGTGGCATAAGCTATTTTTTTGAACAAATAGGTAATCATAAGTCTAATTGTTCAAAATCATTCCAGTGGGATTTACCAGTAATTATTCCTTTTTTAACAAGCATTACCGATGGTGTAGACCTTACCGCCGCCTTTAACTGTGTGCCATCGGTAGAATAAAAAGAAATTTTAAAACCATAATTCTTCATTACTGTTTGTAATTGGTCATAAGGATTTGCACTTAAACCAATTACTTCAAAACCAGCCTTTTCAGCTCTTGTAACAAAAACAGATAGTTTTTTTAACCCCTCAGCCTCAGCTTTTTCTATGTCATGAATTAATATAAAAGCAACTTTATCTTTATCAAGCATTTCATCGGTAAAATCATCGCCGTCTTTCTCTATAGCAAAATCATGAATTTTAGGAAGGGCAGCCTCTTGAATCAAGCGGGTTTCTACTTTATCATAAGCAGGATAACCCTCTGGTGGCACTCCATCTGTAGTTACCACCTCTTTTTTTCCATCAATGGTATAATACCAATCATATCCATATATAGCAGGCTTGTTAGGATCTTCTTTCATGGCTTCTTTGATGTCGGTACCTATTTTATAGGCTCTAAAATCTAAGATAGGCAAGTGCATTAACACCCAATAGCCCAGTCCAAAACATAAAATTGTAGCGGTAAGAACAATGATGGATGATTTCGCTTTCGCGAAAGCGTAACCCCAATTATCCATATTAAAATACAACACTAAAATCAATGCCAATAACAAAACATCCTTAGAAAATGACTGCCACGGAGTTAAAGGAATTGCATCGCCAAAACATCCACAATCGGTAACTTTATCAAAATAAGCAGAGTAAAAAGTTAAAAAAGTAAAGCCAACGATCATAAGTAACAAAGACCAAATCGTGAATTTCTTTTGAAAACCCAGTAAAAGCATGACGCCTAATACCACTTCAAAAATGACTATAAAAACTGCCATAGGAAGTGCCAAAGGCTGCAAAAACTCTAATCCCAAAACGGCACTACTAAAATATTCATCCAGTTTATAAGAAAAACCTAGAGGATCATTTAACTTTATTAAACCACTAAATATGAATAGTATACCTACAAACCATTGACAAAAAGTTACTAATGCTTTCATGCTTTTTTTTTATTTCAAAGATAATCAATATACATGAGGTCTATGAACAAGAAAGAATCAAAATGTGTTATGTCGTATTAAAAAATGGAAATTAACCTAATGAAGCCATTTTAAACTTTTCCATTTGCTAAAAGTAAAAAGCTCTATTTAGATTGAAATAGAGCTTTTTAACTAGCAATATATCTAGGTAATTACTTTACTGCCACTAGCTCTACATCAAACACTAGCGTTGCATTAGGTGGTATCACACCACCAGCACCAGCACTGCCATAAGCAATATGTGACGGTATTACCAGGCGTGCTTTATCACCTACTTTTAAAATTTGAATTCCTTCATCCCATCCTGCGATAACTTGTCCCATACCTAGAGCAAAATCTATAGGTTGATTGCGGTCATAACTAGAATCGAATACTTTACCGTTAGGTAACATTCCTTTGTAATGCACGCTTACTGTTTGTCCTTTTTTTGCTTGTGCACCGGTACCTGCATTGATAATTTTATATCGCAAGCCACTTTCTGTTTTATCAAAACCTGCGGCGATTTCATCTAACTCTTGATCGGCTTGTTTCCTTGCCTGTTCTAAACGCATCTTTGCAGCACCCTCAAACTGGCGAAATTCCTCTACCGCATTAAAAGAATTTGCCGCAGCACCTTCTCTTAAAATAGTAACAGAATTGATCACATCTCCCTGTGTAATAGCATCAACTACTTCTTGCCCTTCTATAACTTTTCCAAAAACGGTATGCTTATCGTCTAACCATGGTGTGGCAATATGAGTTATAAAAAATTGAGAACCATTTGTTCCAGGTCCTGCATTTGCCATACTCAATACTCCTGGACCATCGTGACGTAAATCTTTATGAAATTCATCATCAAAATTATAACCAGGACCGCCAGAGCCTGTTCCTTGTGGATCACCACCTTGAATCATAAAATCTGGTATTACCCTGTGAAATTTTAAACCATTATAATAAGGAGTGCCTTGATCTTTGGCTTTATTTTCTAAATCACCCTGTGCGAGAGCTATAAAATTACCTACTGTTCCCGGGGTTTTATCATGGTGCAGTTGTACTAAAATATCACCTTTGGTAGTATCAAATTTTGCGTAAATTCCTTCTTGCATTTTATTGTTTTTTTAAGGGCACAAATATAATTTAATATATCGTAGTTACCACGGATTATAACGCGTTATTGTGATTATCTAGCCTTACAAAGTACTTAAAATAAAATTGAGTATTCACATAATGGTTCAATCAAACTAACTTAAAACCCAATAACTACAAACTATAATTTTAATAGTCTCAAAAACCTTTTGCCTAACATCATAGCCAAATATTTTTATAAAAGTATTTTAGAAGTTGACATTCTATCGGTTATTTATTACAAAATCCGTTACACCAAATCAGTGAGGAATTTGATAAACTGATAAATCAATTGAACTATGTTTAAAGGAATTTACAACCTACTTAATTAAAGATGACGATGCTTTGTTGCCTAGTATGTTTTACAATTTTAAGGCATGTACTAATGTATTGATAGAAAAAGCATTTTACTCTAGGTATCATACTTATACCTTCCATTTGTTTTTAATAGATACTTTTTTTGCCACTCAAAAAATAATCCACGCAACAGCAAAAGTCCTACGTATATTTTTGTTCATCAAACAAAGCGTCCCCATCCTTAGGCTTGCTTTGTGGTTACTACTACTGGATAGCTATTATCGACTTTTAATGGAGTATACTTATCACTTGCAACTTCAATTTCTGCATGATTGCAGGTTATTTTTTTCATGTTTGTTGAACTATACATAGTTAAAACTTTGAAAAGTCACAGTTCTAATGTAGAATATAGCCTCGATTTCTATTATTAGGTCAATTGATTCTTTTGATATGAAGCAGAATCTGCTCTTACATAAGAAACCTTAATGCTATTGTTGTTGAGTCCTTTAAAGCAGTTAGTGAACGATTCTTTTTGTCTAAATTTGGCAGGAGAATTACTGTGTTCATTTTCAAAATACCCAGTAGACTAACCAATATTGGCAAAGTATGAATTGTATCTGTTTGTATGTTTGTAGATTTTTTTAAAGTCCCGTTTCTAGTTTTCAATGATTAGGTGGTTAAAATAAAAGATTAGCAGCACAGCTAGTGATAGTATAAGGCTGCATTAAAATCTTATCATATTATTTTGACAACCCATATTGGCCATCGGGTTTTGTGAGCCTATATTTACTTCCTTAATACCTCTAGGGTTTAATCTAGGTGTTTTAAGTTTGTATAGTG
This sequence comes from uncultured Flavobacteriaceae bacterium, assembly GCA_964593255.1. Classification (GTDB taxonomy): domain Bacteria; phylum Bacteroidota; class Bacteroidia; order Flavobacteriales; family Flavobacteriaceae; genus Nonlabens. Next base: position 40,026 of record CAZQGX010000024.1, on the reverse strand, counting down.
GTAAAGCCCATGTGCAGTTAGTCGCTACTAGGAAATGCAGTCTGTCGTTTTCTAATTGCGCATTTAAAATAGCCACCTATTTGATGCGCAAATCGGTAGTTATATTTTTAAAAATTTCAAATGAATTCTTATTAGAATTACAACAAAACACCACTTTCTATTTTACTCACCACGGCCTGTGCCGCCGCTTTTCCATTAAGCATTGCAGCGTTTAAAGAGCCGTTACTTAAATGATCTCCTGCGAGAAACACGTGTTCGGTAAGTTGTGTTTCTGATGCGGTCATGCTGTAATTTATAGAATCTAATTGTGGTAGCGCCTTTTTAATATGGTGCAGCTGTATCAAATCTGTAGCAACAATTTTTGCTTCTTCTCGCAATTCTTTTATTACTCGTTGTGCCAGTTGCTGATCACTTAATTGATGTTTTTTAACTACCGAAACGCTTATCACATTTCTGTGATTATCAAAAATATCATGCAAAAAGTGAAAATTATTGATCAATGCCTGGTCACTACTGATAAGGCCTATAATCGGCTCGTCAAAACCTGTGTGATCTGTCTCAAGATACAGCACAGTGACCTGGTGCCACGAGATATTTTCCTTAGGTAAATTAGGTACTAGATTTCCTGCCGTGGTAGCTATAATGGTATAATCTGACTGTAGCTGCTCACCATTTGATAGGGTAATTTGATCACCTATTACTGTGGCAACTTGATGGTTAAATTTTATAGACTCTTTGGGTAATTGTGCTGCAAGTTGGTTGGGTATGGCTTTTATACCGCCTTGTGGTAGCGTTGCAATCCCCTCTGCAAACATTTTAAATACAAATTCAAACATGCGGCTGCTGGTTGCAAGTTCTGTTTCTAAAAATATCCCCGTATAAAAAGGCTTAAAAAATGTGCTGATCATTTTGGTTGAAAAGCCATAATCCACAAGATAGGATTTTGTAGTAGTCTCTGCCGAGTTAAAGATATCGGGGATTGATTTTTGTTTTAGCTTTCGCGAAAGCGAGAATACCAACCACTTATCTTTTAATGTACCCACACCTGCAACTATGGTGCTCCATAAAAAACTACTATCTCTACTGGCATCGCCCAATCTGTGCATTTTGCCATTTATAAAAACTAAAGAACCAGGAGTAAACTTGCGCAAATGTAGTGACTCTAAATCTAGAAACTCACTTACCGCAGGGTAAGCGTCTAGCATTACTTGAAAGCCACGGTCTAAAATTAATCCATTCTTTAAGTCAGTAGTTACACGACCACCTACAGCTGCACTAGATTCATATATGGTGGTTGCATAACCGGCATTTTGTAAGGTGATTGCTGCAGTAAGGCCGCTTACTCCTGCACCTATTATAGATATGATGGGTTGATTTTCTTTCATGTTGCAAAAATAATGGAGTTATACTTATTTTAAATGTTTTTATGAGCCTTAACACAACAGATTTTTACGAGTAATCATGCTGGTTGTAATCGCTGCAATTTGAATTTTCATATAGATAATTATCATTTCATTAGTAATTTTTGCGCCTTCTGCAGGCGCATGTTAAGTATCTTTGCAATTAACTGAAAAATAAGAATTCAATGCTTAAATTTTTTAAATATCTAGCCATTGTAGAAGGATATTCCTTTATATTCATTCTCTTTTTAACCATGCCACTTAAATACCTAGGCGGCGTATTATTGCCCAATAAAATTATGGGTATGGCCCATGGTTTTTTATTTTTAAGTTATGTGGTAGTGGCTATTTTGCTCAGCCAGATGTTAAAATGGAATTTTAAAAAATTATTGGTTGTTCTTGCCATGTCTATAGTTCCTTTTGGCACATTCTGGATGGAGCAAACCTATTTAAAAGAAGATTTAAAGACTGTTGAATAGCTTTTTAATTTATTTCACTAGATAATCATGCGCCAATGAAGCTGTGAGGCATTGCACTAATAATGTAAATATCATTTTCCAAAAAAGTAAATAAACTGCTACCACTAGGACTCTAGAGATTGATTGTTTTGATGCTTTTAAAACACTTACTTTTGTTTTATGAAACATATTTCTAGCCCAAACAATGCTATTATACGGCATGTAGAACAGTTGCAACGCAAGAGCAAGACACGCAAGAAAGAGGGGTTATTTATTATAGAAGGACAGCGAGAGATCTCTCTTGCTTGCAAGGGTGGTTTTGTAATAGAACAATTGTTGGTTTGTGGTGATATTCTATTTAATAAAAATACTTTTAGTAAGGAAGCAGTCTATTCTTTTCTCAACATTGACCAGCAGCCCGAGGTGATTGCAGTAACGGTAGAAGTTTATGAAAAGATTGCTTATCGCACGGGTACAGAAGGATGTATCGCTTTGGCGAAAGCGAGATCACAACAATTAAAAGACCTTATATTAACAAGCAATCCATTGATTTTAATAGCAGAATCTACTGAAAAACCGGGTAATCTAGGCGCATTATTAAGAACCGCTGATGCCGCCAAGGTCGATGCAGTAATTGTAGCAAACCCAACAGCAGATTTATATAATCCGAATGTCATACGGTCTAGTGTAGGCTGCATTTTTACAGTACCTACCGCTGTGGCTAGTACTGCCGAGGTAATTGAATTTTTAAGAGAAAAAGATATAGGGCTTTATGCTGCAACCTTGCAAAGTTGCGATCGATATGATCTTATGGATTATACCACATCTTGCGCTATCGCAGTAGGTACTGAGGCTACTGGACTTTCACAGGAAATGAGAGCGGCGGCAATAACAAATATTATTATACCCATGTGCGGTGAGATCGATTCTATGAATGTTTCTGTGAGCGCAGCCATTCTTATCTTTGAAGCCAAACGACAAAGAGATTTTAATTAAAGTATTTTAAGCAAGCAGCAATGACCGCCACCACCGTATTTTATATTATCATAGCAATTTTAGTTCTTGAATTTTTACTGGAAAGAGGATTAGAATTTTTAAATTATAAATGGTACTCAAAACCTATTCCTGAGGATTTAACTGATATTTATGACACAGGCGAATATCAAAAATCACAAGAATATAAAAAAACCAATTTTAAATTTAGACTAGTATCAAGCACATTTTCTTTTGTACTGATGTTAGTATTTCTTTATTTTCAAGGTTTTGCAGTTGTAAATGGTATAGCATCTAATTATACTGATGACCCCATAATTGTGGCTTTATTATTTTTTGGAATCATCATGCTTGCCAGCGAGATCATTTCATTACCGTTTTCTATTTATGCAACATTTGTAATTGAAGAGAGATTTGGTTTTAATAAGACAACACCGCGGGTGTTTTTTCTGGATAAAATAAAAAGCTATTTAATTACAGCAATTTTAGGAGGTGGGTTACTTTCTTTAATTATTGTTTTTTATGATTTGGCAGGTAGTAACTTTTGGTGGTATGTATGGATATTGATATTTGTGATTTCGATACTTATTAATATGTTCTATGCAAGATTGATTGTCCCACTTTTTAATAAACAATCACCACTAGAAGACGGTGATTTAAAAGATAAAATAAGCAAATATGCCGCAACTGTGGGATTTGAACTGAACAAAATATTTGTTATCGATGGCAGTAAAAGATCGACAAAGGCAAATGCCTATTTTAGTGGTTTTGGTAGAGAAAAGCGGGTTACCTTATACGACACATTAATTGAGCAGCTTACCCCAGAGGAAATAGTTGCGGTGCTAGCCCATGAAGTAGGCCATTATAAAAAGAAACACATTATCTATAATTTAATTGCGGGTACATTAACCACTGGTTTTACTTTATGGTTATTTTCTTTATTTGTAGATAGTAGTTTATTGTCTAATGCATTAGGAGTTTCTACCACCTCTTTTCATATAGGTTTAGTTGCTTTTGGTTTGTTATATGCACCTATTTCAACCGTTACTGGCGTGCTGATGAATTTGCTATCTAGAAAATTTGAATACCAGGCAGACTATTTTGCAAAGTGCACTTATGAAAAAGAACCTTTAATTTCTGGATTAAAAACACTGTCCAAAACAAGCTTAAGCAATTTGACGCCGCATCCTGCTTATGTATGGTTTCATTATTCACACCCTAGTTTACAGCAGCGGGTCACTGCAATGAATAGTGATGTTGTATATGAATAGTTACAGGCATTTAAGTTGTAGATCAAAATAAGGTTTTAGATTCTTAAAATAAACTAGATGAATATAAAAACAAAAATAGGTTTATCATTACTTGCTTCACTTACTTTAGGTCTAGCACCATTTCAACCAGAGCCACATATATGGGGTAAATTGAAGTGGATTGCCGGTGGCGCCAAAGGAATGGGGTTGATGGATTATTGGGATACTTTATTGCACGGTTTGCCCTGGTTGTTTCTTATTTATTTTAGTGTTGCTTATTTGTTTGTTGTGAGAAAGTGATTTTATTAAGTCTATTTTTAATCACCTTTATTTCTTAGTAAGTAAAAAAGCTATAATCACTTAATGAAGTGTAAGTTTATAAGTGTTTTAATTTAGCAATTGAAAAACTTCTTGTACATATAATAATGTAAACAACTTTAGTTGCCTAGTACCTTCATGATCAGCAAAATTTGTGAACCCTATAAGGAATAAAAATTACAGGATTAAACCTTATAAGGTTGCATGTTTTTCAATCTCGTCCCAATATTCATAGGCGCGTCGTAAATGTGGAATAACAATCGTCCCACCTACTAATGTAGCAATCGAGAGCGCCTCAATCACTTCTTCTTTAGTCAGTCCTTCTTTATGGCTTGCCTCTAGATGGTATTTTACACAGTCGTCGCATCTTAAAACGGTACTTGCAACAAGACCTAGCAATTCTTTAGTTTTTTTATCTAGTTTGCCAGGGGTATAGGCATTAGTGTCTAAGTTAAAAATACGTTTGATTACCTTGTTATTATCTTCAATAATTACATCGTTCATTTTAGAACGATAGGCGTTAAATTCTTCTATTGGATTGCTCATAATTTATCGGGCTGCTAGTTTTTTTTCTCTTCTTCTTTGTCTGTAAAGTACAAAAGTAGATATGAAAATACTTACTTCATATAAAATTAACACGGGTATAGCAACTATGATCTGGCTAGCTACATCTGGCGGGGTGATTACTGCAGCAACTATCAAAACGATTACAAGAGCATATTTCCTATTTTTTCTAAGACCTGCTGGCGTTGCGAGACCTACTTTAGTCAAAAAATAAATAATCACAGGCAGTTCAAATAACAATCCCGATGCAAGTATCGAGGCTCTTATATAGCCTATGTAACTAGATAAACTAGGTTCGGTAGCTATTTCAGGACTTAAATTATAAGTCATCATAAAATGAACAGATAAAGGCGCTATAACAAAATACCCAAAAACTACACCTATAAAAAATAACAGTGAACAAACAATAATAAAACCACTGCTATATCTTTTTTCAGTAGATTTTAATCCTGGCGCAATAAATTTCCAGACTTGATATAACACCCATGGAAAAGCAGCTACAAATCCTACAAGTATTGATGTCCAGATATGTGTAGAAAACTCATCAGACATCTCTCTAGATTGCACCTTAAAATTAAAATCTACATTGCAAAAATCACTTACAATCCCAAAGTAATTACCAAAATCGCAGAAAAATTCATAAGTGATAAATGTGCCTCGTTTTGGACCAAAAATAATAACATCAAAAATAAAGTCAGTAAAAAATGCTGCAATCAGTGCACCTATTAATATTCCTGCGATAGAACGTATAAGTGACCAGCGCAATTCTTCTACGTGATCTAAAAAAGACATGTTATTGGGATCTACTTTTTTGCGAGCCATGTTATACGATTCCTTCTCTTATTAAATCATGAATATGCACCACACCTGCATAACCATTTTTATCTACAGCTACAAGTTGCGAAATGTTTTTTTCTTCCATCAGCTCTCTTGCCTGTACGGCCATGGCATCGTTTAAAATAGTTTTTGGGTGGCTGCTCATAATATCACTTGCCACTAGATGATCGATATTTTTACTGCTAGAAAGCATACGTCGCAGGTCTCCATCTGTAATAATACCTATTGCTTTTTGGTTTTCAGTGACTACCGTCATTCCCAGCATATTTTCTGTAATATTAACAATAACCTCACGCAACGAGGTTGTTGCAAGTACCTCAGGTTTGTTATTTTTTTCAGTAATATCTTTGACACGCAAGTATAATTTTTTTCCCAAAGCGCCACCAGGGTGATACTTTGCAAAATCTTTACCGGTAAAACCTTTAAGGTCTAGTAGGCATATCGCAAGTGCGTCACCTAGAACCAATTGTGCTGTGGTACTAGTGGTAGGTGCAAGGCCATTAGGGCAAGCTTCTTCTTTTATCGCAGCATGAAGAACAAAATCTGCTGCTTTTCCTAAAAATGAATCTCGATTACTAGTGATAGCAATTAACTTATTTTCAAAACTTTTAATAAGCGGTGCTAAAACTTTAATTTCTGGCGTATTACCACTTTTTGAGATACAAATAACCACATCATTTTTTTGCACAATTCCTAGGTCACCATGTATGGCATCTGCTGCATGCATAAAAATAGCGGGCGTGCCTGTAGAGTTCATTGTGGCAACTATTTTCTGAGCGATAATCGCACTTTTTCCTATTCCAGTTACGATAACTCGGCCTTGTGAGTGATGTATGTGCAATACCGCTTTCGCGAAAGCGGAATCAATACCATCAACAAGATTTGTAATAGCATATGCCTCAATGCGTATTGTTTTTTTTGCTACTTCTAAAACTTTATTTTCTTGTTCCAAAAATGATTACTTTTATTTTTAATTTGGATAATACAAATTATGTCGTAAATTTAGCTTACAAAGATAAACAAAAACGCAACAGCCGCATGGCAGATACGCAAATAGGATTAGAAGAAAATCTAAAAAAATATTTTGGATTTGGGCAATTTAGAGGATTGCAAAAAGAGGTCATCACATCTTTACTTAACAAAGAAGATTGCTTTGTTATCATGCCCACTGGTGGTGGTAAATCATTGTGTTACCAATTACCCGCTTTAATGCAAGAAGGAACGGCAATAGTAGTATCACCACTTATCGCCCTTATGAAAAATCAGGTAGATGCCATACGTGGTGTGTCTGACCATGATGGTGTCGCACACGTTCTTAACTCATCACTTTCTAAAGGCGATATACAGCAGGTAAAAGATGACATCTCTAATGGGATCACAAAACTTCTTTATGTTGCGCCAGAATCGCTTACCAAAGAAGAATATGTAGAGTTTTTAAAAGTTCAAAAGATATCTTTTCTTGCGGTAGACGAGGCGCATTGCATCAGTGAATGGGGTCATGATTTTAGGCCGGAATATAGAAACCTGCGCAGTATTATAGATCGTATAGGTGGCAATATTCCTATTATAGGTCTTACCGCTACTGCCACTCCTAAGGTTCAGGAAGATATTCTTAAAAACTTGCACATTACAAATGCAACTACTTTTCAAGCTTCTTTTAATAGACCCAACCTGTTTTATGAAGTACGGCCTAAAACAGATGCTGTAGACACCGATATTACTAGATTTATTAAACAAAATGAAGGTAAATCTGGCATCGTTTACTGCCTGTCGCGCAAGCGTGTAGAGGGGCTAGCGCAAGTATTGCAAGTAAATGGTATAAAAGCGGTTCCATATCATGCAGGACTAGATGCAAAAACCAGAGTGTTGCATCAAGATATGTTCCTTATGGAAGATGCAGACGTTGTTGTGGCTACTATTGCATTTGGTATGGGAATCGACAAGCCAGATGTGCGATTTGTAATTCATCACGACATTCCTAAAAGTATAGAATCATATTATCAAGAAACAGGTAGGGCTGGTCGCGATGGTGGCGAGGGGCACTGTCTAGCCTATTATTCTTATAAAGACATAGAAAAATTAGAAAACTTTATGTCTGGAAAACCTATTGCCGAGCAGGAAATAGGTCATGCGCTGTTGCAGGAAATGGTGGGATATGCAGAAAGCAGTATGAGCCGCAGGCAGTATATCCTTCATTATTTTGGAGAAGAATTCGACCCAGCTACTGGCGAGGGTGGTGATATGGATGACAACATGCGCAATCCAAAACCACAAAAAGAAGCTGTAGATGAGGTTAAAAAGCTAATTCAAGTTATAGAAGCTGCTGGTGAGCGCTATAAATCAAAGGATATTGTAAATATTTTGATGGGTAAAAATAACGCTATGATTTCTAGTCATAAGTTAGATCAACATGATTATTTTGGTAGCGGTAAATACAAAGAAAAAGAGTTTTGGACTGCCCTTATACGTCAGGTACTTGTAGCTCGTTTAATAAGAAAAGATATAGAATCTTATGGAACATTAAAAGTGCTTGATGCCGGTCTTGAATTTATTAAAAAGGGTAAAACCTTTATGATGACTGATGATCATATCTATAATGAAACAGTAGACTCCACTGGTGGTGAATTGAGAGGTGGTGCAGTAGATGCGCAACTGGTCAAATACTTAAAGGATTTGCGTAAAAAAGTCGCAAAACAAAAAAATGTGCCTCCATATGTAGTATTTCAAGACCCTTCTCTAGATGACATGGCTACTAAATATCCTATAACTTTTGAAGAAATGGCTAATATCCATGGAGTAGGTGAAGGGAAATCTAAAAAGTATGGAAAACCTTTTATAGAACTCATTACAAAATATGTAGAAGAAAATGATATCATCAGACCAGATGATCTTATTATTAAAAGTACTGGTGCAAAATCTAGTAATAAACTCTATTTTATCTCTAGTGTAGACCGTAAATTGAGTTTTGAGGATATGGCAAGAGCCAAAGGTATGGATATGACAAACCTTATTCAAGAGCTGGAAAGTATTGTTTACAGCGGCACAAAACTAGATGTAGGTTACTGGATTGATGAAATGCTAGATGAAGACCAGCAAGAAGAACTTCATGAATACTTTATAGAGTCTGAATCTGATGAAATAAGCGCCGCCGTAGAAGAGTTTGACGGCGATTATGAAGAAGAGGAAATAAGATTATACCGTTTGAAATTTATAAGTGAGGTAGCAAACTAAATAAACTAAACCTATTATTAAATCCCTAAATGTGCAATGCTCGTTTAGGGATTTTTGATTTTTACCTAATAATCGCAAAGGTTGCTAATAAATAGCTTAACAACTCTTTTTATCTTTTATGAAAATGTGTGGCTATAATTGTTTACAATAGGTTTTGATATTATTTTAAAATTATAGCTTGTGTTTATTTGGGTATAGGCACGGTGTTTTTGGATTGTTTTAATTCCTATACCCTGTTTTTTTCTAGACCCCTTATACATGCATAACAATCTATTATAAAAATAAATGTAACGATTAAAAGACCTTAATTCCTTATCACTTATTTTTATAAAACCTTTATCGATGCCCAATCATATCTTCTGGTTTTACCCACTCGTCAAATTCGGCTGCGGTTACATAACCCAGGTCTAGAGCTGCAGCCTTGAGTGTGGTGCCTTCCTCATGGGCTTTGTTAGCAATTTCGGCCGCTTTGTAATAACCTATTTTTGTATTTAAAGCAGTTACTAGCATCAACGAATTATCTAATAATGATTTGATAGTAGCCTTGTTAGGCTCTATTCCTATCGCACAATTTTCATCAAAACTCTTACAAGCATCACCTATCAATTGGGCACTTTCTAGCACCGCGGCAGCCATTACTGGTTTAAACACATTAAGTTCAAAATGACCTTGCATACCTCCCACTGTTACTGTTGTGTCATTACCCAAAACTCTTGCACAAACCATGGTAATCGCCTCAGCTTGTGTAGGATTTACTTTTCCTGGCATGATAGAACTGCCTGGCTCGTTTGCAGGAATGATTAATTCTCCTATACCACTGCGCGGCCCACTAGCAAGCATTCTTATATCGTGTGCAATTTTATTTAATGATACCGCAATTTGCTTTAAAGCACCGTGCGTTTCTACTAGTGCATCGTGTGCGGCTAGGGCTTCAAATTTGTTTTGAGCGGTTATAAATGGTAATTCTGTAAACTGTGCGATGTACTCCGCCACTTTTACATCATATCCTACAGGTGTGTTTAAACCTGTACCTACTGCTGTGCCACCTAGTGCCAGCTGACTTAAATGCGCAAGAGTGTTTTCTAAAGCGATGATACCAAAATCCAATTGCGCTACATAGCCAGAGAACTCTTGTCCCAATGTTAATGGTGTCGCGTCCATTAAGTGTGTACGACCTATTTTTACAACATCCTTAAATTCTATAGATTTGTTATGCAAAGTATTGCGCAGCTGCTTGATGCCTGGTATAGTGAGTTCTACTACTTTTTTATAGCAAGCAATGTGCATACCGGTAGGAAAAGTATCGTTAGAAGACTGTGATTTATTAACATCGTCATTAGGTTGTATGGTTTTTTCTCCTTCACCTATTATATGACCTGCAAGTTGATGAGCACGATTTGCAATCACCTCGTTTACATTCATGTTTGATTGTGTACCAGATCCAGTTTGCCAGATCACAAGTGGGAACTGATCGTCGTGTTTACCTTCTAAAATTTCATCACAAACTTGCGCAATAAGATCGCGCTTTTCTGTTGTGAGAACGTCTAGGTCACAATTTGCATAAGCAGCTGCCTTTTTTAAATAAGCAAATCCATAAATAATTTCTATCGGCATGCTTGCAGGCGCACCTATTTTAAAATTCATGCGCGATCGCTGGGTTTGCGCTCCCCATAGTTTATCTGCAGGAACTTCTACGTTTCCCATGGTATCTTTTTCTATCCTGTATTCCATTGGTTTATTTTTTTAACAAATATAAAACCTATGACTTGTTTAACCATTTAAATCATAAAATATAAAATAGATGGAAAAAAGTTTGTTGATATTCTCGCTTTCGCGAAAGCGAGAATATTTACAATGACGTAATATAGACTTTAACATTTTAACAAAAATTAGCTGTTTTTTGTTTTCATGAAAGTTATTTTGAGTTGCTAAACTGGACTATCAAAGGAAAAAAAGTGAAACAGAAATAGAAAAGAGCTTTTTTTTTTGCAAATAGAAAAAGTTCAAATAATTTCATTAAACCTCTTAACAACTAGTCTTAAATAATGTGAATAGTTTTGTGAATAAATGATTTGCATAAATTGAATTTTAAAGTTCTAATCTTTATATTTGCGACTTATAAAAACAAAGATAATGTTCGATTTTGATCAATACTTAGGCTTTTTAGCATTCTTAGCAATTCTTTTATTAGGATTCTGGTTAATGATATTCTTGATAGGTTTTGTTGTTCCCTATTGGATTACTGGTGCATTGCTAGAAAAAAGAAAACTAAAAAAAGAGGCTAAACTAAAGGAGTTACAGCCGTAATTATTATATAACGCATTATAATTTTATAAACGTCTAGATACACTTCTAGACGTTTTTTTGTTTTTTTTTTACAAATACAAATTAAGTTTAAGCACACCGCTTGTTATAATAAACTTATAATGACTGACAGAAAGAACTAAAAACCGCAGTCATATCATAAATTTACCATCACTTATGAGAACAAAAACTAGAAAAAAGAACAAGATCAATGTCATCACATTAGGATGTTCAAAAAACGTTTATGACAGCGAGGTGCTAATGGGACAATTAAGGGCCAGTGGTAAAAACGTAGTACATGAAGAGGAAGGTAATGTAGTGGTGATCAACACTTGTGGTTTTATTGATAATGCCAAAGAAGAATCCGTCAATACTATTCTAGATTTTGTAGAGCGTAAAAAAAACGGCGAGATAGATCAAATATTTGTATCTGGCTGCCTATCAGAACGCTATAAGCCAGATCTTCAAAAAGAAATTCCAGATGTAGACCAATATTTTGGCACTACAGAATTGCCATCACTTTTAAAAGCACTAGGTGCCGATTATAAACACGAGTTGATAGGCGAGCGAGTTACAACCACTCCTAAAAATTATGCCTATTTTAAAATCGCCGAGGGTTGCGATAGACCCTGCTCCTTTTGTGCAATTCCATTAATGCGTGGTGGTCACAAAAGCACGCCCATAGAGCATTTAATAATAGAAGCTCAAAAGCTAGCTGCAAATGGTGTTAAAGAATTAATTTTAATAGCACAAGACCTAACTTATTATGGGCTTGATTTGTATAAAGAACGACGATTAGCACATTTATTAAAGGAACTTGTAAAAGTAGAAGGGATTGAATGGATACGCATGCATTATGCCTTTCCTACTGGATTCCCACTTGACGTGCTAGATGTGATGAAAAGTGAGCCAAAGGTTTGTAATTACCTAGATATCCCTTTACAACATATTTCTACACCTATTTTAAAATCAATGCGCCGTGGTACAACTTTTGAAAAAACCAATGCGCTTTTAGAAAAATTCCGTGCCCTGGTGCCAGAAATGGCCATACGCACCACCTTAATAGTAGGTTACCCAGGAGAAACTGAAGAAGATTTTGAAATTTTAAAACAATGGGTAATCGATCAGCGTTTTGAGAGAATGGGATGTTTTACCTATTCACATGAAGAAAATACGCATGCCTATAATCTTATAGACGATGTACCCGAAGATGTGAAACAAGAACGTGCCAATGAAATAATGGAGATTCAATCGCAAATATCTTGGGAGCTGAATCAGCAGAAAATAGGTAAACAGTTTAAAGTCATCATAGACCGTAAGCGAGGTAACTACTTTGTAGGTCGTACAGAATTTGACAGTCCAGATGTTGATAATGAAGTCTTAATAGATGCAGGGCAGCATTACCTATCTGTAGGATCTTTTGTTAATGTAACCATTACAGAAGCTGAGGATTTTGACCTTTTTGGAACACCGGTAGCATAGATTTTAAATTTGGTGGTTGCAGCAAATGTCAAAAAAATATGTTTTCAAACCTTTGCTTAAAGGTAAGTAATTATTTACCTTTATATTGCATTTGAAAATTAAACTGAATGAAATGATCCAAACTTTATAAAATATTGACTAAGGATGGTTGGTATCCTGTTTCTCAAAAAGGCTCGCACGTAAAATTGCATCACAAATCAAAACAAGGTATAATCATATTTCCGAATCACGGGAGCCAAGAAATGGGTAAAGGATTGGAAAATAAAATTCTCAAAGACGCTGGAATTAAATTATAAAATTATGGCAAAGAAAAAAATTATAATGACTGTTGAGAAAACTGATACCGGTTTTTCGGCATATTCAAATGATTATGCAATTTTTACAACTGGACAATCCATTCCTGAATTGATAAACGCTGCGTATGAAGCAACCGGATTTTATTTTGAAGAAAAGAATGTAAAAGTCGAACCAAATGATATTAAGTTTGAAATTGATTTTCAACAGTTTTTTAAATATTATAAAGTGATTAACGCAAAATTCTTAGCCGAAAAAATTGGAATGAATGCGACTTTGCTTTCTCAATATGTTTCTGGGATGAAAAAACCATCACCTAAACAAACTGAAAAAATATTAAGCGGAATTCACCAAATCGGACAGGAATTATCGGGTATTAATTTACTGCAAACTGCATAATAAAACGTGGAGAAAATTGATATGAAATCGTATTTAGGTATTTGATATATAATCGCTTAACCTAATATAAAAGTGTAAACCAATGGTCAATGCATAACTGAAAAGTTAGGTTAAGAAATCCACAACTACTCTAGCCGAGGACAGATCATAAAGTAAACAGATGGCGCTTTAATCAGCCGCAATCTGTTCACTTAATTCTAGCCATTCCATTTCTACTTTTTCTTGCTGTGCTTTAATCTTTTCTAATTGTATAGAATTTTCAGTCATTTGATCTGGATGTAGATCTGGATTTAAAAAGCTGTCTTGTAGTTTTTTCTTATCCTCTTCTAATTGTTTTAATTTATTTTCCATTCTAGAAAGCATTTTTTGTTGCTCTCTTGTAGGCCCAGCGGCAAAGTAGGTTGAAGTATTTTCCTGTGGCTTTTTAACTGGCGTTGCAGTCTCTACTTCTGTGTCTTTATCTAGAGACAAATCTGTATTCCCTACATAGGCTCTAAAATCACTGTAATTACCAGGGAAATCTGTTATCACACCAGACTGATTAAAAACAAATAAATGATCTACAATTTTATCCATGAAATAACGATCGTGACTCACAACTATAATGCACCCAGGAAAGTCCATTAAAAAGTTTTCTAGTACATTTAAAGTAGGTATGTCTAGATCATTTGTAGGCTCGTCGAGTATCAAAAAATTAGGGTTTTGAATAAGAACGGTACACAAATACAAGCGCTTTTTCTCACCACCACTTAATTTTTCTACAAAGTCATGTTTCTTTTTATTATCAAAAAGAAAACGTTCTAATAGCTGGCTGGCACTGATAATTTTTCCTTTATTCAACGGTATGTATTCGCCATATTGTTTTACAACATCTATAACTTTCATACCCGGTTTTGCCTCGATACCGCCCTGAGTGTAATAACCTATTTTTACAGTTTCACCCAGCACCACTTTACCAGTATCTGGTTGCAGTGCACCTGTAATCATATTTAAAAAAGTAGATTTTCCTGTACCGTTTTTACCTATAATTCCCAGGCGTTCTCCTTTTAAAAAGTTGTAAGAAAAATCTGTAATAAGATGGTTGTCACCAAATGATTTACTTATTTTATGTAACTCTATCACCTTAGTACCAAGTCGCTGCATATTGATCTCTAGTTCTACTTGATGATCTTTACGCCGGTTACTGGCAGCTTCTTTTATTTGATAGAAATCGTCTATACGTGATTTTGATTTGGTACGACGTGCTTTGGGCTGGCGGCGCATCCAGGTCAATTCTTTTTTAAATAGTTGTTGTGCCTTTTCTTGATTAGTTTGCTCTACTTCTAGGCGTTCTTGTTTTTTTTCTACATAATAAGAATAATTCCCTTTATAGGTGTGCAACTGGCCCTGGTCTAATTCTATAATTTCATTACACACCCGATCAAGAAAATAACGGTCGTGTGTTACCATAAGAATGGTATAATCCTCTTGTTTAAAATAAGCCTCTAGCCACTCGATCATTTCTAGATCTAGGTGGTTAGTAGGCTCATCCATAATCAATAATTGCGGATCTGATAGTAGTGCCATGGCCATAGCAATACGTTTTTTTTGCCCCCCACTTAGGTTTTTTACTTGTTGGGTAAGGTCATCAAGTCGCAGCTTTGACAGGATTTGTCGGTATTTAGTTTCAAAGTCCCAGGCATTTGCTGCGTCCATTGCATCTAGTGCTTTTTGCATCATGTTTGCATCGTCTGGGTTTGCCATAGAATGCTCATAATCTGCAATGATTTTCATTGTGGGCACGTCACTATCTAAAATAACCTCTTCAATGGTCATTTCTGGGTTTAGGTTAGGCTCTTGAGATAAAAAAGCCATTCTTAATCCACTTCTATAAGATACGGCGCCACTATCAGGCTCCTCAGCACGGGTTATGATATTGAGCAATGATGTTTTACCATAACCGTTTTTTGCAACAAAACCTATCTTCTGTCCTTGGTTAATTCCTATAGATAAATCTTTGAATAATACTTTGTCTGCAAAGGCTTTGGTAACGTTTTCTACGGTAATAAAATTCATGGTAAGCTGGCTTTTTATTAATTTACAATATTACATATCTATCATAAGGTATTTTAGCTTTTATGAATTCTTTTGTTTGTAAATATCTCGCTTTCGCGAAAGCGGAATAAAACAAATAAATAAAGATAAAATAACTTAAGGTATACTGTGAAAAATAATTCTAGCGGCGTAATTTTTGAAAAGTACTCGTCCTATATTGATGGGATTTGCTGAAATGATACCAATAAATAGAATTATCAAAACGGTAATTATCAATTAGTAATACAACATTTAATTAACGCGGCACTTTAAAGAATAAATGTAAATTGATATAATGAAATCTTTTGAGTTATTATTGTATTTTAATGTGTTCTCGTTTTTATTTTTTGGGGTCAACTGTCTGATTAATAAACAAATGAAATCTGAATTTAAAAGATACGGCCTTACAGACAATCAACGCTTATTAACAGGCGTACTTCAAATAATCGGCGCCCTAGGATTATTAATAGGTTTATGGTTCACATTTTTGGGGATGTCAGCATCTGCCGGATTAAGCTTATTGATGCTCGCTGGATTTATAACAAGAATAAAAATTAAAGATGGATTTTTAAAAAGTTCACCATCTTTTATTTATATGGTCATTAGTGCCATATTATGTTATGAATTTTACTTAATTGTCTTAGATATATAACAAAACTAAAGACAGTACTAAAAAGATTGCTGCTGGAATTGACTTTTTAATAGGATCATTTATTTTAAAATGCATCGCAATTGCGCCAGCCATAAGTATTGCAATACCGCCTGCACCTATAATAGTTAATGATGTGTAAAATATAGAAACAAATAGTAGAACTGCAAAAATACTTTTAAGGGTACCAACGATAATCATAGTGGTTTTATTTAAACCATAAGCGGCAAATTCTTCTTGCATGCTAGTTGCTTTTCCTCCTCTCCATGGAGTGCTTTTATCCCTGTTTATCAACCACACATTTAGAATACTTAAACCTATTCCCATTTTTATAATGACGATTAATATTTCTAGAAAATTCATAATTATTTTTGTTTAAATATAAGACTATCTGCAAAAATGTAGACACAATTATATATTAATAAGTTTTACAAATGTTAATAGTGATCCTATTTGATTGTCTTGTCTTTACATTTTACTGTTACATCATGTGTAAGCTATGAAACAAGCGATTAAGACAGCTTAAAAATTTGCCGGTTTTACAGTTGTACAACAATCTACTTTCATATTGTTAGACCATGTTTTATATTTTAAACGACTTAATATGAAAGTTTTATTTACGATAACCACGACTCTATCTTAATGCTAGATAGATTCTATATTTTGATCGCCACCACCTTATTATAACAAGTTTATTTTTAATCAAATTACACGATAAAAATTCGAACTATTTACAATAAAAAACTGTTTTGTATTTTAATATGTAAATCACAACTCAACTATATTATGATTTATAACCAATAAAAAACCAGCTATCTTTTGATAGCTGGTTTTCAATAAAATTAAAGATGTTTAATTATGCCTCAACTTTTTTAGTAGTAGATGCCATTGCTAAACTGTAGATTACAAGACCAAATCCGATTTTGTTAATCGCATCACCGATGTTGTAAACTACATCCATTGCTTCTTGACCAGCTTTAGGATCATCTATTAATTGTAGTCCAAAAAGACCACCTTCAGTTCCTAAAATGTATCCCAGTGGATAAATTGCCCATCCTACAAGAACGAACCAACATAAAATGTTGTGAGCTTTTAACACTGCACCACCAGCGGCAACTGCAAGTTTTTTAGCCTCACCAAACCAGATGATGTAAACGATGATAAAGTAAGCAATACCTGAAGCAAGACCCCATAACCACTGCGCAGTTGGGTTGCCTAAAGCAACAACCTCACCAAAGTAACCAGTTACTAACATTATAACTGACCAAAAGATTAATTTCCACATTAAACCTACTTTTGCACCTGCAACTTTAAGGATTAAGAAAAATTCAACACACATTAATGGCACAGTAAGTGTCCAGTCCACATATCTAAAGAAAGTTGGTGACTCTCCAGTAGCACCATAATAATCTCTCATGTAGAAATAGTGTACTGCGGCAATAAATGTAATCAAACCTGATACTAGTACCGATGTGCGCCACTTAGTGTCAAATTGACTTAGTGATAAAAAGAAGAAGGCACTTGCTGCCATCATGGCCATACTACCTATAAAAAAGGTAAAGCCTGTGTAATCGCCGGTATCCATAGGCTGGATATCTGCGGCTAGTAAAAATAATTGTTTCATAATAATTTGGTTTTAAAAGTTCTTACAAATATAGTATTAGAGTTAGATTTGTTTAACTTTACACTGTTAAAATTAAACAAATTTTATGTCTAAGAAGTTTCATCTTTACAACATCATATTAGTACTAAGTTTTTTTTCTCTTTGGATATCTATACAAATTCCTGATTATATAGAGTTTATACTCGCATATTTTTTAATTCTGACTGTAGGTGTAGGTCATGGTGCAAATGATTTAAAGATCTTTTTTAACTCTAAAAATTTAAATACCAAGAGAACATTAGCCTTTATAGTCATATATTCCTTTATCGTATTAGCAGGTTTTGCCTTATTTTTTGTTGTACCTTCTTTTATTTTAACAATATTTTTATTGACTAGTGGGTATCATTTTGGTCAGGAACATTTTGAAAAATACAATCTTGCGCCATCGTGGTGGTTATCGATTTTTGTCACTAGCTATGGATTTAATATCATCCTTTACTTGCTGGTACAAAATGCAGATGAAAGCATCCTTATCATAAATGATTTGATCAATAACCCTATTACCTATGACACCTTATTATACAGTTTATTACTTTCTGCAACCATAATGACCATTACAGGAATAGTAATATTTCGTTCTTTAGCATGGCAACATATAGTGCGAGAGGTTTTTTATTTAATAGTAATTAGTTTGCTATTTCAAAACACAAGTTTGGTTTTAGGATTTGCTATTTACTTTATTTTATGGCACAGCGTGCCCTCTATATACAATCAAATAGCATTTCTAGACGGTAAAGTAACAGCGACAACTATTATAAATTACGTTACAAATTCACTGCTCTATTGGATAGGCGCACTTATATTTTTAGGAGTGTTGTACTATTTTTTAAAGGATCACACCAGTTTATTCCTATCTACAATCATTGCTTTTTTGGGTGGTATCACTTTTCCACATGTAATCGTGATGAATAAATTGCACAAGAATTAATATAATTTGCACGCTTTCGCGAAAGCGAGATACACCACATAAATTTTACCACCATATTAATATGTCACTACTTAAGGCTGGCAAGAAATAATTTAAAAATGTTGAGTAAAACTTTCAAAAATATTGGTTTTATGAACCAAACTCGTCTGAAACCACCAAATAAACCAAGTTAAATTCTTGAATCACAAGTCTTGAAAATATATCTTTGCTAGCTAATAAATGTGTAAAGACTATGTTTGATAATTTAACCGATAAACTCGATAAGGCAATGCATGTTCTTAAAGGACATGGAAGTATTACCGAGGTAAATGTTGCAGATACATTAAAAGAAATAAGACGTGCACTAGTAGATGCAGATGTAAATTATAAAATTGCAAAAGAATTTACAGCGCGTGCCAAGGATAAAGCAATAGGACAAGGTGTACTTACCAATTTAAAACCAGGGCAGCTACTTACAAAAATTGTAAAAGACGAGCTTACAGAACTTATGGGCGGTGAGGTTGCTGGCCTGAATTTATCTGGTAATCCTAGTGTAATCCTCATGTCTGGACTACAAGGATCTGGTAAAACCACTTTTTCTGGTAAGCTGGCGTTATTCCTAAAAAATAAAAAGAGTAAAAGACCACTGCTGGTTGCCTGTGATATTTACAGACCAGCCGCTATAGACCAGTTGCATGTAGTAGGTGAAAGTATAGGAGTAGAAGTTTTTTCTAATAGAGATGAAAAAGATCCTGTAAAAATCTCGCAGGCAGCAATTGCACATGCAAAACAAAATGGATTTAATACAGTCATCATTGACACCGCTGGTCGCCTGGCAATAGATGAACAAATGATGAATGAAATTGCCCAGGTACACGCTGCTGTTCAACCACAAGAAACCTTATTTGTGGTAGATGCCATGACAGGTCAAGACGCTGTAAATACGGCTAAAGCCTTTAATGACCGTCTTAATTTTAATGGTGTCGTTTTAACAAAACTGGACGGTGACACTCGTGGAGGTGCTGCACTATCCATAAAAACAGTAGTCAATAAACCCATAAAGTTTATAGGTACTGGAGAGAAAATGGAGGCACTAGATGTTTTCTATCCAGAACGTATGGCAGATCGTATTCTAGGCATGGGTGATGTGGTCTCTCTTGTAGAACGCGCGCAGGAACAATATGATGAAGAAGAGGCAAGAAAACTGAGTAAAAAGATTGCCAAAAATCAATTTGGCTTTGACGATTTCCTTACTCAAATACAGCAAATCAAAAAAATGGGTAATATGAAGGATCTTATGAGCATGATTCCCGGTGCAGGAAAAATGCTGAAAGGTGTGGATATAGATGACAATGCGTTTAAAGGAGTTGAGGCGATTATACATTCCATGACTGTAAAAGAACGCACTAACCCGCAAATTATCAATGGCTCTCGTAAAAAACGTATCGCAAAAGGAAGTGGGACCACAGTAGTTGAAGTAAATCAATTAATGAAGCAATTTGACCAAATGGGTAAAATGATGAAGATGATGCAAGGTGGCAAAGGAAAAGCGATGATGAGCGCATTAAGTAAAATGCAGTAAATCACAGTTCTTAAAATTAAACCTAAACTTTTACTCGTTTAACATTTTTTAAAAATTAAATTTTCATATTGTAACAAATTATAAAGTAAACTAGAAAAATGATCCTACTAGACGGTAAAAAAACAAGTAATGACATTAAGAACGAAATCACAGCCATCGTTCAAGAAATGAAAAATAATGGTGAAAAAGTACCCCATCTAGCAGCTGTAATAGTCGGTAATGATGGTGCTAGTCTTACTTATGTAGGATCTAAAGTGCGCGCTTGTCAAAGGGTAGGATTTGAAAGCACTATGGTGCGCATGCCCAATACAACTAGCGAGACAGAACTACTTAAGGAAATAAAAAAATTAAACGATAATCCAGAAATAGACGGCTTTATAGTTCAACTACCTCTCCCTAAACAAATCGACACACAAAAAGTCTTAATGGCTGTAGACCCAGATAAAGATGTAGATGGTTTTCACCCTACTAACTTTGGTAGAATGGCGCTAGACATGAGTACTTTTATTCCTGCAACACCTTTTGGCATTTTAGAATTAATGGAAAGATATGGTGTGGAAACCCAAGGAAAACACACCGTTGTTATAGGTAGGTCACATATCGTAGGTAGACCCATGAGTATTTTAATGGGGCGCAAGGGTTTCCCTGGTAATTCTACTGTAACACTTACGCATAGTCACACAAAAAATATCACCCAGATTACGTCACAAGCAGATATCATCATCACAGCTCTAGGAGTACCTGGTTTTCTAAAAGCAGAAATGGTAAAAGACGACGCTGTGATCATTGATGTAGGGATTACAAGAGTTCCAGATGATTCTCTTGAACGTGGTTATTACATTACAGGAGATGTAGATTTTGAAAATGTGTCTAAAAAAGCAAGTTACATCACACCAGTACCAGGTGGCGTGGGACCAATGACTATTGCTATGTTGTTAAAAAACACCTTGCTTGCAAGAGAACGTCACAGGGCAGTAAATAATTGATTGCTAATTTGCAGGTTACTTTCTTACCTATACTTTTTACCACAGTTAAAAGTCGATCTTTCTTTTAACATAATAATCTTGCCCCATGGAAGACCTTTTACAATCATTACCACAAATAGCCCAACAAAAGAAAAAAGAAAACACGCAATTTTTTAAAGACCTGCGCAAGAAAAAGCCAAAAGGGTTAGACCAACTCGCTGTAAATATTCATAACGAGGTTTTTGATACTATTGACTGTTTAGATTGTGCAAACTGTTGCAAAACTACTGGCCCTTTATTTACTAACATAGATATTGATAGGATAGCAAAACATTTTAAAATGAGACCCAGCGATTTTATAGATCAATATTTAAGAGTTGATGAAGATAAAGATTATGTATTACAGCAAACTCCCTGTCACTTTTTGGGAACAGATAATCACTGTTCTATTTATAAAGTAAGACCTAAAGCCTGCAAAGAATTCCCACATACCGACCGTAAAAAAATCTATCAAATTGGTAATATTACTGTCAAAAACACCGCGATCTGCCCTGCAGCATATCAAATTGTAGAACGTATGAAAGACGCTTTAACCTAATAACTTCTTATTTATATTTTGTGAAAAATGTTTTAGCTTTTAGATAAAAAGCTAATAATTGTTAAACTTTATTTGAATTTGTTAAACTTTATCTGAATTTTTATATCATCTATTATATTTGAATTATGAAAATAAATCGCTTATTTTATTTCGTATGTGCTTGTTTTATCGTGATTTCTTGCGACGATCGCCCCATTGCGACTGTTAATACAATAGATAAAAATGGTTTACAAAAGATAATTTCAACTGAAAGTGAAAAAATAAAGGTAATTAACTTTTGGGCCACCTGGTGCGCTCCCTGTATTGAAGAAATGCCTTATTTTGAAGAAATTGGCGCTTCTTATCAAGACGAAATTGATGTATTTTTAATCTCGCTTGATCAGGCAAATACCCTAGAAAAAGCAGTACAACCTTTTGTAGAGAAAAATGAAATTAAATCTCAAGTTCTTCTTTTAGACGATCCCTATGCAGCAGAGTGGATTCCTATAGTAGATGCGCATTGGGACGGTGCGATACCAGTGACTTTAATTATTGCAAAAAATAAAAAACAATTTTATAACAAAGCGCTTACTCAAGAAGAGTTAGCAAAAGCTATAAATCAGTTCTTATGAAAACTTTAAAAATATTAGTAACACTACTCATTTGTGGTCTTTTCATAGCCTTTCTTTCAGGTATGATGGAGCATGAAGAACATAAAAGTCTTTTTGCAAAAAAACCTACTCCCAATCAACAATATATAAGCCCTAATGTAAATTATAAGAATGTAACTGGATATGAAATAGGCGATGTTGCAACAGATTTTGCACTAAAAAATATAGACGACAAAATAGTATCTCTTAAAGATTTTAAAGAGGCAAAAGGCTTTGTCATTATTTTTACCTGTAATCATTGTCCATACAGCGTTGCATATGAAGATAGAATTATCGCAATAAATGAAAAGTATAAAAACGAGGGATATCCAGTGATTGCAATAAATCCTAATGATACAAAAGAATATCCAGCTGACAGCTTTGAGAATATGAAAATAAGAGCAAAAGAAAAAGGCTTTACTTTCCCATACTTATTTGATACAGGGCAAAAAATATACCCCCAATATGGTGCTACTAAAACACCACATGTTTTCGTACTGGAAAAACAAGGTGTAAAGCATATTGTACAGTACATAGGGGCAATAGACGACAATTATCAAGACGCAAGCGCTGTTAAAAATAAATATTTAGAAAACGCTCTTAATGACTTAATTGCAGGCCAACCCATAAAAACCACTAAGACAGTTGCTATAGGTTGCCGTATTAAATAAGTTTTGTTATAAAATTAAAGCCATTTCTAACCATCTATATTTGGATGGATGAAATTTTTTAATTGTATTTTTGATTTAAATTCATAAAATGATCCTAGAACAATATTATACAAAATGTCTTGCTCAAGGAACTTATTACATCGCATCAAATGGCGAGGCTGCCATTATAGACCCATTAAGAGAGGTGCAGCAATATATAGATCGTGCCACTAGTGATGGTGTTGTAATTAAATATATTTTTCTTACTCATTTTCATGCAGATTTTGTTTCGGGACATGTTGATCTAGCAGATAAAACAGGTGCAACTATTGTAATTGGACCACAGGCAGTTACTAGTTACGCTTTCGCGAAAGCAGAACATTTACAAACCTTTTCTATAGGAGATATCACCCTACAATTATTGCACACTCCTGGACATACCATGGAATCTTCATGTTATTTACTAAGAGATGAAAAAGGGAAAGAACAAGCTATTTTTACCGGTGACACCCTGTTTATAGGTGATGTAGGAAGACCAGACCTTGCAGTAAAATCTGAATTAAGCAGTGAAGACCTTGCGGGATACTTATACCATTCTTTGAGGGATCAAATCATGCCCCTACCCGATCACATTACAGTTTATCCAGCACACGGTGCAGGCAGCGCATGCGGTAAAAATATGAGCAAAGAAACTAGCGACACTTTGGGTAATCAGAAAAAGGTAAATTATGCGCTAGCCCACTCGCTAGAAAAAGAACAATTTATTAAAGAAATTACTACTGGAATTGCACCGCCACCACCTTACTTTCCAAAAAATGTATGGATGAATAAAGGTGTGAATTCTAGTATAGACGAGGTGATTTCTAGAGGAATTACACCTTTAAAATTAGCCGCTTTTAAAGCACTAGCTGAAGATGAAGAATACCTCGTTCTAGATGTAAGATCACCACAAGAATATACCGCAGGTGCCATTCCTGGATCTTGGTTTATAGGTCTAGACGGAGAATTTGCTCCATGGGTAGGTAACTTAATACAAGACATAGATCAAAAAATTATTCTTATTACCCCACAAGGAAGGGAAAAAGAGACAGTTACAAGACTTGCTAGGGTAGGTTATGATAATGCACAAGGTTATCTAGAAGGTGGTTTTGAAACATGGGCCGCCGCTGGAAATAGAATCACAACTATAACAAATATAACAGCACAAGATTTTATCGATGGTCTGGAAAATAATACTATTAAAAATGCGATAGATGCCCGCAAAAATGCAGAGTATGAAGCCGGTCATATACATACCACAAGACTTTACTCATTAAGCGAAATACATAATCATATTGAAAAATTAAACAAAGCAGGGTCCTACCATGTGCATTGTGCCGGTGGTTACAGATCAGTTATTTTTGCGAGTATTATAAAATCCTACGGTATTAACGATATTATAAATGTAGCAGGCGGGTATAATGCAATTTTAAAAACAAACCTTAAAAACCAAAAAATAATTACGACTAGTAATTGTTGTATTTAAACATATTATGACAAACATTAACAACAACGAGTGGAAAGAGCAAACAGCTATAGACACAAATGCATTAATTATTGATGTGCGTACTGAGGAAGAGGTAAGTGAAGGTATAATACCAAATGCAATTCACTTAGATATTTTTAAACCTCAAGAGTTTATGAATGCTATGAATAACATGGACGCAGATAAAAATTATTACGTTTACTGCCGTGCCGGTAGTCGTAGCTCACAAGCCTGCCAGATTATGGAATCACTAGGACTAAAAAATACTTTTAATCTAGAAGGCGGTTATAGTAACTGGGATGGAGAAACGACCCTACCAGAGTAATTAATAAAACCTTTAGAGCTATATTATTTTTGGTTTTATATTTCTTTTTGCACAAATGAATTAAGAAATAACGTCAAGGTGTATACAAATAAATTAATACACTGTGATAAGTTTAAAAAATTGAAGAACAAAGCTCCATGCTTCATAAAAGCCCTTGCTGTTTAAATAAAAAGTATTGAATCAATTAAAATTCTAAAGCAGCAACCATCTTTTGCTACTTTAAACTCATATAGATTTCATATTACCAACTATTTTTAAATAATGGAGTTGATTAAGTATATTAATGGATTCACGCATTTTAAAATTAATATCTTGCACCTACTTTTATTTCAAACAACGATGTGTTTTTGCGAGTTTAATAGGAAAATAAATATAACAACCACTAAAAAATAAGAATATGCAACTTTATCAAGTTCCAAATATAAAACATACAGCAGCTAATAACTTTTTTCTTATCGCCGGACCCTGTGCTATTGAAAGCGAAGACATGGCATTAAAAATAGCAGAAAGAGTAGTTGAAATTACTGATCAACTTAAAATACCTTACTTATTTAAGGGTAGTTTTAAAAAAGCAAATCGCAGCCGTATCGATAGTTTTACGGGTATAGGTGATGCAAAAGCTTTAAAAATATTGCGCAAAGTATCAGAAACCTTTGATATACCCGCTGTCACCGATATTCATGAAGTAAGTGACGCTACCATGGCTGCCGAATATGTTGACGTGTTACAAATTCCTGCTTTTTTAGTAAGACAAACAGACCTAGTTGTAGCAGCGGCAGAGACTGGTAAAGTAGTAAATCTTAAAAAAGGCCAATTCATGTCTCCCGAAGCTATGCAACATGCTGTACAAAAAGTAAAAGATACAGGCAGTGATAAAGCCTGGATAACCGACCGGGGTACCATGTTTGGATATCAAGATATGATTGTAGATTTTAGGGGTATACCAACCATGAGGGCCTTTGCTCCCACTATACTAGACGTAACCCACAGTTTACAACAACCTAATCAAAGTAGCGGTGTTACTGGTGGCAGACCAGATATGATAGAAACCATTGCACGAGCTGGAATAGTAAATCAAGCAGATGGACTGTTTATAGAAACCCATTTTGATCCTGCAAATGCAAAAAGCGACGGTGCAAATATGCTAGACCTAAAACATCTAGAAGGGCTGCTCACTAGACTTGTTGCAATAAGACAATTAGTAAACATGTTTTAATTGTTACATGTAGATAACCCTATTAATAAATATGGTGGTAACTGCAGTATAACAAACAGCAATAGTAGTGATGATCGTCTAGATGATTTGGACTATAACATCTATTTTAATCTCACCATTGATTTTGAAGGTATAAATGTAGCTTATGATTTTATCTCACAATCCTCTACAAAAATTGAATTTCTATATAGTAGTATTAGTAACGGCGTTACTGACTATCTTATATAAAAGCCTAACAAGAAACAACACGCACATAACTATCAAGCAAACAGAGTGTGTCATAATTCACAGGTCTGAATAACAGTGAATTAAGAATACAACTTTTGTTAGAAAAAAAGCTATAACATCCCTTTATCCTGAAGATAAAAATAATATCAAATTAGTACTGATGCGTTAATTTTAGTTTTCAAATAAGTTCAATTGTTTTTTGTCATTTTGATTTGTTTGATAGTCAGTTAAGATTTCGTTCAAAGGAGTTTTATCAAATACTGAGACACCTAATATTTGGACGATTTCATAAATTGATAGATTACTTTTCATATCATATTTCACGCGTGCCACAATAAGATAGGTACATATTGCAATCCAAATATGGATGTTGACTGCGTTTTCGGATTATCCCCATAATTTTTTTATTGTTAAGTTCTGTTTTATCCATTTGAAAAAAGTCTCTATTTGCCATCTGTTTCGGTAAAGGTTGGCTATTTCTAAAGCTGATACCTCATGGTTATTGGACAGAAAAGTAAGCAGGGTATCATTTTGATCATCGTAATATTCAACCAGCCGAAGCGGATCGGGGAAAAGTTTATTCGATTTATATCCAGCTAGAAGTATCGTTTTATCAGTTTTCAATCCAAAACTTAAATCGATGTTGTAATTATTTTCAATAACAGTAAAATCCATTGTAGTCTTGGCTCTGGAAACAAAAAAAGCACCCATATCGTGCATATGGTATAAAGCAGCAAAATCAATATATGCTTTATCCATAAGATATATTGCACCAGTCACTGGAACTAACACATCCAATATGTTGCTGTCGTGATATTTACCATCAGTAATCATTACAAAAGAGGGTATACTACCTCTTAAATCTAATAAGGTATGCATTTTGGCTACTCCGTTTCGATTTGTGCCATTGATTTCGGTATAATAGTGCCAGTAATTTCGGTTTAAACCGTGCCATTTATTTCGGTTCGATTTGTGCCACTTATAGAGATTGAGTTTACAATTTACCTTGCTGTTTTAATTTAATTACAGCAGCATGGCAAACACACTTGATCCTATGGATTTAAAACAAATTCTCAGCTTACATTTAGATGGTTTGAGCAACCGTAAAATAGGTGCTTCTCTTGGCATATCACGTAATACGATAAATCACTACGTCCGATTGTTTAAAGCTAGTGAGTATAGCTTAGAAGACCTGTTAAACTTTGACAATAACAACAAAATATCTCCTTATTAAAAAAACTAAGGCGAAACAGATAAGACTGATCCAGCAGCTGGAAGATGAGGACAAACAAACCATTTTCAAACTCATCGATAAAATGCTGACCAACAAAAAATTCAAAGACTTCTTCAATAAAAATGTAGCTGCGCTTTAATTGTTAATAAAGTAAACTTTAACATTATACCTTATAAGGTACTTTTAGTTCATATAAGATAGATGTAAATTAAAAAGGAAAGCCGCTTTTTGACTTTCCTTTTCTACTTATGTACATTGCCAATTTATATTTTATCTAAAGGCTCTATGATTCCTGCTTTAATAAACTTTTCTAAATGTACTTTGAAACCAATAAAAAACATTTCTCTATTACTTATATGTTCTGTAACCACTAGCTTTGTTTTATTATCTATAATAATGGAAAGCTTATCATTCAAATCTTGTCTAGAAAAATATTGAAGATCTTTTACGACGTTGTAAGTAGTATCATTATAATTAAAATTAATTGAATCTATTAAAACGCTTTTCATCTTATTAACTAAGTCTTTATTGTTTACTTCTAAATAGACTGCTCCTTTTTCTGTTTCATAAAATTGAAAGGTATTTACAGTTTCGACCTTATTATCAGAAAAGGTTACAGATAGAGTTTTCTCACTATTATCCTTAATAGCACACGAGATTAATACGACTAGTATTAAATAAATAACGCTACTTTTTTTGATAAAATCTAACATCTTTTAAAATAAAATTAGTGTGTTGAGATTTATTTACTAAATCTATAGTATGCTGCAAGGTGTAAACTTGAGGTTTATATTTATTTCCATCTTTAGAAAAAACATAATTCGTTCCATCAGAACTTTGTCCATAATTACTAACAGCGTGTTGTTATAATCCTGTTCCTATTAATGCTATCCCTTGATTAAAAGGTACGTTGTCGAAACTATCAACTTGTTTGAAATCCTTCATATGTGGAGGGAAAAACTGACTGTAATTA
Organism: uncultured Flavobacteriaceae bacterium; assembly: GCA_964593255.1. GTDB lineage: Bacteria > Bacteroidota > Bacteroidia > Flavobacteriales > Flavobacteriaceae > Nonlabens. Next base: position 11,279 of record CAZQGX010000024.1, on the reverse strand, counting down.
GTAGCGTTTTTCGGATTAATCTCATCGCCATTAACAGCCATTTGAGCACCTTGATCACAATAATAAGAGTCCGTAGAGGAAACTCCTTTTTTACCTGCTTTCGCTTCTGCTATAGTTATACCTTTAGAATTATTAATTTCTCTTTTTATATTATTATCAACTTCAAGAGTTTGGTTTTCTAAAACACCAATCTCGGCATAAACTGTACTTCTCAATAAATCTTGATCATTAATCATCTTTTCAGCTTCATCCTTTGAGATATTCAAATGCTTTGCGAGAGTAGTCTTATTATCTCCTGCTTCTGAAACTAAATTTCCATTTTTATCAAGCTTCCATTCTGATACCTCTTGTGCCATCCCAGTAGGATCAACTAGATTGATCGGATTATTAAAAACGTAATTGTATGGACTCCATCTCGGCATGCTCTCCGCTAGTGGATCCACACTCAACCAAAAACTAAATTTAGGATCATAATACCTAGCCCCATAATAGTAATTACCCGTTTCATCATCCAGTTCTATGGCATTAAATTTATAAGGAGTATTGATACTGTTCTGGTGTTCCTCGACAAGGCTTTCCCCAAATGGCAGGTATTCCATGTGCTGGGTTATGTTACCATCAATATCTGTGATGTAACTGCTACTACCCAAATGGTCTGGGTGGTGCCAGTAAGTAAGAACAGCTTCTTCTATTTGGTGTATGAAGTTTTCTGTTTGATCTTCTACTCTAGGTGGTGGTAATGAAAAGCTTTGTCCCAATTCTTCATATACCATATTAAGATCTGCTTGTGCGTGCTGGGTACTGCTGTTTGCTAGTGGTCTTATTATGGGTGCGATGTATTTGATTTTACAACATGCTGTAATGTAGTAAAGTTAGGGTTTTGTGTGGGATGCTGCAAAAGTTTGATAAAATTCCCCATTTAATAGCGGGGGCATTCCTTATCAAACACGACAAATTATTGATAAAAGACCTACATTAAGAACATAAAAAAAGGTCTTCATTACTGAAGACCCTTTGTGGGCGATGAGGGATTCGAACCCCCGACCCTCTCGGTGTAAACGAGATGCTCTGAACCAACTGAGCTAATCGCCCCTAAAGCGGTTGCAAATATACAACTGATTCATATTTTGACAACACTATTTTTAAAAATATTTTAAATAATTTCTGCTACCACAAAAGTGCTACCAGTAATTAATATCAAATCATCGCTAGCGGCATTTTCCTTTGCTGCTTTAAAGGCTACTTCTACAGATTCAAAATCCTTGTGATCTATTTGAAAATCAGATAAATATCTTGCCAGTACTGCTACCTCCATTCCTCTAGGTATGTCTGGTTTTGAAATATAATAATTGGCCTCTTTAGGTAATAATTTAATGACACTGGTCGCATCTTTATCACTTACCATTCCTAAAACAATGTGCAACTCTTTATAAGATTCTTGCTTTACTTGCTGCATTAAAACACGTATTCCCGCAATATTATGGGCGGTATCTGCAATGATTTTAGGATTTTGTCCCAAAACATCATACCTACCTCGCAACCCAGTAGTCGCAGCAACTTGTAACAATCCTTTGTTTAATTGCTGATTAGAAACAGTTATTATGTTATCTTTAATAAGAATTTCAATTACTTTAATGGCTAGTTGTACATTATCTTTTTGGTAATTTCCTTTCAAATCTGTAGGCAAGCTTTTTTTTCTATGATCTATAAAATGTATTACAGCTTGTTTGTTAATTGCGCTTTCGCGAAAGCGAGATTTTAAAAACCCCCTTCTTTCACCTACTACAACGGGAACATTTTTTTTAATAATGCCCGCTTTTTCTCCTGCAATTTTAAGAAGTGTGTTTCCTAAAATGGCCATATGATCTTTATCGATATTTGTAATTGCCGCTATAACTGGAGTAATAATATTTGTAGAGTCCAGCCTTCCCCCTAGCCCTGTTTCTATTACCGCTATATCTACCTGCTGCTCTTTAAAATATTGAAAAGCCATTCCTACTGTCATTTCAAAAAATGACAATTGGTGGGTATTAAAAAACGCTGTATGTTGTGTCACAAAATTAGTTACAAATTGCTGGGAACATTTTTTACCGTTAACTCTTATACGCTCCCTGAAATCCTTGAGGTGTGGCGATGTGTATAAGCCTACCTTATACCCAGCCTCTTGCAAAATACTGGCGATCATATGGCTGGTAGAACCTTTACCGTTTGTGCCTGCAATATGAATCGTTTTGTAAAATGTATGTGGGTGATCCAGATGCTGATCAAATGCGATGATATTATTTAAATTTGCTCTATAAGCACTGTTACCAGTTCTTTGAAACATGGGCAACTGCGAGAACAACCAGTCCAAGGTTTCTTGATAAGTAATCACTTTATTCTCCTACTTTAAATATAACCTCTATAAAACCTATTTGAATATCCTTGGCTTTTGGGGCAGGACTAAATTTGTAGGTCATCGCGCTTTCTTTGGCAGCGTCTAGCAAACACTTTACTTTGTTTGTAGTACCCTTTTTACCTGCATAAGCATTTACTACTTTTCCTGATTTATCCACATGTATTTCTACTATCACCCTGCCACTCTCGTTACAAGTGGGAAGAATACCACGACCACCTAGTTTACCACGGCCTTTAAGTCCAAATCCTTTACCTCCCTGACCGCTTCCTGGCGCGCCATAATAAGTATTTGCATAAGGATCTCCATTGATATCGCCTTTATTGCCGGGGCCATCACCAGGTCCTTGCCCGTTGTTGTTTTCTCCATCTACTGTTTGAGCACCTGTTACACTGTTTAAAGCATCGAGTACAGATGCATCTGGTTTAGGATCTGGTTTTTTCTCTACTGGTTTGGTGACGGGTTTTACTGGCTGGGTACTAGGTTTTGCATCTGGATCTGATACTACTGTAGGAGCCTCGGTATTGTCTTGTGTGACAATATTTTCAGCTTGTGGCGTTTCTGGTTGTGTAACAGGTTGCGGGTTTGTTGCTGGTGAAACTTTTGTCGGCCTGGCTGGTTCTACCGCGCCCGTACCTACCGCTGTATTACCAAAATTGATAGCAATTCCAGATTCTACTGGTGGTTCAATAACATTAATGATAGAAACAAATCTAAAAACAAGGATAATCAAGAGTATTATAAAAATACTCACTACCGCAGCTATTTTTTGCTCTTTTGTCTTTAGATAACTCATGGCTAATTATTTTTCACGGCAAGTACTATTTGTATTTTATTTCTATTGGCAATATCCATCACCTTAACAGAATAACTTACAGCCGCGTCTTTATCAGAACGTAACATGATCGTGGGCTTTTCCTTATCCTGCAATACAGATAATATCCTACTTTCTAGGTCTTCATCTGTCGCTTGCGCTGCATCTACATAATACACACCTTCTTTAGATATACTTACAGTAACTTTTCCTTGGGTTTGTGTTTTACCACCAGCACTAGGTAACAAAAGGTCTAAAGCCTCTGGAGTTATTGAGGGCGACGTGAGCAAGAAAAATACCAAAAGCAAGAACACAATATCAGTCATAGACGACATAGAAAACTCTGGACTTACTTTATTTCTACCTCTTAAATTCATAATTAGGTGGGTTCATTTAAAAGGTCTAAGAAATCAGATGCATTTTCTTCCATTTGATGAACTACCTTGTCGGTTTTTACTACAAGATGGTTGTAACCTATATAAGCAACAATACCAACAATTAAACCAGCAACGGTTGTAATCATGGCGGTATAAATACCACCTGCAAGACTGCCCATGTCGGCACTACCACCAGCATCTGCAAGTGTTTTAAAAGCGATTACCATACCTATTACAGTACCCAAAAATCCTATCATAGGCGCTGCACCTGCAATAGTGGCTAACATGCTTACATTTTTTTCTAGTTTATAAACCTCTAGCCTTCCTGCATTTTCTATGGCACTGTTAATATCCTCTAACGGCGAGCCTATACGGCTTATACCTTTTTCAGTAAGACGTGCAACAGGAGAGTTTTCTTTAGCACATAACATTTTTGCGCTATCTAACCTGCCATTAGAAATGTGATCTTTAATTTGTAACATAAAATTGCTATCTATCTTAGAACTAGCTCTTATTTTCATAAGACGCTCAAAATAAATATAAAGCGCAAAAAACAATAAAAGAATTAAGACTGCAATGATAACGGTACCAGATGTACCACCAGCAGTTATTAACCCTAAAAGGGACTCACTTTCTTCGTTTACAAGTGGCGCTGCCTCTATGTTAACTGCTTCAGGTTCTTGAAAAAATAGACTCATGAATATTACTATTAGTTGGTTTAAGAACGCAATTCAATAACATAACATTGTATAGAACCGCAAATAGATATTTTAATTTAAAAATAATTGGATACAACGATTCAAAATTAAACTTTATTAATGCTTTTTAAAACTTTAAAGTTAAAATAACAAAAACAATTACAGTTGATTATAGAAAATAAACCACCCCAGCTAGACCAACGATCGTTAAAACAATAGTATATGGCAGTGCCATTTTAACCATTCTACCATATGACAGATCAATAAGCGGTGCCAAAGCAGAGGTTAATAAAAATAAAAAGGCTGCTTGCCCATTAGGAGTAGCAACACTAGGTAAGTTAGTTCCTGTATTAATAGCAACTGCTAATTTTTCATATTGTTCTAGAGAGATTTTACCAGCTTCATAGGCATTACCTACCTCGTTAATGTATACCGTTGCAACAAAAACATTATCAGAAATCATGCTTAAAAATCCATTTGCTAGATAGAAAAATGCAGGTTGACTAGCAGGGTCTTGACTTAAAGCCCATTCAATTATAGGAGCAAATAATTCTTGATCATGAATCATGGCGACTATAACAAAGAAAACCACTAATAAACCAGTAAAAGGAAGTGCTTCTTCAAATGCTTTTCCTAGACTGTGCTCGTCAGTTATTCCCATAAAAGCTGTTTGAATAACTATAAGACCTAGACCTATAAACCCTACAGGGGCTATATGAAGTGCCAGCCCACCGATAAGCAATACAGCAGAAACCCCTTGAACAATAAGGGCATATTTTTCTTTTTCAGAACGTTCTGCATCTCTTTTTTCCATCCAACTTTCTATAATCCCTCTAACTACTGGGGGCAATTTTTCTCCAAAACCAAAAGTTTTTGTGGTTTCTAAAAATACTGCAGTTAAAATCCCAGCAGCAAAAACTGGCATAGTGACAGGCGCCATGTGTAAAAAGAATTCTATAAAACCGTATTCATAAGGTAATGCGGTATTTAATTTAGTTCCTATTAAAAGATTTTGTGGTTCACCTACTATTGTACAAACTCCACCTAGTGCAGTTCCTACCACCCCGTGCATCACCAAGCTACGTAAAAAAGAGCGGAATTGTTCCAGTGTTTTTCCACTTAATTGCTCTCTATCTAAAACATTGTCCTCGTTTAAATCACCATCACTTGAATGTATTTCATAATAAACATTATAAAAACCAATACCCACACTTATTAACACCGCTGTAACCGTAAGAGCGTCTAAAAATGCAGAGAGTACAGCACAGATAACGAGAAAAACAAGAGATAATGCCAGCTTTGATTTGACCTTTGTAAAAAGCTTTACAAAAATATACATCAATAAGGGTTTCATAAAATAGATCCCCGCAACCATAAAAACTAGTAATAAAATCACCTCTAGATTTTGTGCTACTTCTGCATACACGCCGCCCATTACATGATTACCAGCTTTATCTAGAACAAACTCGTGCGTCTCATGATCTGTTTTATACATGGGATGTGTTAATCCTAATAAGAGTACTTGAATGGCAAGTAAACCTCCCGACTGTAACGGATAGCATTTAAGCGCCATAGCAAGGCAAAAAATAAACTCAGCTATAAAGATCCATCCCATTACAGTGCCACTTAATAAAAAGAAGCCTATAACATTAAAAATTAAAAAAGCGATAATGGTTAATTTAAACCACTTAGGGCTATTACCTAAAAAATATTTCATCAAACTAGTTGTTTAAGTGCAATTTCAAAAGCAGTGGAACTGATTTGTTGTTTTGAACTGTTGTTATTAAATGTATTTTGAATGGCATTGCGTATGGTCATACTGGTATCGTTAAAGATAGCCTCGTCGGTCATCTGTACCCGGCGTTCCATAAAATAGGCAAATACTCTTGCCATACCGCAATTAGAAATAAAATCTGGAATTAAACTTACACGTTCATCAGTGTGTTCCATAATAGAACCAAAGAAGATTTCTTTATCTGCAAAAGGAACATTTGCCCCACATGAAATTACTTGTAGACCAGAAGCAATCATTTGATCTATTTGATCTTGAGAAATTAATCTAGATGCAGCACATGGTGCAAATATTTCAGTCTTGATTTTCCAAATACGTCGATTCACTTCTTCAAATGGTATCAAATTTTTTGAAGCAAGGGTATTGCCATCTTTATTGAGAAAAAGGTTTTTAATTTCCTCCTGACTGAATCCTTCTTCATTAATCAAACCACCTACACGGTCAATAATTCCTACTATTTTTACTCCCATTTGAGAAAGATAAAAAGCCGCCGCACTACCTACATTGCCAAAACCTTGCACTACTGCTCGCTTACCAATGATTTCTCCCCCATAAATATCATAATAATGTTTCACAGCCTCGGCAACACCATAGCCTGTAATCATATCGGCTACTGTATATTTTCTTGAAACATCAGGTGAAAAGGATGGATTTTCAATCACTTTAATCACCCCCTGGCGCAACTGTCCTATACGGTTAATTTTATCTGCCTCGCTAGGTGAAAAATGACCTGTAAAAACACCCTCTTGCGGGTGCCATACGCCACAATCCTCGGTCATAGGTATCACCTCGTGAATCTCGTCTACATTAAGGTCTCCACCTGTGCCGTAATAACTTTTTAACAAAGGGGACACGACTTTATACCATCGTTCTAACACACCTTTTTTACGTGGGTCTTGTGGATCAAAATTAATTCCAGATTTTGCACCACCTATAGCTGGACCAGAAACTGTAAACTTTATTTCCATTGTTTTAGCTAGCGAAAGCACCTCATTCTTATCTAGCCCCTTTCTCATTCTTGTTCCACCACCAGCAGCACCACCTCGCAAGCTATTTATAATCGCCCATCCTTGTGCGTCTGTCTCTGGATCATTCCAGTGAAAAATAACCTCGGGATGCGCATTTTCATATCGCTTCAGTAGTTCCTTCATTTCATTAATTAATTTGCACAAATATAATATTACTCATCTAGGAATGCTATTTTTTTTCAATTTCTTAAGGGATATAGATTAAACCACTACAATGATCATTTTTTGCCCCGGTAACACTTGCGAGACAATTGTTTTCATTGCGCAATCTTAAGACGCCTAGTAGTCCAAAAATTAAGGCTTCTTTATTTTCGACAATATTTTTTTCTGGAACAATTATCTTAGCATTAGTATATGATTTTAATTTATTGATTAGATAAGTGTTAAATGCGCCACCACCAGTAATCAATACACTAGCATTTGGATCAAACTGCTTAGATATTTGTATTGCAATGTGCTCTGTAAAAGTAGCAAGTGCATCTTTAGGAGCTGCTATTTCATTAAGAATTTTAAATAGATGCTCATTAACCCATTCCATTCCTAAAGACTTTGGCGGGGTTTGAGAATAAAAAGACAACTTATTTAACTTTTCTAGTTGAGGGGCTTGTATTATTCCCGCTTTCGCGAAAGCGCCACCCGCATCATACTCTTTACCCAATTTCAAAGCATAGTGGTTAAGAACGACATTTACCGGACACACATCAAAAGCAATTTGTTTTTTATCCCGCTCGAAACTAATATTTGCAAAACCACCCAAGTTTAAACAATACTGATAATTATCAAATAACAAGCTATCGCCTATGGGAACCAGCGGCGCGCCCTGACCACCTAATGCGACATCCTGCACCCTAAAATCACAAATAACCCGCTGCTGGATTAGCGTCGCTAACTGTGGTAAATTTCCTATTTGTAAGGTATACAACTGCTGCGGTTTGTGAAATACAGTATGGCCATGGGAACATACAGCAAGTAGGTTTTTAATTTGGTATCTATCTATAAACTCCTTGATTTTACTCGCAAGATAACTTGTGTAATATTTATTAAGTTTTTCAATCCCTTGCGCATCTAAGTTTATGGCGGCAGTAAGTTTTTGCTTCATTTGTAAACTATAAGGTACAGTTTGCGCCACGTGTATATGAAAGCTCCACTTTTCTTTACGTACTAAAGAAATGTGTGCGATATCAATGCCGTCTAGAGAAGTTCCAGACATGACTCCTAAAACGTTATAGTACTGATGATTCATGAGTTAAAATTATTGAATATAAAAAAGAATAGCACTAAATTTGCAAACCAGAAAAATAACTAAAAATAAGATACTAAATGGATTTTGGCTTAACAGAAGAGCACCTGATGATTAGAGATGCGGCAAGAGATTTTGCAAGAACAGAACTGTTACCAGGTGTAATAGAAAGAGATACACATCAACGCTTCCCTACAGAGCAGGTGAAAAAAATGGGAGAATTAGGTTTTTTAGGAATGATGGCATCTCCAAAATACGGCGGTGGCGGTATGGATACCATTTCTTATGTTTTAGTGATGGAAGAGTTATCAAAGATTGATGCTAGTGCATCTGTAATAGTTTCAGTAAATAATTCTTTAGTTTGCTGGGGGCTTGACACCTATGGAAATGAAGCTCAAAAAGAAAAATACCTTACAAAACTTACCACTGGTGAATCAATAGGAGCTTTTTGCCTTTCAGAACCAGAAGCTGGTAGTGACGCAACCTCTCAAAAAACAACAGCTATAGATAAAGGTGATCATTATGTACTTAATGGCACTAAAAACTGGATTACTAATGGTAATAGTGCCGATTATTACCTGGTTATCGCACAAACTGATAAAGAAAAGAAACACAAAGGAATCAACGCTTTTATTGTAGAAAAAGGTTGGGATGGATTTGAAGTAGGTGTAAAAGAAGATAAATTAGGAATACGCGGTAGTGACACACATTCCTTGATATTTAATGATGTAAAAGTCCCAAAAGAAAACAGAATAGGAGAAGATGGTTTTGGTTTTAAATTTGCCATGAAAACCCTTTCTGGTGGTCGCATAGGGATTGCAGCACAGGCATTAGGAATTGCTTCTGGAGCTTATGAACTAGCCAGAGACTACTCTAAAGTAAGAAAAGCATTTGGTACAGAGATATGTAACCATCAAGCCATCGCTTTTAAACTAGCAGATATGCACACTAATATAACTGCTGCACGTCACCTAGTTATGAAAAGCGCTTGGGATAAAGACAATGGGCATAATTATGACATGAGTGGTGCTATGGCAAAACTTTTTGCCTCTCAAACAGCAATGGATACATCAGTAGAAGCTGTTCAAGTTTTTGGAGGTAATGGGTATGTTAAAGAATATCATGTAGAACGATTAATGAGAGATGCAAAAATCACTCAGATTTATGAAGGCACAAGTGAAATCCAAAAGATTGTTATTTCTCGAGGACTTCTTAAAGATTAAAAATCATTTACTAGAATTTTATACAGCTGCAAATTTTGCAGCTGTTTTTGTTTAATCGCATTGGTATTTATTCGTAATTTTACATTTATGAAAATATTAGTTACAGGAGGTTTAGGTTACATAGGGTCACATGTTGTTGTAGAATTGCAGGAGCAAGGATATGATGTTATTATAATAGACAATTTATCAAATACTTCTATAGGAGTATTAAAACAAATCGAGTCAATTACTGGCTTAAAACCATCTTATGAAAACATAGATGTAAGAGATAAAGAACGTCTCAGCACTTTTTTTGAAACGCACAATGATATCGAAGGCATTATACATTTTGCAGCGTCAAAAGCTGTAGGTGAAAGTGTACAGAATCCATTATTATATTATGAAAATAATATAAATGCACTGGTATATCTACTTCAAAATATTCAACATAAACATATGAGTTTAATTTTTAGCTCTTCTTGTACGGTTTATGGACAGGCTGATACGCTACCAGTTTCTGAAAACGCACCTATCAAACCAGCAGAATCACCATATGGTAATACAAAACAAATAGGTGAAGAAATTATCCTTGATACTTGCAAGGTAAATACCAATTTAAAAGCAATTGCATTAAGATATTTTAATCCCATCGGCGCACATAAAAGTGCCAAAATAGGTGAACTTCCCTTAGGAATACCGCAAAACCTTGTTCCCTACATCACCCAAACAGCAATCGGGCTAAGAGAACAATTATCAGTTTATGGCGACGACTACCCAACCCGTGATGGCACTGCAATAAGAGACTATATTCATGTAGTAGACCTTGCCAAAGCCCATGTAAAAGCATTAAGCCGACTATTAAAAAATGAAGCGAGTGAAAACTTTGAAGTATTTAATGTAGGTACCGGTGCGGGCACTACTGTTCTTGAAGTGATTCATACATTTGAGCAAGCAACAAAGGTAAAGTTGAATTATAAAATCGTTGAAAGGCGGCAAGGTGATGTAATTGCTGCATTTGCACAAACAGATAAAGTAAAAAATATATTAGGATGGGAACCTGTAAATACTCTCGCCGAGGCGCTAGCAAGTTCGTGGGAATGGGAAAAAAAGGTTCGCGAAAAATAAATTGCTATTTACCGCACACTATTGTAAATAGTTAATCAAAACTGAAAATCAACAGCCAACTAATTTATTTAGGAAAGTTGGCTGACATCATTTGACATAAAAGCAGCTCAAATCGTTTATTAATTACTTCACAGATATGATCATCGGTGCAATATAGCAAGGTGAACCAATTTTTCCACAACAGCGGATACATATTTTTTTAATTGCTCAAATCAAATCAGCATTACAATTGTAAGCATTCTGTAAACCACGTGTTTTTCTTGCTTCAATTATGTGAGAGTTATACTTTTAGTTTATTAGATTATGATAAAATAATGTATTGATAAAATCAGTTAACCATTCTCTAGGGTTAATATTCTATACTTTACAATTTGCAAAAAGCAATAGAAAATAGCTACATTTTGTGACCACTCGTTGCTTTCTACAAAGACGTAGTTTTTTCTACCATTATCCAATGGTCTAACCAAAATCATTTCGGTATAAGTTAAAACCAGTAATCCATCATTGATATCATATTTAGAAAGTTCAACGACCCCTTTTTCTATTCGTTTATAATAATACCAAAATGAATAAATATTTAGTCTAAATATTGTAGAATCATTTTTTAG
>CAZQGX010000023.1:0-48406 GCA_964593255.1 uncultured Flavobacteriaceae bacterium | reverse complement strand
CATATTCAACTATTTGTTATAATCAAAGATAAGTATTTAAATTGACACCTCTATTCTTTTTTTAATCTTTTGTGTTCTTCTTCCTTCATTCTTCTTAATCGGCGATTGTCTTGTCTGGTTTGTTTAGAGTATTTGGATTTAAGAATTGGGATCTTTAATCCTGCATAAATACCTGCAGTTTTAGAATTATCTGTAACTAAATTACTAATGATGGTACCGCTGCCTGCGGTTAGTGGTTCAAACCTGAGGCCTGCACCCCAAGTAAAGACTGTATACTCCATAATGCTTAGGTTATTGTATAAAGAGAACAGTCTGGATTCATATCTAGGCAGTATACTGGTGTAATTTAGTTTTTTATGACTAACCCAACAGATATAAACCGTAATTAAATTAAGCAGTATGTTTTATGTCTTGATGGTGGAAATATTTCTTCACTCTTTCACTATTTTGTGATAGCATATTCATGTGGTCTTCGATGTTATCTTGTAGTTGTTTCTGATTTTTAGTAGCTGATTTTTAAGACATACCATACTTTAAATCACAGTTTAAATACTCATCTGGGTTTTCTCTGGAGAATAAGAAGGTGAATAGCAGGGTTCAATTTTCTCTTTATTTTCTTCTACCCATTGTTTTACAATTTTACGATGATGTACTCGAAGATTATCTAAAATCAAGAATACTTGTTGTGCTTTGTTTTCAATGAGTTTTGACCTAAATTCAATGAATCTGTTAGCCTTCATATTTCCTGTGTATAGCATAAATCTTACTTTTCCTTGATTTGTAACTATTGAAAACATGTTGACTGAAAAGCGCTGGGCTTTGTGCTTTTTTTCTAGAGTTTTACCCTTTGGTGCGTAAGAGCGGTCGTGCTGGTTTGAATTTCTTACTCCAGTTTCATCTATCCATTGAATTTCTGCTGATTCTTTTTTTGCTCGTTTTTTAATTGCTGGATATTCTTCATCTAGCCAGTTTTGAACTTTCTTAGGACATTGTTCATAAGCTTTTTTCTTTGGTTTTTGAGGTGTAAAGCCCCATTTCCTTAAGTAATCTCCCAATGTATTAATAGCTAATACAATTTCAAACTCTCTTTCAACAAGCTCTTTAACTGCTTTTCTTGTCCATAAAGCGCAGTTTAGCTTCAATTGGTCTGGCATTACATCTATTATCATTTTTTGAATCTGCTTTTCTTGAGTTGCAGAAAGTAACATCTTATCTTCAGATTTAACACCTCTGGTATTTTCCTTTAATGATTTGTAGCCCTTAAGTTTGTCAATAGAGCGATACGCTTTTTAGGAATAGGTCTAGGCTTGCTTTTTATTACAGTGATTTCTTATATTCTCACAAGCCTTTTTAAGTTTTTACAAACTATTTCCATTTATTTTTTCTAGTAATAACGATCTACTTGTAAAGTTAATTTAGGGCAATTGGCTTATTTTATGGCATCATCCTAATTTCCATATTTGTTCTAAACAAATTATTATGAATTTTAGGATATTAGTATGGTTTGTTCTCGCTTTTGCGAAAGCGTACACAACACAATCACAGGTATATATAGACAAAGTTAATGCTCCTAAAAATCCGCTAGGGCCATATTTTGGTTTATTAGAGGCGATAGACGTAAAAGGACCAGTGTATAGCGTCGATTTTACAGAATTTCCTCGCGATGGCAAACCAATGTTTACGCAAAGTACGATATCATTAGAGCAAGCAATTAAGGACAAACAAACTTATACCGAACTTAAAAACGGACTAGTCGTAAATCAAAAGTTACACTTTAACAATTATGTAAAAACCTATACTTATAATGCTCAAAATTGTCTTGTAAGAGAAGAATATGACCTTTGGCTTATGGTTTACAAATACGATGAAAAAAACAGATTAATAGAGGAGACAAAAACCGATAAAACTAAAAATATCACAGATAGAGTCACCTTTTCTTATGAAGTTGAAAACGGTCAATTAGTCATCACATCTACCTACTATGATAAAGACGGATTGCGTGGCAGTGCGGTTAAAGATTATTTTAAAGATGGACTTCAAGTTTTAAGAGTATCAAATGGCAAGGTCACTTTGCGCAATAATATAGAGTTTGACAATCGCGGTAATTGGGTAAAAAAATCTACTAATAGCAGTTATGGGGATTATGAACTAGACCGTAGTATAGTGTATCATGACGATTTGGATGTGGGAATTAAAAATAAACAATTTTCTTGGGAGCGATTGCCATACACAAAAGACGCGACCATAGGTTTTCCTGTACTGATCTTTCCTAATAGTAAATTGCCCGAACACGCATTGCAGGTAAAAAAGTTTCTTGCAGCTAGAACTTTAGATAACAGCGCATTGTTTTTTATAAATCTAGGCAGTCGCTACTACTATGGTAAGGATGCTTTTAAGGATAAGGAAAACATAGGCTTAAAGGGTAAGGCGGTAGAAATTGCAGTAGGAAGTCGGGTGCTAGTCGAGACTTACAACAATTATATAAAACTATATGATTCAGGAAAAAATATAAAAAATATCAACCACTATCAACTGGAGAACAGCTATTATTTAACCGACAGCCTCGCCCAAAATCATTATGTAGTTTACAATTATAACAGTGCTCTTAAAAAGCAATTTCATATTGCAACAAAATTCCCCGCAGGAAGCATGTTCTATACAAAGACAGCAGAGACAAATTCCTACAGATTTTTTGCAAATGGTCAATTGTTAGATTATAGTAAAGTAGGTCAATACAAATACACACAAGATGGAACAACAGTAGTGGTTTACAACGGTGTTCCTTTTATGATTTTATCTGGTAATAATACAAATAAAGAAACAGGAATCTACCTTGCTCAACCCTATAATGGCGAGCAATTATTCGATAATAGCCCTACAATTGCAGCGAGCCAGCTGGCTAGCGATACTAAGGCAACTACAAGCACAACATTTAATAAAAACCTACCTATACAAGCCACAAAAACAAGTGATTACAACTTTAAATTTTATCAAGATGGGGTGCTTATTGCACGGCCTGACTATTTTGTGCGAGTGATAGAGGATAAGGACTTACTATTGGGTTATGGATTAGAAGATTACTTGATAAAAGATTATAAAACGATAAGTATAGGAAGCACTGTAACCCCAATCAAGGCGGCAGGTGTAAACGAGGTAATTGTAATGTATCTAGATGGTAAAGCCAGCTATTTTTATAACAGTGGGATGGTGATTAAAAAAGATGATTACCGCATTCAGGCAGTAAATAACCAGCAGTGGCTAGTCTATTTTAAAAACATTAATAAAACAATTATAATAGATAAGCTAAAACCCAAAACTGAAAGGTTTGTACCATATTTTGCCCACAGTTTTAATAACTGGATGTGTAAATTACCAGGTGGTGGCACAAAGTTTTTTGGATATGGAAACCTGTATGCAACTAATAGTTATCAAGTAAAAATACAAGGTGCAAATGCCTATATTTATATAAATAATCGACTGTCTTTTTATTTTGCAAATTATACCACTGCAACTGTAAATAAGCCAGTTGCACTTATTTCTTATAAATAGTAGTGGGTTTATTTATATGGCGGGTTATTTGTAAAATGAATCTAATTTGATTTTTTTAGGATAGTTGTAGAATTATAAAAATGCAATATCTTTATAATTATTAAGTTATGATTACTACATGTTATAAATAGTATATCTTTTGAAACCTTTTAATCTGTATGATGCAAGAGCAGCTTAACACAAATAAAATTAACGGCAAAAAAATCGTTTTTATCACAGCCTTAATTCTAGGAATATTATCTATACCCTTAATTGCCATGCAATTTACTAATCAGGTAGATTGGAATCCTTTTGACTTTATAATTATGGCAATGTTACTAGGTAGTACAGCATTTTTAATAGACCTGACTTTGAGAAAGTTTAAAGGCCTAAAAAACCGCTTGATGATATGCGGCGCTGTCTTTATTCTGGCAGTTCTTTTTTATATAGAGCTCGCTGTCGGTATTTTAGGTACTCCTTTTGCTGGCTCTTAAGTCAAATAAGGAAAATAAGTATTTATTTAAATATCCATTAACCAGGGAAGCTTTATTAATATAACATTTTCCCTATATAATTATTTTGAAATATTTATAAACTGCGTCTTTCTTGCAAGAAGAATTATTTTGATTTCAAATGCTTTTTCATAGATCCTATTCCTACAGCATTTACTACTTTAAAGCCTTTGGCTTTTAGTTTACTAGCTGCAATATTGCTTCTTCCACCCATAGCGCAGTATACAATTACCGGTTTGTTTTTATCCAGTACATCCATTTTTTGATCAATGGCCTGAAAAGGGATGTTTTTAGAACCTTCAATATGACCACTATTAAATTCTGATGCAGTGCGCACGTCTAGCAGTTGTGCTCCTTCTTTTAGGTATTTTTGAATAATCTCTTTTTTGTTGCTTTTAAATATTCCAAACATTTTTAAATGTGTTTTAGGTCTTATTATATAAATGTATCTTCATCAAATCACGTCTTTATATAGACGCACGGGCAATGAATAACTTTCGCTTAATCTTAATTTTTATTCTGATTTTAACCTGTTCAAAATATTAATTTATAAAAGCCTTTTGGTTTGCTGTTTTATAATACTTTTATTAATTCGCTTTCGCTAAAGTGAAACAATAAAGTTAACCCCGCAGCACAACTGCTAAACCGAGATTACAAAATTGTTCCTGCCGTTAATACAGTACCAAGGCTAATAAATAGTTTGCCACGCTTTTTTAAGGAGTTATGGCAATATTTTATAGATCATTTTACGGCAATTGCCTTATGGCGACCCACAAGGTATTTATAGATATTTGAACTTTATTAATCCCAACTTTTAAAAGTTTTAAAAATGACCAAAATTGCATACCTCAGTACTTCCTGCCTGCTATTATTGATGTTTACAGCTTGCAAAACAGCCACTAGCCAGCCTGCAAATGATCTTGCGATAATAAATGCACCACAAGGCACCACTAGTCTGGTAGAAGAGACCATGATTTATAAATATGCCACAGACGAGCTTAAACCACGCAGCACATCTACCTTTACTTTTAATAAAGACGGAAATTTTCTTACCCATGTACAACGTTTTACAGGTGGTGATGAAAACAAACAAGACTACAGCTATGACGGCAACGGGCGCCTGTTAAAAATTGTCGCCTCATCTTCAAAATATGGAACCACCACCACAACTACTTATACTTATACAGGTGAAAATCCGTTAACGATAACCACCGCTGTAGAAAATGGTGAAAATTATGTCCCTAAAATCATCCAGTATTTTGACGGAAAAACAAAAGTCAAAGAAGAAATATTCAACAATGCAGGTGTATTACGCGAGCGTTTAGAATTTAATGGTGACACCCACACTAGCACGTCTTATGACAACAGCGGCAACCTTAGTTTTAAAAGAGAAAAGACCTTAAAAAACGGCAGCGAGCTTAAAAGCGTGACTTATAATGAAGATGGCAGTGTTTACCGTGGTATTGAAAACGAGCTGGATAAACATGGTAATATGATTAGGTCATGGTCGCTAGATAAGAATTTAAAACGTGATAAAGAGAGTTTTGGTTATTACTATACCTATGACAACGATGCATGGGTACTGCGAGTGGGTAGGCAAATCAGGGATTACGGTTCTGGTTATACAGCAAATGTCGCTGTTCGTACTATAAATGGTAAAAACCCTGCATCTATAACGCCAGCCGATATAAAAGCTGCTTTAAAAGCTATCAAAATTTAAAATAGTTGATTTCTTTCTGTTTGTTTGACCTTATAGAGTAATACGTTCAATATCTCGATTTCATTATTACGCTTTTATTATTACGCTTTCGCAAAAGCGAGATCATAAAGGTGACCCAGTTGCATCATGTGATGTAAGCGAGATAATAAAGTTGACTGCGTTAAAGAACGGGACGAAAACTAAAATATAAAATTGATCTTGTTGCATAATGGTATGACACTTAATTTTAACGATGTTGATGCAGCGCTTTTTATATGGGAAGGTTGTGTAAAATCATTTTTATAAGGTAGCATAGTCACTATATTCAATATAAATAACTGACCCCTCTATCTCTAGCCTAACTATTTAAGTATATCCCTATGATGATCACATTTTGTTTAGGTAGTGTCTTTTTTATGGGTTTTATTCCTTTTTGTGAGATGATGGGATTATTTCTGGTTACTGTGATTTTTATCCTGTTGCTATTTTTGCAAGAGCGCAAGTATCTTAAAAAAAGTTTAATTTTAAACACAAAATTAAAAACACAACAACACAATTTGCAACAAAGACAAGATGCAAACAAAATGAAAGATCAAATAATGAATCAAGAACTGTCGAGAATCTTTGCATCATGGAATATCTTTAGCAACAACAACTGCGACCTTATAAAGGATACTAAATTTGAATGGCAAGTAACACTTATCAATCAATTGCTTGCCGCCTATTCTCGCATATGGTCAAAACTTTAAAGCAATGATATGAAGACTAGATATGCCATTATAGACGATAATACCTTTTTAATCCATGCTACCAAAGAAAAATTATCTTTCTTTCCAGAATTTGAATTGAGATTTACCGCCTTAAATGGTAAAGAGGCGATGGAAAAGCTAGTACATCATTCTCATATTGATCTTATCCTTATGGATATACAAATGCCAGTTATGAACGGTATTGAGGCGACACAATTGATCAAAAAAACCTATCCTCAAATAAAAATTATTATGCTTACCGTATTTGATAATGACGAGCTAGTTTTTAATGCCATTAAAGCTGGTGCAGACGGCTATTTACTTAAAGATGTAGATCCAGAATCTCTTAAAACAGGGTTATTAGAAACTCTAAATGGCGGCGCTGCAATGACACCTTCTATAGCCCAAAAAACCCTGAGATTATTAAGGAACCCTTTGCAATTTCAATCGTCGACACAAAAGGATTTTCAACTCACAGACCGTGAAAATGAAGTGCTAGAACAATTGTCAAAAGGGTTGAGCTATACTAAAATAGCCGATAATTTATTTCTTTCACCCAGCACAGTGCGCAAGCATATTGAAAATATTTATAAAAAATTACAGGTACATTCAAAACTAGAAGCAATTGAAAAAGCAAAAAGAAATCATTTAATTTAGAGACGTTATGATCGTTAGTTTTTTTTTGGCACCTTGCTTTTATAATCTCATTTTCATCGTTGTGCTTTCATAATTACGCTTTCGCGAAAGCGTAATTATTAAGTTTATCCTGTTGCAGAACGGGACCATAGCGAGGATATCAAATAGATTCTTGTACAAATCAAGGTTAAAGTAAGATTTATAGAATTTGTTCTTTTTGCATAATATTATTAAAGTGAGGTTTTAAAAAGTTAGTGCCGCAATTGAAAGCGATTACAAAATATTTTTGTGAAAAAATTGCTAAAATTGTCTACATTTATAAACATGAAACAGGTTAGACTTTTATTATTTATCCTATTTGGCGCGACTAGCTTTGCTCAAAATATTGTGTTAGATTCTCTGGTACTAAATGCAAATAAGTTAGCAACCGACTCGTTAAAAATTGACCAGCTACACAAGGATTTTTTTAAATATGTGTATTCAAAGCCAGAAGTAGCAATGGCGATTGCAGATTATACCATTTCTAATATAAATTTAAATAAACAACCCTTTCAAAAGGCGCAGGCCTTGATACGTAAGGGTATTTATTATGATGTGATTTCAAAAAAGGACAGTGCACTTATTCTTTATGATCTCGCTATGGATATCGCTGCCCCACGCAAGGATTATATTTCTATGGGAAATGTTTATAATGACAAAGGTCTGGTGTACTGGAATAGAGACCAGTTAGAAATGGCCATGGAGCAATATGTTAAAGGTGCCGAGGTATTTGAAAAGGTAAATTATGATATGGGGCTGTCGAGTATTTATAACAATATGGGTCTTATTTTGTATGATTTAAAACGCTATGCCGAGTCTAAAATTAGTCATTTAAAGGCATTAAAAATAAGAGAACAACTTAATGACACCTATGGGCTGGGTGCTAGCTATAGCAATCTATCTAATGTATATAAAAGGCTAGGAGTGAAGGATTCTGTTTTTTATTATATGAAAAAAGCCATAGAAATTAAAAAAACATCTAATGACCAGCGTGGTTTGGGTATTGCCTATCAAAATTTGGGAATTGATTTTAGAGAGGCTGGTGTACTAGACAGCGCGATTTATTATACTAAAAAAGCGCAAGTGCTTTATGAAGAAATAGATAATAAAAAATTATCCTCTAATAGTTTAATATCCCTAGCCGAGATGTATCAGCTTGCGGGTAAGTTTAATTTAGGTCTTGAAAGCGTGCAAAAAGCCATCACTTTACTAGAGGAAAAGGACCTTAAAAGATTAGCCAAGGCGCACGTGGTGCTGGGGCGTTTATTAGCATATAATGGTAATCATAAAGAAAGCGCCCACGCATATGCACGTGCCATTACATTTAAAGATCAATTTCAAGAAACAGAGCGCACTGCACAAGCCCAAGAGTATTATGAAAAATATCAAACTGCTCAAAAAGAGAAAGAAATAAGTGAGCAAAAAGCTTTAATCGCAATAAACGAACTTAAAATTGAGAAAGGAAAACGCACTATTTATATATTGATGGCCGCTGGGCTTTTGATCTTGTTTATAGGAATTTTCTTTTACAGGCAACAACAATTAAAAAGCCAGCAAAAAGCTAAAGAAGCAGCACTGCAACTGGCCCTGGCACAAATAGAAACACAAAATCAACTGCAAGACCAGCGGTTGCGTATTTCTCGAGATTTACATGATAATATAGGTAGCCAGCTCACTTTTTTAATATCCTCTATTGACAACATAACTTATGCGCAAAAATTAAATAGTAATGTCGCAAGTGATAAACTAACCTCCTTAAGTTCTTTTGTTAAGAATACGATTCAAGAACTGCGCGATACCATATGGGCTATGAATAAAGGAGATTTGTCACTAGACGATATTGCAGAGCGAACAACAACCATAATAGCAAATTTTAATGATGCTGTAGCTGCTACTATGACCCTAGAGGGACAGTTCAATCACGAGGTTAACCACGTGTTTAGTGCAGTAAATGGCATGCATATTTTCAGAATTATACAAGAGGCATTGCACAATGCCGTAAAATTCAGTGAGGCAACAACAATTACTGTTTCTATAACCACCACCGCTACCCATCAAACCATAATTGCTATTAACGATAACGGTAAAGGATTTGATAAACAACTCAACAAATCTGGCAATGGCCTTAAAAACATGCAGCAACGCGCTAGCGATTTGCAAGCAACACTCACCCTACAAACTGCGGTTGACAAAGGTACCTGTGCGACACTTACTGTATTAACCCGACGGTAATATCAATAGATTTATGCTGCGTATTAAATATCAGGAGGTCTAAAATATTTGATTACCCTATCAGGATTCTATGCTAGCATTTCTATATGATCTTTTTAATTTTCTTTGGATTTAGATTTTTTTTTGGTGCTGGCTTTGTTGATCATTCTTGCTTTAAGCCGCAGTTCAAGTATTCATCTGGATATTTTTATGAGGTTTAAGAGGGTAAATAGTAAACAGCAAGCTTGTTTTTGACATCTTCTTTTTCAAGCCATTCTTTGACTATTTTCCTATGTTGAACTCGCAAACTCTCTAATATTAAATCTATTTTCTTTTCCCTGCCTTTAATTAGTTGTTCCATAAACGCTATTATCAACTGTGAGTTCATGTTTGTTGAATATATCATAAACTGAACCCTTCCTTGGTTTGTAACCGTTGGTGTCATATTCATAGATAGGCGTTTAAGCATGCTTTTTTTATTGGTGTCTTACCTTTTAGTGCCTAAAAAAGTCCGTGTTGGCAATTATTTCTACATGATAAATTTTTCTCTCTGCTTCCTCTAACTCCTCATTGCTGAACACCTATGTTAAGGTGCTTAGAAAATTTCTATGGTGAATGGTATCTACTTCATCTACTTTGTTGAGCGATACATAAAAGGTTAATAATTTACGTGGCCAATTGAAGTTAAGTATGTTGAATTTTAGGTTTTCTTGCATAGGTATTGAGGGGTTTTAGTATTTACATATAGTTCAATTTAGTTATTTAAAGATTGCCACGTCGCTGCGCTTCTCGCAATGACAGCTATTCTATTTTTTTAGTTTATCAATATCAAAGAATAATTATCTTTTGCTGTTTCTTGTAATTTATCATCTATTACAGCTAGAATGTCATCCACATTTTTTTCTGAATTTATGATATCCAACAATTGATGGTTACCCAAAACATCTGTCACTCCATCGGAAGCTAAAATGATATAATCTCCTTGTTCAAAATCTCCAATGCGATTGTAATCTATCTTCGCTTTTTTAATATCATTTTGAATAGCCCTTGTCACCACATGATTATATTTCTTTGCATTATCTGCTTCTACAAAAACCCGATTTTCAATTAACTCGTTTTTCAGATTGTGCTCTTTAGATTCAAAAACGATTTGTCCATTTTTCACATTCCATATTTTAACATCACCTACCCAAAAACAATAAAATGAATTACCATTTTTAATTACTCCACCTAAGGTTGCTCCCATTTTAGAATTACGCACTTCATTTTCTTTTTTAAGGGCATTTGCAACTATATCTATTTCATTTTGGATTATATATTTATCAAAAACAGTTAATAGCCTTAATTGTTCTGAAAGACTAGAAATAATAAATTTTGCGGCATACAATCCATTCTCATACCCACCCATACCATCAGCAATAAGATAAATAGAAATATTATCGTCAACATCTTGAATTAAAACCTGATCCTGATTTAGCGCTCTTTGTCCTTTATTTGTGATGAAATGACTATTCATCCTTTTTAACTGCATTAATTGTTGCTCCACCATGTTTAGTTACTCTTGGTCTTGTTATTATTTTTACTGGTTGATTTGTTACCCGTTTTTCGCTTGCCTTTGACGCCCATAAAAACCCTTCACCTGGTTTTAAAATACTCATATCAGCCGGTGTTAAGGATGCCAATTGCGTTATAGACTTTTGAATATGTTTTAACCATTGTGGACTATTAAACTTGTGTAATAACACAATTGAGCTTAATTCAATAATTTCATTTGGTAAACTCGGTGGGTCTTGACTTGCAATTAATATACTCACCCCTTTGTGTCTCATCTCTCTAATGGCCGTTACTATATTACCTGTCAAATCTTTGTTATCCATGTATTTATGTGCTTCGTCAAATACTATGAACTTGTTAAATTGATTTTCTGAACTGTTCGTTGCAGAGAAAATATCCAGTGCTGTTACAAATATCCCTAACGCTTGGTCTTTATGAATAAACTCATCTCTCATATCAATAATTATGAGTTTTGAAGGTTGTAAAAATTCTGATAAATGATTAACGTCTTTAACATATTTTGAGGCAAATCTCATCCTACGTGTTGCTAATGTTTTATCTCTTTTAGATAATAACTCACTATCACTAATAGCTTGATTTAATGTTGCTACATTTAAATTATTTGTGTCAAATAATTCTTCTAATATGAAGTTGATTTCATTTATATAATCCGAAGTATTACCCACTGCATTCATTAAAAACTGCCAATCTTTGATAGACAACTCATTTGGGTTAAATAACAATGGTGCTACTTCAACAGATGGGAATTGACTTCTACGTTCTACAACTTTGCGTTCTGGACAAAGAATTATAATATCTTCAATATTATCAGGTTCAACCTTATAAACTTCCTTTAGAATCCTTAATTCATTTGGCTGGTCATTAGGTTCAATCATAGAGGTAAACTCTGGCTCATAGTCCATACTCTCACTGTAATGAAAAATAACTCCTGCTAATGGTGATGGTAACTTGTTTACATTACTAAATTGCTTCAATACCATTTCAGTTAAGGTTCCAATGGAATAACTTTTTCCTCCTCCTTGCACGCCAAACAGACTTATTGTATTGACACCACTTAAATCAACTGCAATTTTTTTATTTTGATGAGCTGTTTCCCCTAAAATTCCAAACTGCGATGATGGTTTTGAATTACCAACAAATATGTCAAAATTAGGTTCAGAATATGCTTTGTCCAAAACGGCTGTAACACCAATTTTAGTGGGCGTTTCAATAGGCTCTTGAGGTTCATTTACCTTTGAAGATTCTTTTTCTAATTCTTTGGTAGGTTCTATTGCGTCGTCATCAGAAATTATGTTTTCTCTATCAGAGGGATTCGTGCCTTTGTTTTGAGACTCCATTTCAGGCTCTATATGTGATGGTGCTTTTTTAAGCTTTTGAATAAAAGTTTTCATTCTATTATCAACTCCTAAAGCTTCTACTAGCTCTTTATCCAAATCATCTCCTTCTAATCGTATGGTATTTAAATCTGAATCTGGGTCTAGAATATTCTCTATTAAATCTTTACCCATAGTAAACATTGTGATATCTCCATCAATTATCTCTTTTAGATGCTTTTTAGCTGTAGAAAAATCGTAAATAACCCCAACCTTATTGAACTTTAAACTGTAACCTAAATCCAATTGAAGTAAAAAGTCATTATAATTATCGTACGCCAAATCACTCAAATAATTATAACGATTTGACCTATTAATGTAAAACCCTAGTAAACCACGTAATTCTTTGTTTTTAATTTCCCTATCTAATCTATCGTTAGATAGATTGTATTGTGGGTCGAAATGAAATCTTAAGACTTCTATGGTATTTTCAATCTGTTCCTTCATTTTCATTTTCAGGTCTTCTCGTTCTGCCTCATTAAGTGCTTTTCTGCACTTAATTTCAATAACAGTTATAAGTATTTCCTTTTTTTCTGAATCTATAGAAACCAATAAACTATCTGCTCTACTTTTACTTTCAAAACTGTTTTCATTAAACAAATTTTGATGTAAATCTATTGGTATTAAAATGCCATTTTCTAAAAAGCCCTTTTTTTCCAAAACCCTTTTCGTAAAAGCCGAACCAATAACTTCAAAGGCCTTATTTTTAGATGAATTAAGTTGTAACACTAGGGAACTACTTAATGCTCTCAAATCCTCTAGCAAAGATTTAATTTTAATTTGATGTTCTTCATTATGAATATCTAAATCAAACTCCTTAAAATGAGGTCCAATTAAACCAAGTACCTCTGATGTTGGCCTTGTTGTTAGGTAGGATGATATACCAGAAACTTCTTCTCCAGGGACATAATCCAATAAGAATGGAATATCTTCTCCATTTGAGGGTTGGTCATATACCTCTGGCCCCATATTTTTATCGAAGGTTACTACCCAGTCTGAATAATCATGTAAATGTGTAATTAACACCTTATCTCTTTCGTTCAAAACCATTTGGGTAGATGGGATGGCTTCTGTGTAACCTAATAAAAGTGCACAACTGGTAAACATTTGTATATTTTCAAACAATTCAATGCCTACATGACCAAAATTGGAATATTCCTTTGGTAATTGGTTGCCTTTTATAAATCTGTTCCATTTGAATTTATTTTCTTCATCACTAACACTGACAGAATAATCCGTAACAATACCATTTACATAGAAATTTCTAGTGTTGATATTCGGTTTTATCAGTTCAATCTTCACTGGGAAAGGGCTAATTAAGAAACTTATATGCGCATTGAACTTTAGGGGATTCTTAAGGTAATCTGAAATGTTGTTAATTGAAAATCTTAATTTAGGGAATAACCTGTTTTTAGATGGTTGAGAAAAGGCTTCTGCTTCTTCTGAAATAGATGATTGTGGATTCAATAAGCTTTTTAAAGCATCTCCATGTTCTATTATTTTATCACTATCCTTAAATATCCTGATTTCATATTTAATAGCGTTAAACTCATTTTCTTTTTCCAACTCGATTAAAGCATCAGAAAACACATTTGCATCACCTGCGTTCACTAAATTCAAAATCAACTTATCTACATAAGGATGTTGTTTTAAATAGTTTTTAATATGATTAACCACTAGCTTTTTGCTAATGTCTGTATCAATATAATTTTCCTTTGTAATGTTAAAAAGACCTCTAAAATAATGTAGCAACTGTCTTGATACTGATGTAAATGATTTATTCTCCTTATTATCGACGCCTTCTAAATATAAGCCCCAACCATGAGATAACTCACCAGAATAATAGTAATTTTTTAGAGCTTTATTACCCACTAAAACTAATGGGTTATTAGAATAACTAAACTCATTATTAAACAGGGTTTCTAAATTATTCGCCCATGCTTCTTTATATTTTGAAAAGCCTAATGTTTCTTGTTCCCATTTATAAAACACATCTAACATCTGGATGCTCCATGCTAATCTTAATGGGTGTAATGGTGATAACAATAAGGCTTCAACTTTTTTACCATCGGGTAATTTGGTATCCAGTTTGACTACATCTAAAAACTGTAATTCACTTACTAAATCTACTAAATTAGCTTTATCATCTTCTGATACTTCTTTACTTGAAATTTGTTTTTGAAGATCTGAAGTCCAAGCTGTATATGCCAAAATATAATTGGTAATGTCTTCCTTAAAATTAAACACATCTGCCGATTCAAAGACCCCATCATTATTTTCATTGGATTCCTTAATACGCTTGAATATTTGTGCACGTAGTCTTAATACCGTTTCTGGTGCACTCAAGGTTAGAGGGCTTTCAATAAATTTACAATCTGTAAAATTTGTAAATGACGCGTTGTTATTTACGCTTACTTTAAGGTACCCTAAACTATCTGTGTTTTTCAAAAATTCGTTTTCAATAGCTCTTAATTTGGTAGATAAGAGAATTTGATAATTATGGCTTTGCGAATAGTTAATATGGAATACTGATGTATGACTTACTTTTTTATCTTCTAACCATGTATTTGAAGGTTCCACCGGTTCAGGAATTGTAGGCTCATTATCATGTTTTAAATCATACATTCTATAATTTAAAAATGCTTGAAGCACATTTTTCACCTTATCTTTTCTTTGATTGTCTTCTCGATCAATGGTTTCATCGACTACAAAATCAAAGTCTTCAGAATCGCAGGTTAATTTATACTGAAACTCTTCTTTTAAAGCCTTTGGATTGCTTTTTTGTTCTTCTTCCCATGCCTTTTGAATTTTAGGCTCCTTAAAATCATCATTGATATTTAGAATATCTCCAAACTCATTTTCGGCTAACACTTTAATAAAATAAGCGCCATCATCTATTTGATTGGGTTGCAACTCTATTAGAGCATCCCGATAGGCACGATTCGTAGTAGAGTTCTTCATAATACGTAAAACTGCTATCTCTTCACCACTGCCTCCATCAACAGCCATCAAAATAATTTTAAAATATTTGAGTTCTGATATTTGGTTCGGATTAGGTATTGTTGAAAATCTAATTTTTATTTTAGATGGACTGTTTGGATTGGCATATAACTTTTTTGTGTCGTTTTCAATTTTAAAGTCAGAGGAATTCATACTATCTAACGACAGTTTGATTTCGTTAAAATCGATTTCTAAATCCGATATTTTCCAATTAGAGAAATTTAGATTTTGATATTTTTTAGATATCGTTGCCGTAATTTCTTGTTTTGTACTTAAATGCTCTTCCCTTTTTATGAAATTTACAATTTCATTTTGAAGTGTATTTGACTCAATTGGCATTTGAGAAATACGATCTGCAATTGGCTTATCGGATGTTGATAACACCTCAACGCATTCCATATTAAATTTGATTCTTGATCTTATCTTATTCCGGTCTTCTAGAAGCTTTGTGTCTGGGATTAAATTTAAATTATACACATTATTTCCAATACTTCCATTGCTGTAACCTACTTCTTTGAGATTTATAAGAAAGTTAATGATCTCTGTATTTTTTAGGTTGTCTCTACCTATGAAGTTTATGATATCTTCAATAATGACTCCTTTAAATTCTGATGGAATCTCATCAATTAATTTATTGATTAATTTAGTTTCTACGCCTTCAAGACTTAATTCTTTGAAGGTTGCGTTACCATACGAATCTTCGGCAGCAGTTCTACTATTTGATGGAATAAGTATTAATAATGGTTTTGATTGATTATTTCTTAATTCAATAAGTTTGGTAGCACTAATACATTTCTCATTTATATTCACTTCAGAAATAATGTAGGTGTCAATTACAGGGAATTGTACGTTGATTTTTTCACATAATGCATTTAGCTCTTTAAACGCCAAACCAGAAATTTTCATACAATGTCCAGGCTTTGCTGTTTGAAGTTCTTCTTGATGTAAGTCTACTATTAAATCAATGATCTCTTTATAATATGTATTTATCATGATTGACATTTCTATTGTTGGTTAAGTTGGTATCTAGGTCTTACTTTTTGCAGGATGTAGGCATCACTTAAGTCGTCATAAAACCCTATTTGACGTAATTTATGTTTAAAGGCTTCTACATTCTCTTTGAATGCTAAATGTGTATTTACATTGGCATCTTTAAATCTTTCTTCTGTAATTCCATTAATTATTAAACCATACCTTTCTCTTAAGGTGTTCATTAATTCTTCAATAGATAAGCTACGTGTCACAAAATGATCCTCCTTGCTCTCCAATACCATAATCTGCACTAGAGTTTCCAATAATCTGGTTCCCATAACAAAACGTCTTGGATGCTTTTTACTTCTCCCTTGTGCCATAAAACCCCTATCTGAATTGTTTTGACTTAAGTTTGCTAATAGTCTTCTATATTCAATTAATTGCCTTTTGGATTTACTATTTAAAATGATGGCTAGGTATTTATCAAAATACGTTTCTTCATATTTTACTAAATCATCGACTAATAACTTATCCTCTGTATCTAAATCCTTATAAAGGATATTGAATTTCGCTTTAAAATAAGTTTCTTTCTCGCTACTTGACTTTTTAAGTTCTATTAGGGCTTTTTCAAGATTTAGAGAATTATCCTTATTTAGCTCTAAATATTCCAATGTCATATTAATTTTAAAAGTCGACACGATATATTTATAAATCCCATTGTATAACCGATCTCCATCTTCTATAGCGTAATGAGATACTTTACTTTCAAAATCGTCTGTAGTATCTATAACGATATTCCAATCATCCTTAATGTTAGTCGTTCCCTTCTCAATCATTGTTGATAGAAGATGAATTAACTTTTGAGTATATAGGGACAGATGGAATGAAATGATTGTTTTTAAATAATCCACCAAAACACTTCTAGGTATTTTTTCTTTATATACTAATAACCTTCTAATATCATCGCAAAACAATTCTGATTGCTCTTTAAGTAATGGCTCTATTCTGTTTAAAGTTTTTTGAGAATCAGGATAAAACTTGGGATTAACAATTCTAATAATGTTTAACATACCCAAGCTGTCAACACCTAAATCATCTAAATTATTGAGTGTATCTGTAGTAGCATCCCAACCTTCAATTAAAAACTTTTTAAGATCATCTTTAACTTGGGGATTTGCACTTAACATTAGATATACTTGATCTGCTGAATTATAATCCCTTGCTACACTTGCATTTCGGACTCTGAAACTTTCTAAATGAATTGGTCTTAAAGAAGCTAATTTTTCTTTATCTATTTTACCTCGAAAGGCTAGATTAACAAAATTGTTACGGATCCAAGGTTCAATGGCTTCATTATGCTCTGAATATCCAATAACAGATTTTTCTTTTTCCAATACCCTCATAGCATTATCAAGGTGCTTAATTTCAACATTTTCTTTTCTACCAGATAATCTTGGTTTCTGACCATTATACCTTAATAACATAAACAAACTAATAAGGGTGTAGTCAATATTAATGGCCTTTGCATCTACTGTATAAATGAGTTCATTACGAAAAACACTTTCATCTTTACTTATTTTAATCGCCATAGTTAAAATGTTATAGGTTCAATTACTATTCTATTTTGATTGTCCTTTTTGATACTGAAATAATCTGTATCATCCTTGGTGACTACCACTTCCTTGTAATTTAAGTTTTTGAGTAGGTTTTTAAAGATGACCAACTCTACAAACTTTCCTCTAATATCATTCAGCGATGGGCTAAAGCCTTGTTGAATGAAGTACAGCATTTCATATAGGTCTAGTGATATGGTTAGTTTTATATGTGGCTGTTTTTTATGCTTAAACATAAAACTATCGGGTTCATATTCTAGATATTTTACCAAATGCTCTGTGTTATTCACTTTTAGCTCAAAATCTTTTAGGTTGAACAATCTAAAGGATTTGCTAAACGGATCGTTTACTTCTGTAGCCGCCAACACCAAACTTTTTTGATCGATGTTTGTATTATCACAACCTTCGTTTAATGCGATTGCTCTAGAAATATTTTGTATGGTTTCTTCACCTGTATTTTTGTCTTCCAGCAATTGCACGAATTTGAATACAGAATGATAAGGCAACCTCAACATGAATGAAGGCATTCCTTTATCTTTTTCGTCAGCTCCTTTGATTAAGCTTGATTTTCCTTCGAAATAATGATGTCTTACATAAGATTTTTGAACAGACCTTATACGCTCTAAAATTTCGGTTGTTTTTTCATGAACTGGTAATCGTAATTCATCATCTTTTACTTTATTGAATTGCTTTAACAACTCGATCTCTCTTTCAGAAAACTCTATAAAATCTTTGGATTGATGCTTATCAAAAAATAAGTTTCTATCGGTTTCCGGAATTGGTACTTCTCCAATATCCGTTTCTCGTAACAGTTTAATTAAACGATCTTGACTTGCAGAGTCTACTATATCTGGATTGGTGATATTAAAATAGTAGTACTGCCAGTAACTTTCCGGATTTCCAGCTGCATTAGCGTATAATCTAATAATGTCGTCACACTCATAATCTCTAGTTAATGTAAAAGCAATAAACGAGCGCAAATCTCGCATGGTGATATGCAATTCTCTTTTTAAACTGACTGTTCTTAACAGCCATTCCATTCTAGTAATTACTTCTTCTCCAGCTGCCGTATCATTTAAAGTATCTACATTGTATTTAATGAAGCATTTATTTGCCAAAGAACAGCCTTCACATTTTGTCCATAAATTTTTATTAGTCAACTTTTTAACCTGCTTTCTAAATAAACTGTCACTGTTTTCGGTATGTGCCACCACAGAACGTAGGTTTAGATTTATAATCATGACGCCTTCTGGCAACTTGAAATGGCCTTCGTTGTAGAAATATTGATCTATTAAATTATATAGATCTTTATGCTTTGTTGAGGTCATTAAGAAATCAACCAAACGTCCTTCATTAATAGCAATAATACGCCCTTGCTTTGCACGACTAAAATCTTTTATATTTTCAAAAGGTTCAAAGAACTTTTCAAGCACCTCGTTATTGGCATTGTCTTCTTGATCTTGAGAACCATCATAATTACTTTCGTAAGGGGTTCCTTTTATATCAAAAAGTGCCCCGTTTTTATGTTGAAAGTTTTCAATGTTTTTTACGCCATGGTTTTGTTCAATTTCTTTAATAAATGCCGTTTTACCATCTCCAGCATTACCTGTAATAATTAATAATTTATATCGATCATCTAAAATATCTGGTATTAGTCTTTGATCTAATAAAGATGGTGAATAGGTTAGTTTATCAAACTGGTTCATAGTTTGACTCGCTCTAGTTCCAAAATTCCCTTGTTTTGATTGGCTGTATAAGGAATTGATATATTCTACAATATTTAAACCTTCAATATCTACTTTAAAGCGTTTTATTTTGTCTTTGTTCTGCTCAACTGTTTCTATTAAACTGTTGTACAACCTATCGATATTACCTTCCGTAAATGTTTTGGCATCTCCATTCCAAAAGACTTCACTTACAATAGATTGACTATCTACTTTAATGTTTACCTTGATTTTTTTATCTAATTGAATCGAGCTTTTATATTTTTTAAGGTTGTCTTTAAACTTGCTCAATGCTTCGTCAATGGTGTCTTTCAGCACTACAAAGCGTTGCATTTTGTCTGCTAGTTTGATGTTACAACCAGGTTGATAAATAGTTATTTCTGTATGGTACAAGCGTTCTGTATTTGGTAATTCTGTGCCCGCATCTTCTTTCTCTGCCAACAAATTATCTTCTCCAATAGCCTTTAGAGCTTCCAGCATTTCTTTTGCTGACCCAAAACGCTCCTCCTTTTTAGTGCTGATAGCTTTAGATAGGAAGTCTGCAAAATTTAGAGAAATAGCTTCGTTTAGCTTCTTTGGGTTATTTGCCGTTTTAGACATGATAGGCATCTTGCTTGGTGCCCATGGGTATTGTTTACACACCAATTGGAATAAGGTGACACCCAATGAAAATACATCTGCTGATGTATCCCAATTGACATTATTACTATCTGTTACTAAATCTGGTGCTAGATATGGATTTGTACCCACAAAATCGGTGTTGTCTTCTGCAAAAGAAGCCACATTAAAATCTATTAACACAAATCGTTCCTGATTGTCCCAAATAATATTCTGCGGTTTAATATCGCGATGGTTCATGGGTGGATTTTGTGATTGCATAGACACCAATGCCGACAGGATGTCTGTTGCCAATTGATAAATTCTATGCATTGGTAATCTGGCATCGGTACGCACATAGGTACTTAAATTATCGCCATCCAGTAACTCGGTTAAGGTGTAAAATTGCCCTGATGGTGTTGTCCCATTCCAAACAAATCGTACAATGTTAGGATGGTTTAATTTACTTAACGCTGCATATTCGTCTTTTACAGATGCATCATTCACACTGGTGTTAAACAGTTTCATGGCATATTCCGTACCTTGTATAGAATGCTTAACTTTAAATACTTTAGAATAACCTCCTTTACCTAATTCATTATAGATGGTGTAATCGCCAATACGGTCGCCTTCTTTTATTTCATCTAACTCCTTATCAGAAACATCTTCATCTTCTTTTTTAGAGTCTTGTGTTTCTTTTTTAATTGTAGTTTCAACTTCTTGGGACGTACCTTTTTTAATGATAGCTTCTAATTCCTCTACACTATCCATACGCTGAAACTCATCAACCAAAATAGTTTTGTTGCAGATTTCGTCAATCCACTTTGGTAAGGTTGGTTTTACTTTAGATGGCCATTTGTTTTCCGGTAATCTTCCGTTAAGGTTGTTTAATTCGTAAGGTGATTTTATAGGTTCTTCGCCTACAAATAACCAATAGGTTAGAATACCAAAGGAATATAAATCGGATGCTCTTGACGCTTCTCCAACCGTTAATTCGAGAGCGTGGTATGGTGTGGCATTTTGCTCATTGATGGTGGCTTGAACGGTATAGCCTTCTTCATTGTGATAGGTAAAATAGGCTTTACCAAAATTACCTAACATGGCATAACCACCTCTGTAATAAATATTATCTGGGTTGATATCACGATGGAATACATTATGCTCGTGTGCTGCCTTTAACGCCGACGCAATGTTTTTTAAAATATCTATCTTTTCTGAAAAGGTGAATTCACTTGTTTTTGCTTTGTTGCGTAAGGAATCTTCCTCTAGGAAATCTGTTATTTCATAAAACAGATGGTTTTCTTCATCTAATTCATATTGAACATTAGTAATAAAGGGGTTACTCTTGATATGTTCTAAAGCCTTAAACCCATTTTTGATTTTCAGTTCCCGTTGTTTGAGTTCTTCTGGTGATAAACCTTTTACCTGAAGCGTATATTCCTTAATGCGTTTGCGGATGGATGAGGTGACACCTTTTGGTTTTGCCAGATACTCTGTATAATAATTTTCTTGGTCTACGATTTCCAGAATCTCGTGACTGTAGAGTTCTTTTTTATCTTCGGTTTTCTTTTCGCTGAAACGTCCTACTAAATAATCTACAATTTTATCCTGTATATCGGCAATGGAATTTTCATATCTATCGCTTGCTGGATTTACAATAAAATTGATTAAACGTTGGTCTAACTGAAAGCTCACTTTCCCCGCCTCTTGCCATATAGATGGTGCCATACTGTTAGGATAGGACAAAGTAACCATATTTACTACCCAAGCTTTACCTAAAGCATAATCTTCTTCTTTAAGTTTAGAAGCTAAAATGGCGGTTTTAATACGCCCTGTTTTAAGTGGGTTTGGTTTTTGGCGGTCATTAACATACCAATAATTATCATCGCCTTCTATACGTCCTTTCCAGTCTTTGTTTTCTATGTTGTAAACAGCGTGTGGTGACACCACAATAAGGTCGTACTCCCAATATTGTGTTTGGTTGTTACGTGGGTTGGTTGCTGCCAGTTCTATATTAGGAATTAACGTAAAGCTATCTGGAAGGTTGACTTCTAGAAAATCTATTAAACGCTGTTCTCCTGCATTTACAACAGTCTCGAAATAAGGTGGTTTTATGATGTTTGCCATTGTTCTATTTCG
This sequence comes from uncultured Flavobacteriaceae bacterium, assembly GCA_964593255.1. Classification (GTDB taxonomy): domain Bacteria; phylum Bacteroidota; class Bacteroidia; order Flavobacteriales; family Flavobacteriaceae; genus Nonlabens. The sequence continues at coordinate 26,039 of CAZQGX010000023.1, read as the reverse complement.
TTTTCGATTAGGTTGATTGCTTCAAGTTCATTCTCGATAGCGGTGGAAATATTTTCTTTATACTTCATAACCATATTATGAATTTCATTCATCAATTCTTCTTCAATTATTGGTATCGGAAGTAACTCTAAATGATGTGGTTCAATTTGTGGAATTACAGAACCATATGTGAAACTTTGAATTGCTTTCAGCCCCAATGAAGAAGACATGAAAGCAAATAAGTAACCTGATTTTATATCATCCGCTATTACTCTTAAAATATGTTGTGATGCTGTTTTATCTGCTAAATAACTATCTACTAAAACAGAATAACCTATAGTACCACCGCAAGTGACCAATATCCAATCTTCCTCAATTTTAGTTCATTTAAATGCTTTGTCTTTGCTATTGAAAGTTTCTTATCACTTTTAGGAACTGCCTTTACAATATCTGAACCACCTAAAAACTCTAAACCTGTATCTACATAGTGTCGCTTAAAAATCCCTGGTCTAAATACAGGTTTACAAACGTCATGTAAATATTTAAAATCAGTTTCTTTAATATGCTCTTTTATTTCATAACCTTCAGACACATAATATTGTGCTTCATATCTTTTTTGATGCGCATCAAAAATTGTATTTATGGAAACTTTTTGAGTAACTCTGCTTTGATTTGGTTTGAAATTTATTTTTTCTTCCACCATTTTTTGAGCATCCTTCAATAACTTATTGGCTTCTACACGTAATTTTGAAGTCTCCACAATTAATTTATGAATTTGTTGTTGTTTGGGTTCTTCTGGAAGTAAGACTGGTAATCTTCCTAATTCCCCAGGTGAAATTCTAGGAACAACAGCTCCGTATATCATCGATTGAATATACTCATTGACGATTGGTGCACTTAAATACGCATATAAGAAACCATAAGGTACTTTGCTTGTTTCAATTCTTATAATCTCTTGAGAACCTATACAACCAGAAAAACTGTTATTCACTAATGCAGTATTTCCGACTGTGCCAGCACAACTAACTAATATTTGCTTATCTCGTAAAGTCATTTCATCAACCCATGGTGTATATTTTATAGAAATATTTTTTGCTGTATCAAGTGGCTGCGCTTTAACCATGTCACTTGCCGTAATATATTGATGCGCATATTCTTCATTTTCCACAAATACTCTTTTGAATATTCCTCCCTGATATAATTTATCAGTTAAATCGGCTAAACTTGAATTATCGACTCCTCTATCCAATAAATCTGATATTGCTTTTTTGCCCCTATTTAAATAATAGTCAGGCTTAAAAACAGTAAGTCCTTCATTAAATCTTGATATTTTTATGTGACCACTTTTCATTATAGCCTGTTTAAAAATTTATCATATGCCTCTGAAATCTTTGGTAAATCATCTTCAAGTTTTTTTACTTTTTCTACCCTAGTTTTTACTTGTGGTGCACTACCATCCTTTTTTTGTACGAGATATTCTTTTTCTACTCTAAACACCAATTCTGCACCATCCTCATCCCGTAAATAAATAGGGTTGCCACGTCTGTCCTTCCCTAATTTTTCGGCTATTGCCATAAAGACATCATAATCTTCATCTTTATCTTGTGCCAATTGGCGTTGTAGTTCACTTTTTCGTTCTAAAAATAATAGTGATGCCTGAACCCCTACTTGTGGTAAAAAAGCTTCTACTGCTAAATCTATTGAGGCTAAAATTTTAAATTTATCAAGTATCCACTCCCTTACTCTTTGTGTATTAGGATTTCCTAAAATACCGTCTGGTAATACAATTGCCATTTTGCCTCCTGGTTTTAAATAGTTGTAGCAAGCTTCTATAAACAACACTTCTGGTGCGTTACTGTAAGCTCCCAACTCGTAACGTAAGGAACCATCTTCTTTATAAATAATACTGGCATCTACTTTTACCTTGGCACCAAATGGTGGGTTGGTGAATACCATATCAAACTTTTCGCGTGCATCATAGCCATAGGCGTTGCTTTGTTCGTCCATTACCAAAAGACTTTGTTTGATACTGGCTTCAATTTTTTCAATTTCTGTAGGATGCTCCCAGTTTGGATATGCCAAAGAATTGACGTGAAATATATTGGCGTGCCCATCACCTGCCATGACCATATTCATACGTGCTGCTTTTTTAAGGTCTGGGTCAAAGTCGAAACCGAAAATGTTATTTTCGGCATATTGTCTTACCAGTTCATTCACTTGAGGACTACTATATTTGGCTTCCAACAAAGGGCCTGAAAGGTCTGGAAATAACTCTTGTGTCAATTGCTTACGTACATGGTCTAGTACCATAACCAAGAAACCACCAGAACCACAGGCTGGGTCCAATACACGATGATTTTCTTTACGGTCTAGCATTTCTACCATCGCCTTAATGATATTTCGTGGTGTAAAAAACTGACCAGCTTCTTGTTTTAAGGTGTTACTCACAATGGTTTCATACGCCATTCCCTTAACATCCACCGAGGCATCTAAAAATGAATATTTTGCGAGTTCACCAGCTATAAATGCCAAGCCCTTGTTAGTTAGGTCTATGGATTCATTACCAGAAAATACTTCTGAAAACACTTCATCGCTTTTTAGCTCATTAAATAAACCATTGATACGTTTTGCAACCGCTTCGCGACCAGCATCTGTGTTTTGTTCTTTAACACCTACCCAGAATTTTCGTCTATAGGTTGACCCATCATCATTAGCTGAAAAACGACGTTTTTCGTCATAGAGCTTACAGAAAATAAGATTTAGTAATTGCCAGAAGGCATCTTTTTTACGTCCTTCATTGCCATAGATATAATCGTGCGAACGTTTGAATACTTTAATCAAGGAATCGTTGGCAGGCTTTCTACTGTAAGAACGGTCGTTACGGTCTAAATCTTCTAATGTTTCGCCTTCGCCTGGGAAATCTGACAAGTCTGTAAATTGAAAATCTAGTCCGATGTCGTCTTCCTCTTTTTGTAAAAAATGATAGCTATTACCATTTGCCCAAAGACCAAATTCGCAATCTTCGGCTGCTCCCATAGCATTTTCCAGAGTGGCTGTCAGCCCTTTTTTCTTATCAGTGACTTTGATTTTATCATCTTGTACTACAATCATACGGATGATATTTTCTTGTAGATGTTCTTTTCCTTTTGCGAATACGACCAATTCTAGTTTTTGCTTTTTGGATTTATCAGTTTCTGGGTCGGTATAGATAATGGTGAAATCTCGTTCCATATCATCTAAATCAAAACCATACTCTTCATTCAGCATTAAAATAACCGATTGTAGGTTGTTTTCTTTGGCGCTAATTTTTTTCGCTTGATTGGTCAGAACACAGAGCAACTGATTGTCCTCTAATACGGTACTGTCCTTTTTTTCTTTTATTTCTGTTGCCATGGATTGACTATTATTTTAATTGGTTGTTTATGTTTTCTATGCTTTTAAAAACCTCATCGTAGCTTAAAGCTTTATGGGTTTCTAATATTTGGTTGATGAATTTACTTTGTTCTTCATGTTCTATTTCCTCAGTTAAAATTTCATTGACACTTTGTTTAGCATCTGGATAGGCATTTAATAGTTGATTGATGTGAATTCCCAATAAGGTTGCACCACCTTTCATTATGGTATGGTCTTCGGTATATATTTCTTCAAAATATTCAAGAGATTCGTCTCTATGAATTTCTAAATAATTTTGCAGAATAAACGCCATATCATCTGCATCTTTATTGGTTTTATGGTTTCTATCTCTCCACGCTACAATTTTCAATAATCCTATACCTGCCAAGGATGCAATTTGAATATCGATATCTTCATCGATATTAACCTTTAATGTTGCATCGTTTACCGCTGGAAAGCCTAGTACAGACATGGCGAATTCTTCATCTGGTGGCCAAAAGATTTTATCATTTTCATTCATGATGTTCCCAAAAGGCACAATGTCTAAATCGAATTTCCCCAAGTATTGGAAGCGTTGTTTCTGGTTTGGGTCTTTAGTGAAATTAGGTAATTGCGTGATGCCTTCTTCTACATTTTTGTATTGTTCCCAATCGTTGATGGTGATAGCAATATCCAAATCGTGCGTTAAACGTCCGGAACTTTCATCGTGTAATTCCATAATAATGTCACGAGCTGTCGCACCAATGACAAAAAAGGAAATATCAGAGCCTTTAAAAAAAGCTGTTAATTCCTGTAGAATCGGCTTTAGCAACGGATGGTTAAATTTTTTACTGGATATGCTGTAACTCATTTTCAAATATTTGGTTAGCTATTTCCACGTTTCTACCATATCCGCTGTTCACTAAATCGGTATAAATCAATAAAGCTGGTACGGTATTTTTATTCCAGTTGTTGTTTTGCCAGAACTTTTGACGCACTTCTACATTACCAGTTTTATCGGGGATTAAACGCAATGTTTTTGCTATTTCAGGTAATTCCATATTACTATAGATGGTAAATACTTGCGGCCTCAAATTATCGGTTACTATAGCTCCCGCAGGCTCACCACCCAAAAGTATTTCACCTCCTGTTTGATTTAAAAGTGCATGACGCCAATTTTGAGCCATGTCTGTATCGATGAATTTCATTCGGCTTCTAATAATTCGCGGTTTTAAAACTGTATTAAATTCCACTAACCATCGTTCCAAAAGTTCTTCCTTATTTTTAAGTACTCTTTTATCTTTGGTCTTAATCAAGTAATTCAACTCTTCCAGTTCTGCCATGACATTACTTACAGAACCTAAAGACACCCCAACTTTTTGAGCTATTGTACGATATGAGTGCTGTAAGTTTTCGGGTTCGCTTAACAAATAAAAAATAATTTTAAGACCAGCTTCCTGGAACGCTCTAGATTGATTGGTTTTATGTTTACTGGCTCTTTTTTGCCCTTCTACATAAATCATTACATCTTCTTTACTAATAAAAGCGTTGCCAGCAGTATCTATATAATTAAAGCCACGTTCTTTGAGTTGACTTGCTCCTTCTTTTGAAATGTAATCTGCAATTAAAATTATAGGCTTACTTGTATTATTTTTCAATTCTTCAAGTTGCGATAATATAAGACCTTGGTTAGATGCTCTCATTGCTGATTTAGCCGTTACCACAAACTGCATGTTTTTGATATTCAAAATAGCATCATATTTAGCTCTTGAGGTCTCAATATCAATGGGTATATTGATAAGGCTCTCCAAATTTGCTACAGCTTGATAAATAAAATCGTTATTAAGATACATATTCTTCCTGTTCATTTATTTTTAGTGTTCAGTGACAATGAACATTCAAATATATTGAACATTAAATTAAAAAACAAGTAAAAAGTAAATAAAAGCAAACAGGATTACATTTCATTACGGAAAAGCGTAATTGCGGATTTAAGGAATTAAAGGATATCACTATAAATCCTCTATTTCCCCAATTTCCTTATAATGATTTTGCAGGATTTGAATAGTTATTATGTACTTCTCTATATATTAATCCAGCCTCAACAAATTTGATAATATACCCTTCTGCCGTTTTATGAGGGATGCTTTGTTTGGTTGCCAAATCTAAATACTCTTGTCTACTGAATTGCTTGGGTAGGCTTTCTAAAAACCTTTCCTTTCGGTTTAAGCGTTTTGCCGCTTTCTGGTCTATCGGTAAATCGTTAAACACCTTACTACTGTGCTTTACTAAAATAGAAATGATGGTTAGCGCATTTTGAAAATCGACATCCTCACATTCTTTTACCTGATTAACATCACCATCTTCCATAATGCCAAATGCGGTTAATAGCATCATTAATCGAAAAGCTATTAAGCCTAATCTCCTTATGGTTGCAATATATTCTTCGGGCTGTAAGTTGATGTATTTGGTTTGTAAGGATTCGAAAAAACTATTGAATTGCTGTTGTTGAGGTATTGTTATCCTTATTTCAATTTCTGGATTATTCTTTAATCTTTTATATAAGCCTAAAAACTCACTTCATAATTGCGAATAGTAATCATCTAAACCAACATTATTCTTACTTGAAAATACGTTTTTCCAAGTGGGTTTTATATTCATATAATAGAACATAAAGCGACTGAACAAACCATTTTCGACATTCGGGATTAAGGTTGCTACTTGCTTGGGTGTTCCTGACAATACAGTAGATAAACACGGTTTTTCAATATCTACATATTCTCTGTCGGTTCTACGATAATAACTAATGGTTTCGTGGTGGAAGGCTTTACGAAAACCATCGCTATAATTACCGTAATCGCTTTTAAATGCTTGTGCTAATGTATCGCCTTCGGTTTCAAAGATTAGTCCTTTGCCTTCATTATCAGAAATTAATTGATATACACCAGTAACACTATTGTTGGCAGGTATAAACAACATTCTTTCAGGCGGTTTACCTGATTTCTCTAAATTTTCATCTTTACCCTTGTTCATAATATACGTTGCCATTTCTGTATTAAATTGTTGCTTTAGTACTTTGGCTTGTTCACGCTTTAACTTGTGTACAGGATCTACCAAATTTTTAATTTGGTTCAACCTACCCATTCCAGCTACTTGTTTGCAGGCTCACACCACGCATTTCAAAACACCGCTATGATGTACTCCTTCTTTGGAAGCTGTAAAATGAATGATGTTAACCCACTCGTGTGGCTTACCGATGTACTACAAAAAATACCAGATTACAATATCCAAAACCTAAACCAGCTGCTACCGAATCAACAGAAAATTAACAATATGTAGTTGCTCGTTGGGTTACACTTGAAGTATTTTATTAACTAGTCTTCACATCTAGCGCATCTCGCAGGGCATTGCCTAAAAGCATAAATGCCATTACAAGAGTCATAATTGCCACGCCAGGAACTATTGCTAGGTATGCCTTGTCTAGTATAATGTATTGATAGTGATCTTTTATCATACTGCCCCAGCTGGGCATGGGTGGTTGTGCACCCAGACCTAAAAAGCTCAATCCACTTTCTATAAGTATAGAAGCTGCAAAATTTGCCGCACTTATCACTATTACTGGTGCCATAATATTGGGTAAAATATGTCTTGTAATAATTCTAAAATTATTAAACCCCAGTGCTCTTGCTGCGGTAACGTATGGAAATTCTTTGGCAACAATCATCTGGCCTCTCACCACGCGTGCTACTTCTACCCACATAGTAAGACCCACCGCTATAAAAACAGTAAGAAACCCTTTTCCTAGGGCAATACTTATTGCAATTACCATTAATAGTGTGGGTATGGACCAGGTCACATTAACTAGCCACATAATAGCAGCATCTATTTTACCACCATAAAACCCAGCGATAGCACCTAATAAAACACCTATCAATAGTGATATTATTACAGCTACAAAACCTATAGAAATACTTATTCTTGTTCCTATAATCATGCGACTTAAAAGATCACGACCGTATTTATCTGTTCCTAATAGAAATGTTTTTTGAGTAGTGTAGCTTTCGCGAAAGCGAGATATATCTAGGTCTGGTGCAACTTTATAATTTGCAGTTACAAAAGGGAGTGTGTCGCCATTGATGTCAAAAGGTCTATATAAAATATTGCCTCTTTCTAATCTTACCTCGCTAAAGGGGACCTCTTCTACAATGGCAGTTTTACCATTCCACCAGTCCCAAAAGTTGGGATTTTCAGTTCCTGTAGGAAGTTCTAAAATAGGGATACTAAAACCAGGCGGTTGCGAGTGAATAGAGATGTGCATCTGGTTTGCATATTGTGAATTATCTGGTGCGATTACATAAGCAAATAGTGCAATCAAAGCATAAAAAAGTATGATTATAAAACTCAAAACGCCCCAAAAGTTTTTTTTAAACTTTTGGAGCGCAAGAGAACTTAATGATTGTGCAGTTACAGACATTAGTCTTTAATGCTTAATTTGGGTTGATTATTACCTTTAAAATTACTCATGCGCAGTTCTTTAAGCACATTTACAGCCTCGGCAACATAAATATCTTTTTTAAGATTTTTAATCCATGCCTCTCTTTTATTTCCTAAAGCACTGTCGTTTTTAACAAGTGCTTTCTCCCATGGAAGGATCTGAAAGTTTAACGTGTTTTTATAGTCTGATAGTTTTTCAAATTTTTCTGTTTCTTTTTCTAGCTGTTCTAATCGATTTGTATAAGCTGTGTAGTTTAAAGGTATATCGTTATCATCACGTTGTTTACTTAGCCATTTTGCATTTTCGTCTAATAAAATAAATTGCGGATTTTTATTTATTCTTTCTTGAGCCTTTTTAATTGCTTCTGGTAGATTTAGATAACCATTAAATTTATTATAATCTGCTTTTGCAATCTCGTCATATGGTAAAGGGAATTGCTCATCGCGTTCTCCTATATCTATATAACTATATCTGCTAGGGGTGATTACATCACTTTTTACACCTTCTAGTTGTGTGCTACCGCCATTAATTCTATAAAATTTTTGAGTAGTTAATTTTATAGCACCTAGATCGCCAAATTCATTGTTGCGCACCCACTGGTTTAAATCTTCAAAATTTTGAACTGTTCCTTTTCCAAAAGTTTGCTTGCTGCCTATAATCACAGCGCGGTTATAATCTTGTAAAGCAGCTGCAAGTATTTCACTAGCGCTGGCACTAAACTCGTTTACCATAATAACCAGTGGCCCGTCCCAAAGAATGGCGCCACCGTCGCTGTCTCGTAAAGTGCGAGTTCTTTTGTCTTTTAAGGCTACTTGTACAACTGGACCCTCGTCCACAAATAACCCCGCCATTTCTACCACCTCTCTTAAAGAACCACCACCGTTATTACGCAGGTCTAGAATAAGACCGTCCATACCCTCTATTTTAAGTCTATTGATCTCTTTGGCGATATCGTTACCAGCTGCACGGCCGTTAGGATCTTCCATATCAAAATAGAATTTTGGCAAATTGATTAAACCAAATTTAAAAGCATCTTCTTCTCCTATAACAGATTTTGCAAAGGTTTCTTCAATTTGAACGACATCTCTAGTCAGGGTGATTTCTTCTATAGTACCATCTACTTTTTTAAGTGTAAGTTTAACTTTAGTTCCTTTAGGACCTTTTATAAGTTCTACTGCATCGCTTATTCTCATGCCTACTATAGATGTGGCAACAGTATCTTTTTCTTGTGCTACTCTAAGTATTTTGTCACCTACCTCTATATCATCGCTCATTGAGGCTGGACCACCAGATATAATTTCTATGACGCTTATATAGTCCATCTTTTTTTGAAGACGTGCTCCTATTCCTTCTAATTTACCACTCATTGAGGTATCAAATAACTCTTTGTTTTGAGGTGGGAAAAAATTTGTATGAGGGTCAAAATGCGTGGTAATCGCATTGACAAATAGTGCAAAATAATCTAAACGTACTACGTCATTATTGTTATCAAAGTTTTCTAACATTGATTTTTTTAATTCGGCTCTAGTCTCTTTTTCTAATTCTATTAGGCTTTTTTGTTCATCAGTAGGTTTGTCCTTTTGATCTTCAATTTTATCGTGATAAGTCCCTAATGCAGATAGCTTTATAATCTTCCTCCAGTGGTCTTTTAATTCATTCTTATTTTTAGAATACGGTATATTTTCATAATCTGTGTTAATATATTCGTCTATAGTAAAGTCAAATGGACGATCGATCACTTCCATAAAAATCTTTTCAGATTCCTTTTGGCGTTTTAATAACCTGTCGTAAGTAAGGTTAAATAAATCCACCTTGCTATTGCGTATCTCGTCGTCTATTAAATATTGATAAGATTGAAATTCTAGATAATCACTTTCTAAAAAATATCTTTTACCAGGATCTAGGTCGTTGATATAGTTGTCAAAAACATCTTTTGAAAACTCATCAGTAAGATCTGCAGGTGAGAAGTGATTTCTTTGTAGTACATGTGAAATTAAATTTACAAGTAATTGTTCTTTTTCTTTATCGCCAGGATCTATGGTGTCGTTGGTAAAACTGCAACTTGCCGTCGCTACCAATAAGGTGAAAATTGCGAGTATAAAATTATTTTTTAGGAAATTCATAATGATATTCATTTGTCTTTTTATATCTGATTAAAAACCGTGCCATTTTAAGGTGGTTAAAGTAATGCAACATTATTACTTATTTCGGCTAATTTACTTAATTTTAACCACCTTAAAAATCTAATGAAAAATAAAAATAAACCACTTATACTTGTTACAAACGATGACGGTATTACTGCCAAGGGAATCAGGATGTTAATCGATATTGCCAGAGAATTGGGTGATGTAGTCGTTGTTGCTCCAGACAGCCCACAAAGCGCAATGGGACATGCTATTACCATTAATGATGCACTTTATGTAAAAGAGTTTTTACAACACGATCACGATCACAAAGAATATACTACTAGTGGCACACCAGTAGATTGTGTTAAAATGGCTAGTCATGAAATTTTAGACCGCAAGCCAGATTTGTGTATTAGCGGTATCAATCACGGTAGTAATAGTGCAATTAATGTGATTTATAGCGGCACAATGAGTGCTGCCATGGAGGCTGGGATAGAAGGCATACCTGCAATAGGTTTCTCGCTTTGTGATTATTCCCATGATGCAGACTTTACACCGTGCAGGGATTATGTAAAATTAATCATACAACAAGTACTAGAAAAAGGAATGGCCAAGGGTGTAGTTTTTAATGTAAATATCCCAAAAGCTACAAAAGAAGAAATTAAAGGAATAAAAATTTGTCGTCAGGCAAATGCCTATTGGGTAGAAGAGTTTGATAAACGTACTAATCCTAATGGAAAAGTTTATTACTGGCTTACAGGCAGTTTTGTAAACGACGATAAAGGAGAAGATACAGACGAATGGGCACTGGCACACAACTATATTTCTATTGTACCTACCCAATTTGACCTTACTGCACATCATTATATAAGAGAACTTAATACTTGGGATTTTGGTAATTAAAATATTTAAAGGATTGATTCTAGGGCTAATCGCAAATGCAATTGGAACTTATTTATACATTACCATTGTGACTGGTAAAGAATTTGAATATGCTATTGAAGAAGGTTATAACAACGGTTTTTTAGGTAGCTTGATAGGTCTAGGTGCAGTATTGAATCTAGCTTTATTCTTCTTTTTTTTAACCACAACTGTGGGAAAATATAGAAAACCCATGCAGCCCTATGAAGCACGCGGTGTGCTGCTAGCAACTATTATCGCTGCTATTGCTGTGTTATATTTTGAATTCTAGATTTCTTTTAAAAATAAATAGTTATACTTACGTTCATATTACAAATGCGATTTTAATTTAATAAACAACAACCTTATAAATGAAATATTATTTAATCGCAGGCGAGGCTAGTGGTGACCTTCATGGCTCACTGCTCATGAAAGAGCTTAAAAAGAAAGATCCTATGGCTGTTTTTCAGTTTTGGGGTGGTGATTTAATGCAAGCCCAAGGTGGTAAAATGGTTATGCATTACCGCGAGTTGTCTTTTATGGGGTTTGTTGAGGTATTAAGTAATTTAAAAACTATCCTTAAAAATATAGGTAATTGTAAAAAAGATATAGATGCCTTTCAACCAGATGTGATTATTTATATAGATTATCCTGGCTTTAATTTTAGAATCATGAAATGGGCAAAAGCAAAAGGATATTCCAACCATTATTACATTTCGCCTCAAATATGGGCATGGAAAGAAGGTCGTATTAAAGATATAAAAAGCGATGTTGATCAAATGTATGTAATCTTACCGTTTGAAAAAGACTTTTACGAGCAAAAACACCAGTTTCATGTTCATTTTGTAGGTCATCCCTTAATTGATGCAATTGCACAAAGAAAGCCGCTCGATCATAAAGATTTTTTAAAAACCTATAAACTAGACGACCGTCCACTTATTGCCCTATTGCCAGGTAGCCGCAAGCAGGAAATTAAAAAAATGCTGACTGTGATGCTAGAAATGGTCAATTTGTATCCAGATTATCAATTTATTATTGCTGGTGCTCCTGGACAAGATACCTCTTTTTACGCTCCTTTTCTTAAAGAATATCCAGTAACTTTGGTTATGAACCGCACTTATGATCTAATGAGTTTATCACATGCGGCACTAGTCACATCTGGAACCGCAACGCTAGAAACAGCTCTTTTTAAAGTACCCCAAGTTGTGTGCTATAAAGGGAGTTCTATAAGTTATCAAATTGCAAAAAGAGTGGTAAAACTGGCCTATATCTCTCTAGTAAATCTGGTGATGGATCAGCCCGTTGTGACCGAATTGATACAAGCAGATTTTAATAAAAAAAGACTAAAAGAAGAGCTGGACCTTATTCTAGATGGCACACAACGCAACCGTATTTTTACCGATTATTACAATCTTGAAAAAAAATTAGGCGGGGTGGGTGCTAGTGAAAAAACAGCCACCTTGATTACAGATAGTATTAAATAATTATCCAAAAACGCTTATTTTTCTATCGCATTCTAGCATAATTTATCTCTTGTGGTATCACCTATTTCGTTTTTTATAACTTTATCAGGGCATGTGGTCTTCACTGTTACAGTGCTATATCTTGCACTTTGTTTGTTTTGTTTATTTTTATCTCGATTTCTTATTGCTTTGCTTTCTGTTTGTTTCGCTTTCGCGAAAGCGGAACATAAAGAAGTTTATACCCCACCTGTTGATTTACTTAATAGGAACATAAAGAAGTTTATCCTCCACTTGCCACCGTATGAAAGGAGTACAATTATCAATCATTTTATACAAATCATATTTTCTAGAACAATTTTGGTGACTTTTATGTGTTCATTAACTTTACTACTAACCACCTCGTGTGTAAGCTCAAAACCCAGCGTAATCACCACAAAAGCTGCTGCTGCAAAAGTAGAAGAGCTTGAAAAAAAAACAACACCAAAAAAACTACGAACTGTAAAAGCCCCGGCTGAAAGTGAACAGGAGTCTAAAATCGAAAAGGACACCGTGTCAGATTATGCCGTTTCCTCAAATTTTATTGATCAGGTTATTGAAAATGCCATGCGGTATAAAGGTGTAAAATACAGATATGGCGGTCTAAATGAAAAAGGTATGGATTGCAGTGGCTTAGTTTATACCGCATTTCAAGAAGCAGGTAAAAGTGTACCCCGCACCAGTCGATCTATCGCTGCAACTGCTGCAACTATAGACCTGGATAAAGTAAGAAAAGGCGATTTTTTGTTTTTTGCCACTGGTAAAAATAAAAAACAAGTAAACCATGTGGGACTCATCACTAATCTCACTCCTGGAGAAATTGAGTTCATACACGCTACATCATCAAACGGCGTATTAACTTCTACTTTAAACGAGGCTTACTGGATCAATTCTTTTTTAAAAGCAGGAAGAATCGAATAAAAAGTTTTTCTATATTTAACTCATGCAATGGCTGGGTTATCCTTTTTATAGAATCTTGTTCTTCCTCGTGCTGGGAATAGTAATTTCTTATCTATTTGCGCCTGCTATTGAAATGCTCTTTTATGGAATAATTATTTCTTTTATAGTGTCAATACCATTTTTATGGATTTATAAATTTTCTACTTTTTCTAAAAGTTGTTTTACGCTTGCTATTTATAGTTTTTTCTTTTTTATAGGTGCTTTACAATTGCAGTGGCGCTCACAGCCAGCAGCAAATCATTTTATAAACAAAATAGAACAAGAAAAAAATCACTTGATTACCTTACAGCTAGATCAACAGCTATCTTCTAATTCTTTTAATGATCGTTTTTATGCTAGGGTGTCAGGGATAGGTAATGATGCAGTATCTGGATATACACTTGTATTGTTTAAAAAGACAGATAGTTTAAACTATAAAGTGGGTGATCAACTAGTAATTTATGACGCTTTTCAAACTCCAGCTTTTGCACGTAATCCAGGCGATTTTGATTATAGAAAATACCTAGCGTCTATAGATGTTTATCACTTGTTATACCTAGACCGTTCAAAGATAATTGATTACACAAATACCTCGTCGCAGTTAAGTTTTCTAATAACCTTTAGAAATACATTGTTAGAAAAACTTTCTGTTTCTGGTTTAAAAGTGCAAGTACAAGGTATGATAGAGGCACTAGTTTTAGGGCAACGCCAGCATGTAGATCCAGAGATAACCAAAAGTTTTAGAGATGCTGGGGTGATTCATATTCTCGCACTTAGTGGTCTTCATGTGGGGATCATATTATTAATTTTGCGGTTTGTAACAAAGCCTATTTTAAGAATAAGACATGGCAGGTGGATACAAAGTATTGTGCTGGTTGCGTTGTTATGGCTTTTTGCACTTCTCACGGGCATGTCACCATCAATTATGAGAGCGGTAACCATGTTTTCTTTTGTAGCTGTGGGGATGAATTTAAAAAGAAAAGGATCGGTGTATCACAGCCTTACCTTATCTGCTTTTGTATTATTGGTTTATGATCCTAGACTGTTATTTCAGGTAGGATTCCAACTTAGTTATATGGCAGTATTTTCAATTGTATTAATACAACCTATGCTTGCTGGTTTATGGCCATGGCGCAATAGGGTGAAAGATTTTTTTTGGGGCATATTTACCGTGACTGTCGCGGCACAGATGGGAGTAGCGGGAATAAGTTTGTTTTATTTTCACCAATTTCCCGGACTTTTTATTATAGGGAATATGTTCTTATTGCCGGTGTTGCCTTTTATAATAGGCGCAGCGTTGTTATTGATTGTGCTCCTATTATTGGATATTCCTGCAAATTGGTTAACGAGTGGTTTAAATATTATCCTAGAATTCATTATTGAAATAGTGAGCAAGATCAGCTCATGGGATCGGTTTATTATAAAAGATGTTTATTTTTCCTTAGGTCAAACTATTTTGCTTTATGTGTTTTTATTCAGTTTGATATTGTTTTTTAGACCTTATTTAAGACGCAGTAAAAGGGAACGCTTTTATTTAAAAAAGCCTAACTGGATGTTTCATTTATCATTAACATCGGTGGTACTTTTTATAGCTGCTTTAATATTTGAAAAATATCAATCTCAAAGTGATCAATTTCTAGTCTTACATCAGTCAACAGGTAGTGCAGTAAGTTTAAGTAATGGCGAGAATGCGATCTTGTTAACCGATTTTCACGCTATGGATAGTACAAGAGCTGTCAATAGTTTACAACGATTGCAATCTATTGATAACTTGCGCAGTAAGAAGCTAAGCTTGCAACCTCTTGAAAATATTGTAAACTTTAAAGACGCACCTTTGATTGTTATTAAAGAAAACGGGTTGTATGATAATTCTATTAAAAATGCCATAGTGTTGTTATCACACTCGCCCAAAATAAATTTAGAACGACTTATATTAGAAAACCAACCTAAATATATTATCGCCGATGGTTCTAATTACCGCAATGTGGTAAGCAGCTGGAAAACGACTTGCGATAAAATGGGTGTGGTCTTAAAAGATACGAATACAGATGGGGCTGTGGTGATAGAATAAGTTACTCACTTCAACAACTTTTCAGACAAAATCGATCTCGTGTAAAAATGTTAAGTCGTTGTTTTATAGATAATTATTCTTTATTATTCGTTGGCGGTTGATCTTTTTTATTCAGTTTATACACCAGATAAGCAAAACCTACCAAAAAATGTAAAATGATAATTGCGGCAACAATATAAATGGTCGTGTTAGAATTATTCATAATACAAAGTTATGATGATCAAACCTCCTACTTTGTAATAATTGTTACCCAGCTCAAATTTTATATTAAACTATTTGAAGACCGCTGCGACTAAGCCAAAACAAAGAATCAGATTTAAGTTAATTGATAAAAAATATCTGAATTCAGTTTTTTAACCTTGTAATTTGTAAACAAAATTATCCTGATAATCACTCCACTTTTTGCCAGTATTGATGCTTTTATAGGTTTCATCTGCCAGCATGGTGATGTAGATTTCTAATTTTTTTGCATCTAGTTTTCCTGGCACGGGATTAATGATGGTTCCATTTTCATCAAAGAAAACAAGAGTTGGATATTCAAATATTCTTATAAATTCGGCAAACTGGTGTTGTGCGCGGTCATTGCGTTTTTTTAAGGGATTGCTGTAAGTTGCCCCTTTATAGTTGATGACTTCGCTACCTTCGGCATTAAATTTTACTGGATAGTAGTTTTCGTTAATAAATGTTGCGATATCCGCTTTCGCGAAAGCGTACTTATCCATCCATTTACAATTGGCACACCAGTCGGTATAGGACTTCATTAAAATCTTGCGAGGTTCTTTTTTCTGTGCTTCAAGAGCGTCATTCATACTCATCCAGTTTACTTGAGAAAAACCAAGTACCGAAAACAATAGAAAAATAAGGGGAAGTACTTTCATATTACAAATTTACAAAATCCTAAAAGCAAAAAACGCACCGTTGTGGTGCGTTTTTTGTTAAAATATTCAAATGAATTTTTATCTGATTCCGTGCATTAACTTTTTAACTAATGGATACAAAGCAACTGAGAAAACTCCTAATCCTATTGCGATGGCGGTTAATAGCCAGAAAAAGTAACTTAAGCCTTCAGTCTTTGCGATGGCCTCTGATGATTCTCCAAACACACCAGCCAGTTTCATACCTATGGCAACTGCCAGGTACCAAACTCCAAACATCATAGCAATCATTCTACCAGGAACTAATTTACTAACATAAGATAAAGCTACTGGAGATATACATAATTCCCCCATAGTATGAAAGAAATAAACTAATATCAACCAGATCATACTTACAGATGCAGTTTTTGCTCCTGCTGATATATCTGATGCTCCTATAGCTACACAAGCCATTCCTAAACCTAATAAAACCATTCCTATTGCGTATTTCATATTTGCGTTAGGATTATATTTACTTTCCCACCATTTAGAGAATAAAGGAGCCATGGCTATAATGAAAAGTGAATTAAGAACTCCAAACCAAGAGGCGGGAACCTCGTTAATGTCTTTACCAAATTCTGTAACTAGCATCACAATGGCTATTGCCCATATAATAACAAAACTAAATCCTAGAACTATATTAGAAACAGCATATTTATTAAATGTTTTTTTAAATAAAGAGATAAGAACCCATGTAATAATACTCAATGGAATGATAGTCATAAGTGAGTTGACAACTTTAAATATCATTGCAGAATTACCTTCTAAAATTCTTTGAGTATAGTCTCTCGCAAAAATAGTCAACGAGCTAGGAGCTTGTTCAAATATCGCCCAAAAGAAAATTGTAATAAATGCAAAGAATGTAACTGCAAGCATTCTATCTCTAGTTACCTTATCATATTTAGGAATCCTTATTATTAAAAGAACAATAAATAAAACGAGTGCAAAAATTATGATGCAATTTGAACCACTTAAACCGAATAATTCAAATTTAAAAAGATTGTAAGTACCTTCAGTAATTTTTGCAACAGGATCGTTTAGTATCCAAGCTAAACCTAAAATGGAAGAAACGGCTATAAGTCCTAATTCTAAATTTGTAAAAGGATTTAATTTTGGTTCACCTTCTGCTAGAATTGAATCTTCTTCAGAATTAGGTTTTGCTGGCTTAAGTCCTATTTTTCCAAAAATATCTTGGGCTTTCCAGAATTGAAGCAGTCCAAAAAGCATAAATATACCTGCCATTCCAAAACCATAACTCCAACCCCAATCTTCAGACTCTCCTATATAACCGCAGAGTAAAATTCCAAGAAAAGCACCTGCATTTACACCCATATAAAAAATGGTATATGCTCCGTCCTTTTTTTGTTCTTTACCTTTATACATTTCAGATATTATAGAAGTCATATTGGGTTTGAAAAAACCACTTCCGAAAACTAAAAGCCCAAGCCCTAAATAAATAAAGAATGGTATTTCTAATGCCATCGCCCCATGTCCTAATGTCATTAATAGTGCTCCAACTAAAACAGCGTATCTGTATCCAATTATTTTATCTGCAAAGTAGCCTCCTAATAAGGTAGATAAATATACTAATGAGGTATAAGTTCCAAAGATTGCAAATGCATGCTCTCGTGGCCATCCCCAACCGCCATCCATCAAGGAAGCTGTAAAGAACATTACTAAAAGCGCGCGCATACCATAATATGAAAAGCGTTCCCACATTTCAGTAAAAAACAAGACAAAAAGACCTGCGGGATGCCCCATAACTTTGTCGTTAAACATATTTTCTATATCAGTTTTCATAGATTTATAGAATTAGTTAATATCTGTATCGGCTAGTTCATAGCCTTCTTGCTCTAAAGCCTCAAATTCCTTATCCTCAGCCCCATGAGTTAATTTCTTAAGTTTTTTCAAGAAAAGAATCAATAGTAAGCCAAAAGCAACTGTGAAAATAACTAACCACATGAATGTTTTGTATTCTTGCTCGCTTTGTTCTTCTTCCAGTACAAATGAAACCCCATAATCTTTTCCATCTCCAATATTCTCCCTTATTTGAGCGGCATCGGCATCTTTTTCGAATTTTAGTTTTGCGTGATATGGATTTTCTTTAGTCGCTTGATTCTTTTCTAAAGTTTCTACTAATTCGTCAATTCTACCGTCTTCACCTGATTTAAGATCGAAAATACCATTTAAAGATTTTCCTGTTTGGAACTCTGTAAATATTACCTTACCATTATTAAGATATACGTCACTTTTAACACTGAAGTTCTTATCCATATTAATAGGATAATCGTTTATGGTTTCTATCTCTTTTTGATCGTTCTTAAACTCTATGTCATTCTTTTCTGTAAAGTTGAACACTACCTCTTTAGGCGCGGTAAGAGAGCCACTATAGGATTCTAGTTGAGAAAGTTCTCCAATGCTACCAGCTAATTTGTTACCAAAACCTGTCGCAGCAAAATAAACACCCATCATTATAGAGGCATATTTAAGTGGGGCAAGTTTTGTAATAAATGATAATGAGACTGGAGAAGTACAAAGCTCTCCAATGGTATGGAATAGATAAGCTAAAAACACCCAAATCATGGCAGCTTTGCCAAAAGACTCTGCAGTTGCTTCTTGTGAAGCAAACATCATAAAAACATAACCTAATCCCATTATAATGGTTCCAATTGCCATTTTAAATAAAGAAGAAGATTCTTTTCCTTTCTTTTTCCACCAGACCCAAAAAGCTCCGATTACTGTTCCAAAAATGATAATATAGCCTGCGTTTAGTGATTGAAATACTGCTGCCGGAATTTCTTCTAGCCAACTCAAACCTATGTTACGATCTACTTTAGCATCTGTATATAAATTCATTAATCCACCAGCTTGTTCGAAAGCTCCCCAAAAGACAACAACTATTAAGAAAGAAATCAGTAGTACAACAATTCTGTCCTTTTCAATTTTAGAAAGAGGTCTTTTAGCAGCTGCTTTTTCTTCTGCGGTAGCATTTTTACCACCTGAAAACTCCCCAACTCCTTTTAGAAATTTTTGCCCCCACATAAATACTAGTTGCCCTAAAACCATACCAATACCTGCCAGTCCAAAACCATAATGCCATCCATATTTATAGGCTACAAGTCCTACGGTTATTCCAGCTAAAAAAGCACCGATATTAATGCCTATATAAAAAATTGTAAATCCACTATCGCGTCTAATATCACCTTCTGGATATAGACCACCTACCATGGTAGATATGTTAGGTTTTAATCCACCTACTCCTAGGATAATTAATAAAAGCCCAACAAAAAACGCCCAATCTGAAGGAACGGCTAAAATACCGTGGCCTAAACAAAGTAGCAATCCACCTAACATTACCGTCTTTTTTTGCCCAAGAAGTCTATCTGCAATAATACCTCCTGGAATAGAGGCCACATATACCAGCATTGTGTACCAACCGTATAACCACAAAGCGTCTCCATTACTCCAGCCTAATCCA
Organism: uncultured Flavobacteriaceae bacterium; assembly: GCA_964593255.1. Taxonomy (GTDB): domain Bacteria; phylum Bacteroidota; class Bacteroidia; order Flavobacteriales; family Flavobacteriaceae; genus Nonlabens. The sequence goes on along the minus strand of CAZQGX010000023.1, from coordinate 6,266 downwards.
GGATCGATGGCGGTTGCACTGGTTGCTACATAAAGCACCAGAATGCCTCGCATACCGTAGTAGGAGAAACGTTCCCACATCTCCGTGAAAAATAAAATAAATAATCCAGCTGGGTGTCCGAAAATTTCTTTTCTATTAGTTAATGTCGACATAAAACTTTTAGATTAGTTGATTGTTAAATATTATAAATTCTCTTTAATAAAATCTGTCATTTTATTATATAAGTGAATACGTGTGTTACCACCGTAAATACCGTGGTTTTTATCTGGATAGATTGCCCATTCAAATTGCTTATTTGCTTGTACCAGTGCTTCTACCATCCTCATAGTATTTTGTACATGTACATTATCATCTGCGGAGCCGTGGATTAATAAGTATTTTCCTTTTAGTTTATCAACATGATTGATAGGGCTGTTATCGTCATAACCACTAGCGTTTTCTTGTGGCGTGGTCATGTAACGCTCTGTATAGATAGAATCGTAAAATCTCCAGTTAGTTACTGGTGCCACAGCTATTGCCATACTAAAAGTGTCATTGCCCTTTAATAAACAATTAGAACTCATAAAACCACCATAACTCCACCCCCAAATACCTATACGGCTGGCGTCTATATAATTCATATCGCCTAGTTTTTTTGCTGCTGCAATTTGATCTTCTACCTCAAATTTTCCTAATTCGTTTTGTGTTATTTTTTTAAAGTCGGCGCCTTTATGCCCTGTACCGCGACCGTCTATACACACTACTATATAACCTTCATTAGCCAGCATACTGTACCAGTAGTCGTTTGCGCCATACCAGCTATTTGCAACAGATTGTGACCCTGGGCCGCTGTATTGCGTCATAAAAAGTGGGTAGGTTTTATTGGGATCAAAATCTACTGGCTTCATGGTCCACATATTTAAATCATTACCATTTATAGAAATGGTAGAAAATTCTTTTTGTGACAATTTATAGTCATCTAATTTTGAAAGCAGTTCTTGATTGTTTTTTATCTCTCGCAGTTGTTTGCCGCTTTTGGCATCATTTAATGTATAAATAGGTGGTGTGGTAGCGCTAGAAAACGTGTTGATGAAATAGGTGAAGTTTTTGCTAAAAGAAGCATTGTTGGTACCTGTTTGAGATGATAGTTTTTTCTTGTTTTTCGCCTTGAGCGATATAGAGTAAATACTGCGGTTAATAGAACCATCCTCGGTGCTTTGGTAATAAATTTGTTTTGATTGGGGATCATAACCGTAGTAAGAGGTCACATCCCATGCGCCGCTGGTGATTTGTTTCTTTTCTTTACCATCGGCATCGTATAAATAAATGTGTTTCCAATTATCTTTTTCACTAGTCCAAAGAAAACTGCCATCTGCCAAAAAAGTCAAATCATCAGTAACATCTATATAGGCGGTGTCTTTTTCAGTAAAAGCAATGCTGGCATTTCCTGTGGTATCGATGTAGTAAAAGTCCAGTACATTTTGATGGCGATTCAATACTTGGGCAGCTAGTTTACCAGTAGGAGAATATTTGATGCGGGCAATATAAAATTCTTCATAACGACCTAGATCCACTTGTTTTCTTGTACCTGTGCTTAATGTAAACTGGTGTAATGCGACCACTGCATTTTTTTCTCCAGCCTTAGGGTATTTAAAAACATAGGGTTTTTGATATAAATCGTTTCCATAAACATCCATAGAAAATTCTGGCACCTCGCTTTCATCAAAGGAAATAAAAGAAATTTGCTCGCTATTGGGACTCCATTCATAGGCTTTTACAAAAGCAAATTCTTCTTCATACACCCAGTCGGTAACCCCATTGATCAATTTATTATTAAGCCCGTCGCTGGTAATTTGAATGACTGCATGGGTGTTTAAATCTTTATAGTATAAATTATTTTCAAAAACGTATGCTACTTTTTGACCATCTGGCGAGAAAGAAGGACTTCTTACTAGGTCATCGCTTAAAGAGCTTAGTTTTTTAGTTTTTAAGTCTAGAAGATGAACTTTATCAAAAGAACTGCGTCTAAATATTTGATTGCTTTGCGAGATAATCATGATTTGCGACTCGTCATCGCTTAAAATATAACTTCTAATTGGTAAATTGATATCGGTGCTATTTACTAGCGTTCCCGTTTTTTCACCAGTTTCATAATTATAGATGTCTATGCTTTGCGAGCGGTCCCTATTGTAATTAAGTACGAGATATTCTATACCATTGTTTAAAGAGGCGAGAGATTGAAGACCTTGAGTGCGAAATGCCCCTTGATAAATATCTTCAACACTTATGTTTTTTTGAGCGGTAATGCTTTGACTTACAAAAATAAAAGCTAAAAATAGCAGGCAGTTTTTAATCATTTCTTAGTTTTAAAAAGATGAGAGGTCAATTTTACTAAAAAAACAGCAATAAAGCTACGGTTTAATGAGATTCCTTAATATGTTGTTTTGTTTTTAAAGTAACTATCTTTTTAATAAGTAAGAAAAAACTTGTTTATTTACTTTACTTTACTTTACTTTACTTGCACTCATATTAATTAATTAAAAAACTTTTTTATTACGAGAAAATTAATTTTATATTTCGTTGTTATGACATCATTTGGTCTTTTATCTTTTATTAATTTAGAGGACTCTAAAGAATGCCAAGACTATGCAGCTGAATCTATGGCAATCGGTGCGCCTGAGTACATGTCAGTTGGTGAAGTTTATGCAGCGTATTCATTTTATTATGAATATTGTGAGGCACACTGTACCCAGTGTAATACACCTAATAAATAATGAGGATTCTAATCTTATTAATTCAGATTTTGGGCATGGCACATTTGTGTTGTGCCCAAAATTATGTTATTCATTATAAGTCATATACAACAAACGCCACCGGGCAAAGCTACCTTCCTGTTGATTACCAATTAAATATAAACGGTAACTTTTCTTACTTTACTAATAAGGTCATGAAAGATTCAATATTTAATTATGACTCTGCACTTTATAGAGATTATTTCAAACTAGGTAAACATGATTTTTTTGTTAATGACCTAAAAAATAAAAAATTGGTAAATTATACTTCTTTTACTGATTCAGACATGCAAATTACAGATTATCCAGAGATAGAATGGGAAATAACTGACGAGAAGCTAGTTGTGTCGGGTTATGACTGTTATAAGGCAGTAGGTATTTATGAGATAAAATTGGATGAATCTCTTACAAAGAAACTCAAAAAAAAATTTGCACAACTTCAGGTAGATCAACCTACTAAAGTTATTGCGTGGTTTACGCCTATGATCAATTTAAATCTTGGTCCGAGTAAGTATCATGGTCTTCCTGGTCTAATTGTTAAGGTAGAAGAGGCTTCTGCAGGCTATGAATTTGTATCTTTAAAGAAAACGACAGTAAAACCACCGCAAATTCCAACGTTTAAAACTTCTTTAAGTTATAATGAACATTTACAAAAATCATTGCGCTCTATTTTACGATAAGTTGTTCATTGTCCTAATTCTGTCGGTACAATTTTCCTATGGTCAAGAAGTTTATAAGACAGCATCCATAAAATTATTAAATATTGAAACGCAAGAGCCAATTATGGGTGCAAGCCTAGTAATTACTCAATTAAAGAATAATAATAGTAAAACGTTTGGAATAACAGATGATAATGGCTTTTATAATTTTTCAAATCAAATTAAAATTTTGGACTCTATAGTTTTAGAAGTTTATCATTTGAATTATAATCATTTTAGAGATACATTATTAATTGATTCTAATCAAATACCTATTTACTTACAAACAAAACAACAACAGATAGATGAGATTACCATAAATGTAAAAAAAGCTATTTCTATTAAAAAAGATTCTATTATTTATGATACAGATCAATTCACATCTGGAAATGAAAGAAAACTTAAAGATATACTTAAGAAACTACCGGGATTAGAAGTAGATAGGAATGGAAACGTGACTTCAAACGGTAAATCTGTAAAACGCTTGCTTGTAGAAGGAAGAGCCTTTTTTACAGGTGATGAAAAACTAGGAGTAAATAACATACCTGCAGATGCTGTTGATGAAGTTCAATTACTCGATAATTATAGTGAAGTAGCTATGCTCAAACAGTTTGAAGATACTGATGAGTTGGTAATGAATATTAAACTTAAGGAAGATAAAAAGCGTTTTGTTTTTGGAGATGTTACCGCAGGTGCAGGATATAAAGAACGTTATAAAATAAATCCTGCGCTATTTTATTATAGTCCAGAATATGCCGCCAACTTTATAGGAGATTTGAACAATAATGGTGTAAAATCATTTACGACAAAAGATTACATCGATTTTAACGGTGGGATTCTCAATATCTCGCCTACAGATTATTTTAAACTCAACTCAGATCAATTTGCACAATTTCTTAACAATCGTGACTTTACAAATTCTGTAGATCGTTTTGGTGCTGGTGGTTATAGAAAAAGCTGGACTAAAACAGATCTAAGTGGTTACGTGATTTTTAATGATGCAAATATATCTACCGCTAGTCAAACTATAAATGAGTACCAAACAGATGCACCATTTACAGAAAATAGGCAAAGTAATGGAGAGCAAGATGGCAGGTTTTTAATTGCCAAAGTAGATTTAAAAAATCAAGCAAGTAAAACCAAGGATTTAAGAATCAATTCACTTGTCAAATTTAATAATGCCACAGACTTTGATCGATTAGTTTCCCAAAGTGCGGTACAAAATACTTTTTTAGAAAGTGACTCTCAAATTCAAAGCTTCTCTAGCTCAACAAACTTATTATATACCTCAGAGATAAATAAAAAACATACTTACAGTATTCAAGCTAATGTAGATATTGAGGATAACACATCTAATTACTTATGGAACACAGATCGTTTAATTTTAAGCGGTCTTATTCCATTAGAACAAGATGACCAGGTAGAGATCGTTCAAGATGTAAAGAACTCTAATTTTAATATAGGCAGTACACTCAAACATTATTATAAAATTTCTTCAAATACACAATTACAATCATCATTTACAATTAATTACCTACCCAACACCTTAAAAACAACATCTTTTCAATTAAGAGATGATGCTACATCAAATTTTTTTAGCGATTCTGGTTTTGATGTAGATTTAAATTATAATGTGTTCCGTAGTATTGTAGGTACAGAATTGAAGACAGAGCAAGGGAAATTCACTTTTAAATCGGGATTGTTTTTTCAATATTTTAATCAAGAAATAGAACAAATAGATCAAGTAAATAGATCACAATTGTTTTTTGCTCCTCGGTTAAGAGTTCAGTATGATATCACAAACTCAGAGCGATTGTATTTTAACTTTAATAGAATTATTTCAGTTCCTAATAGTCAGCAACTAGTAGATCGTTTCTTTTTATCCAGTTTTAACGCTGTTACCTCTGGTAATCCTCAATTGGATTATAGAATTTCAGAGCGTTATAGTTTGCGATACAGCAAGTTTAATTTATACAAAGGCTTATCTCTCAGTGCAGGATTATCCTATAACAACCAGATTCAAGGAATAAAATCAACTGCGGTGTTGCAAGGTATTGATCAAATAAGAAATTACATCAACTTTGGTCTAGATGAGAAATCCTTAAATGCTGACTTTTCTATCAATAAGACCATAGGAAATATTAAATATGGCTTCAATTCTTCACATGGTTTTAGTAACTATTATCAAGTTCTTAATGAAGAGATCAATGAAAATAAGATTCAAAACACCTCATTGGGTTTAACCGTTAAAACTCTTTTTGATCAACTACCCACATTGTCAATAACTTATCAAAAGACTTTTAATACTTATGAAACTACTATAAATAACATAAACACTTTTCAAGATCGCATTGTTGCAAATCTAGATTATGAATTTTTAAACGATTTTGTTTTTGAATTTTCCTATAATTTAACTTTGTATCAAAATGAAAGTATAGGAGTAGATAATCAATTTGATGACTCCTATTTTAGCCTAAGTTACGATCCAGAAAATACGCCTTGGACTTATAGATTAACAGGGACTAACTTATTTGACAATAGATTTAGACAAGAAAATTCCTTCAATGATTTTTTAATCACAGATCGACAGACATTTTTACAACCACGCATTATTATGTTACAGTTGTCTTATAAATTATAGACCTTATCTTTATCTATTAATTTTATTGAAAAAATCCCAATAAACTACGGTTTATAAAGATCGCTTGAAATACTGCTACAATCTAGTTTTAGATGTAAATATCAATTTAATTAAGAAAAAACTTGTTTATTTACTTTACTTTACTTTACTTTACTT
>CAZQGX010000022.1:0-49229 GCA_964593255.1 uncultured Flavobacteriaceae bacterium | reverse complement strand
CATATAGCGCTGGCCTATCGGCACGCCATATGCTTAGTTATTACCTGCTGGCTTTCTTTCGTTCTACTTGGTTCAGCATTGGCGTGAAAGCTCTTTGCAACCGCAGGAACGAGGATTGCAATGTGCTTGAACAGAGCGTTGGCTTTATTTATTCCCTTTCGCACGATTATGAGTTTTGCATAACATTTCACAATTCGAAATGTCTGTTTTGCCGCCCTTGCTCCAAGCTGTTACGTGGTCAGCGTCCATTTCTTTAATTTTATAAATTCTAGTTTTATTGGCATTATTACCAATAGCACAAAGAGGACAATTAGATTTTTCTTTTTCGTTCGCTTCTTTTGTTTGCTGAGCATAAACAGATTTTTTAGTAGCTTCGTCAAAAACTCTTATATCAAGTAATTTTGTATCTTCTAAACCTCCAAGGATGTATTCAAAAACGCCTTTTCTGTTTTTAACATATGGGTCGGCATAGAGTTGTTTAACTTTTTCGGAAACTGAATTCGGATTATAAGCTTGGTGATGATATGTTTCATATAATCTTCCCCATTCCAACCCACACATTTCATTTTCTACATCTTTGAAAATACTAGAAACCCAATCAATTACAGACGTAAAATATGTCTTAACTTCATTGATATTACTTTGATTTCGATTTTTACTCATATAATCGCCAATATTGTCCTTGCTAACCCATTCTAAAGCTCTTTCTAAAAAGTCCTGTCGATTAACATTACCTCTTACATAAGCACTCCATTTTTGAATATTAGAATTTTGAGAATTACTAAATTCCTCTTTTAGTAAAGTCACAAATGGACCTGAATATACTGCATTTAGTAGTTCTTGGTTATTAAGCGGTACACCTGCAATATTTATCGTTTTGAACCATTCTTTGATTTCACTTTCCTCACCTTCACATTCATAAATTAATAATTTAGTATTAAGTATTTTCTCTTGTTTGTCAGAAGCAATACCACCAAAATACTGCTCCATACCATTGGAATCTTTGATGGCAAATTTGTTTGTAACGAAACGACCAATACTCGTTATTCTTTGTTGTCCATCTAAAACTTCCAAATTATTAGTGCTTACTTTATTGAAATAAATTAATCCTAATGGATATCCTTTTAAAATTGATTCAATTACAGCGACATCTTTTTTACCATCGGCATAAATATAGTTTCTTTGATATTCAGGTTGAATTGTTAAATTACCTGATAAACCAAAAAGACCTTTGCCTTCAAGTTCATTGTAAACAAAACCATCACATATTTCTCTAACTGTTATATCTGTTCTTAATTTAGTTTCCATTATTTTTTCTTTATTACTAACCTTACATAAGTTGGCTTACCGTTGATTGCTCCATCCTTATCTTTAATTAAACCGTGTTCTTTATAGGGTACTGTATCATCTACTCTGATATCATTAGAACTTATTATTTCAAATTGTTCAGGTGCATATTTATCAAGAAAGCTGATTGGAACAGCCATTGCACCTTCATAATCGCTTGGTATTGCATCTGTAAATGGAACGTTTATAGCATTGTAATTATCAAAAGTCTGATAATCTTGTCCTTTCAGTTTTTTGTTAAATTTTACATTGTCCGCTCTCGACATTAGCGATAAAGGTTGATGTCTTCTACCGTGGTCTAAATTTGTCCACCAAACAGATGGGGAACGCAAATAAACAACACCATCAACTGTCCTAGTTGCTGAACTTGGTTTGTCTTTTGGGTCAATTTTTTCTGGTGAAATGAACAACATATCTTTATTAAAGCTTGTTGTTCCTACCCACATTTTATTTTCTTTGATAAGAGGAAAAACTTCTTTATAGGTTATTGAGTTTTTGCTTCCAATTATTATAAATTTTTTGTTAGCTTCAAAAATCCAAGATAAGAAATCACGAAATAAAGAAAATGGTGGATTTGTAATTATTATGTCAGATTCATCTCTTAATTTCTTTACTTCATCACTATTAAAATCTCCATCGCCTTCTAAATATTGCCACTCTAAATCATTAATGTCAATTTTGCCATCACCCGACTTATCGTGTGTCAGAGTAAAAATTTTTCCGTTCGTTTTAGTTTTGTTTTTATCGTACTGTGGTGCTGATTCCTCAAACATTGTTACTTGGTAGCCACCTTTATACATTTTGCTTTCTATTGCATAACTAGTGCTTATCAATTTTTTTAATCCAAAACGTTCAAAGTTTTGTGCAAAAAATTTTGTAAAGTTGCTCCATTCAGGGTCATCACAAGGTAGTAATACTGTTTTTTCTTTAAAAGCATTTTTATCAAAGTCTAAGTAGGCCATAATCTCCTTTTCTATATCTTGATATTGAGTATAGAATTCATCGTTTTTAGTATTTTTAGCTCGTGATAAATTTTTGTTTGGCATTTTTTAATAGTCCTTTTTATATTAGTTTTTAAAGATAATATTTTTCAGCGCGTTGGCAAGAAAACAATGTGTGCGGTAGCACTCTTTGTTTTGTGCGGTTGGCATTTTTTCAGCTTGCAGGTAACTTACTTATACACGCAACAATTCTACTTTTTATTGCGCCTGTACAACTATTTTGTGTTGTATATGCGCAACTGCTATTGCGTATTATTTTACAAATCATCAAAGGGACTTTTGATCTGTTGCAGGCTTTTGGTACTTACATGTGTGTAAATCTCGGTTGTTCTGCTACTATTATGTCCCAATAATTCCTGTATATAACGCAGGTCGGTACCACTTTCTAATAAATGCGTTGCATAACTGTGGCGCAACCAGTGCAAGGTTACAGGTTTTTTAATACCCGCTAAACTAACATTTTTTTTCAATACCATCGCAAGACTGCGTGCACAATATGGTGTATTTTCTACCTGCCCTTCAAATAAATAAGTTTGTGGTCGATATGCTTTGTAATATTTGCGCAGTAACTCCAGTATTTTAGGCGATAATGGTGTGATGCGGTCCTTTTTACCTTTAGATTGTCTTATAACCACCACTTGTCGTTTAGAGTCTATATCGCTGTGAACAAGGTTGATCAATTCACTACTGCGCAGGCCACAACTATATATCATTGATAGCATCGCGCGATGTTTTAAATTGCTTAATGTATCAAGTATTTTTTTCACTTCTTCTTTACTCAAAACATTAGGCAGGCGTTTTTCACGACGCGGTCGGTGGATTTTATCCAGTACCAGCTTTTTTTCTTGCAACTCGCCAAAATATAATTTCAGCGCGTTTACAATCTGATTCTGGTAGGATGCGCTGTAATTTTTCTTTAAAATATAATCGTTGTTAAAGGCTATAACATCTGCATTAGTGAGTGATTCCACTTCTTTGTCGCTATAATAAAGCAAAAATATGCGCAACGCCTCGAGATACGATTTTACCGTGTTTGCACTATACCGTTTAGATTGCAATAAGCGGTTAAAATTGCTTAAGTGCGCCACTCCAGCACTGCTCAACACCCTTACAACAGCAGGTTCCATATTAAAAAGTGTGCGTGCAGCGGGAGAATCAACTATATACCAACTTTTTTTCTGGTTGCTCCAGCACGTGTCAGGTATCTTTTTTACCTGTTTAATAAGTTCATAATCTTTAGCAAAATGTATAAAAATCACCGCCTCACCACGGTGCGTCCCTGCGCTATATGTAAAAGGTGTATTCATCATCAACTCAATTAAATTCAATTTATGACGGTAACCTTTTATTTGTTGCTAACAAAAATAAATTTTACCCGCAACCCACTGCCTTTTAACTTTATGAAAAAGTGAGGCCTCTACACCAAAATGCAAAGACATTTGTTCAATAAAACCCCATTTTTTCCGCACTCTTCACGGGCCGGGAACAGAAACGTTTCAAAAACCTAATTTTCTACATGACTAGGGAATATAATCGCAGGTAAAGCTTACATTTAAGCTTAAAGCCAAAACATATTCTCCCACAAACAAACCACACCACAGCCACATTCCATACCCATAATTCTTTCTAAAAGTTAGCCATTTAGGGGTCACACACAATATCGATTGCTTAAATTTGCAGCTATTAAACAAAAATTATAGCATGCAAGACCAGACTCCCTATATTCCCGTAAACAAAGTGCGCATCGTTACCGCAGCCAGCCTTTTTGACGGGCACGATGCGGCCATTAACATTATGCGTCGCATCATACAGGCTACCGGTTGCGAGGTCATACATTTAGGTCACGACCGCAGTGTAGAAGAAGTGGTAAACACTGCCATTCAAGAAGATGCCAGCGGTATCGCCATGACCTCTTACCAGGGCGGTCATACCGAGTATTTTAAATATATGCACGATTTGCTAGTAGAAAAGGGTGCAGGCCATATTAAGATTTTTGGCGGCGGCGGTGGCGTGATCCTTCCGTCAGAGATTCAAGAGCTTATGGATTATGGCATCACTCGCATTTACAGTCCAGACGACGGTCGCGCCATGGGTTTGCAAGGCATGATTAATGATTTAATAAAGCAGTGTGATGTTCCTGTTCCCGCTTTCGCGAAAGCGAGACAAGCAAAAACCCTTACCACACAAGAATTACTGCAAGAAAAGCACATACCTACAATTGCCCGCCTTATCTCCCTAGCCGAAAACCGCCACGAAGAGTTTGACAAAATATTCAACTCTGAAATTTTAAGTCATAACTCTATTCCCTTAACTAAAGAAAGTCAAAAGCCTGAAATCACAACTAAAGAAACCCCCGTACTAGGAATAACAGGCACGGGCGGATCTGGCAAATCATCCCTAGTAGACGAATTAATTAGACGCTTTCTAGCCGACTTTCCGTTAAAAACCATAGGCGTAATATCTGTAGACCCGTCTAAACGTAAAACAGGCGGAGCACTACTGGGCGATAGAATACGCATGAATGCCATCAATAACGATCGCGTGTACATGCGATCGCTAGCCACTAGGCAGTCTAACCTGGCGCTATCCAGGCACGTGCAAGAGGCTGTAGATGTTTTAAAAGCAGCACAATACGATATTATAATATTGGAGACCAGTGGTATAGGTCAAAGCGATACCGAGATTCTAGACCACAGCGATGTGTCGTTATATGTGATGACACCAGAATTTGGTGCTGCGACCCAACTAGAAAAAATCGACATGCTGGACTTTGCAGATGTTGTTGCAATTAACAAATTTGACAAACGCGGTGCACTAGACGCCCTGCGCGATGTAAAAAAACAATACCAGCGCAACCACAACCTGTGGGATGCAGACCCAGAAACACTGCCCGTTTATGGCACCATCGCCAGCCAGTTTAACGATCCAGGAATGAATGCCTTGTACGAGGCATTGATGCTAGAAGTAACAACAAAAACTGGTGTTGATTTTTCATCTATAAACGTCTTAAATAAAAACCAAAGTGAAAAAATATTTGTCATACCACCAGCTAGAACCCGTTATTTAAGTGAGATCGCAGAGAGCAACCGTTCTTATGACACTACCGCAGCCGCACAGGCAAACGTGGCGCAAAAGCTTTATGGAATCTATAAAACCATTATCGTAGTTTTACAAAATAATTCAGAATTCAGAATTCAGAATTCAGAATTGATGACAGAAAAAGGACTTGACGATAACACCATCCTTAAAATGAGCTTGCCTGAAGATGAATCATTCACAAACTTATTACTGGCTCAATTCAATAAAACGCTAAAAGATTTAGATCCTTACAACTGGGAAATCATCAACACTTGGGATGACAAAGTAAATAAATACAAGCAGCCTGTTTACGAATTTCAGGTGCGCGATAAAGTGCTAAAAATAGACACACATACCGAGTCGTTATCACACAAAATGATTCCTAAAGTTGCGCTGCCTAAATACAGCGCTTGGGGCGATATTCTCAACTGGTGTTTGCAAGAGAATGTGCCTGGCGAGTTTCCATTTACCGCGGGACTATACCCATTTAAACGCACAGGCGAGGATCCTACCCGCATGTTTGCAGGCGAAGGCGGACCAGAACGTACCAACCGCCGTTTTCATTATGTAAGTCTAGGTATGCCAGCAAAGCGACTCAGCACGGCATTTGACAGTGTAACCTTATACGGTAACGATCCAGGCCTGCGCCCCGATATTTATGGAAAAATAGGTAATGCTGGAGTTAGTATTTGCTGTCTAGACGATGCAAAGAAATTATATTCTGGATTTGACCTGTCACATCCCATGACATCAGTTTCCATGACTATAAATGGCCCTGCACCTATGTTACTGGGCTTTTTCATGAATGCCGCCATAGACCAAAACTGTGAACGCTTCATCATAGAACAAGGCCTAGAAAGTAGGGTAGAGGCAAAGCTAAAAGAAATTTATGATGATAAGGGTGTATCGAGGCCTATGTATATAGGAGAACGTCTCAAACCCAGCCCTTCCCAAAGAGAAAGGACTAATGAAGAAGTCCTTCCCCTAGGGAAGGATTTAGGATGGGATAACAATGGTAATGGAAATACGATAGATGCTCATAGTGATTATCCCATACCCAGCCCTTCCCAAAGGGAAGGGTCTAATGAAGAAGTCCTTCCCCCAGGGAAGGATTTAGGATGGGAAGACAAAGCTGATGGTAAAATAAAAGATTCTTCTGTGGATTATCCCATCCCCAGCCCTTCCCAAAGAGAAAGGACTAATGAAGAAGTCCTTCCCTCAGGGAAGGATTTAGGATGGGAAGAAACTTCTTCTTTAAACTACATAGCTTTGTGTCCAGGCACAAAATTGCCTGAAGGTAACGACGGTTTAGGTTTGATGCTTTTAGGTTTAACAGGCGATCAAGTATTAGACCCAGTAGATTATGCTCGTATAAAGGCAGAAACGCTGGCACAAGTCCGTGGAACGGTTCAAGCCGATATTTTAAAGGAAGATCAGGCGCAAAACACCTGCATTTTCTCGACAGAGTTTGCCTTGAGACTTATGGGTGACGTACAGCAGTATTTTATAGAAGAAAAAGTGCGAAATTTTTACAGCGTATCTATTTCAGGCTACCACATTGCCGAGGCTGGCGCAAATCCTATCACGCAACTTGCATTTACGCTGGCAAATGGTTTTACCTATGTAGAATATTATTTAAGCCGTGGGATGGATATCAATAAATTTGGTCCCAACCTCAGCTTCTTTTTCTCAAATGGAGTTGATCCCGAATATGCTGTGATAGGCCGTGTAGCACGTAGAATATGGGCCAAGGCAATGAAACACAAATATGGCGCAAACGAGCGTGCACAAATGCTCAAATACCACATACAAACCAGCGGGCGTTCTTTACATGCACAAGAGATAGATTTTAACGATATAAGAACTACACTACAGGCGCTGTATGCGATAAACGATAACTGTAACTCGCTGCACACAAATGCTTATGACGAGGCAATTACCACACCCACTGAAGAGTCTGTAAGACGTGCCATGGCGATTCAATTAATTATAAATAAAGAATTAGGACTTGCTAAAAACGAAAACCCAATTCAGGGTGCATTTATCATTGAAGAATTAACAGATCTGGTAGAAGAGGCCGTTCTAGAAGAATTTGACCGCATTACAGAACGTGGCGGCGTACTGGGTGCAATGGAAACCATGTACCAGCGCAGTAAGATTCAAGAAGAGTCCATGCACTATGAAATGTTAAAACACACTGGCGAGTTCCCAATCATAGGAGTGAATACCTTCCTAAGTTCAAAAGGCAGTCCAACCGTTTTACCGGCCGAAGTTATACGCGCTACCGAAGAAGAGAAACAAGCTCAAATTGCTACTAAGGATAATTTACAGACCGCTTTCGCGAAAGCACAACAAGAACAATTATCTAGAATTCAAGAAGCTGCCGTACAACAAGGCAACATCTTTGAAAAGCTTATGGAAGCTACAAAATTTTGTACCCTAGGACAAATTACAGAAGCGCTATTTGAAGTAGGAGGGCAGTACAGACGCAATATGTAGGTAGGACAGTTCCATTACTTAAACTGCAAATATCAAATATCAAATTTCAATTAGTAAATAGGGAATCCGCCTCTTTGGCGGTTTTTCTTTTTTAGTCAATCTGTCGCAGTATGGGTACGCTTGTAATTTGCTCAGAATTTTAGGAGAAATTAAATATTGTTATAAGTGATATTGCTACTTTTTTCAATTGCTTTCTCTTAACCTCAACTCTTGACTAATATCAAAAACTGCACAGGTCGGGAAATGTAACCACATCACTTAAAAATCCAGCTGCATCGTTAACATACCGCAGGTCGCTAACTCTTATAAAAAAGGCTCGTTAAATCGTCAATCTGCTTGAGGGTCGACGCGCTGGCTTATATAGATTATTTTTGAATACAACACTCTTCAAGGCAGCTTCTCTTACCACTATCGGGATGTTATTTGATACTGCGTGAGGGAATGAAGTGAAAATCCTTTTTTAAGGCTTTTTTGACCTTAAAAAAGATTGTAACGCAATGCCCGACCCGCAGGGGCACGCCCATAACAACCGCATGCATCTTAACTTAAAAGCGCTGTTATTTGACAATTATTTTCTTTACCTGTGTAATATCTTGATTTTTAAAATGTATAAAATACATTCCTGCAGATAGATTGTGTCGCAACGTACCGTCTTGTATAATTTGCTGCGATAACATTGCCCTACCAAAGGCGTCATAAATCACTACCTCTAGCGGTTGTGTCACGTTTGTGATATTGATGTGGTCTATAGACGGGTTAGGACTTATATTTACAGTAAAAAGTGGGGTATTTTCTAGAGAGAGTGTAAAATTTTGACCTACTAGATTTCCATAAATGTATTCAACAAGTTCTGGACGGTCTATAAACGGATTTCTATTGTTTTGCCAGGTATAAACTACATTATTACGGTTCATTTCAAAATCGTCTGGCGGGTCATTTCTATGCCACTGTAATAGGGTGGCAAGATCGCCTATTTGACCCACAGTGGTATTGGGTGGATTGCCATTTACAAGTGATAAATTATTAAATCTATGATCCATATAAAAAAGGGCGCGAGCCACATCGCCGTGCCAGCTACCTTGCGATCCCGCTGGACCGTTATATTCTGGGTAGTCATTATTGCCTCTAGAACTATTTTCAGGACCATCTGTTGCTCTTAAATGATGGGCGTCACTTTGTCCATGTCGCAGGCTGTCTGCATTTGTTTCTGTCCAGATGCTTATTCCGTCTGCAATTTCATCATATTCAATAACATCAAAACGACCTCTAGAGCTGGACCATATGTGTTCTCTATTCCATTTTCCAGTACTTAAACTAGTGGTTTGAAAATCAATAAGCCTGCGTTCTTGCTCGGTATAGAGCAGCCATACTTTATTTGAATTTAGCGGAGATGCATCTGCCTGTTTAAGTATATCTATGGCGTCGTTATAGGTGTGTATGCGCACCACATTTTCTTCTGCAATTAATGCGGTAATGGCTTGTTCTAGTTGTGGTGATGCTAGGTTGTTAAGCGAGTTGTAATAATCAACAGGTGCGGTGCTATTTACTATTCCATATGTAGGTGCAAGAGGAGTTCCATGTGCGGCAACTTGAAAATCATTGTCGATCACAAAAATCTGTTCTTCATCCTTTAGTCTTTTAAAACCTACTGGTAAATTGTCGTTCAGGTCTATACGCAGGGCTTCATCACCTTCATCAATAGCGTCGTCTATAATGGTAAAAGAGGCTGTTGTACTGGTCTGACCACTTAAAATAGTTAACGAATTGGGGCCAGTATAATCTTGTGTATTAAAGTTTTGGTAGTCTAATGAAAATCCCAAAGTGAAATCGGCTGTAGGTGGTTGGGTAAGGGTAAAGGTAATGTCAAAGGTATCAGGTTCAGTAAGTTCTGTATTGCTGGCTGTAAAACTTAGCCCGTTATAAGATGGTATGGTAGCATCATTAAGCGAGTGTGGGGTGGGCGTCTTTACTTCAAAAGTACCATCTGCCTTGCGTTGTAAGGATTCAGTGAGTTTGCTGTTATTTTCGTTTTCATTATATTGAACAGATATCCCTAGAAGAGTCATCAATGGCATATTATCAGGATCATCAGTATCATAAATAAGCGCATCTATAAGATTTATTTGCGATGCAAAGGTGCG
The DNA here is from genome assembly GCA_964593255.1 of uncultured Flavobacteriaceae bacterium. Taxonomy (GTDB): domain Bacteria; phylum Bacteroidota; class Bacteroidia; order Flavobacteriales; family Flavobacteriaceae; genus Nonlabens. The sequence continues at coordinate 39,163 of CAZQGX010000022.1, read as the reverse complement.
GTCTGGCCAGTCGGTATCATCACCTGCATAGATAGCAACTGCATCGGCGCCGTTTTGTATCACAGCCTCGGCAAGTAGGCGGTCTGCAAAGGGGGTTACCATAGAGCTACCCAAAACAATTAGACCATTATTATCAGTAGTTAAACCGTCTAAATCTACTGCATAATAACTGCGCCCCATACCAGTTGTGCTGCTGCTAGAGCCGTTAAAAAATACCATTACATAGCCGTCTAGCGGGCTAAAGGGCATATCAGACTTTAATTCTATAAACTCTTGATCATCAACACCTTGGGTATCTGTATCTAGCTCGTTAATGACTAATTGCGATTCCGCTTGCGCAAAAGCGAGAATTAAAACAATAAAAAAGTAAATATTTTTCATAAATAACATTAAGATACAAAGGTAAGTATGCTATAAGCTAGTTAAGGTTAAAATACAATTAAGTATCAATATTGTTTACAATGCAATCGTTTATTTGTGATTGCGGTAGGGCACCTATTTATTTACTGGGAATTCAATAAAAAAAGTATGACCCATGGCAGCCGAGAATACAAATTGAAAAAACAACACTTGTTCAATGCTTTAGGAGGGACGATTATAAGAAAAATAAAGTTCTTTAATAGATAAATCGCTGTGCGAGAGACTTACATTAGAAAAGCAAAGTAAGATGCCTATACTAAATCTTTAAACATATTAAAATCAACACAATGGCAATTAAAAAAGTAGCAACATGCAGCACAAACAAATGCGCTAGTCTGGTGATGTAGAATTGTTAAGGCTTTTTTTATATCCTTGCCTAGTTGTAAATCATATTCTTATTTAAGTATACGACTACACAGCTTATATCTAGTTAAATTATCAAAATAATTTTTTTTAGTACCCCATATCTGCTTAGTTTTTTAAAAATTTAAATGAGACACAAAAACCATTAAAGCAAATTTAAAGCGCAAAGAAGTAAGAGGTTTTAAAGGCGTATAAGAATTTGAAAAGGCTGTGTTAATTTTGTTTACATTTATAAATAAAAAACCTTTTGATAAGGTAAAAGCACTTAAAATTTATATCTTATATACGCAATATTAAAAAGATATCGCTTTTGCGAAAGCGAAATAAAGTATAAACTTATATAAAAAATGAATTCATTTTTTATCACAAACAATCTAATTACCTAAAGTAAAACAAGTTGTACTGATTAAAAACGCTGCAAATCTAATTTTGATTTTTTAAAGCATTTTTCACATACTTTAAATCGCCATCAATATTTGCTGGAATTTCTAGATTTAAGATACTGCAAATTAAAGGGTAGATATGAATGTTTTTAAATGAGGGGAGTTCTATCCCATTTTTAAATGCGGGTCCATTGGCATAAAAAATACCGTGCATATCTTTTAGTGCAGGATCAAATCCATGAACACCAGTAATTTGTGTATTGTTTTTAATGAGGCTAGCAATACGGTTATCGTTACTGAAATAGAAACCATCATCTGGTATTAATTGCAAACTGCCCCAATCTTTATTTTTAGGCGTGTATTCAAATCCTGGAGTATTTTCAGTTTTGTAAACTTTAAAATGGGATTCTTTTTGCTTTAAATACTGGTATGCACTGTCTATTTGAATTCCTTTATTGGGGTGTATGTTAATGATGGCGCCATTGTCAACCATTTTAAACAAAGTATCATTTTTTATAGAAGTGGTAGATATTAAATTTTGCGTGGGCATATCTGCCATACCGTGGTCTGAAACAATAATGATGTTTACTGGTAGCGTGGTTTCATTTACCATTTTAAATAAATCACCTAGCTGTTGGTCTAGCGTCATTATTGCATTTTTAATCTCGGTGTCGTTATTAGGTCCGTATTTGTGTCCTACATCGTCTAGATCAGAAAAGTACAAAGTAATTAGATGAGGTCTTGTTTTAGCGGGTAGTTGTAACCAATTTACAGCTTGGTTGATTCTTGTTTCATTTTTGATTTTACCATCATAAACGTGGTAATATGATGGTCTTACCCCCTGTATTGCCGCCTCAGAACCTACAAAAAAGTAACTTGCGGCAAGCATTTTTGATTGTTCAGCGAGAACCCAGATAGGAGTGCCATTATAAAATTTCCCGTCTTCTACTATTTTTCTGTTTCCTACTGTGTACAACTGCTCGTTATCATAACTGTAAAAAGCATTTCCTACAATACCATTTTTATCAGGATACATACCAGTTGCAATGGTATAATGATTTGGGAAAGTTTTTGATGGAAATACTGGAACAAGCGAGCTTGCTTTTACTCCATCATTAATAAACTCGGTTAAGTGAGGTGGTTGAAATCGATCTACATAATCCCATTTAAAACCGTCTAAAGAAATCAAAATCACATAGGGTTGTTGTTGTGATTTTTTTGAGTTGACGCCCTGTGTTTGTTTAGTTAGTTGAGCAGCTGGTTGACAGGCGACTATCCCCGTCATGATTATTAATCCTACAGATTTAATAAGGTTATTTTTTAAAATGGTTATATATGATAGGCGGGACGTCATGCTGTTGATTTTATGATCTTGCAATTTATTAAGTTTTAGGTTGCGGCACTTTAATTAATGATCAAATTATTGCGATGGTTAATTTATATTTTTGTTAATTCAGATCGATAACCTAATTGTTTGATCCTAATAAGCTACTGCTTATAATAAAAACCAAAACCATAACAACGCCATGATAAAATGAGGTTGTTATGGTTTTAAAATTATAGGTATTTCTATAGGCGAGAGCACCTTTAATAATAAGTAAAACGTCTCACCTTTGCAATGTATTTAGCAAGGCGTATTACCTGGTGGCTGTATCCATATTCATTATCATACCATACATAAAGGACAACGTTTTTACCATCTGCGCTTACAATAGTTGCTTTAGAATCATATATAGAAGGAGCGTTAGAACCTATAATATCACTAGATACAAGCTCGTTATCTATAGAATATTTGATTTGTTCGACAAGATCGCCTTCTAGCGCATATTTTTTTAAAGTGGCATTAAGTGCATCTTTTGAGGTGGCAGTTTCTAACTCTAGATTTAAAATTGCGAGAGAACCGTTAGGTACGGGTACACGTATGGCGTTTGATGTTAACTTCCCTTCAAAAGAAGGTAAGGCCTTGCTCACGGCCTGGCCAGCCCCAGTTTCAGTAATCACCATATTTAATGCTGCAGCGCGGCCACGACGGTATTTGCTGTGCATGTTATCTACTAGATTTTGATCGTTTGTATAAGCATGAATGGTTTCTAAGTGACCTTTTACCACTCCAAAACTATCCTCGACAGCCTTTAAAACTGGCGTAATAGCATTTGTAGTACAACTAGCGGCTGAATAAATATCTACCTGGTCTGGATGACTTTCTAGGTGATTTACACCGTGTACAATATTTGGTATTCCCTTTCCTGGTGCTGTAAGTAGTACTTTATGAACACCTTTTGCTTTTAAATGTCGTGAAAGTGATTCCTTATCTCTAAAAGCACCAGTATTATCTATAACCAGCGCATTATTAATTCCATAACTGGTATAATCAATATCTTCGGGCGCATTAGCCTCAATTATTTGAACGGTAGAACCGTTGACAATCAAAGATTTTTTTGCAAGGTCATAACTTACTGTTCCAAAAAAATCGCCATGCACACTATCTTGAGCAAGTAACGAGGCTCGTTTTTCTAAAACAGATTCGGTTATAGCGCCGCGAGTAACAATAGCACGCAACCGCAGCTGGCTGCCTTTACCAGCCTTAGACATTAGTTCTCTAGCTAGTAATCTACCTATACGCCCAAAACCGTAAAGAACCACATCTTTGGGAGCTATAGCTTCCTTACTCGCAGCATCGCCCAATTTATTCATCACAAAACTCATGATGTCTTGCATCTCGTTTTCTTCTAGATGGTACTCATAGGTAAGTTTACCTATGTCTAGTTTTGAAGGTGGCAAATCTAGAGATAGAATGGCCTGTGCGATTTCTACACTGTCAAAAACCGATATGGGTTTTTGCACAAACTCGCCTGCATATTCATGTAAATTGATGATTTGACTTACGTTTCTATCAATTAGCTGATTCCTAAAAAGAACCAATTCTATAGATCGATCGTACCATAAATCGCTTACGGCTTTAATAAATGCCACAGCAGCACGACGTCTGTCTGTTTGAAAAGCCAGTTCTTTTTCATAAGTATCCATAATTGTACTCCTTATTTTATTGTTAGTTGATTGTAAATTTTGCTGCAAAAATAAACATACTATATCGTTATAGTAAAAGATTATCTTATTTATTTAACTTTTTACATTCTCAAAAAAGTAGATTTTTATTTGAAGTTTTTATTTTAATTTTTTTGGTGCTAGGAACATTATAATTATTCCGCTTTCATAATTACGCTTTCGCGAAAGCGTAATTATGAAGTTTATCCCGTTGAAGAAAGGGACGTAAGCGAGGTGAAAAGAAGTTTTTGCCACACTTATTTTAATTAAAAGGCATTATGTTTAATATTACAAATAGATATAAAGATTAGTTTAAAAATATGGAAGGAACTTTTTGAAAACTGGCGATAAGATTTTTTAAATTCAAAAAGTGATATACATAAGAATCTTATGTATATTTGTTTTAAAATTATTTGTAATGTTAAGCAATCAATTGTACCGGGGTAGTTTAATCACCATTATCATGCAGTTACTAGAGCGTGAGGGTAAAATGTATGGCTATGAAATCACCCAAAAAGTAAAAGATATAACCCAAGGCGCGGTAGATATTAAAGAAGGAGCCTTATACCCCACACTTCATAAGCTGCAAGCCGATGGTTTACTGCTAGTTGAAGCGCAAAAGGTAGATAATCGTATAAGAAAGTATTATACGCTTTCACCTCAAGGAAAAAAAGAATCGATTAACCTGCTGGCAGATTTAAAAGATTATATCGAGAGTATGCAAGCAATCGTACAACCTAAACTGTCTTACTAAAATGAAATTAAACGCATCTCAAATCGAGCAGTTGTTTTTGTTTACTAGAAAACATTATGTAGAGTGGTATGACTTACAACTAGAGTTGGTAGACCATCTAGCAAATGGAATTGAAAAACAATGGCAGCAACATCCAGATTTAATATTTGAAGACGCCTTGCAAAAAGAATTTAAGAAATTTGGTGTTTTTGGTTTTATGGATGTAGTAGAAGAACGTCAAAATTCCTTAACTAAAAAGTATTCAAAGTTAATATGGAAACATCTTATTGAATATTTTAAAATACCCAAGATCATATTGCTACTGTTATGCAGTGCATTTGTATTTTATCTTTTAAGAACCTTACCTACCGCAACTGATTATTTTATGGGATTTATGGTAGTTGTAATTTTAGCTTACTTTATAATATTACTATGGTCTAAACATAAAAATTCAAAAAAAACACAAGAATTAAATGAAAAAAGATGGTTGTTTAAAGACATCATCATCGGTCATGGGGCAGGTACAGGATTTGCGTTATTACCGATTCATTTTTTTAATATACTATTGCCCAATACTGGATCGCTTGCAAGTGTCCATCCAGCTATTTGTGGCTTTATAAGTTTTTTTACAGTTCTTGTTTTTGTGATATTTTACGTAATGCAAGTAGAAATTCCAAAAAAGGTCGATGATTATTTGAACGACACTTATCCTGAGTATTCATTAGTAGATTAATTGTTGATTTAGGTGGTAAGTAGGCTATAAGTACTTAAATTTATCATCTATTTATCACGCAAGATACTGTTAAATGAAAATTATTAACACCATTATTATAGAAGATGAAAAGCCAGCTGCTAGAAGGTTGCACCGCATGCTACAGGCACTGCAAATCACCCCCCTAGTAATGCTGCATTCTGTTCACGAGGCGGTTGAGTATTTATTAAACAACCCATCGCCAGACTTAATTTTTCTCGATATACAGTTAAGTGATGGTCTTTCTTTTGAAATTTTTAATCAGGTACAGGTAGATAGTGCGATTATTTTTACCACTGCCTTTGACGAGTATGCATTGCGGGCATTTAAATTAAACAGTATTGACTACCTGTTAAAACCTTTAGACGAGGATGAATTACAAGTGGCTGTAGATAGATTTAGGTTACGCTTTTGCCAAAGCGAGATTGCTACAAGTCCCACCACAACTATTAATTTTGAAGAAATAGCAAAGTTTTTAGGTAACCCTATTGAGCGAAATTATAAAAAACGATACACAGCCAAAGTGGGAGAACACCTTAAATTATTTCATACCGATGATATTAAATTATTTTATACAGAAAATAAAGGCACTTACCTACATCTAGAAAATGGTAGAAACTATTTGATAGATAGCAAACTAGAAACGTTAGTTGATGAATTAGACCCAGCTATTTTTTTTCGTATTTCTAGACAGGCCATTATAAATATCAATGCGATTGATGACATGATTTCTTATACCAATTCAAGAATACAGATAAAAATCAGCACTTTTAAAGAACAAGATTTAATTGTAAGTAGGGAGCGGGTTAAGGAATTTAAAACCTGGCTGGAGAAATAGAAGTGATTAAGACTTTTAACATTTTTAGCAAATGAAAAAAGTTTAAAAAAGCTAAGTTCTAATTTACTGATCGGTCATAAATGATGTAAAATCTGTTATCCATATCTGTTTAAATAGCGATCATAAAAATAATTAGCATGTATCATGTTTAATTATCGCTTTCGCGAAAGCTAACTAATTAACAAATAAGCTAGTACCATCAAACATTTATCAAAACACGCTGCATAAGGTGTTAAAGTTACAAAACATACTTTTTAAATAGGAAATAATCCATAATTTTGGAAATATTCCTAAATATAGCCTTGTGAATTTTAAAGAGCAGTATTATAGTATTGTAGATGTAGAGACTACAGGAAACAAAATGAGTAATAATCGCATGACCGAGATTTGCATCGTGCGTATGAAAGGTTGCGAGTTTATTGAGAAATACACCACGCTTATAGATCCTGAAAGCTGGATTCCTGAATTTATTACAGGCTTAACTGGTATAGATAACGCCATGGTGGCCGCTGCCCCTGTATTTGCAAATGTAGCAGGCGATATTGACCGAATGACAAAGGATAGTATTTTTGTAGCGCATAATGTGAATTTTGATTATAATATCATACGTAACGAGTTTAAACGTTTAGGACAGGATTTTAAACGTAAAAAGTTGTGCACGGTACGGCTTTCTAGAAAACTTATCCCTGGTTTAAACTCTTATAGCCTGGGCAACTTGTGTCATTCACTAGGTATACCTTTAATAAACAGACATCGCGCACAGGGCGATACCGATGCCACGGTAACGTTATTTCAACAACTATTAAAAATTGATAGTGATGGCGAGGTGTTTTTTAAATTCCTAAAAGGATCAAATAAAGAAGGTACTTTCCCGCCACATTTAGATCCTTCTCAGTTTCATGATTTACCAGAATCTGCTGGTGTTTATCTTTTTAAAAATAAAGCCCAAAAGGTAATTTATGTAGGTAAAGCCATTAATTTGAAAAAACGTGTTTTGTCTCACTTTTATTCAAAAACAAGCAAATCTTACTTAATGTGTCAGGAAATTGTTTTTATTGAGCATATAGTTACTGGTAACGAGCTTGTTGCTTTATTACAAGAGGCAGATTTAATTAAACAGTATTACCCTAAATTTAATAGCGCACAAAAAAAGCCTCGTGCTGCCTATCAAATACTACATTATAAGAATCAGCTGGGGATCATACAGTTTGCAGTGGGATTGATCAAGTCTTATGACTATTCTGTGGTTACTCATTACCACAGGGCTCACGCAGTAGAACAACTAGAACAATTGTGTGAAGATTTTCATTTGTGTCCCAAATATTGCAGTTTTACAACAACTGCAAACTGTACTGCTCACTACAAAATTAAAAACTGTAAAGGAGTATGTAGAAAGGAAGAATTGGTCTCGTTGTACAATATAAGAGCCCAACAGGCTATCGCTTCTTTACATGAACAAAACAGCACCTATTTAATACAGCAAGTAGGTCGCACTACTGGAGAAACTTGTTTTGTAATGGTTAAAGATGGCGAATATAAAGGTTATGGGTATGTAGACCAGCATGCGACGGTAACATCAATAGCAGACTGTGAAGATTTTCTAGAACCTAAAGTAGCAAGTTATCACACTAATCAAATTATTAAAGGATTTCTTAAAAAGTATGGATCAAAAAATGTGATTATTGAAACTCAACTGGCTAGTTAAAATAGATTTATGTTTAAAAATCATTACCTAAATTAGGTTATTCAAAGGTTTTTTTGATGTTTTAAATCAGTCTTGCTAGGTTAAAAAATTAGGCAGCTTCTCTTTTAGAAGGGAGTATAAAGACAAAATTTTACTAAATGAAAATAGGTTTGAATTTAAAATATGTGCATTAATTTTAATAGAAACATAAAAAAACCACCTTACTTAAATAAGGCGGTTTTGTATTTATTAAAGCATTAAAAGTTAAACTTACTTAGTTTCTGGTTTTAAAACTGCAAGTATATAGTCTTTAGTCAAATATTTATTTGCAACGCTTTTCACATCATCAGCGGTCATATTATTCACCATGGTTTCAAATTCTAATACTTCTTTAACATCTCGTTTTTCTTGATCGATATTAGAAAGTGTTGATAACCAGTAACGATTTGATTTTAGACTTTCTTTGTGTTCTAGTAAATAAGCTTCTTTTACTTTATTTAAGTCTTTTTCAGTGGGGCCGTCTTTTTTAAGTAGCGCTACTTCATTCATGGTTGCTTCTACCAGTTTATCTACACTATCTGGACCACATGGGAATGATATATTAAAACTAAAGCTAGGGTAAGGCATTTTTGACATATTACCACGAGCACCACCACCATAAATACCGCCTTCTTTTTCTCTTAGAGTTTCTATGATTTTAATAGTTAGTATTTCGCCTAAAGCATCTGCATACATCTCTTCTTTATCATCATAAGAAGGGATTTCATATGACCAAGAAATACGTACAGAACTCTTGTCTTCAGTTCCTTTGTTCACTGTTATTTTTCTTGTTCCTTGCTTTTCTCTCCACTCTGAAACCTTGTAGGTTTCTTTACTGTTTAATCCAGGTAAGCTAGCGATGTACTGCTTAGAAAATTCTTCAACCTGTGCTTTATCTAGGTTACCTACTAGGTAAAAATGAAAATCTCCGGCATCTGCAAATCGCTCTTTGTATAGTTCATAAGCGCGATTGTAGTCGGCTTTATCATATAGTTCTTCAGTAGGGAAACCCATGTACCTTGGGTTATCCTTAAACCTCATTTTATTAACTTCATTACTAAAATAAGTCTCTGGATTTGCCATCATGCTACCCACAAATGATTTTTGTTTTGAAATAAAACTGTCATAAGCTTCTTGGTCTTTGTTAAGTGATGTAAAGTAAAGGTGTATTAATTGAAACATAGTTTCTAAATCTTTGGGTGTAGATGACCCACTAAAACCTTCTGTTATTCCACCTATACGAGGAGAAACGCGTACTAATTTACCTGTCATGTATTTGTCCATATCTATTTGTGATAATCCTGCAACACCAGCCTCGTAAAGACCACCATTTGCAAAAGTCACTTTTTTGATATCTTCATCACTGTATAAACTAGAACCTCCATAACTATAAGCAGTCATTAAGATCTCGTCATTTTTAAAATCTGTAGGTTTTATGGTTACTGTTGCTCCATTACTTAAAGTATAAGTAGTGGTTCCTAGATCTTCATTGCTTTTTGTGGCAGTAATGCTCCCGGCAACTGGCATTTTCTCTATCAGGTTTTCACGTACTTCGGCATCTTCATAAGGTTCAATCTTACTTTTGGATACATTTTCTACGACTTTTAAAATGTCCTCTTCTGTTGGGACGTTATCGGTTTTAGGACCTGTAAAAATTACCACACGGTTATCGTCATGTATGTATTGATTGATGCGCTCGTTTACTTCTTCTACATTTATAGTAGGAAGTAAGGTAACAAGATTTTTATAACTCCACTCAATACTTGGTGTTTTAGCTTTATTTAAAAATCCTTGCACATACTGACCTACTAGTCTACCACTTTCTTGTTTATCGCGGTCGTTGTAAGCAGACTCGTAAGAAGATGCAAAAGCTGTTTTGGCACGCTCTAATTCTCCTTTTCCAAAACCATAAAGTTTTACCCTTTCGTTCTCTTCAAGTATTACTTTTAACGCGTCTAATTGTCCAGTAGGTGCTGTAGCTGCAAAAGAACTATAGGCATTTTTGTTTTTATCTACAGTACCACCATAGCTACTAGATGCAAAAATAAACGGTGGGTTAGGCTTTTGAGTCAGCTCGCTTAATCTATTGTTAATCATAAAAGAAAACAGTCCGTCTACCAGTTGTTTTCTGTAATCCTTTAAGGTTTCTGGTTGTGGTGTATTTTCACGGTCTTTATATTCTACTCTTACAAGGGCATATGTTGCCTCAGGATCTTGCGCTACTGCTACAACTGTTTCTTCATGGTTAGGTAAATCATAAACAGGTCGCTCTCGCGGATTTTCTTTTGCAGGTATATCGCCAAAATGCTTTTTAATCATCGCCTCTAGCGCATCTACATCTAGATCACCCACAGCAACAACTGCCATTAAGTCTGGACGGTACCAGTCATTGTAAAAACGTCTTAGCACATCTGGCTTAAAGTTCTTTAAAATTTCATCTTTACCAATTGGTAATCTTTTAGCATATCTAGAATTGTAAAAACTAGCAGGAATGGTAATTTTATTCATGCGGTCACTAGCGCCTTTTCCTGTGCGAGACTCTTCTAGTACAACGCCACGCTCTTCGTCTATATCTTTATCGGTCAATAATGCACCATAAGCCCAGTCTGATAAAATGGTAAAACCACTTTCTAATTTTTCTGGGTCATCGCTGGGAATAGGTAGAATATAAACCGTCTCGTCAAAACTGGTATATGCATTTAAATCTGCGCCAAATTTTATCCCAATACCTTGTAAATAATCAACAAGTTCGTTTTTATTAAAATTTGTTGTTCCATTAAAGTTCATATGCTCCATAAAGTGCGCAAGACCTTGCTGGTCATCATCTTCTAATACCGATCCTGCGTTAATCGCTAGTCTCAGTTCTACAATATCTGCTGGTTTACCATTGTTTTTTACATAATAAGTAAGTCCATTTGATAATTTACCCATACGCACTGTTGGGTCATTAGGGATTTTTTGAGTAAGATCAACTACGTTATCGTTTGTTGCAACTTGTTCTTGAATAGGTGCTGCACTTGTCGTTTTGTTTTCTGCAAGTTTTGGGGAACATGCAACTACAAAAGCAAGTAAGAATGCCATGTAGGGAATCCAGATTTTTTTCATTTACCTTATTTTAAGATTGAATAATTTGATTAAACCTCAAAGGTAGCATTTGCGGCTATTTGATTTTACCGTATTTTCGTTAATTTTCGTTAATGTTCAACTATGATTGTTTATTTATTGCTTCTCAACGCATTCTTATTGAGCAGTTAATTTAGGTTTTTTTTAAGATTTTCTCTCTTTTGTGCTGTTTGTAATGGGAAGAACTTCTTTTAATCCCGCTTTCGCGAAAGCGGAATCAAAAGAAAGCAAAATCAAAAAAAGCCAGAATCAAAAGAAAGCAAGATTAAAAGAAAGTTATACCAGAAAAGGAGGTTGCAAAATACTGTAATAATAAAAAAGGGATCAATTAAAAAAAACAGGTCACTTCACTATTAAAAGATAGTTGAATTTACTTTTTTACTAATCCTATTTCTACAAGACGCTGGTGTAAAAATTCTCCTGCCGTGATATTGTCATATAGTTTTGGATGGTCTTGGTCAACGCATTGTTCTAGACAATCTAATTTCATGTCGCTGCGTGGGTGCAAGAAAAAAGGTATTGAATAGCGGCTGGTGTGCCACAATTCTCTAGGTGGATTTACTACTCTGTGTATGGTCGATTTTAATTTATTATTAGTGTGGCGTTGTAACATATCGCCCACATTAATAACCAGTTCATCCTCTTTAGCAATGGCGTCGATCCACTCGCCTTGACGGTTTTGAACTTGTAATCCTGGTGCACTGGCACCCATTAACAAAGTGATTAAATTAATATCTCCATGAGCGCCTGCTCTCACAGCATTTTCTGGCTCGCTAGTAATAGGCGGGTAGTGTATGGGCCTTAAAATTGAATTACCATTACTTGCCCAGTGATCAAAATAATTTTCTTCAATACCTATATGAAGTGCAAGTGCCCTAAGTACATAAATCCCTGTTTTTTCTAGCATGCGATAGGCTCTCATTCCTACCTCGTTAAATTCGGGCAGTTCTTTTACCACCACATTATCTGGATAAACTTCTTCTAGCTGTGCAGTAGCGTCAACTTCTTGCCCAAAATGCCAAAACTCTTTTAAATCGCCTTCTTTTTTTCCTTTTGCGTGCTCTTTTCCAAAAGAAACATAACCCCGTTGACCGTTTAAATCCTCTCTTTCATAACTCAGTTTTGTTTCTTTGGGTAATTGAAAGAACTTTTCAACCTCGCTATATAATTGTGCTACCAGCTGGTCTGATAAAAAATGATTTTTAAGCGCTACAAAACCTATATCTTCATAAGCTGCACCTATTTCTTTAATAAACTTTTCTTTTCTATTGGGATCTGGGCTCAAAAAGTCGGCTAAATCTATACTTGGAATATTTGTCATGATATTTTTTTGTGTTCATAACAAAGTTAGTAAAAGACATACACAAATAAGTACCTTAATAGAGTATAATAATGGATTGTGTTATTTTTGAATTTCATTATTCAATCATGATAGCAATTAGTTCACAAACCTTAACTGACTTATATAAAAGCAATCTCGATACAGAGACTTTAATACAACTGTACAAAGGCATGCTCTTGCCCAGGTTGATAGAAGATAAAATGCTTATCCTGTTGCGACAGGGGCGTATTTCTAAATGGTTTTCGGGAATAGGGCAAGAGGCCATTGCTATAGGCGTGACTGCTGCCATGCAAAAGGATGAATACATTATGCCCATGCACAGAAATCTGGGTGTTTTTACAGCAAGAGACATTCCCTTATGGAAGTTATTTGCACAGTGGCAAGGCAAGGCAGATGGTTTTACAAAAGGCAGGGACCGCAGTTTTCATTTTGGCACACAAGATTACAAAATTGTTGGGATGATCTCGCATCTAGGCCCGCAAATGGGGGTGGCATGTGGCATTGCACTTGCGCAAAAGCTTAATAACACCAGTAGAGCCACAGCAGTTTTTACAGGCGAGGGCGGCACCAGCGAGGGCGATTTTCACGAGGCATTAAATGTCGCAAGTGTATGGAGTTTGCCAGTTTTATTTTGTATAGAAAACAATGGGTATGGATTGAGTACCCCTACCAGCGAGCAGTACAATTGCGAGCATCTTGCAGATCGTGCGCTGGGTTATGGAATGCAATCACATATTATAGATGGTAATAATATTGTAGAGGTATATACAAAAATCACCAAAATACTAGAGGATATGCGTCAAAATCCCAAGCCAGTTTTAATAGAGTTTAAAACCTTTAGACGTCGTGGTCATGAAGAAGCGAGTGGTACTAAGTATGTTCCCGACCAGATGATGGAATATTGGGAACAACGCGATCCTTTGACTAGGTTTGAGAGTTATTTACTGCAGGAAAACCACATTACATCAGATCAGGTTGCATCGTGGAACTATCAGTTTAAACAAGAAATTAATGAGGGATTAGATATCGCTTTTGCGAAAGCTTTACCACAATCAACACCACAACAAGAACTAGCCGATGTATTTGCACCACACTCGCATCATGCAGTACCAGCAGAACACATCACAGAAAACAAAAGATTGATCGATGCCATAAAAGAAGGACTAGAAGCAGCAATGGACGCCCATAAAGAATTGATTATCATGGGACAAGACGTGGCAGAATACGGAGGCGTTTTTAAAATCACTGAAGGTTTTGTAGAAAAATACGGCCGTGACCGTGTGCGCAATACCCCTATTTGTGAAAGCGCCATTATAGAAACCGCCATGGGATTGAGTATCGCAGGAATGAAAGCCGTGGTAGAAATGCAGTTTGCCGACTTTGTGAGCAGCGGTTTTAACCCAATTGTAAATTATCTAGCAAAATCATATTATCGATGGAGTGAAAAAGCCGATGTGGTGATCAGAATGCCCTGTGGTGCTGGCGTGGGCGCTGGCCCATTTCACTCACAAACTAACGAATCTTGGTTTTATACGGTACCTGGACTAAAAATTGTCTATCCATCTAGCCCAACAGATGCAAAAGGTTTATTGATAGCCGCTATTGAAGACCCTAATCCAGTATTGTTTTTTGAACATAAAGGTTTGTATAGATCCATTTATGAAGATGTTCCCGCTGGATATTACAATATAGAATTAGGTAAAGCAACACTTGTGAAAGAAGGGATAAGGGCGTCGTTGATCACCTTTGGCGCTGGCGTGCACTGGGCAAAACAGTTGGTTGTAGATGAACAATATGATATAGACATTCTAGACCTCAGGACACTCATACCTCTAGATAAAGATGCCATTATTGCAACTGTTCAAAAAACAGGCAAAGTGTTGTTACTAACTGAAGACAACCTTACTGGTAGTGTGATAAGCGATATTGCCGCATTTATCAACGAGACTTGTTTTGAATATCTAGATGCCCCAGTAATGCGATTAGGCAGCATTGATACACCCATACCATTTGAAAAAGGACTAGAAAACAATTATTTACCCGTAAAATTACTAAAAGGGAAAATGCAGGAGTTGCTAGAGTATTAAAAAGGTTTAAGTCCTAAATAGAGTTATCTTGATTTTTTTTGGAATATTTTTAGCTTTACTATAGTCGTTGGATTAAAAAGTTTAATTAACTTAAATCAAAAGGTTCTTTAAAGTTGTTGCTGTACCTTTGGATTGTGAAAAATCATTATGACATCATCATCGCTGGTGGCGGTCTTTCTGGGCTTACAGCGGCTATTTTATTTTCAAAAGAGTTTGATGTATTGTGCATTGATCCAGATGTTTACCCACGTCATAAAATGTGTGGTGAATACTTAAGTAACGAGGTCGTCGATTTCTTGAAAAGTCTAGATATTGATCTAGATCAAGAATCTCCTATACAATTAGAAAAACTCAAATTTACCACCGTGGGTTTTGAACCTATTTTATGCCAGCTGCCGCAAGGTGGTAAAGGTATTTCTAGATATCATTTGGATTATTTATTATATCAAAAAGCCGTTAAGTCTGCTGATTTTTTACAAGATAAGGTTACAGATGCTTTTTTTGAAAATGAAATATTTACAGTAAACACTGGCGCAAAAAACTTTACCTGCAAGCAGTTCATCATGGCAACTGGCAAACGCTCATTGCTAGATAAAAAGTTAGACCGTAATTTTATAAATCAAAAATCACCTTGGCTTGCAGTAAAAATGCATTATCAATTTGATATGGATGAAAATCTAGTAGAATTACACAATTTTGAAGGTGGATATGCTGGGGTTTCTAAAGTTGAAAACGGACATGTGAATCTTTGTTATTTAGCTAGTTATAATTCATTTAAAAAACACAAAAATATAGCCGACTTTAATACAGAGGTGCTTTGTAAAAACCAATATCTTGCAGAGTTTTTTAAAACCGCTGTTCCTGTGTGGGAGCAACCCATAAGTATCTCGCAAATCTCTTTTGAAAAAAAAGAACCTGTAGAAAATAACATAGTCATGCTGGGCGATACCGCGGGTTTGATCCATCCATTGTGCGGCAACGGCATGGCAATGGCAATTCACAGTGCCAAAATTGCTTTTGAAACCCTATCACCTTACTTTAATAACCACATTTCTAGAGAAGTGGCTTTAAATAATTATACAATTAAATGGAAAAAAACTTTTAATAAAAGATTGCTTATGGGCAGGGCTTTACAAAAAGTTTTATTAAATAAAACCTATACTAGTCTAGGTTTACAAATCTTGCGTAACTTTCCTTTTTTATTAAAGACGGTCATAAAAACAACACATGGGAAGCCTATCTAGTATAAAATACCACTCCCATAAGCGCAACAAACTGCCAGAGTTGATGGACGACCCTGCGCTAGACCTATCGATGTTGCAACATGCGGTAGATGATATCAATCATGTAAACACAATTCTGGGCGGTTTTAAATTTACTTTAAACGCCATTAAAAAAGAGTTAAATAATTATCCAGATCAGTCTATTGCAATTGTAGATGCTGGTTGTGGCGATGGCGAGATGTTGCGGTATTTAGATGATCATTTAAACCACTCACAACTCACTTTTATAGGCTTGGATTTTGCAGCTGGTTCTATAGAAAAAGCTAGAATTAAAAGTAAAGGTAGGTCACGTTTACGCTTTCGCAAAAGCGATATTCTACAACTAGATCCTGCAAGTATTAAATGCGACTTTTTAATCAGCTCTTTGACCATGCACCATTTTAATGATGATGAAATTATTAATTTTTTGGTGAAATTTAAAGAAATAACGACCAAGTGTATTATTATCAATGATTTGCATAGACATCGTTTGCCGTTTTTATTTTTTAAATATTTCAGTCCTGTTTTTTTACAACACGAGATTTCACGGCACGATGGATTGATAAGTATTGCATCTGGGTTTAAACCAGCTGATTTTAAAAAATATGCCCTAGCAGCAGGAATAAAAAATGACCGATGGACATGGAAGTGGTCGTTCCGTTTTATATGGATAATTAGGATAGATGAGTGTAAAAATTAAAGCGGTAACTACCGTAACGCCTAGATATTACAAAAACACAAGAGAAATTTTACCTTTTGTAGAACAATGGCTGGCTGGACAAGACGAGCGGTTAAGACGCAAAACAATCAAGATTTTTGAGGGTGCTGGTGTCGATAAACGTTATTCAATAATGGATCCTGTAGAAGTGTTTACTAACACCTCTTTTCAAGATCGCAATGAGATTTATAAAAGAGAAGTGGTGCCACTTGCTCAAAAAGCGCTAGAAAATGGATTAGAAAAAGCCACATGGCAAGCGCAAGATATAGATTACATTATCACAGTAAGTTGCACAGGTATCATGATTCCTTCAATAGATGCCTATTTAATCAATGCGATGCACATGCGACAGGATATTGTGCGTTTACCAGTTACAGAAATGGGCTGTGTTGCAGGGATTTCTGGTTTGATCTATGCCGAAAATTTTTTAAAAGCTAATCCCAATAAAAAAGCTGCTGTAATTGCAATAGAAGCGCCTACAGCAACCTTTCAGTTAGAAGATTTTTCTATGGCAAATATGGTGAGTGCAGCAATTTTTGGAGATGGTTGTGCTTGTGTATTGTTGTCTTCTTGCGATGATGAGGTAGGACCAGAAATAAAAGCGCATGGCTTTTATCATTTTCCAAATGCCACACACATGATGGGGTTTGATCTAGTAAACAGCGGTTTGCAAATGGTATTAGATAAAGCGGTGCCCGAAACAATTGCTAGTCATTTCCCTGCTATTATTCATCCTTTTTTGGAACAACAAGGTTTGACTATTAACGATATCGATCACCTAATTTTTCACCCTGGAGGTAAAAAAATCGTGCAGACTGTAGAAGAATTATTTAATAAATTAGGTAAAAATATAAACGATACTAAAGAGGTGTTGCGCATCTATGGCAACATGAGCAGCGCCACCGTACTTTTTGTACTTGAAAGATTTATGAATCGTGATCTTGAAAAAGGTTCTAAGGGATTAATGTTAAGTTTTGGCCCCGGTTTTACTGCACAACGTATATTGCTAGAATGGTAAAAGATTTTGAAAATAAGTATGCTTTAATACTAGGTGGCAGTAGTGGCCTAGGATATGCTAGTGCCTTAAAATTAGCACAGCACGGTATGAATCTTATTATTTTTTATCGCGCTGCACGCATGCAAAAAGAAGAAATTGAAAGTAGATTTGAATTATTGCGATCCTATGATATAGAACTGCTATCTATAAATAGCGATGCAACCAGAGAGGACCAGCTAGATGAACAACTGGGTAAAATAAAAGCATTTTTAAAAGGTCAAAAACTGTACTTGCTATTGCATAGTATATCAAAAGGAAATTTAAAACCACTTACTGGCGAGCAGCCGCTTACATCTTTTGATTTTCAACAAACAATTCATTCTATGGGAATTAGTTTGTACAGCTGGACACAGGCAATTTTAAAAGCACAATTATTTGCCTTCCCTGCAAAAATACTAAGTTTTACCAGCGAGGGCGGCATAAAACCCATGGAGTCTTATGCTGCTGTAAGTGCTGCCAAAGCCACTCTAGAAGCCATCACCCGCAGTATGGCCATAGAGTATGCACCCTATAAAATCACCGCAAATTGCATACAGGCAGGCGTTACAGATACTTTTAGTCTAAGCAAAATACCCATGTATAAGGAATTAAAAAGCGCGAGTTTAAAAAGAAATCCGCACCAGCAATTAACCACCCCACAACGCGTGGCAAATGTGGTGTATTTAATGAGTAGGGAAGAGGCCAGCTGGATCACTGGTACGATTATTAAAGTTGACGGTGGGGAGAGTTTGCAATAAAATGGATCCCAAACACAAATATTTGATACTTAATTTGACTTAAAACATTAAAAAAATGCTGTTATCACCACTTGAAAAAATTATAGCAAATTTGCCTTATGGCGATGGGTTTAAATTTGTAGATCAATTGCTAGAAATAAATGACGACAGTGTTATAGGTATATACCGCTTTCGCGAAAGCGAATATTTCTACAAGCATCATTTTATAAATCAGCCCATTACCCCAGGAGTGATTTTAATCGAGTGCATGGCGCAAATAGGTTTGGTCTGTTTGGGGACTTACTTGTTGCAAGATAAAAAAGAGTCACCACAATTTGTGTTTACAGAAAATCACATTTCTTTTTTAAATGTAGTACCGCCAGAAACCACGGTGATTGTCACTGCTAAAAAAGAATACTTCCGTTTTGGAAAATTAAAAATTTTGGTTCAAATGATAGATGAAAATGAAACTAAAATCGCCGAAGGTTGGATGAGTGGAATGATATTAAACGAGGGTAAAAGGTAAAATCATAAACATTTTTTATTCATTTAACTCCCAATTATAATCCATGTACCGCACACGCGCATTTTGGGAAATAGCAGTCCTACTATATTGATTTAAAAAAGCTATAAGATCGCCGTTTGTAGTAAAGTCTTCTTTAAACCACCTGAATATTTTTGAAACTTCAACACTTTCTTTACTGATTTTATTGCGTTTTTCATCATTAATAAATTTAATCGCAAGATGTTCTAATTGTTGGTCAACTTTTACTGCGTTAAATGCCTCGTTCATTAAAGGCGGACAAGAAAAAGAGGCGCAATTTATTCCAAAATGAATGCGTGGCTCCCCCATTGTTCTTAAAATCTGGTGCTCGATTTCCTCAAGACTTATGGACTCTTTACCGATTTTCCAGTTGCGCTGTCCCCATGGATCGCTCAAGTCTTTAATGCTTTTTAATGGGTAATTTGACACTATCAAATCTATCGTCATGGCATTATAAGCATTCATATAATAGGCGAGTAGGTCTTGTTTGCTCCAGCTTTTATCTGGGTATTGTGTTCTAAATTGCGCGATATAATCGGTTAACAATGTTTTTTTTGCTTTAATACCTGCATAATCAACACGACCATCAACAGTAACATAAGTTTTTAAAATATTGTCAAAATTGTTGTGATCAAATTTTTCTTGAATTTCACTTACCTTATTTTCATTAATCTTTGCCTTTGTGGCTTGTAAAATCATTTCTTTTTGCATTACATTTTCTACAGTTGCAATTGCAATAGACGGATCGCTTTTTTTAAAAGAGCTATGGCAGGTCATTAAAAACAAAGCAACTACATTTATGATTAGTTTATTTTTCATTTTTTGAATCATATAGGTTTATAAGAATTTACGATATAAGAGAGGTGCAGCCTTTTAAATCATTCAAGTGTAATACAACTTTTATGCAACAATATTGTTAGATCTATTAAAAGAACGACTAATTTAGTCATATAATAAATACCATGTTAAAAAACAGAGTCGTTATTACAGGAATGGGAGTTGTGGCACCAAATGCTGTTGGTGTTTCCGCTTTCGCGAAAGCGTTATACCAACAAACATCAGGAATAAGATTTGATTTACAATTAGCTCAACTTAATTTTGGGTGTCAGGTAGCGGGAACCCCACAAATAACCGAAAAAGAACTAGCACAGAATTTTACACCTTTACAGTTACGAGGCCTAAAAGCCAGCGGTCTTGTATACGGCGTCATCGCTGGAAAAGAAGCATTTCACAACGCAGGATTAGAAATTGCTGGATCAGAAAAGGCACTTTCAGAATTGGGAATTATTTTTGGGACAGGGCAAAGTGGTGGTGAAAAGTATAGAGAAGCCATACATTTAATCGATGATGGTAAAGTGCGCAGGCTAGGCAGTACTAGTGTCATACAAACCATGACCAGCGGTATAAGTGCATGGTTATCAGGAGAATTAGGAGCTGGTAATTTGGTTACCAGCAATTCTAGTGCGTGTTGCACGGGTACAGAGGCTTTTCTTATGGGATATGAACGCATTACCGCTGGTAAAGCCACGCAAATGCTTGTGGGGGCTACCAGCGATTCAGGACCTTATATTTGGGGCGGATTTGATGCCATGCGTATTTTACCCACGGGTTATAATGACCAGCCACAGCATGCCAGCAGGCCCATGTCAAATGATGCGGCAGGTTTTGTGCCAGGGTCTGGTGCAGGGGCTTTTGTATTAGAAAACCTGGAAAGTGCCCAAAAAAGAGGTGCGTATATTTATGCCGAGGTACTAGGCGGTGCACTCAATTCTGGTGGCCATCGGGCTGATGGTTCTATGACTGCGCCTAATGGAAAAGCAGTTCAAAATTGTATACAACTAGCTCTGAAAGATGCAGGAATCACCCCACAACAAGTAGACGTCATCAACGGGCATCTTACTGCAACGTCTAAAGATGCTTTTGAAATTTATAATTGGTCTACTGCCTTTAACCGTAAAGGAAAGGATTTTCCCTTGATCAACACCTTTAAATCAAATATAGGTCATTGCCTAGCCGCAGCGGGAAGTATAGAATTGGTAGGTGCTGTGCTGCAATTAAAAGAGCAAGTTATCTATGGTAATAGCAATATCACCCAGTTACCCGAGGCAATTACAGATGTGATTCATAAAAGCTGTATTCCTATAAAACCAATTAAAAAAGAAATCAATATTCTAGCAAAAGCCAGTTTTGGTTTTGGTGACGTAAACGCCTGTGTGATATTACAAAAATATTGTTAATATCGATCACCGTGTATACGATCTGAAGGTTTGATTTACCTTAATCGTAATAAACATCGAGACGCTGTGGACGCTAATCCTGACGAAACATTCAATCGAACTCACCAGGGGGAGCAAACCTCGCAATGGCGATTGTCTAAGCGCATACATCGTTGGCGCAATCCCACCTATTCTTCCCTTTTATCTATCCCTATTTTTAATAAACCTCTTTAATTCTTAAATTTATCTGGTGCACATTTTCCAGTACTAAAGATGATGTAATACCACTTTTCAAACATGATAACCGTGTCATTTAATATCATTTTTAAGGTATGCCCTAATCAATGGGTCTATCCCAATAATTTCGGTTGTTTTTTGTACAATTTTTCTGGCTTTTAATGTAAATAGTGATGAAACACAAACTTGCTTGTGAATAATTATATCCTTAAGTCAGATGGATTTACCGTTATGAATTTTGGGATTGAATTTATTCTTTGTCAGTATGTTATTGTTGCTTATTAAACTATGGCTTAATTTTAGAAATGATTTTTTAATTGACAATTTTATGTAACCAGTCCAGTTAAAAGTCAGTCAACACTTACCACATTTTTAAGCATTTATTTTTCTGGTTATAGTAGTAGTATAATAAATATACCGATTTAAGTATAAATATCTTTTCAATCAAAAGGCAACACAATACCACAAGGTAAAATCCTAAAATATCAAAAGCAATTAATAAAATCGCAATATTATTTTAAGTAACCAGTTTCTTAAACTCCTTATAACTGCAATAGAATATCCGTTTTTTGATAGTATCTTTAGATTTCAAATAAATCATAATAATGCAACAAAAAAATATAGAACAAGAGCTTTTTAAAATTGTAAAAATATATTTACCACAAGATGTAAATGAAGATGCCATTCAGGCAGACAGCCATTTAATGAAAGACTTAGGTGTCAATAGTGCTCACCTAGTAGATATAGCACTAGATGTAGAAGATGCTTTTGATATTACTCTAGATGAAAAAGATATGCAAGAAATGCAAACAGTTAATGATGCCATTAAAATTATTACCTTAAAAACCTCTTCTTAAATTATAAACATTTAACAAAACCAACCCCCTTCAACATATGTCACGATTACCAAAATTAGAACGTTTTAAAACCGAGGTAGAGTCAAAATTTCAAATATTTAATGGGATTTTCATGACTTTACCTTTTGACCAAATATCAAATACTGGTGGCCTATTGCCTTTGTTTAAAGAGCTGTGCGTGCGGGGCTATGAAAAGGGTAAAAATCCTACAGAAATTGTCGACTACTTTTTTGAACGTTACATGCGCGATAGTGGCACGCAAGAAAGAGAGGCCATATTATTTAAATTTATACAATATATAGAAAGACAGGTAGTGCTTTTTGATGCGATAGAAGATGCCGCATTTGGCAAAGTAAACAACATGGATGGTCGGGGTTCCTTGCGCAGTATAAAAGAAGAAGCTGTAGCGCTTAATAAGACCGAGGATCTAGCCGCCTATTTACAAGAATTTAAAGTAAGACCTGTATTAACTGCCCATCCTACACAATTTTACCCAGGGGCAGTGCTAGGTATTATTAACGATCTAGGTGAAGCAGTAAAAGCTAACCAGTTGCAAGAGGTCAAATTATTGCTTTCTCAATTGGGAAAAACCCCTTTCTTTAAAAAAGAAAAGCCTACACCATATAACGAGGCGATAAGTTTGATCTGGTACCTAGAAAACGTTTTTTATCACGCGATGGGTAACATTTACGACTATCTTAAAACACATATAGGAAATCCGCAAGGATTTAAAAATCAGATTGTAGAGATCGGTTTCTGGCCAGGTGGTGACCGTGATGGCAACCCATTTGTAACCACTAAAACTACCCTAGATGTTGCCCAGCGATTGCGTGCAACTATCTTTAGAAACTACTACCGCGATGTGCGCAAGTTGCGACGCAGGCTTACTTTTAAAGGGATTGAAGAGCAGTTGATGGTTATAGAAGCCCAATGTTATAAAGCTATTTTTGAAACCGACAAACTAGATTTTACTGCTCAAGACCTTATAGATCAACTCTTAGGGATTAAAGTTGCGATAGAAGCCAAACACAACAGCCTATTTGTTGACAAAATCAATAGCTTTATTAATAAAATCGAATTGTTTGGGTTTTACTTTGCAACCCTAGACATTCGGCAGGATAGTAGTGCCCATGACGCAGTGTTTGATGAAATTCTCGCTTTTGCGAAAGCGAAACTACCCAACAACTACAACGACCTTACAGAAGAAGAAAAAGTTAACGTGTTATCGCAGGTAGAAGGAGTTATCGATCCTAAGGAATTTAAAGACGATTATACACAACGCACCCTGAGTAGTATTTATGCTATAAAAACAATTCAAGATCGCAATGGTGAAAAGGGTTGTAATCGATACATTATTTCAAATACACAAATGGCATCGCAAATTATGGAGGTTTTTGCCATGATAAGATTGTGTGATTTGAAACAACCTAAAGTTGATGTAGTGCCACTTTTTGAAACTATACCAGATTTAGAAAAAGCGCCACAGGTAATGCGCACATTGTATGAAAATAACATCTATCGACAGCATCTAGCACGTCGCAATCACACACAACACATCATGTTAGGCTTTAGTGACGGGACAAAAGATGGTGGTTATTTAATGGCAAATTGGGCCATTTATAAAGCCAAAGAAGCTCTTACAAGGGTGTCAAGAGACTATGGAATTGCTATAGTATTTTTTGACGGTAGGGGTGGGCCACCTGCCCGTGGTGGTGGGCAAACGCACCAATTTTATGCTTCTATGGGAACAAAAATCGAGGCAAAACACATTCAACTCACAGTGCAAGGGCAAACAATAAGTTCAAAATTTGGTACCCTAGACAGTTGCCAGTACAATCTTGAACAAATGATAAGTAGTGGTGTAAGTAATGCTGTGTATGCTAGCGATGCTAATGATTTTTCTAAAGAAGATCAACAAACTATGGATATCCTAGCCGCAACTAGTTATCAAGCCTATATTGATTTTAAAGCACACCCACAGTTTTTATCTTATCTAGAAGAAATGAGTACTTTAAAATACTATTCTAAAACCAATATAGGTAGTAGACCTAGCAAACGCGCTGGTAGTAGCACCTTGCAATTTAAAGACCTGCGCGCAATACCTTTTGTAGGCTCGTGGAGCCAGTTAAAACAAAATGTACCTGGTTTTTATGGAGTAGGAACAGCACTCGAGGCTATGGATCATGCAGGGCAGTGGCCTGCGGCACAAGCACTTTATAAGAATAACAAGTTTTTTCGTACATTGCTGGACAACAGTATGATGAGTCTCACCAAATCGTTTTTTGGATTAACGGCTTATATGGAACATGATCCTGTTTATGGCAAATTCTGGAAATTGATTTTTGCAGAATATGAACGATCTAAAAAGTACATGTTAAAAATATCTGGTATGAAAACCTTAATGGAAAATGAACTTGCAGGAAAAGCAAGTATCGAGGCTAGAGAAAATATTGTATTACCATTATTAACTATACAACAGTATGCATTAAAAATGGTACAAGACATACAGGCAGGGAGAATAGACGAAAACGTAGAACTTTATGAACGCATGGTTACGCGATCTTTATATGGGAATATTAACGCCAGTCGTAATTCTGCTTAATGTATGGCAGTCTTTATAGTCCTTTATTTTTAAAGGGTTAAAAGTTTGCAAAGCATAGAAATACAAACTGTAGAACATTTTACATTTAACCAATAACATATAAAACAAATAAATGAATTTTAAAGACACACCTACAGACCACGAGATACACGAACTAATCAAAAACAGATGGAGTCCACGTACTTTTTCACAAAAACCCATTTCACAAAAAGAATTGCAAATACTTTTTGAAGCAGGAAGATGGGCGCCTAGTTCTAATAACTTGCAGCCGTGGAACATCGTTTGGGGAATTAAAGGAAGTGAAACCTATGACCGCATCATGGATGTACTGGTAGAATTTAATCAAAAATGGGCAAAAAATGCACCAGTACTTTTACTAGGTGTGGTGGATACCAAAACCCCTAAAGGAGACGACAATTACCACGCACCCCATGATTTAGGTCAATATATGGCAAATGTTGCTATACAAGCTCAAAGTATGGGAATCGCCTTGCATCAAATGGCTGGTCTAGATTATAAAAAAGCATTAAAAGAATTTAAATTTCCAGATACCTTTCATGTAGCTACTGCAGTGGCACTGGGTTATTATGGTGGTGATTTAAGTGATGTGCCAGATTTTCTTCAAGAGGCTGAAGAAGGCCCGCGTAGTCGTAAAAAACAAAATGATTTTGTCTTTAATGGCGACTATCACAAAACGGCTGATATCTAAAAGTCAACATTTATACACTTTAAAAAACTAGGTAGCTCAATTTGTGTTACCTAGTTTTTTTTATTTAAAAGCAGTGTAAATTATTGATAAATATAGATCTACAAAAGAAAGTGTTTAATTTTATCAAGATAGATATAGGAGAAACTGCAGTTTTATTTTATAATGGTCAATCGGTTTCAAACAAAATATTTTATTCACTATATAAAAGAAAGCGCTATAATGGTAAATTCTTATAAATTGTAAACAAGTAGGTTAATAATTCCGCTTTAGCGAAAGCGGAACCTCTAAAATTATACTCTTAAAAAAGTATCTTTGCCCCACGTAAAAACATTCCCAATGATTTATTTCTACGGCAATCCGTCACAATACATTTATGCAGTACAAACAGTGACATCACTAAGTACTGAAGACGACAATAAGCTACAATGGCTTTTTGCTGGTTCACCAAAGTTAGAAGCTGCCGAGATCAGTGGATACTTTACAGGTCCACGTGCTACTACAATAACACCATGGTCTACAAATGCTGTAGAGATCACACAAAACATGGAAATCAAAGGCATTTTGCGTATTGAAGAATTTAAAACTTGCACCGCAACTGCCGTTTATGACAAGATGTTATTACAGCGATTTAATGGGTTAGATCAATCACAGTTTGATATAAACCTATCGCCACAAGACGTTATAGAGATTGACGATATTGCCGTTTATAACATGCAAGAAGGACTTTCTTTAAGTGATGACGAGATTGATTATTTAATTGCTCTTTCTGATAAAATAGGTCGTAAATTAACTGATAGCGAGGTTTTTGGATTTTCGCAGGTCAACTCAGAGCACTGCCGTCATAAAATATTTAACGGTACTTATGTGATTGACGGTACTGAAATGCCTAGCTCACTTTTTAAGTTAATTAAAGAAACTTCAAAACAACATCCTAATGGTATTGTAAGCGCATATTCAGATAATGTTGCTTTTGTAGAAGGACCACAAGCTGAGCAATTTGCGCCAAAAACTGCCCACCAGCCAGATGTTTATCAAACCAGTCTTTTTGATTCGGTTATTTCTTTAAAAGCAGAGACGCATAATTTTCCCACTACAGTAGAACCTTTTAATGGCGCAGCGACAGGATCAGGAGGCGAGATAAGGGATCGTCTCGCTGGTGGGCAAGGATCATTACCTCTTGCTGGTACTGCGGTTTATATGACTAGTTATTCAAGATTAAATGAAGAGCGACCATGGGAAAAAGCATTTGCTGCTAGAGAATGGTTGTATCAAACACCTATAGATATATTAATAAAAGCGTCAAATGGTGCTAGCGATTTTGGAAACAAATTTGGCCAGCCACTTATTACTGGCTCTGTACTTACCTTTGAACATAACGAGGCAAATGATGCAGCTATTATGGACGCAACGGCAACACCAGCGCGCAAACTGGGTTATGACAAGGTGATCATGCAAGCAGGTGGTATAGGTTATGCCAAAAAAGATCAAGCATTAAAGAAAACTCCAGCCGTGGGTGATGACATTATCGTTATGGGTGGTGATAATTATAGAATAGGTATGGGTGGCGCAGCGGTTTCTAGCGCAGATACCGGTGCATTAGATTCTGGACTAGAATTAAATGCAGTGCAGCGATCAAATCCCGAAATGCAAAAACGTGCTTCAAATGCCATACGCGGTCTAGTAGAAAGCGATCACAACCCCATAAAATCCATTCATGATCATGGGGCAGGAGGGCATTTAAATTGTCTCTCTGAATTGGTTGAAGAAACTGGTGGTAAGATAGAGGTAGACCAACTTCCTGTGGGCGACCCAACCTTATCCCGTAAAGAGCTGATAGGTAACGAGTCGCAAGAACGCATGGGACTGGTTATGGATGCAAATGAAACTCCAATATTGGAAAAAATCGCTGCAAGAGAACGTGCACCTCTCTACAAAGTAGGTAAAGTTACAGGTGATAATAGATTTACTTTTAGTGAAAAAGATGGTCGCAGTCCTATGGATCTGGCGCTAGAAGATATGTTTGGTGCAAGTCCTAAAACCATCATGAACGATAGCACTATAGATCGCAAGTATGATCCAGTAACTTATAATGGTGCAGATTTTAAACTGTATTTATATCATGTATTACAGCTAGAGGCTGTTGCTTGCAAAGACTGGTTAACCAACAAAGTAGACCGCTGTGTATCAGGTCGTGTGGCCAAACAACAAACCTGTGGTGAGTTACAATTACCTCTTAATAATGTGGGAGTAATGGCACTAGATTATAATGGGAAAAACGGGGTGGCAACCACCCTAGGTCATGCACCTATTGCTGCATTGATCGATCCTGTTGCTGGATCACGCAATGCAATTGCCGAGTCGCTTACAAATCTTGTTTTTGCGCCTTTAGAAAATGGTTTAAAAGGAGTTAGTTTAAGTGCCAACTGGATGTGGCCGTGCAATAATCCAGGTGAGGACGCACGTTTGTATAGCGCAGTAAAAGCGGTAAGTGATTTTGCCATTGAATTGGGTATCAACATACCAACAGGCAAAGACAGCCTGAGCATGAAGCAAAAATACCCTGATATGGAAGTACTTGCTCCTGGTACGGTAGTTATCAGTACGGTAGCTAATTGTGATGATATTACAAACGTTATTGAACCTGTATTACAACCTATTTACGACGCCCCTATTTACTATATCAATATGAGCGGCGACGACCATAAATTGGGCGGTTCTAGTTTTGCACAAACTCAAAATAAAATAGGTGCTGATTGCCCTACAATTATTCACGGTCTCGCTTTCGCGAAAGCGTTTACAACCATCCAGCATCTTATCAAAGAAGGAAAAGTTCTCGCAGGTCACGATATATCTAGTGGGGGTTTAATCACCACATTATTAGAAATGTGTTTCCCATCACAAGATATAGGCATGGAACTGGATCTAGGTGCTGTGGGTACAGATATGGTCAAAGTTTTATTTTCAGAAAATGCGGGAATCGTATTACAAGTAACTGATGATAGTGTTGAAAACAAATTATCGCAAGCAAACATACCTTTTTATAAAATAGGAAATGCAATTGACGAGGCGGTTTTAGATATCAACGATTTTATAATAGATGTAGATGATATGCGCGATGTATGGTATGAAACCTCCCACTTATTAGATCGCAAGCAGTCCTTAAATAATAAGGCAGATGAACGAGCACTGAATTATGTGAACCAGCCGCTGGAATTTAAATTTCCAAATCATTTTACGGGTCAATTACCAAAATTACCTGAGAAAAGAATTAAAGCAGCTGTGATAAGAGAAAAAGGCAGTAATTCTGAGCGAGAAATGGCTCGTGCTATGTACCTATCTGGATTTGAAGTGATAGATGTACACATGACCGACTTAATTACAGGTCGTGAAACGCTAGAAGATGTTCAATTTATAGCCGCGGTAGGAGGGTTTTCAAATTCTGATGTTTTGGGAAGTGCCAAAGGCTGGGCGGGTGCATTTTTATACAATGAAAAAGCAAATACTGCCTTAAAAAACTTTTTTAATCGACCAGATACTATGAGTTTAGGGGTGTGCAATGGTTGTCAACTTTTTATAGAATTAGGTTTAATCAATCCAGACCACGATGAAAAGCCAAAAATGCTTCACAATGATTCTAGTAAATTTGAATGTAGCTTTACAAGTGTCGATATCGCAATAAATAATTCCATCATGTTACAATCCCTTGCAGGCAGTAAGTTAGGAATTTGGGCGGCACATGGCGAGGGTAAATTTCATCTACCTAAATATCGAGACGCATATCATATTCCAGCAACTTATGCTTATGATGAATTTCCAGCAAATCCAAATGGATCAGATTACAATGCAGCCATGTTAAACTCGGCAGATGGTCGTCACCTAGTTATGATGCCCCATCTAGAGCGCTCAACATTTTCATGGAACTGGGCTTACTATCCACAGGATCGTAAATATGATCAAGTAACACCATGGTTAGAAGCATTTGTTAATGCTAGAGAATGGTTGAGTAAATAGGGTTTTTAACTTGCAAAAGTTGGTGTAAAGTTTTAAATTATAAAGTACTCTAATTTCAGAACACAAAAAAAATCCACTTTTAAAGTGGATTTTTTATTGCTTAAAGCTCAATAATCTTATGAAGTAATCAAGTTATTAAAACATTTCACGGCCAGAAAAATGAAAAGCACTTTCTATTGCAGCATTTTCATCACTATCGCTACCGTGAACAGCATTTTCACCCATGCTTTTTGCAAACATCTTGCGTATGGTTCCTTCGGCAGCATCTGCTGGGTTTGTTGCACCTATTAAAGTACGGAAATCTGCTACAGCATTTTCTTTTTCAAGTACCGCTGCAACGATAGGACCACGAGTCATAAATTCTACAAGTTCACCAAAAAAAGGTCTTTCACTATGCACTGCATAAAACGCCTGAGCATCTGCCACAGTCATTTGCGTTTTTTTAAGAGCTACGATTCTAAAACCGCTTGCTGTAATTTTATCAAGTATCGCACCCGTGTGTCCATCTTCAACACCATCTGGTTTGATCATTGTAAAGGTTCTATTAGTTGCCATTTTTATATTTTTTAATGCGCTGCAAAAGTAAGACTTTAGTTAGCTTATTTGATTGATCTTTAATTGATAATTTTGTAAAAATATCAATATGTTGTTTCTAGAATCATCTTTACCCAACTAAAATAGAAATGTAATGTTATTTTTGTTTTACATCATGGCTTTTACGGTCACCATAAAATAAAATACGGGTAAAATATTTATCCTGTATTGAATGTTTAAAATTTGTAAATGTTAGTTTTGTTTGTGTAAATGAACATCCATTTGTGGAAATGGAATGCCCACACCTGCCTTATCAAATTCTTTTTTGATATGCTCTTGCATATAAAAATGAACAGCCCAGTAGTCTTCTGTTTTTGCCCACGGTCTTACGGCAAAATTTACAGAACTATCCCCTAATTCTGCAACTAGAATGTCAACTGGTAAAGAATGATCTATTTCTTTACAACTTGCTACCACTTTTTCAATAACAGATCTTGCTGTATCGATATCATCTGAATAACCTATACCAAATGTCATTGGTACCTTTCTCATTTCGTTTGCAGTTAAATTTTCTAATGGATTACTGGTTATAGCACCGTTTGGTATTATTATGACCCTGTTGTCTAAGGTTGTCATTTTAGTAACAAAGATTTGTATTTCTTCAACAGTTCCAGAATAACCATTTGTTTTGATAAAATCGCCAACTTTAAACGGCTTAAAGAATAAAATTAAAATACCTGCTGCCATATGGCTTAATTGACCTTGAAGTGCTAGCCCGACTGCAAAAGCAAGTGCGCCAAATATGGCAACAAACGAGGTGACTTCAATTCCAAACATTGTTGCCGCACTGAGAAGAACAAGGACCTTAATTAATATAAGTATTAACGAAGTAATAAAAGGAGTTAATGAAGGATCAACATTCTTTTTAACCATTGCCTTTTTTGCTTTATTAGACAATAGGCTGGCTAACCAGAATCCAACAATTAGGGTAATTAATGCTCCTAAGACTTTTGGGGTATATACAATAAGAATTTCAATGAATTGATTATAATACTGTTCCATAACTTTATATTAAATTTATTACGAAACTATAAGTTTTATTTACCAAAACCAATTTATTGAAAAGTTAAATCAAATATTCAAAATCGCCTATAAGTAATATCAAAGTTGATTGCCTTGCTATTTAAGTATGTTGCAAGAGTCTTTCATTTCTATTATTAAAATCATCTTTAAGTTTTTTTTATAAATATTTTATTTAGTAATGTAATAAGAGTTTTTTGAAGTTAAAAGTCAGGTTGGTTCTTTATTTCTTAAGGTTTATCTTTAAAATATTATACTTTTACCTGTATTTTTTCAATACTGTTGTTGCGGTTAAAGTAAAATATTTACCGTGTTATCAATGATCAAAATGATCAATAACTTAATCATAAAAACACTGATTTAAAATTTGAAGGTGAAAATATTTTTGATTTTCATATAAATACGTTAAGAGTAAAATAGCCATTGGTCTATATTTGTAATGCAACAAGATTATATTGATAAAAATATTTGATGTTATTATTAAAAAAAGAATAGTTCATCATTAAACCTTACTCGTGATGATATGGTTCGTTTCTTAAAATAGTAAAAGCCCTATACATTTGTTCTACAGCAAATAAACGTATCATTTGATGAGAAAAAGTCATATCGCTTAATGATAATTTTGAGTTGGCACGATCATAAACCTCTATTGAAAAACCGTATGGTCCACCTATAATAAATACAAGATTTTTTAATCCTGAAACACTGCGTTTGTTAATTAATTGGGCAAAATTTACACTGCTGTATTTTGTTCCCTTTTCATCTAGTAAGGTAACAAAATCGCTTTTTTCTAACCTATTCAATATCAATTTACCTTCTTCTTGTTTTTGTTGTTCCTGGCTTAGGTGTTTAGTTTTTTTAAGATCAGGAATAATTTCAAACCTAAAATTAATGTAGTGCTGCAGGCGATCTATGTATTTTTCTGTGAGTTGTTCTATACAAGCATCATCAGTTTTTCCTATGGCAAAAAGAGTTATGGTCATATCGCAAATTTATAAAAAACCTTAATTATGGGCGTATTTACTTGCAGCATAATCTTAAAACGTAATTATTATTTCTAAATTCTAGTTAGTTACAGAAACACTTTTTAATACCCATGAATTACTTAAAAAAGCTAGGTGTCTAAGATTACCGTATGATAAAGGAATATCTTATTTTTGAAAATAATATATAGTTCATGAATTATAAATCACAAGAGGCCCAGCAAGAAATTAACCGAATTATTAAAAATGCATTACGTGAAGATGTGGGCGATGGTGACCATAGCAGCTTATCTTGCATTCCTCACGATGCGACTGGCAAGGCAAGATTGCTAGTTAAGGACGAGGGTATTATTGCAGGTATCGCTTTTGCGAAAGCGGTATTTCAAAAAGTCGATCCCACATTACAAATAGACGTGCGCATTAAAGAAGGTGAAAAAGTCGCTTATGGAGACGAAGTGTTTTATGTAACAGGATCATCACAATCCATTTTAAAAGCTGAAAGGCTGGTGCTTAACACAATGCAGCGTATGAGTGCTATCGCCACGCAAACTTCAAAATTTGTAACTGTTTTAAAAGGAACAAAAACCCAAGTACTTGACACCCGCAAAACAACGCCAGGCATACGCATTTTAGAAAAATGGGCGGTGGATATAGGTGGAGGTGTCAATCATAGATTTGGATTGTACGACATGATCATGTTAAAGGACAATCACATAGATTTTGCTGGGGGCGTTTCTAAAGCCATTGTAAAAACAAAAAACTATTTAAGAGAAACAGGCAAAGATTTAAAAATAGTGGTAGAAGCCCGCAACCTAGAGGAAATTAAAGAAATTCTTGAAAATGAAGGTATTTATCGTATATTAATTGATAATTTTAATTTTGAAAATACTAAAAAAGCAGTAGCATTAATAGGCGATCGCTGCCTTACTGAAAGCAGCGGTGGTATTACCCTGGAAACTGCTAGAGATTATGCACTTTGTGGTGTAGATTTTATATCTAGTGGCGCACTTACTCACAGTGTTTACAACTTAGACCTAAGCCTAAAGGCGCTACATGAGTAGATTAAGAAAAATATTGGAGCGCATCCCCGTTGTTTCTTGGTTTGTAGCTATTGCCAATAGGTTTAAACTACCTGGTTTTCAAGGTATGACCTTTTGGGATTTGTGGGAAACCTATTCGGCTGGAATTGTGCAAGGTGCTATTTCTACCCGTGCTAGTGCGATTTCTTATAGTTTTTTTATGGCTATTTTTCCTTTTATATTATTTATTCTTAATTTGATTCCGTTTATTAGAATAGACAACTTTCAAGAAGAATTACTGCTTTTTGTTAACGGATTATTGCCTGCACAGGCAGCAGGTGCATTTGACAATATTTTTAATGAAATAGCAATGCAGCAAAACACAGGTCTTTTGACCATAGCATTTTTAACTTCGTTATTTTTAATGGCAAACGGAGTTTCTGCAATATTTAATGGGTTTGAAGGTAGTTTTCATATCGAGTTGAATAGAGGTTTTGTAAGACAATATATTGTGGCGGTTGCTGTATCTATCATGCTAGTTATATTTTTATTTCTGGGTGTGGTGCTTGCTGGTGTTGTAGAATACTGGATTTATGAATTAAGAGCAGTAAATTTTATGACTGAAGATTCTATGGAATTTTGGTTAAAGTTAATGAGGTACCTCACCTTGATATTTATGTTATTTATTTTTATAAGTACTTTGTACTACACAGGAACTAAAGAGGGGAGAACTACTAGTTTTTTTTCCATAGGTGCTGCATTTACTACCCTATTGATTATATTATTTTCCTATCTTTACGGTATTTATATTACAAATTTTGCATCTTATAACGAGATTTATGGATCTATAGGAGCGCTACTTATTTTAATGGTGTATATATGGCTCAATGCCAACTTATTATTACTAGGTTTTGAATTAAACGCATCATTAAGAAAATTAAAGGCACGGAATTTGGATAAAGAAAAAAATATTAACAACTTAACCTAACTTATTATGAAACATGTAATTATTGCCATTGCCATTCTTTTCACTACCACAAGTCTTACTGCACAACTTGTTATAGATGATATCTCTGTAGAAAAAAAGATTTCTGTACAAAATCAAGAATTGGTATTAAATGGTGCAGGTCAAAGAACTTCTGCATTTTTTGATCTTTATGTAGGAGCACTTTATACACCTTCAAAAACTAGCAATGCCCAAGCAATTATCAATGAAGATAAACCCCTTGCAATAACACTAGATATTACAAGTCGTCTAGTCTCACAAGGTAAGATGATAGATGCTGTAGAAACAGGATTTGAAGATAGTTGTTCAAATAAAGAAAGAAAAGCAATTTCTAAGGATATTAAAAAGTTTATAGGCTTTTTTAATGAAGAAATTGTGATGAAGGACCATTTTGAAATTGCCTACATACCTGGTAAAGGAACGTTGGTGTCAAAAAATGGTAAAGAAAAAGGCGTTATCGCAAGCACAGCTTTTAAAAAATGTTTGTTTAGCATATGGTTAGGAGACGAGCCCGTAGATGCAGACCTTAAAAGCAGGATGCTAGGTAAATAATCAAATACTCTTATTATTTTATTAATATCCCCTGTTTTGTTCAGGGGATTTTTATTTTTATAAAATGAAAAAATCTATATTATTTATTTGTATCATTTTCGCTTTTGCCAAAGCGAATTCACAAGACATAAAAGGAACATGGAAAACCATTGATGATGAAACAAGTAAAGCAAAATCAATAGTGGATATCTATGAAAAAAACGGCAAAATTTATGGTAAAATCGTCAAAGTCTTAGTTGCCGATGCGCCCAAAAACCCACTGTGTACAAAATGCAGCGGCGATTTAAAAGACACCCCAATGATAGGTCTAGAGATCATCAAAGACCTAGAAAAAGACGGTAATGTATATAAAGATGGTACAATTCTAGACCCCGAAAATGGTAAGTCATACACCTGCAAAATATGGATTAATGAAGAGAATGACAACCAGCTCATGGTGCGTGGTTTTGTAACTTTTTTTTATAGAACACAAACCTGGCAGCGGTTGTGATATTTAAATAATGCTTTTATCTATTATCTAAAAAGTTGTTACATTCCTTATGTCATTTTATTCTCTTCTACCTTAAAATTCTTTTCAAATCTATTGTGTACATAAATCATGGCAAGTCCAAAAAGAACCGCTGTGACAATTAAAATAGTACTTATCGCACCGCTTACGCCAAAGGACATCCTGATCAAAATGGTAGAAATAATAAATGCAGAGTTTCGGATGATTTTGTGAAATTGATCTGTATAGAATAACGAAATAAGAAGTAGTACAACATCAACCAAAATAAGTACTGTAAAAAATTGATCAAAAAACAGGTTATTAATACTTTCAGTAGGTACTATTTCGGCAGTGTGGTTAAATAACCCGATGCTCCAGTCTACAAAAGTATATAAGGCTATTAATAGTAATAAAGGCATTAAGATCGTCGCGATTATTTTTTTCTTATAAATAAATCGCTGTACTCGTGGTTCTGTTTCTGTTTCTGTTTCTGTTTCTTTTTTATACTTTCTTCTACCTTCTCTTTGAAATAAAAAAATCAAAAAGAAAAGTAAAAGTGATCCTATCAGGTCATAAGTAAATTGTAAATCTCCTTTAATCTCAAACCATTCTGACGACAGCTCTAATTCACCTAAATCTTTAAATAACTTACGAATGATAATTAAAGTAATAATTTCATATTGCTTTGTAATATAAGTGGTTATCGACCTAGGTAAGTAATAAATAAGTAAATATACCTCAAAGATCAATATAAACGAAAAAGGTGTATACACAGCAGATATAGGATTTATAAACAAACCTGACTTATCTGCTAGGCTTATAAAATCAAAATTATATAAATAAATTACAGCTAGATGTATGAAAAAACTAATAAGCGCGAGGTTGAGAATGATTTTCTCTGTTCTTTCACGAGTCTTGTTAGAAAAAAATATGTTATAAAGGGTTTGCATTTATGTAAATATACTTCATTTGATATTTAACTCTTATTTTTAATGACTTACAATTGTGTGCATTAAATATAATTAGAATAAGTTAACCGTTTTATTTAAGTCGTTAAACTTTGTTGTGTTGAAACACAACAAATTAAATTCACTACACCAGTTTAAAATAAAGCAAATACCTTACAGGCCGTTCTACTTTAATAAAAACTTTTTCTTATTCCTATAAAAACAAAAACCATTATGGTATAGGCTAAAAAGAAAATCAGAATAAAAGATTTAAAACCTATAACTAGCATGATAGATATGAGCAGTAATTGAAAACCTAATCCAAATGTAGAAATACTAGTCATCAACCATTTAGGAAATATTTTACCTATTCCCGCTTTAGGGTCTAGGTAGTAAATTATTTTGTCAAATGTGCCGTATAGTAATTTGTATAATTTAAATAGAATGTTGACATGCTTTTGCTTTTCTCCCTTTAATGCCACAGGAGTCTTTGTTTCAAAAACTCGGCTTGTGGTATCGCCGTCAAATTTATTTCTCAATATTACATAATAGTAATTGTACAAGGTACCTTGTAATTGAAGCCCTAAAAAAGCTAAAATACATATCCATATACTTGTAGCTGTTATGTACCATATAGATAGAAAAAACAAGGCATTTAATATAATATCGGCAACAGAATCAAGAAAACGACCAGTATAAGAAGGTGTTTTTTTTATACGTGCTAGCTCGCCATCTGCTGCATCGAGAATGGATTTAAATATTAAAAATATTGCTGCAGCCCAAAAGTAACCATTTAATATACAACCAATTGCAATACAACCAGAGATAATAAAACCTATAGTTACATGAACTGGTGTAAATGTTGTGTTTTTTAAAGAGTTTGCTATAACTGTTGCAACTGGTCTTCCATAATCAGAAAGATCAATGAATTTGTGATTTTCAGGTAATTTAGACATGTAATGTCAAGAAAAATTGTACTGTGGAATATACCAATGTTAATAGGGTGTAAAGGTAAGCTTAATTTAATGTAATCGATGGTTATAACTTCTAAAAAAAAACGCTGTATGCCCTTGTTAAATTCTCAACTGTTTAGGTCAATTTAGATTTGCAACGGCTCATGTAAAGCATAAAAATAGCTACTTAAAAATTTCCTTTATGGTCTTAGAAGGTTGTAATGGTCTCGCTTTCGCGAAAGCGGAATAAACACCAGTATCTTCATGGTACGACGTAATATGAGAAAGTACCATTGCAGATGCTATTTTAGACCGTATAGTAAACTCCTCTCACAGAATAAAACTTGAAGGTGAGTCACTCAGAAAAACAATAATGAACCAATAAACCCAAAAATTAACTATAATTGTAACTTCTTTATAAGTGGCACGGTTTGACCGAAATCCGTGGCATGGTCACACCGAAATAGCCAGATAGAACAATGTGGGATATTGTTTCCTCACACTTGCTAACCATTTGTACTCTTTCCTAATACTGGTTTTGTATCGCTTATACCTTTTCCTTGCCCACCAAACTAATCGATTACTAAGTAGTCGAAATACTTTTGTAAGTTCAAACATCTTAAATTTACCATAATAGCCTACCCATCCCCTAATCATTGGATTAAGATATTGAGCTACCCCTACAATACTTTTAAATGTGAGTTTATTTACGTTGAGTTCTTCGAGCTTTTCTGCGATTCGTTTTCTTGAACTAATACTTATAGCACAATCATAGCCTAAAAACAGCTTTCTCCTTTTCTTAGAATAAGCTGTTCTTGGTTGAAAAGAATATCCCAAAAAATCAACTACAAAAAATGCTATTTTTGAAAGGTTACCTTTTAATAAAAAAGAAAAACAGCGCTAAAAAAGAGTTTTCCTTCTGCCAAGGCAAGTGCCTAATCCTCAATTTCCCCCTTATCTAGTATCCCGGATCAGTCAACAGAGCATATAGCGCTGGCCTATAGTCACGCCATATGCTTAGTTATTGTACCACGTACTTTTATCCGATGTGTATTATAAAGTCAGTAAAGTTCATAATTTTAGTTCGCTCAATTTTCTCCAAAACTAGCAAATCATTATCTCCTGTTATAAGGTAATCAGCTTTTGAATCAATTGAGAGATTGAGTAAAAAATTATCTTTTTCGTCACGACAAATTTTAATGTCAGATTTTACTTTTATCAGTTTTCCATAGTGGTCAAAATAGTCAAGTATTTTCTCAATATCATTCTTTGAAAAATATTTTCTAAATTTGGGTCGATTTACTACTTCTACGAACTCACTTATTAATTCGTCTGAAAAAATTAACGTAATTTTTTTGTTTCCAATCAGATTGTCAATTGAATTGAGTTTTTTTGATATTAGAAAGATAATCCAAAGATTCGTATCTAGGATTATTTTTTTACTTCCCATATCGTAAACTTCTCACTTTCTCAACTTCATTTGTTATTTCATCGAGTGAAATTTCATCAGATGATTTTGTTCTAAGTTCTTGTAGCAAAGCAGAAAAGTCAGATTTATTTTTAGTTTTATTAATCTTTATCAAATTCAAGTCAGCTAAATTTCTCAGTAGCTTTTTCGCCTTAGGATTAAGTATATCAATTTGTATCGTTTCCATTTCGAATAATTTTTATAAAGCTAAGGAATTTAATTCAATTGCGGAATTTTTTTCAGTATTCTGACTAACGTAAGATTAAGTTGATGTATTACAGATATTTACATTAAGTCCTAAATCTTCATTAGTTAATCCAAATTTAGCGATTTGTTTTCTATTTCTTTTTGATCAACCTAAATTTCTTTTTTGATCTAAGTATAAATATCCATCTGG
>CAZQGX010000021.1:0-49358 GCA_964593255.1 uncultured Flavobacteriaceae bacterium | reverse complement strand
ACATGCAATAAATCAGCTACTTAAGCAATAAGGTAGTGCCTGCCTAAAATCACATTATGATGATATACAGTTATTTAAGCCATTAAACTGTCAAAGTCAAGAAAAAACATTTGTTTATCAAACTAACAAGTGTTAGTTTTGTTGGTAATTAACGACATAACATCAGTGAATAACTTCCATAACATAGTAGTTTCTCAGGTTTATAAAGAGACAGACGACACCACAGTTGTCTCTTTTGCCGTACCGCAAGATATCAAGAAAGAATTTGATTATCGTGCAGGACAATTTTTGACCTTGCGTACTACCATAAATGGAGAAGATCTACGACGCAGTTATTCCTTGTGCAGTAGTCCGCTAGATGGTGAATGGAAAGTGGCAGTTAAACAAATCTTTGAAGGCAAATTTTCAACTTACATTAATAGAGAATTAAAGGTAGGTGACATATTACAAGTCGCTGCGCCTAGTGGTGATTTTGGTATAGAAACAATGGATGCAAATCAACCCAAAAATTATGTAGCCTTTGCAGCCGGTAGTGGGATTACTCCCATGTTAAGCATTATTAAAACCCATCTCGCTAAAGAGCCTAATTCAAAATTCAAGTTATTTTACCTTAATAAAACGGTTAAATCTATAATCTTTAAAGAAGAAATTGAGTCACTAAAAAATAAATACCTCAGTCGTTTTGAAGTATTTTATTTTTTAAGTCGCGAGCATCGTGATATTGACTTGTTCAATGGTCGATTTGATAAAGAAAAACTGCAGTTGCTTACAAAAACATTGATTAATGCTCCTTATATAGACGATGCCTTTATCTGTGGTCCAGAGGAAATGATTTTTTTAATAAGAGACGAACTCGTCGCCGCAGGAATGAAAAAAGATCATATACATTTTGAACTTTTTGTAAGTGGATTGAGTGATGCCGATAAAGCAAGAGCAGCAGCTGCACTAGATAAAAAAGTAGAAGGGGTAGCGGTCACCATAATTGACGGTAGTAAGGAATTTCATTTTGTGCTAGACAAACAATTTGATAATGTATTAGATGGAGCAATTAACGCAGGTGCAGATTTGCCATTTGCTTGTAAAGGCGGTGTTTGTAGTACTTGTAAATGCAAGGTGATAGAAGGAAGTGTTGCAATGAAGGTCAATTATGCATTAACCGATGAGGAAGTTGAAAAAGGTTTTACGTTAAGTTGTGTAAGTGTACCAACCAGCAAAAAATTAGTGGTCAGTTACGATGTGTAAGTTCGTATCGCATGCCACCGCACATATTATTGCATGTGAATGGGCAAGTTGATATAGCTTGTAAACGTATGATGCGCAAATTTGCATAGCATGTAAATAAAATAAAAATGAATCATCGACACTCATCAAGTGTCAAAAAAGTTAGAAAATATGAGTGAAGCAGAAATTAAAAATTTAGAAGCGCAGTTTGACGCTAAAATTGCACGAGACGAAAAAATTGAACCAAAAGATTGGATGCCAGAAAAGTACCGTAAAACTCACATACGTCAAATTTCTCAACACGCCCACTCTGAAATTGTGGGAATGTTACCAGAAGGTAATTGGATCACAAGAGCACCGTCTTTGCGTCGTAAGGTTGCATTGCTAGCCAAAGTTCAAGACGAGGCTGGACATGGTCTTTATCTTTACAGCGCTTGTGAAACGTTAGGTATTACAAGAGAACAACTTTATGAAGATCTACACTCTGGCAAAGCAAAGTATTCAAGTATTTTTAATTATCCCACCCTCACATGGGCAGATATGGGAGCTATAGGTTGGTTAGTTGATGGTGCAGCAATCATCAATCAAGTGCCTTTGTGCAGTACTTCTTATGGTCCTTATGCTAGGGCTATGGTGCGAGTTTGTAAAGAAGAAAGTTTTCATCAACGCCAAGGTTATGAAATCATGTTATCTCTTTGTAACGGCACGGCAGAGCAAAAAGAAATGGCACAAGATGCTTTAAATCGCTGGTGGTGGCCGTCATTAATGATGCTAGGTCCTACCGATGAGGCAAGCACTCATACCGAGCAGTCCATGAAATGGAAGTTAAAACGCAAAACAAACGACGAGCTAAGACAGCAGTTTATCGATCAAACTGTACCACAAGCTGAGCTATTAGGGCTAACCATACCAGATCCCGAATTGAAATGGAATGATGAAAAAGGATGCTATGATTTTGGTGCAATCAATTGGGATGAGTTTTGGCAGGTAGTAAAAGGTCATGGGCCGATGAATAAAAAGCGTCTAGATGACCGTCGCAACGCTTGGGAAAATGGAAAATGGGTGAGAGATGCTGCAACGGCCTATGCCGCAAAACAAAACAGCGAGCGCAACGCAAATTCGCAGGTTACCGCTTAAGGGAAGGTCGAAATTGCCTAACTGCATGGTAAGGTGCATCATGCGGTGTTCTTTAACTTAATTATTGTAGAAGGGCATCAGTTGTAACCTCTTAGCATTGCTGCAAAAACAAAAAATATGAGTCAAGAAATACCACTTTGGGAAGTTTTTATAAGATCTAAAAACGGACTAGAACACAGGCACTGCGGTAGCCTGCATGCTGAGGATGCCGAAATGGCACTAAATAACGCACGAGATGTATACACACGCAGGAATGAAGGTGTAAGTATTTGGGTAGTAGCCTCTAGTGATATTACTGCTAGTAGCCCCGAGGATAGTCAGGCACTCTTTGAACCCGCAACAGACAAAGTTTATAGACATCCTACTTTTTATGAATTACCTGATGAATTGAAGCACATGTAACTTAAAAAAGATAATTAAAACTAAAAATAAAGGGAATGGACGATAAACTTTATGATGTTAAATAAAGGTTTATTCAGTTTGCAGTAGATGTGACTGCTAACTTTAATTTTTCAAAAAGAATTTATGTTTCAATGTACTAAGTAAAACAACTTGAGAAGTTATCTGGTACTGTAGCTTTAAATTATGGTGAGTTTGCGATAGTCTTCAGCCATTAGGATAGAGCAAATAACCTTAGGATTGCTTTCAAACTAATGAAGTATTCCCATAATAACTAAAGAATTCAATCTAAAGCAAGTCTCTTAAAAAAGAAAAATAATATCTTATAGATGAATCATTGCAATTGTGTAAAATTTTATCAACCATAATTAAAAACCTTAAATAAACTGATTAGAGCTTATCCTATTTTTCATTTTATTTTACATTTTATTTTTTTCATGAAACCAATTAAAGAATTAAATCCACAGTTCCTTGAATCTAAACAAAACAAACAACACCTAATTAGTTATTTACTAGGTGTTGCAGATAACTATCTAATATTAGGTCAACGCCTGGGTGAGTTGTGTGGTCATGGCCCAAATCTTGAACCAGATATCGCTTTAACTAATATATCTCTGGATATGCTGGGACAAGTGCGCAGTTTTTATCAATACATTGCACAAATTAAAGGAGATAAATCTACCGAAGACGATATCGCTTTTCTACGTAAGGAACGGGAGTATAAAAACGTACTTCTTGTAGAGCAACCTAATATCGATTTTGGTTATGTAATTGTTCGTCAGTTCTTTTTTGATATTTACAATGGCTTATTTTTAAATGCACTCCAAACTAGTGCTGATGAAACCCTAAGTGCACTGGCTTTTAAAGGTGTAAAAGAATCAAATTACCACCAGCGCTTTTCTGGCGACTGGTTAAAACGATTGGGTGATGGAACACCAGAAAGTAAAACTCGAGTGCAACAAGCGGTTAATGATCTTTGGATTTATACCGAGGAGCTGTTTGATACCACCGCGGCCGACGATGCTATGATAACCGCAGGTGTTGCGCCAGATATGTTACAACTTAAAGACTACTACTATGAAAAAGTTGAAAATTTACTGACAACCGCAACACTGGATATTCCTGAAGTTGAATACTTTCAAAAAGGAGGGAAACAGGGTTTGCACAGTGAGCACATGGGATATATTCTTGCAGATATGCAGTATATGCAACGCGCTTATCCAGATAGTAAATGGTAGCTTTATCATTATTAACTAGCGACTTATTGTACCTTGATACAAATGACGTTTGATCTGTTAGTTTGATAAACATATTTTATAAAAATGATAATTAAAGTTGTAAGTCTTTTAATGATGTGGTTGTGCAACAAAGCATTTTTTAAGTAACCTGTAAATAGTACCATAACAGCGGTCTTTAATCATCAAGAAGTAAAAAGTACCAAGCTATAAAAAGACTTTCTACGCAAAACAAAATCAACCTATGTAATAAT
The DNA here is from genome assembly GCA_964593255.1 of uncultured Flavobacteriaceae bacterium. Taxonomy (GTDB): domain Bacteria; phylum Bacteroidota; class Bacteroidia; order Flavobacteriales; family Flavobacteriaceae; genus Nonlabens. Next base: position 45,112 of record CAZQGX010000021.1, on the reverse strand, counting down.
CTTTATTTAAATCAAAAAAAAATAAACTTAACATTCAGTATCCATCAACCATTTAATCTTCTTCTAAAAATGACTCAAACCTTCAACATTTCTAACAATCTTTTATCAATTTTAGAATCTGTTAAAGATCCCGAAATTCCTGTTTTAAATGTAGTTGACCTAGGGGTAATAAGAGATGTTGTAGTACACCATAAAGATATTACAATACAACTCACTCCTACTTACAGCGGTTGTCCCGCGATGGATGTGATAGGTGACGATATTGAACGAGCTTTTGCTGCTGCGGGGTACACAACTACTATACAGCTTATTATGAGTCCGCCGTGGACAACAGATTGGATCACACAGCGTGGTCGTGATGCATTAGAAAAGTATGGAATCGCTGCGCCGCTTGAAGAAACTGCCGATAAAGATGTACTTCTTAATGATAAAAAATTGGTGAAATGCACTAATTGTGGCTCACAAAATACTAAATTAGTTAGTCAGTTTGGCTCTACAGCCTGCAAAGCGATGTTTCAATGTGAAGATTGTTTAGAACCTTTTGATTATTTTAAATGTTTGAAATAATCTCGCTTTCGCGAAAGCGTAACAACCACTATCTTTACATAAATCGAAAAATTCATGTCAGATTCTATTCATTTGCAGGTAGACAACGGCCTTGCGACCATCACTTTTAACCGTCCACAGGTTTTTAATTCGTTTAACAAACAAATGGCTTTTGCCATGCAAGATGCACTAGATCAATGTGCTACAAATAGCAAAATTAGGGCGGTGCTTATCACAGGTAATGGCAGGGCATTTTGCGCTGGTCAGGACATTCAAGAGATTACAGACCCTGTTATAAACCCTGGTTTTAAAGCTATTTTAGACGATCATTATAACCCTATTGTGCTTAAAATAAGAAATTTAGAAAAACCTGTGGTCGCTGCTGTAAATGGTGTCGCAGCTGGAGCAGGGGCAAATCTAGCATTGTGCTGCGATGTTGTTGTAGCTGCTGAAAGTGCTGCGTTTATTCAGGCTTTTTCTAAAATTGGACTCATTCCAGATAGCGCGGGAACATTCTTTTTACCACGATTAATAGGTTTTGGTAAGGCCAGCGCCATCATGATGCTAGCCGATAAAATCACAGCTACCCAGGCAGACACCATGGGGATGATTTACAAAGTGCTGCCAGATGCCGACTTTCTAGCTGCTGCACAAAACATAGCCTTAACACTCGCATCTTTGCCTACCGTGGCACTTGCTAATACTAAGAAGGCACTTAACCAGTCTTTTTATAATACCGTAGAACAGCAACTCGCTTTAGAATCTAAATTACAAATCGCAAGCGCCGCAACACAAGATTATGCCGAGGGTGTCGCTGCATTTATGGAAAAGAGAAAGGCGGTTTTTAAAGGGGGATAATTTAATTAACGATTGGAGATCGATGATTAACGATTAACGATTGATTTTTGTAGCGTTATAAAACATAATTATAGATATGAATCCTAATCATTTAGAAGACCGATTAATCAAATTTGCCGTTTCGGTAATTGAGGCTTGTAAATTTATTGATCAAAGTTTTGCCTCTCAACATTTATCAAAACAACTTATTCGTTCTGCTACTGCGGTTGCATTAAATTACGGAGAGGCGCGGTCTGCAGAATCTAATCGTGATTTTTTACATAAAATGAAGATAGCATTGAAAGAATTAAGAGAGTCTTTCGTGAATCTTAAAATTCAAAAAGGCTCAAATACAATATTTCAAGCTGATGTCCTTGATAAATTACTTGATGAAAATAATCAGCTGATATCCATTTTTGTAGCCAGCATAAAAACGAGTACAAATAAAGAAAAATAGAACTTACCAATCAAAAATCGTTAATCTCCAATCGTTAATAATTTCATACAAAAATCAAAAATCAGATATCAAAAATCAGATATCTAACATCAAAAATCAAATATCGTTAAGTGAAAAATCAAAAATCAAAAATCAAATATCAAAAATCAGATATCTCTAAGGTAGGAATCATAGGCGCAGGAACAATGGGTAGTGGTATTGCACAAGTGGCAGCAACGGCTGGTTGTGAAGTAAAACTTTTTGATGTGAATCAAGAGCAGCTGGATAAAGCGCAGGCAGACTTAGATAAAGTTATGAACAGGCTTATAGAAAAGGGTAGGATGGATACTACTGAAAAATCACGTATTCAGGCAAATTTATCTTATGTAAACAGTTTACAAACTCTTAGCGATAGCGATTTGACTATTGAGGCGATCGTTGAAAATATAGATATCAAGAAAAAAGTCTTCCAAGAGTTAGAGTCATATGTTTCTAAGGATTGCATTATCGCCTCAAATACCTCTAGTCTAAGTATTGCTAGTATTGCTGCATCACTTGCGTATTCAGAGCGTTGTATTGGTATTCACTTTTTTAATCCTGCGCCGTTAATGAAATTAGTAGAGGTGATTCCGGCAGTGCAAACCGCGCCACACATCACTGCGATTTGTGAGGAAACGCTTACAAATTGGAATAAAGTCGTTGCCGTTGCAAAAGATACCCCTGGTTTTATTGTGAATCGTGTGGCCCGCCCGTTTTACAGTGAGTCACTGCGCATGTATGAAGAGGGAATCGCCAGTTTTGCCACCATCGACTATGCGTTAAAAGCATTGGGTTTTAAAATGGGACCATTTGAACTTATGGATTACATAGGTCACGATGTCAACTATGTGGTGACGGAAACCGTCTTTACAGCCTTCTATTTTGACCCACGTTACAAGCCGTCATTGACTCAAAAACGACTGGTAGAAGCAGGCTGGTTGGGTCGTAAAACAGGTAAGGGTTTTTATGATTATAAAAATGTGGATAGTGAGTTCGCTTTCGCGAAAGCGAACCCAGATAAATCACCAGAACTAATAAGAGAAATTCAAGACCGCGTACTTGTAATGCTGATAAATGAAGCAGCAGATGCCTTATTTTTTAACATCGCAACAGCGCAAGGAATAGACAGCGCCATGACCAAAGGGGTGAATTATCCTAAAGGATTACTGGCATGGGCAAACGAAAAGGGTATTGATTGGTGCGTGAAACGGTTAGACGGTATGTATGATTTATACCGAGAGGATCGTTACCGTTGTTCACCTATATTGAGAAAAATGCAGGATTCAAAGACAACTTTTAATATATGATAAACGGAAAAGAAATACCCGCCAAAATGCTTTCGCTAGACCCATATTCCAAATGGCTGGGTATGAAAATACTATCTGTAGAAATAGGCGCCGTAAAACTAGGCATGACCATCAGACCAGAAATGCTGAACAGTATGGGCAAGGCGCACGGCGGGATCACCTATGCGCTGGCAGATACCGCTTTTGGATTTTCATCAAATACCCACGGCAAGTATGCAGTTTCTATAGAAACCAGCATCAACCACATAGAAGCGCTAGAAGCTGGCGATTTTATTGTTGCAACCTGCACGCTCGATAAAACCAAGAATAAAGTTGGCTTTAACATTGTTGAGGTGACGAGAGGCGAGGAGCTTGTTGCGCTTTTTAAAGGAGTGGTTTATAGGACTGGTAAGGATTGGTAGTCAGGATAAGGTTGCCGCTGTTGATCTCGGTGTTATCATGAATTTTCACAAGGTATAATTAAGCCCAATAGTAAATTGCAACGGTCGCAAGGAGAATTGATTTAGACTAATAGCGTTATTTCCACTTGTTGCAGTTGTAAAGAACTGCTCGTTGAATATGTTGTAAAGCTCAGCCCTTAGAAATAGTTTTTTGTGGGGTTGATAAAAAAAACTAGTATTGAATAAGGTATTCACATTTGTGTTGCGGCTGCTAGAAAAAGAGCTTATCGCTGTCTCTGAATTAAAACTCCAGCGCGTTTTTTCTGAGAGGTATAAATCAATTCCCAAATTGTGTAATTGAAAGTTATTTGTGGCTCTTGAATCATCTATAAGCGACAGTCCAAAGTTGATAGTACCTTCATAATTTAGCGCATAAAAACCACCTTTAGACCAGCTCAATGTCGTGTTAAACGTATGATTAATCAGGGTGTTTTTTTGAGCGCTGTTGTTGAAAATCTGTTCGATTGTTGTCACGTCGACATAATAATTACTTTGCGTCGATAGGTGTTTAAAAAAACGTTTAGAGAGTGACGTGACGTTTCTTAAAGTACTAAATTGATTGTTTTGTCTTATGGCTGTAATTTGAATCAAGCCGCGCTCGTCCAGCGTTCGATTAAAAATAAATTCTGATGTTGTGCTACTGTAGGTAGTATTGTTTTTTAATAAATAGCCAGACAAAACATCACTGTAACTAAAAAATATGGAAGCGTCATTTGTACGCATGATATTAATATCCTGCGGGTTTGTACTTAAATTATCAAATTGCCTTAAAAGTGTCCCAGGATATAAAGCGTCAAATTGTGAAATGGAATTTTTTACAGACCCACTAGCGCCCGCATCCCATTTTAGATTAAAGCTGTGTGAGGCAGTTGCTGTAATGTTTAAAAATAAATAACGATCATTTTGCTGCGTATCTGTTATTTTTTCTGACCTCTGGATATGATAAAAGGTTGCATTTGGATTATTGGTAAACCGAATCTTTTTCCAGTCAAACGTAGATGACAATTGTGTATTTGATTCAATTGTTTGCATCTTAAAGTCAGTTGCAAAAGGAGAAACATTGTCGTTGTTATTTTGGTTATTTAGTAAACTTTGTAGTTGTTCACTGGCCACTTTTAAGCTTTGTCTAGCCTTCCATTGAATGTTGAAAAGATTAAATGTGTATCCCGAGTGACCAGCGATGTTAAATTTTTCTACATGGATATTTTGAGTTGTGAATTCTGGTGCAATACCTGGGATAATATCTGCAAATACTGCTGGATTTGTTTGTAGCAACTCGTCTACCGCTTTGTATTCAAATAGGATACCGCTTTCTAATATCTGGTTATTGATGGTGTTTTTTACTTCCATAATATTGGTAATAGCGCGGTTTTTATTTCTAAAATCGGCATTTATCGCATCTCCATTTAAAATATTGAGAGAACGTCCAACTTGATGAGAAGAAAGTGCCGACAGTTTGTTGTTTATGTATAAATCGTCTCTATTTATCTCTATGATATTTCCTAATTGATAACGTGTTTGGGCTAATTTATTTAAAGAGTTGCGAGTTATTTGTAAACTATCATTTCCTGTAAAAAATGTGCTGCGGTTATTTTTTTCTATGTTGCTGTCTTCAAAATTATAATCTAGTGAACCCTTAATGATAAGCTCATTTGGGAGTGATACGAGCACATCATTAGTTGCAGATGTTGATGTGTTGTCCAGCCAGTACCTGTTTGATATGGTATTGCCCTCAACCTCTGGCGGTGTTATAATAGCAGTATTTGCAAGTTTTAATTGTGAAATTTCTAAATTTCCACGAGTAAGCGATGTACCAAATTCTTGTAGCGACTTACCCATGTTATTACCTCGCAAACTCGCTATGTTTTGCACCTTTTCTTTCAGATAAATAGGGGTAACCTCACCACGCGCTGTTGTTAAAGGTGTCCCGATATCAGCAAGCGCAGTTCCAAATAGAAGTTTCTGATCGTTTTTAATCTTAAGATTTAGCGCCACCTCATTACTCAGTGTTCTACCTATATCGATGCGGGCGTGATTGTGTCGCCTTAAAACCTCAATGTCTTTTACTGCCTGTGCGGGTATACCACGTGTGGCAATATTGTACCTGCCTTCTAGTAAATCAACTCCATTAAGGTAGAGGTGACTTATAGGTTGCTCGTTATAGGCTATTTGTCCATTTTCGGCTACAGTAATTCCAGGTATGCGTTTAATAACTTCTTCAATGGTGTAATCTTTTTTTTCTTTTAGCGCCTCTACATCATAGCGTATGGTATCACCTATAATTTCTATGCTTTTTTGAGCTTCTACAAGTACCTCCTTTAACTCATTGTTGAGCCTAAAAAGAGTTAGTTTATGTAGTCTATTAAAATTAGTGATGACAAATTGTTCAGGCTTATAGGAGATGTGCCTTGCCTCTAGGAAAACGGAATCCATGGGTTCACTAAGTTTTATATTGAATTCTCCTGCTTCATTTGCTGTCTTAAAACCTATGATGGTAGAATAGCCACTGTCTTTGTATGCCGTTATTATGGCATATGACAAAGGTTGATTCACAGAATCCACAGCCACACCTTTTATGGTAATTTGAGCTGCACAAAAAATTGGCGCCCAGTAAAAGAGTGCCAGTATAAATATAGTTGAAAAAGTAGAGGTTTTACTCAATATGATCTATTTCAAGAAATTGGTACTTATCCGTTTCGTTTGATTCTATTTTTGTTAAATCTATACCATCGTTGCCTCTAGAAACAAGTTTAATAGTGCCGCTTCCAGCCTGGTCTCTTCTTAAATAAGCCATGCGCTGTTCAAAACCTAAGGCTTCGTACGCTTGCTGGTGTTTGTTAAAAGCTTTACGTGTTGTTTTCTCGATAGTTTTTTTAGCAACAAAAGGGTAATGCTCTAGTCGTAACACTTTTTTATCAACATGCCTTACTAAGGTATATTTAAAAATCTCATCTGAATCGCTTATCTCAACAATGCATCCAGGTAATCCTTTAAATTTATAAGGACCTACATCTATAGGTATGTCTTTTGTAAACCACGCATTCCATATTCTTCCTCCATAGTTTACAGTCGCAAATTGACAGTTATATGTACCAATCTTACGAATATCCTTTGTTATTTTCCAATTTAAGTCCAGTTGTTCTTCATACTGAAAATATTGATCTGCAACTTTAGCTGTAAAAACAGTTGTATTTTTTATAGTTTTAATAGAGTGTGGAAAACCATTAATTCGATTCTCAAAACGCTCTTGACCGGACATTTTTCTATAAGAGTAAATAGAATCTCTTTTCATCTGATTGTAAAATTGCGTAAAAGTCGTATCACCTTTCTTATTTATTAAAATATAATCGGTGAGAACTAAATCAGGTCGATTGGTATAGTGCTTAAAATCAAATTTGTAGAGAAATGCGTGAGATTTTACCTCAATATCCTTTTTTTCATCTTTAAGACTGGTAAAATACAATCCTAGCAACATAAATGCCGCTAGGAAAATTTTTGAAATAGTGGTTGTAAAATTCATTTAAAGTATAGATGGCGCTGGGACACTAAGTTCAACTACTGGACGACTATTACAGAAATTTTGTAATCTTCTCTCTGCCTCATCGGTTTCCGCTTCGTTTAAAGCATATCGCTGACCCAAAATTACAACAGAGTAACAACCTCTTGAACAGGTAGCTACTATTTCAGTAGAACCTAAAGGACAATCTCCAAAATCTTCTTCAATCGATTCTGAAACACTACTAAATGATAGCATAGCCATAGCAGCAAAACTTAAAAATAAAATTTTAATAAAATAAAGTTTTAATTAATATGGCATAAAGTAAAGTAAAGTAAAGTAAATATCCAACTTATGAAGCATATTTATTTCAAATCTTTTAAAATGATACCGTAGATTTTTAAAGATAAAATGGCTTTAGCTGAATTTTAAATATCAAGATCAAAATTGATGTATATGGATAGAAACACTAGATGGTATGAAAATTTCTTTATGTATTTTTGTTTGAAATTGATAGAAGAGTTTCCGCTTTCGCGAAAGCGGACTTAAAACAACAACATGAAAAACACATACATCATAGACGGGGTAAGAACGCCCATAGGAAATTACAAAGGAACATTATCTACCATAAGACCTGATGACCTAGCGGCGCATGTTATTAAAACTGTAGTAGAAAGAAATCCCAATATCCCCGCAATGGCTTATGACGACGTGATTATGGGCTGTGCCAATCAGGCTGGAGAAGATAACCGTAATATAGCTCGTATGGCAGGATTACTGGCTGGTTTACCAGTAACAGTTCCAGGAGAAACGGTAAATAGATTGTGTAGTAGTGGATTGAGTGCGATAGTACACGCACATCGCGCAATACAAACAGGCGACGGGGATGTTTTTATAGCTGGCGGTGTAGAAAATATGACCCGTGGACCGCTGGTGATTGCAAAGCCTAGCAGCGCTTTTGGAACTGATTCTAAAATGTATGACTCTAGTTTTGGCTGGCGTTTTGTAAATCACAAAATGGCCGAAATGTATGGTACAGACGGCATGGGCAATACTGCCGAAAATCTGGTAGATTTACACCACATTTCACGTGCAGACCAAGACGCATTTGCAGCCTGGTCGCAACAAAAAGCAACCGCCGCGCAACAATCAGGAAGACTAGCAAAAGAAATAGTAGCTGTTGAAATACCACAACGTAAAAAAGATCCTATCATATTTAAAGATGACGAATTCATAAAACCTACAACGACTAAGGAAGTACTTGCAAAATTGCGCCCAGCTTTTAAAAAAGATGGGTCGGTAACCGCAGGTAATAGCAGCGGTTTAAACGATGGCGCAGCCGCAACAATTATTGCAAGCGACGACGCAGTAAAAAAATACAATTTAAAACCTATCGCTAGGGTAATAAGCAGCGCAGTAGTAGGCGTAGAGCCACGCATTATGGGCATAGGTCCAGTGGCGGCTAGTAACAAAGCTTTAGAAAAAGCTGGACTCACCATGACCGATATGGATATTATCGAACTTAACGAGGCATTTGCGTCGCAATCACTTGCCTGCACGCGCGCTTGGGGACTTGCCGATAACGACCCACGTATTAATCCTAACGGCGGTTCTATAGCTATTGGTCACCCACTAGGTGTTACTGGCGCACGTCTTGCTTTTACTGCTGCATTAGAGTTGCAACTTACAGGTAAAAAATATGCCTTAATCACAATGTGTGTGGGCGTTGGACAAGGATATGCCATGGTTATTGAAAATGTATAGTTTAATTCGTACATTTGAGTAACTCTTCAAAATTTAAAATGACGATGAATCACTATTTGCTTTTTATTCTTTTAATTTTTTCTACACTTTTTACACATGCTCAACGCCCAGCATTAACTGCAAACGATTGGGTGCTAACAGAACTGAGTGTAAACGGCACAACCACATTACCATCTAGTATTGCAAATTTAAATGCTCAAGATGTTGTTCTTCAATTTACAGATACTGGAAATGATTACAGTTTTGACACTTTTGTATGCTCCAGTGAGGCAATAGCTGGAGCTATTAGTTATCCATTTACAGGTTCAACTGCGCAGCAGTTTAACTTTTTATCATCTGCACAGACTTTAGGAGTGTGTTGCAATCCTCAAGTAGATTTAACCATGCCACCTGATTCAGATTGTCTGGCTATTCTAGACTTTAGTGCTGATTATTTTAACTTTTGGAATGCCCTTGTAAACGAGGTTTATGATTATGAAATAGTAAGTATTGCAAATACAACTAGTTTACGAGTTACTAAACTCAATGGTGATTATGCGTTATACGGCAATGCAGTAGCTTCTAATCAAAGTTTAGAGGCCCATCTGGATGTCTTTCTGGTTCATAATCCAGTAAGAGATCAATTAATTTTACAAGGAAATAACCTAAGTGAATTACATAATTTGAAATTATATGATTTAGGAGGTCGCATATTATTACATTTAGATTCTTTTGAAGAAAATATAGATGTTACTTTTCTCAAAACCGGAATTTACGTTTTAAGGATAAACGCAACTATAAATTTGAAATTTATTAAAAAATAGTTTTATTACGATAGTCAAACTAACAATCGTTAGTCTTTCCTATTCACTTTTTGTATTTTTGCTGATGCATTATGATTACGTTTTCGCAAAAGCGCAGACACCATAAACTTTTACTGCAAAAATATGATACTAAAAAGCTATATAAACGGCCAATGGCAAGCTGGCGATGATGTGAAAGCAAGCCCAATGTATGACGCCATTACAGGTGAAGTGCTGGGGTTAACAAGTACCAATGGGCTTGATATCGCAAGTGCGCTGCAATATGGTCGTCACCACGGTAAGATCTTGCGTGATATGACCTTTCAGCAGCGAGGTAACATGATTAAAAAGCTGGCGTTGTATCTCACAAAACGCAAAGAATTATTCTATGAAGTAAGCTACAAAACGGGTGCTACTCGCGCCGATAGTTGGGTAGATATTGAGGGTGGTTTTGGTAACTTGTTTGCAAATGCAAGTTTGCGCAAGTTGTTTCCAGACCAGACCTATGCTGTTGAAGGAGACCCCATAGATTTGTCGCGTGGTGGCCGTTTTATGGCGCATCACATCCTCGTGCCGCGCAAGGGCATTGCCGTGCATATCAATGCATTTAATTTCCCCGTTTGGGGAATGTTAGAAAAATGTGCTGTAAACTGGATGGCAGGAATGCCAGCAGTTGTTTTACCTGCGCCACAAACAGCTTTTTTAACTGAGGCTGTTGCTAGAGAAATCATTAACTCAGGAATTTTGCCCGAGGGGGCTTTACAATTACTTAGTGGCTTGACATCTAATATTTTAGATACTGTAAATTCACAAGATGTGGTTACCTTTACAGGCAGCGCGGCTACAGGTAGAAAGCTAAAAGCGCATCCACAAATTATAGAAGAGTCTGTGCCATTTACTATGGAGGCCGATTCTTTAAACAGCTCTATTCTAGGTCCAGACGCTGTTCCCGGTACTGCCGAATTTGATATTTTCATAAAAGAAGTGCGCAAGGAAATGACTTCTAAAACAGGTCAAAAGTGTACCGCAATACGCCGCATTTTTGTTCCTGAAAACTTGATAGAAGACGTGCAAATAGCGTTAGGCAAACAACTCGCCCAAACGGTTATAGGTGACCCATTACTGCGTGAAACCCGCATGGGCGCCCTTATTAACAATACACAAAAAGAAGCTGTTTTAAACCAAATAAACAAGCTCACTAAAACCGCAAGTATTGTATATGGCAGTCTGGACGAGGTTTCAATACATGGTGACCGTGCTCAAAAAGGTTCTTTTATGTCACCTATTTTATTGCGTGAGGATGCGCCGTTTAAAAATATACAGGTTCACGAGATAGAGTGTTTTGGACCGGTAAGTACCTTGATGCCTTACAAAGATTTGGACGAGGTAATTGAGTTGGCTCATATGGGTAAAGGCTCGCTGGTAAGCAGTGTGGTTACTAACGACGACGCTTTCGCGAAAGCGTACACCATAAACGCCGCATCTTCTCACGGCAGAATTCTGACATTAAATCGAGAAAGTGCACCACAATCTACAGGTCACGGTTCGCCTTTGCCATTATTGATACACGGGGGTCCAGGACGCGCTGGCGGAGGCGAGGAAATGGGTGGCTTGCGTGGCATAAAACACTACATGCAGCGGTGTGCGGTGCAAGGCAGCCCCACATCACTCACGGCAATTACAGGAATTTATCAGCCTAATGGTGCTATTTTGCAACCAGAAAAACATCCTTTTGCTTACCATTATGAGGATATCAAACCAGGAATGAGCTTAACAACGCACAATCGTACACTCACTGATAGTGATATTCAAAATTTTGCAAATCTTACCTGGGATCATTTTTATGCGCATACAGATATAACCAGTCTAGACGGTAGTATTTTTAAAAAACGTACCGTGCATGGGTACTTTTTAATCAGTGCTGCTGCAGGGCTTTTTGTGTATCCTAATAAAGGGCCAGTAAGCGCCAATTATGGTCTAGAGGATATCCGTTTTTTAAGACCATTGTATCATAATGACACCATTTATGTGCGCCTTACTTGTAAAGAAAAACGAGAGCGCGACGTGGGTGGTCGTGAACACCCTAGCGGCATTGTAAAATGGTATGTAGAGGTTTTTGATGCAGAACCTGTTGATTTTGAAAACGGCAAGACCGATGAACAAGCAACTGCTCTAGTAGCCGTTGCCACCATACTTACTATGGTAGAGAAAAAGCAAACGGTTTTTTCAGAGATTAGTGAACATTATATTAAAAAAGCATTAGCAAAACTTCAAGTAGATTCACAACCACAATGGGGAATGATGACCGCGCAACATATGGTAGAGCATTTAGAAATGAGTTACCGTATTGCAAGTGGCGAGATTCAAGATTTTGAAATAGCAACACCAGAAAAATATTTGGAAAAAGTAGCAGCGACTTTATGGAATTATGATAAAATGCCGCAAAATCATAAAATGCCTTTAATGAAAGATGAAGCACTAGAAGATTTAAACCATGCCGACTTAGAAACCGCAAAATTAAAAATGCTAGAGGCAAGACAAGAGTACCTAGACTATTTTAAAAGAAACCCCAAGGCAACCACAAAAAATGCAGTTTTTGGGGTGTTAAGTAAGTATGAATGGATGTTGTTAGAGCGCAAGCATGTTGCGCATCATTTTGAGCAGTTCGGGATTTTCCGCGAAGGCGGAAATCTTTAGTGGTAAAATCAAAAGCAAGTCGTTAATATGAACTACGAGCAGAGTGTAAGGAAGACAACCGTGCGCTTGTCTGCATGGGTAAGTGGCGGAAATCTTTAGTGGTAAAAACAAAAACTCATCGCTTAATAAAACTAGTAACCAGCTCTATATGAAAATAAATTAGACAAAGATGCCAATTATGAAAACCTACTACATCTACATCATGTCCAGTAAAAACAATCGGGTGTTATATGTAGGTGCGACCAACGATATTAAAAGAAGAACATTTGAACACAAAACTAAGAAATACTTAACTTCGTTTTCTGCACGTTATAACGTAGATTGGTTGGTGTATTATGAAGAGCTAGCTGGAACATGGGAAGAAGCTCAGAAAAAGGAGAAACAACTTAAAAAATGGAATCGTGCGTGGGAAATGCGATTGATTCAAGAAAAAAATGAAGACTGGCTAGATTTAAGTGAAGGCTGGGATTTTGAAGATAATAAATGAAAACTTCCGCCAGTTTCTCATTAAGATGGGGACGCGGTTTAAAATTACATACTGACTAATTAAATAAAGACTTCCGCCTGCGCGGAAGTAGTATTATGACAAACCCATACGTAAAATCAACAACAGAAAATGGTGTCACCACCATAGAATTTTTTCATCCTGCACACAACTCGCTGCCTAGCGACGTGCTTGCAGACCTTGCTATAGCAATTACAAAAGCTGGTAAAGATGATAACACAAAAGTAATTATTATCAAATCTGGCGGTGAGCGCACCTTTTGTGCAGGTGCTAGTTTTAAGGAATTGGTAGCCATTAATGACGAGAAAACTGGAGAAGTATTCTTCAGCGGCTTTGCAAATGTGATCAATGCCATGCGCAAATGTCCTAAATTTATCATTGGTCGCATTCAAGGAAAAACAGTGGGCGGCGGCGTGGGTGTTGCTGCTGCGACTGACTACTGCTTTGCTACCCAGCATGCAAGTATAAAGTTAAGCGAGCTGAATGTGGGAATCGGGCCTTTTGTAGTAGGTCCAGCCGTAGAACGCAAACTAGGTCTTACAGGAATGAGCCAAATCGCCATAAACGCAAACGAATTCTACACCGCAACTTGGGCACAAAAAAATGGACTCTTTGCACAGGTATTTGAATCTACTGAAGAAATGGATGCAGCAGTAGCAGTATTTGCTGCAAATTTGTGCACCTATAATCCAGACGCCATGGCCGAAATGAAAAAAATGTTTTGGACAGGCTGTGAAAATTGGGATTCCTTACTGATGGAGAGAGCAAAAATCTCTGGAAGACTGGTATTGAGTGACTTTACTAAAGAGACATTAAAAAGATTCAATTAGTCTTAATTCAATATTGCGTCAACTATTATTATCAAAGTAAAAAGCCTTTTCACAAACTTTACTTGTCGTGAGAAGGCTTGCTACTACCTGTTATAGGAATCTTTTTGCCCTTATAAGTAGGCTCTTTTTCAATGTTTAATTCTATCCAGGCTTTAATATTTGCCAGCCATTCTCGTCTTGCAAAATATTTGTTACCCTTATAATCGTGTTGATCAACTTTAAAACCTTGCATATCCAGCCCCATATGTTTACCTAGATAAATGGCTCTAGGCAGGTGAAATTCTTGAGTGAATACAACAGCATCTGTCACATTAAATACCTCTCTAGCCCTATACATACTGTCGTAAGTGTCAAAACCAGCATGATCTAGAAATATATCATCATCAGGGACTCCTTTTTTATTCAAGTAATTTTTCATGGCATTTACCTCGTCATAATCTTTATTACTATGATCGCCGCTTAGTAGAAATTTTTTTATTTTTTTATTTTTATAGGCCAGTAACGCACCATCTACTCGATCCTGTAGTATGAGAGAAAGACTTTTATCTGGTTTTACACTAGCGCCTAGAACAATACCTGTATAAGCTGGACTTATTTGTGAGATATCGCTAGTGATTAAATTACCTGAAAAACGTTGTACATGAAGTTGTAACAGGATCACTGCTACCAAAATTAAGGAAGCTCCAAAAATGACTATATTTAAAATTTTACGCATTATGGATATTGTAATATTTTATAAAGTTGAATTATATAACGTAAAAATAACTTGTTTATGCAATTTGAGATACAACAATTGACCTAATTTCTTTCCTAAGTATCCACATTCTTTAATCGACATTTCTATTCTCGCTATTGGATTTTTTGATGATAAGTTTATTAATTCACTCGTTGATCAAGTTACTTTTGTTGTATGTTTCAAAACGTGATGAAGGTTATTTCATTTTTGTGGACTAAGTACAGGAAATTTGATTTTTATAATTCCGCTTTCGCGAAAGCAGAACAAGCAACAATAAATTAATTACATATATAACTTATGAATTCTATGAATAGTATAGAAAGTTTACAATGGCGGTATGCCACCAAAAAATTTGATATAGAAAAAAAATTAGAAGATAGTATGCTGGACGTTCTAGCACAGGCTTTTAATCTTACAGCAACCTCTTATGGTTTGCAGCCGTGTAGATTAATAGTCGTTAAAGATCAAGATCTTAAAAGTAAAATGGTACCGCATTCTTATGGTCAAATGCAAGTAAAAGATGCTAGTGCAGTGCTTGTTATTTGCACTACTGCGGTAGATGAACAATATGTAAAGGATTACTTTTCAATTGTTAAAAAAGAACGTAAAACACCCGATGAAGTTTTAAAGCCTTTTCAAGACTTTTTAACCACCACCTTTTCAAAAAAAGAGGAAGCCGAAATCGAGTCATGGGCAAAAAATCAGGCATATTTAATTATGGGTAATTTACTCACGGTTTGTGCACAACAGCAAATTGATTCTTGCCCCATGGAAGGATTTATACCTGAAAAAATAGACGATCTACTGGGGCTGTCAGAAAAGGGATTAAAAAGCACTTTGTTGCTTCCTGTAGGTTATAGAGCCGATGATGATTTAATGGCTACATTGAAAAAAGTGCGAAGACCGCAGGAGGAAATGGTATCGTTTGTGTAACTTTTCAAATGGTTGTAGGTTTTGCAGTTAATTTATTAGCTAATTTTTTGTCATTTTTCAAATTACACTAATATCTGATTAATTATAGGTTTTTACTACATAATCGAAAATTGAATGCTTTAAAGGCTTTTGACAATAAATCCTTATTTACAACTTGCTTTGAAAAATATATCTTTAATAGTCTAACAATCTTTTTTATTTTAAATTGATTTTCACATAATTAAAGTAAATACTAGGTTATAATTTCCATAATCGCAGCGATTTATATTCTTAGAGGTACATTAATACTGTAATTATTAAACGCAAAAAAAGAGTCCTTTTGTAAGGACTCTTTTTTAATTAATATCATCAAACTACTGTTATTTGCGGTTGATAACCTTTACAGCTTTTAGAGCAATATTTTCAGCATTAAGACCATATTTTGCTAGTAGTTGTTCTGGAGTACCGCTTTCACCAAATGTGTCATTTGTTGCAACAAATTCTTGTGGGGTAGGGTGGTTTAAAGAAAGGATTCTTGCAACACTTTCACCTAGACCGCCTAAATAGTTGTGTTCTTCGGCAGTTACAATGCAACCTGTTTTTTTAGCAGATTTGATGATCGCTTCTTCGTCCAAAGGTTTAATGGTGTGTATGTTGATTACCTCGGCACTGATTCCTTTTTCATGCAGTGCTTTTGCGGCTTCTAGTGCTTCCCATACTAGGTGACCTGTAGCGATAATCGTCACATCACTTCCTTCTTGTAACAGCACAGCTTTACCTATTTGAAAACCTCCATTCTCCTCGGTAAAGTTGGCCACCTTAGGACGTCCAAATCTCAAATAAACAGGCCCTTCATGATCTGCTATGGCTAGTGTGGCGGCTTTGGTCTGGTTGTAATCGCAGGTATTGATTACCGTCATTCCTGGTAGCATTTTCATAAGACCTATGTCTTCTAGAATTTGATGTGTCGCACCGTCTTCACCTAGTGTAAGACCCGAGTGCGAGGCGCATATTTTCACGTTTTTGTCAGAATAAGCGATGCTTTGTCTTATTTGGTCATAAACACGACCAGTAGAAAAATTGGCAAATGTACCTGTAAAAGGTATTTTACCACCTATAGTCATTCCTGCTGCGATTCCCATCATGTTTGCCTCGGCGATTCCTATTTGAAAGAAACGCTCGGGATGATTTGCTGCAAAGGCATTCATTTTTAGCGATCCTGTAAGATCGGCACAAAGTGCTACTACATTTTTATTTGTTTTACCTAGTTCTGTAAGTCCATCGCCAAATCCTGATCTGGTATCTTTACTTCCTGTGTTATTGTATATTTTCATAAATGAAAAATTTGCTGTGCAAATGTTTTTTAAAAATTAATAGTCGCCTAGTGTTTCTGGATTTTGTTTTAAGGCTTCTGCCAGTTGATCGTCGTTAGGCGCGATACCGTGCCACTCGTGCGATCCCATCATAAAATCTACACCATGACCCATTACTGTATGAAGTAATATACATATAGGTGATCCTTTACCAGTAAGCGATTGTGCCTCTTTAAGTCCCTGTAGAACTGCGTCTATATCATTCCCTTTAGAAATAGTGATCACCACCCAGCCAAAGGCTTCAAACTTATTTCTTAAATCACCTAGTGCCAGTACATTATCTGTGCTGCCATCGATTTGTTGTCCATTAACATCTATAGTACAAATAAGATTATCTACTTTATTTGCAGCAGCATACATGATAGCTTCCCAGTTTTGACCTTCTTGCAACTCTCCGTCACCATGCAGGGTAAATACTGTTTTTGGGTCGTTATTTAATTTTTTAACTACGGCTGCCCCTAGAGCAACACTCATTCCCTGACCCAAAGAACCGCTGGCAATGCGCACGCCTGGTAGACCCTCGTGCGTGGTAGGATGACCTTGCAGTCTTGTATTTAATTTTCTAAAAGTGTTTAGTTCCTGTACTGGGAAATAACCTGCACGAGCTAAGACACTGTAAAAAACGGGTGATATATGACCGTTTGATAAGAAAAATAAGTCCTCATTAATTCCATCCATGTTAAAAGATGGGTTGTGATTCATCACCTCGTTATAAAGGGTTACAAGAAATTCTGTACAACCTAGTGATCCCCCTGGATGACCGCTATTTACCGCATGCACTTGTCTAACGATATCGCGACGTACCTGGGTAACTAAATTTTTTAAGTGCTGTTTATCAGCCATTTTGAAGTTTTTATAAGTTGTCACAAAAATAAGGGTATTCGTTGAGAAGTGTGGTTTTAATAAAAGTCAGTTATTAACGATATTACCGCTTTTGTAAACAAAATTAAAATTATGGTATGATGTTCACCACTATTATTCTAATGTATATAACCAAAAGTCATTTTTGTTATGAATAAAATTAAGTCTTAAGCGGCAAACCTCTATTTATTCTTTATTTTAAAAAAGCCATCTTTTTGTACTTATCAAACTTTATTTAGACTTCCTTTAGAATTTCATTTATTATTTATTTTGATTTTACTTTTATTCAAGATAGTGTTTGTTCTGTTTTTTTGTACTGGTAATTTCTATTGTTTGAATGTATAAAGGTGTTGTTTTAATTCCGCTTTCGCAAAAGCGAGAACTTTAAAAAACTCTTATTACATATCTCGCATCACATACTTAACAAATAGTATCTTTGCCAGTAATGAAATTTGATTTAATAACAACCGATCCAAAGAGCCAGGCAAGAGCCGGTGTGATTCATACCGATCACGGTAGGATTGAGACTCCTATTTTTATGCCTGTTGGCACCATAGGAACGGTAAAAGGGGTTCACCAGCGTGAATTAGAAGACGAGGTAAATCCAGATATTATACTGGCCAATACCTACCATTTGTACCTGCGTCCTGGAACAGATATTCTAGAAAAAGCAGGTGGATTACATAAATTTATGAATTGGGACCGACCTATTTTAACAGATTCTGGTGGGTACCAAGTGTACTCGTTAAGTTCTAATCGCAAGATTAAGGAAGAAGGTGTAAAATTTAAATCACATATTGATGGGTCTTACCACACTTTTACTCCAGAGCGTGCGATGGATATACAGCGCAGTATAGGGGCCGATATCATTATGGCATTTGATGAATGCACGCCTTACCCTTGCGATTATAATTATGCAAAACGCAGTATGCACATGACGCATAGGTGGTTAAAAAGGTGTATCACTCGTTTTGATAACACACCAGATTTGTATGGTCACCAACAAACCTTGTTTCCAATTGTGCAAGGAAGTACCTATGTTGATTTAAGACAACAAAGTGCCGAGGCTATTGCGGCCACAGATCAATTTGCAAATGCCATAGGTGGGCTTTCGGTAGGAGAACCTGCTGAAGAAATGTATGCCATGACTGAGGTAGTAACGGCTGTATTGCCCAAAGAAAAACCACGTTACTTAATGGGAGTAGGCACGCCTATTAATCTACTAGAAAATGTTGCGCTAGGAGTAGATATGTTTGATTGTGTGATGCCCACTCGCAACGGTCGCAATGGTATGATATTTACTGCACACGGTACTATAAATATGAAAAATAAAAAATGGGCTGAAGATTTTTCGCCATTAGATGCTGCAAATTATGCCTGGGTAGATACAGCTTATACAAAGGCCTATGTGCGACATTTATTTACTGTAAATGAAATGCTGGGTCGACAAATTTGTACCATACACAATCTTTCTTTTTATTTATGGTTAATGAGAGAAGCGCGTAAACATATCATTGCAGGCGATTTTAGAACCTGGAAAGATCAAATGGTACAACAAATGGACAATCGACTGTAGTGTTTAATATTTTAGATAAATACATATTAAAAAGATATTTAGGTGCATTTGCACTACTGCTAGTCCTGTTTTTACCAATTATGGTAACCGTTCATATTGCCGAAAAAATTGGAAAGATTTTAAGTAAGGATGTGCCGTTGGGTGAGTTTTTAATTTACCTTATGGATTTTACCATTTATTTTTCAAATTTTTTATTTCCCTTATTTCTTTTTATCTCTACAATGTTTTTTACCTCAAAACTGGCAATGAATACAGAGGTGATTGCTTTTTTAAGTAGTGGTGTTTCTTTTAACCGTTTCTTGCGGCCTTATATTATAGGTGCCACCATAGTATGCGTACTGGCCTTGATTTTTAGTGCGATTTTTGTTCCTAGTGCATCTTCTGGATTTAATGAATTTCAAAGTAAATATTTTAGAAGCGAGAGCGATAAACAGACCACAAATGTATTCAGGCAAATTAATGATCATGACTATATTTATGTAAGCAATTATCAACCTTCTAGCAAGATGGGCTTTGATTTTACCTTAGAACATTTTGAAGGTAATGATTTGGTTTACAAAATTTATGCAAATCGTATTCAATATAAGGACTCTGTTTATGTTTTAAGTGGTTATAAAAAACGAACCCTACTTGAAAACGGAGAACGAGTGGAGACCGAACAAAGAAAAGATACCTTATTTGATTTTGATATAGATGAGCTCACGCCATCAGATTATATAGCCGAGACCTTGCAATTTTCAAAACTCAACGAGTTTATTGCTCTAGAAGAAAAGCGCGGCAATGCAAATATGAATCTTTATTATGTAGAAAAGTACAAGCGCACCTCGATACCTGTAAGTGCTTTTATTTTTACGCTAATTGCTGTTGCTGTATCCTCAGTTAAAAAACGTGGTGGTATGGGGGTAAATCTAGCTTTGGGAATTGTAATTGCTATGACTTATGTTTTTTTAGACAAAGTATTTGGTACCATTGCCGAAAAAAGCACTTTTAATCCATGGCTTGCCGTATGGTTTCCCAACATATTTTTTGCTATTGTAGCTTTTTTCTTGATAAGAAATGCGAGACGATAAATTTATAAATTACCTGCACCTTCATTTTATAGTCTTCATTTGGGGATTTACTGCTGTATTAGGTGCTTTAATCAGTATAGATTCGATACCACTCGTTTGGTGGCGCATGAGTATAGCAGTTCTCCTGATAGTCTTGTTTATGAAATGGAAAAAGATTCCTTTTCAATTAATTGGTAAGGGATCGCTTTCGCGAAAGCGGATACTAGGATTCATTCTCGCTGGTATAGTTATCGCTTTACATTGGGTTACTTTTTTTGGGGCTATTAAAGCATCAAATGTATCTGTTACACTTGCGATGCTTAGTACAGGAGCATTTTTTACGGCTATTCTAGAGCCAATTTTTACACCCAAAAAACTAGTGGGATATGAGCTCGTTTTTGGCGCTGTGATTATCGGTGCACTATATTATATTTTTCAGATAGAAACCCGATATATTACTGGTATGATCCTGGGGTTGATCAGTGCATTATTAAGTGCTATTTTTTCTATTATGAATGTAAAATGGGCCAAAGACCATCCACCATCCTTGATTTCTTTTTATGAATTATTAAGTGGTGTGGTGTTACTCTCTTTATTCTTTTTGTTTTTACCCATTGATTTTGTCATGCCAGCACAATTAACACCCATGGACTGGTTATGGTTGGGTATTCTAGCCTCAATTTGCACTGCCTATGCCTTTATTGCAAGTGTAAAGGTCATGAAGTTTTTAACTGCCTATACCGTGATGTTAACTACAAATCTAGAACCCGTTTACGGGATTGTTCTTGCATTTTTAATTTTAGGAGCTGTTGAAGAAATGACCACAGAGTTTTATATAGGTGCCCTAGTAATTCTTGTGGTGATTATTAGTAATGGTATTTTAAAGACTAGGCTTGCTAAGAAGTAAGCTGGTTTTTAAAGATTTTTTACAGATTTACAACGTGTTTTGTCTTTGTAAAATAAATCTGTCGTGTCTGATGGTAAAAATACATCGTTTTACTTATGCATAAAAAAGATACAGAGTAATTTTTAACTATGTTTAAATCAATTGTATATCGAAATAAAAAAGATCGTAGTTAATTTGAAAATTAATTTTAATAGTACGCAGAGTAAAGTATAGTTTATCGTTAGAAACCTTAATAGCTACCAAAGTTAGAACGAGTTGTTATAGTTAATCGGGCAAGAAAGCAAGATAAATAGAACAATTAAAACAATCAAGGTAAAATTCTCTAATATCAATAGACATGTCTAGTTAAAAACCTCCATTTTAAACATGAATTGATTTTCAAGTTTAAATTTTCCATCAATCATGGTGATATACTTATATTTGTCTACCAAAAAAATAAATTCCTAATTATGGAGTATTTAGAATTTGAATTACCTATCAAAGAGCTGGAAGAAAAATACCAGCAAGCGATTACGTTAGGCAAAGAAAGTGATGTAGACGTAAGTGCTACCATAAAGCAAATAGAAAAAAAACTAAAAGCCACCCGTAAAGATATATATGCAAACCTTACTGCATGGCAGCGCGTGCAGCTATCTAGACATCCTAGTCGTCCTTATACTTTAGATTATATCAGGGCTATATGTGGTGATACCTGGCTAGAATTGCACGGTGACCGCAATGTAAAGGACGATAAAGCAATGATAGGTGGTCTAGGTAAAATAGGCGATCAAAGTTTTATGTTTATAGGCCAGCAAAAAGGATTTAATACCAAAACACGTCAATACCGCAATTTTGGTATGGCAAATCCCGAGGGATATCGCAAGGCACTGCGATTAATGAAAAGTGCCGAAAAATTCGGCGTACCTGTAGTTACTTTGGTAGATACACCAGGTGCATATCCAGGGCTAGAGGCAGAAGAACGTGGGCAGGGTGAGGCTATTGCAAGAAATATTCTTGAAATGACCAGACTAAGAGTACCGATTATTGTGATGATCATAGGCGAGGGGGCTAGTGGTGGCGCACTAGGTATAGGAGTAGGCGATAAAGTCATCATGCTTGAAAATACATGGTACTCTGTGATCTCGCCTGAATCTTGTTCTTCTATTTTATGGAGAACCTGGGAGTATAAAGAGCGTGCAGCAGATGCTTTAAAGCTTACCGCTATAGACATGAAAAAACAAAAATTAATAGACGAAATTCTAAAAGAACCAGAAGGTGGCGCTCACCAAGATAGAGAGGCTACTTTTAATGCGGTTTCTGATTGCATAGTTAAATATTATGAAGAATTAAAAAAATTATCTCCTAAAGATCTTGTTGATCAACGCATGGATAAATATGCCAATATGGGTGTTTTTAAAGGGTAAAATAAGCTTGTACTGCATTGTAAAATAAAAACTACAAAGTTGCACAACGTCTTTGTAGTTTTTTTAAACTCAATTTCTTCTGTAGAAAAATTAAATATGACTTATCAACCACAAATAAAAAGCTGTTTGAAAAAACAATTTTTTTTATCGTGGCGTCAGTCAATGTTATTGATAAAAAACCACAGGTATTAACAGGTTGTCAACCGTATTTTTTAACTAAATGTTGATTACCTTATAACAACCTATAGTGGGTAAAACCTTTATAAAACCCTACTTTTGATCTCTATGGAAAAAGTACAATCAAGCGCTGATATGATGACCAGTAACGCATCGGTGGTAACACTAGAGAAAGGTAAAATACCACCACAAGCTATTGATCTTGAAAAGGTTGTGATAGGTGCGTTAATGATAGATGGTAAAGGGGTTGATGAGGTAATTGACCTTCTTACACCAGATGTTTTTTATCAAAAAAATCACCAATATATTTTTGAAGCGATAAATATTCTCTTTAAAGAAGGTAAACCCGTTGACTTATTAACCGTAAGCGCACAATTGCGCAAAATGGAAAAGTTAGACGCGGCAGGCGGCGATCACAACCTGGTGCAATTGTCTCAATTAGTTAGTTCTACCGCACATATTGAGTTTCATGCTAGAATAATTCTTCAAAAATTTATACAACGCAGTCTAATCAAAATTTCTACCGAGATCATTAATGATTCTTATGAAGAATCTACAGATGTATTTGATTTGCTTGATAAAGCAGAGACAAAACTGTACGAAGTAACACAGGGCAACATAAGAAAAAGTACAGAAACTGCCATGGATCTAGTAAGACAGGCCAAAGAACGTATTGAAGAAATTGCAAATCGGGATGGTTTATCTGGTATTCCCTCTGGTTTTACAGATTTAGATCGCATTACTAGTGGCTGGCAACCATCTGATTTAATAATTATTGCCGCGAGACCTGGTATGGGAAAAACGGCCTTTACCTTAAGCATGGCGCGCAATATCGCTGTAGGTAGTAATATTCCTGTAGCATTTTTTTCTTTAGAGATGAGCTCAGTGCAATTAATAACCCGATTGATATCATCAGAAACTGGATTAACATCAGAAAAATTGCGCACGGGCAAACTAGAAGCCCACGAGTGGGAACAGCTTAATGTAAAAGTAAAAGACCTAGAACAAGCTCCTATATTTATAGACGATACCCCATCGCTTTCAATATTTGACTTACGTGCAAAATGTAGAAGACTGGCCTCTCAATATGGCATCAAACTGATCATGATTGATTATTTGCAGTTAATGACCGCGCAAACCAATAATAAAAGCGGTAATCGCGAGCAAGAAATTTCTACCATATCTCGTAATTTAAAAGCCCTCGCCAAAGAATTAAGCGTGCCAGTAATCGCTCTATCACAACTCTCGCGTGCAGTAGAATCACGCAGTGGTTCAAAAAGACCTTTACTATCTGACTTAAGAGAATCTGGTGCGATCGAGCAGGATGCAGATGTTGTTTCTTTTATCTACCGTCCACAATATTATGGCCTAGAAGAATGGGATGATGACGACCGCACACCCACTGCTGGTCAGGCAGAATTTATAGTTGCAAAACACCGTAACGGTGCTACAGATTCTATACGTCTTAAATTTATGGGCGAATTTGGTAAATTTGATAATCTAGATCAATTTTTTAGCATTCCTGAAGAATTTGGTTCCAAAATGAATGCTGCAAATGATGATACCTTTAAACCAGATGTATTTGACAGTCCTAAAACCAGCAATCCAGACGATGCTTTTGGTATAGATAATAGTGATAACATGCCTTTCTAGAATTAGTAAAGTCTAGGCTTCATAAATCATCGACACAATCTTATGGTTTTAAGCATTTATTAATTTGATTTTAACTATTTTATATCTTCGGCAGTATTGCTGCTTTAGTATTCTTATCCTTATCTTTAAACAATGAATTATTAAGATGTATAATAATCATTCCGCTTTCGCGAAAGCGAGCATACAACAATTATAAAAAATGTTAAAAAGATATTTATTACTATTATTATTTTGTGCCAGCGGTCTCGTGACACAAGCGCAGTACATATTAATCCCGATGGATGCAGAGAACCAAACGGACCATTTAAAGGCTTACGGAATCTCTTATTGGTTGCTTGCCAAAGGAACAAAGGTAAAATGGCTGCTCAATTATCGCGGGGGCTCTTTTTTAGTTCCCAATGTTCAAGAAATTAAAAACGAACTGGTGGTAAGAGGTGTAAGCTTTGAAGAACAATCAGAAGGTGAGGTAAATTCAATTTTATCTTTAGTAGCAAGTCCATCACAAAATATGCAAGAGGTCTTGCTAGAAAAAGCACCTAAAATCGCAGTGTATACCCCACTAGGTAAATCGCCATGGGACGATGCCGTGACTATGGTGTTGACCTATGCAGAGATACCGTATACCAAAATATATGACGAAGAAGTGTTGTCTGACCAACTTTTATTGTACGACTGGTTGCACCTGCATCATGAAGATTTTACTGGGCAATACGGTAAGTTTTATGCCAGTTATAGAGCAGCGCCATGGTATATAGAAGAAAAGCAACAAGCCGAAGAATTGGCTCAAAAACTTGGATACAATAAGGTAAGCGAGGCAAAACGAGCTGTAGCACTTAAAATACGCGATTATGTAATAGGTGGGGGTTTTATGTTTGCCATGTGCAGTGCAACCGATAGTTTTGACATTGCCTTAAGCGCCGAAGATGTCGATATTTGCGAGCCCATGTTTGACGGTGATGCTAGCGATGCCGCCTATCAAAATAAAATCGATTATTCAAAGACTTTTGCATTTACAGACTTTATATTAGAGCGCTCACCTATGGTCTATGAATTTAGTTCTATAGACATGACGACCAAACGTAAAATTAATCGAGAGCTTGATTATTTTTCTTTAATGGATTTTAGCGCAAAATGGGATCCTATTCCCACTATGCTCAATCAAAATCATACCAGTCTTGTAAAGGGTTTTATGGGGCAAACAACCAGTTTTGATCGCGATGAGGTAAAGAAGAATGTTTTAGTTTTAGGAGAAAATAAAACCAATAAAGAGGCAAAATACATTCATGGTATACGCGGTAAAGGTTTTTTCACCTATTACGGCGGTCACGATCCAGAGGATTATCAGCATAGAGTAGGTGACCCACCTACAGAGTTGAGTTTACACCCTAACTCGCCAGGTTATCGCCTAATTTTAAACAATGTATTGTTTCCTGCCGCAAGAAAGAAAAAACAGAAGACATAGAAATTTGTATTTTTTTAATAATAAAGTACTTTTATTAGGCTCCCTAATTTTGGTTTTAAGTCTTTCAGATAGATCCATCTAATAATTGTAAATGCCTTTTGTAAGGTGGGTAATAGATGCGGGTGTTCGCTTTCGCGAAAGCGAAATATAGCAACAACATTTTCATACATTTAAGAGTTGTACTTAAAATAAAATAATTGTACTTTTGCAAACCCAAAACTAGATTAAGGAAACCGTTTGGGAATTAAATAATTATATATAACCCTTTTAAAGAAAATCTATAAGTTTCCGAGCTTCTTTAGAATACAAAATTAAATCAGCAAACAAATCATGGCTGAAGAAACAAACAAACAAGAACTTGAAGCTGCACAAGATGGTGCTACTGAAACTCAAGTTCAAGAACAAGTAGAAACTGCAACTGCAAAACCTACACCTGCACAACATGAAGACCCTACTGCTTTTTTAGACTCTTTTGACTGGGAACGTTACAGTGAGGGTATCGAGAAAGTTGACGAGGAGCAATTAAAAGCATTTGAAAAATTAGTGTCTGACAATTTTGTTGATACAATCGATACAGATGTAATTGAAGGTATTGTGATTAAAATCACAGATAGAGATGCCATTATTGACATTAATGCAAAATCTGAAGGTGTAATTTCTCTTAACGAATTCCGTTACAATCAAAACCTAAAAGAAGGTGATAAAGTAGAAGTACTTGTCGATGTGCGTGAAGATGCCACTGGACAATTAGTACTTTCTCACCGTAAAGCACGTCTTATCAAGGCATGGGAACGCGTAAATGCAGCCCATGATACTGGAGAGATCGTTAACGGTTATGTAAAATGTCGTACCAAAGGTGGTATGATTGTAGACGTTTTTGGAATTGAAGCATTTTTACCAGGTTCACAAATCGATGTGAAGCCTATACGTGATTATGATCAATATGTAGATAAAACAATGGAATTCAAGGTGGTGAAAATCAACCACGAATTTAAAAATGTTGTTGTATCGCACAAAGCGCTTATTGAGGCAGATATTGAAGAGCAGAAGAAAGAAATTATTTCTCGTCTAGAAAAAGGACAGGTGCTTGAGGGTGTTGTTAAAAACATTACTTCTTATGGCGTCTTTGTAGATCTAGGTGGTGTTGATGGACTGGTACATATTACCGATCTTTCATGGTCACGTATCAATCATCCAAACGAGGTGGTAGAATTAGATCAAATACTTAACGTGGTAATTCTTGATTTTGACGAAGATAAATCTCGTATACAATTAGGTCTTAAGCAACTAGAAGCTCACCCATGGGAAGCTTTAAGTGATAAGATCAAGCCAGGAGATAAAGTAAAAGGTAAGGTAGTTGTTATTGCAGATTATGGTGCGTTTGTAGAAGTAGAAGAAGGTGTTGAAGGTCTTGTTCATGTATCTGAAATGTCATGGTCTACGCATTTAAGAAGTGCTGGTGACTTTGTTAAAGTAGGTGATGAAATAGATGCAGAAGTACTTACTATAGATAGAGAAGATCGTAAGATGTCTCTAGGTATTAAGCAATTACATCCAGATCCATGGACAGATATTACTACAAAATATCCACTAGGTTCTCGTCACACTGGTACAGTAAGAAACTTTACTAACTTTGGTGTGTTTGTAGAACTAGAAGAGGGAGTTGATGGATTAATTTACATCTCTGACCTTTCATGGACTAAGAAGGTGAAACACCCATCAGAGTTTTGTGCTGTAGGTGATACACTAGATATAGTAGTTTTAGAACTAGATGTTGAAGGACGCAAATTATCACTAGGTCATAAACAAACCATGGCAAATCCATGGGATAAATATGAAGCTGAATTTGGGGTAGGAACAACTCACGATATTGAGATTTCTGAAACTGTAGATAAAGGTGCGGTAGTTAACTTTAACGAAGATATTTCGGTATTTATTCCTACTCGCCACCTTGAAAAAGAAGATGGTTCTAAACTCAAAAAAGGTGATAAAGCCCAAATTCAAATTATTGAATTCAATAAAGAGTTTAAGCGCGTTGTAGGTTCACACATGGTTCTTCACAAAGAAGAAGAAGCTAAAAACGTACAACAAGCGGCAGAAAAAGCACAAGAAGATTCAAAACCTACACTAGGTGATGCAAATTCTAAGCTACAGGCTCTTAAAGATAGAATGGAAGGAAAATAATTAATAGTTAATTTCCCAAATCTTAAAATCCCTTATCGGTTTCAAAACTGATAAGGGATTTTTTAATGTATTTTATTGTGTCTCACAAATAAAATAGACAGCTTTGCTTTTGAAATATAGAACATAGACTTTGCTTTAACTAAACCACAATCTAATGGACACTAAACTAAAAGTTACTATTCTATGTTAGTAAGTAAACTTATTAAAATTTAAGATATATGCTTAGTATTACTTTTAAAGCCGTTAGTGTATTTTCAGGTACATAGTGTTTTTTTAAGTTAACTAGATAACTATGATGTTGAATAGATAGCTGCTTTGTGGTGGTCTATTTCTTTTTTTCTAACTTTTTGTAATAGTCATTTAAGACAGATTTTCTACCTACTGTTTTTGTAATGATATCTTTTTCTAAATCCCAACCACGGGCGGGGCAATACTCACGACCGTACCATATAATCTGTAAATGCAAATCATTCCAGCATTCTTCAGGAAAAAGTCTTTTGGCATCTTTTTCTGTTTGTATCACGTTTTTACCATTGGAAAGATTCCAGCGGTACATTAATCGATGAATGTGAGTGTCTACTGGAAAAGTAGGGATACCAAAAGACTGTGCCATTACTACAGCAGCAGTTTTATGACCTACACCAGGAAAAGCTTCTAATTCTTCATAAGTTCTAGGGACGATGCCCCCATACTTATCAATTAAGATTTGTGAAAGCCCGTGTATCCCTTTTGCTTTCATAGGTGAAAGTCCTACAGGTTTAATAATCTCTCTTATTTCTTGCACGCTTAATTTTACCATGTCATATGGATTATCGGCACGAGCAAATAAAAGCGGTGTTATTTGATTGACTCGCACATCTGTACTTTGTGCGCTCATTAAAACTGCTATTAGAAGGGTATAAGGATCTGTATGGTCTAATGGTACGGGGATACTAGGATAGATCTCTTGTAATTTATTTATGATAAATTCAACTTTTTCTTGTTTGTTCATTCTTATATTTAGGTTTTATTATAGAAGTGATTTATACTTTTAATATTTTGCCAACATTGACCATTTTCTGTTAGTTTGTAGGCTTTTTTGAGTTTCATAGCTGGGTTCTGAAATGAAAAAAAGGTAAAATGGTAATTGTAAACTGCAATTTTTAGCAAATCAAAAATGTTTGAAACTCTTCTATTATTTAAAATTAGTTTTTCTAAAAGCTCTTTAGTTTTCTTTGTAGTCACGTAAAAAAGCAAAAACTTATCATGAATAAATGCAAAAGAGCGATTTTTTAGTCAACTAAAAAGGTTTAAATAATTTCTAACTCAAATATATACTATGACTTCATTAAAAGTAGGAGATCAAGCTCCAGATTTTTCAGTTCTTAATCAAGATGAACAACTTATTTCTTTATCCGACTTTGCTGGTAAAAAATTGGTATTGTTTTTTTACCCAAAGGCAAGTACGCCAGGTTGCACTGCCGAGGCCTGTAATTTAAGAGACAATATAGATCGTTTTCGCGCAAGCGGTTATGAAATACTTGGCGCCAGTGCCGACAGCCCAAAAAAACAAAAAAGTTTT
Source organism: uncultured Flavobacteriaceae bacterium (assembly GCA_964593255.1). Lineage (GTDB taxonomy): Bacteria > Bacteroidota > Bacteroidia > Flavobacteriales > Flavobacteriaceae > Nonlabens. The sequence continues at coordinate 15,579 of CAZQGX010000021.1, read as the reverse complement.
CAAAACAAATATGAATTACCTTATGACTTACTGGCAGACGAGGATCATAAACTATTAAATGCTTTTCAAGTATGGGGACCTAAAAAGTTTATGGGTAAAGAATACGATGGTATACACCGCACTACTTTTGTTATTGACGAGAATGGTTTAATAACCGATGTGATCGACAAGGTAAAAACAAAAGATCATGCGGCACAAATCTTATAATGCCTTTTAATTAATTAATTCCTCTTTTTTTTGAGTGTTATTGCTATTGCAACCGAAGAGATTCTCCTTTTCCATTAAAGCGGGAATCCCTTCTGGTAGCATTTCTTGCCAGCCATCTTCACCTGCTTCAATCATTCTTAAAACTTCTCTCGAGAATATGTTGAGAATATCTGGATTGTAATCGTCTATGTCTTTTAGCTTACCGTTGTACTTAAAGAATTTGTACAATTCTTTCATACGCGGATGTACTTTTAGGTTTTCACTTGTGGTAAGTTCACCAGTCTCTTGATCCAGCATAGGGTAGAGGTAGACTCTTAAGTCCTTGAAAAACAGCTTTCCAAATGCCTCTAGAATACCGCCACTTAAATGTGTATAATATTTAGTGTCAAATACTTCAATAAGGTTGTTAACACCCATCACTAGACCTATACGTTCTTTAGTATAGTTGTTAAAGTATTCTACCAACTTATAATATTCTTTAAAGTTTGAGATCATAACTGTTTGACCTAAAGAGCATAACAATTCTGCACGGTGCATAAAATCATTTTCATCGATCTCACCGCTTGCTCTTAAATTAGAAAGAGTGATTTCAAAAATGGTTTCTACATTTTCTTCTTTAACCGTACCTGATTTTAAAAACCTGCGACGTGCTGTTTCATACATGTCCATATTTACTTTTGTCACCGGTCTGAAACTACCCCGCAAGGCAAGTACATTTTTCTTGTACAGTATTTTGGCACTAAGAATGTTATTACCATCTGGTCCAAACATTACTGCCTCGGTCATGCCGTGTTTAAGCAGTTGTAAACTCATTAAACGGTTGTCCACCTCTTTAAAACGGGGGCCAGAAAAGTTGATCATATCTATCTCTATCTTATCCTTGTCGATGTGATCGTACAAATATTGTAGTAATTTTTTAGGGTTGTCGTGCTTGTAAAAAGCACCATAAATAAGATTAGTGCCTAGAATGCCTAGTGTAATTTGTTGCAATCGTGCCTCTCGTTCTTTAAAACGCACGTGCAAAATAATTTCAGAATAATCTTCTTCTGGGGTTGCTTGAAATCTTAAACCTACCCAGCCGTGACCTAAATAACGTTTAGCAAAATCAATGGTTGCCACATTATTTGCATAGGTAAAAAATAATTTTTCTGGATGTTTTTCTCTAGAAAGTCGTGCCTCAATAAGACTAGTTTCATGATCGAGCATTTTTCTCAATCTAGATTCAGTTACATATCGTCCATCGTCTTCCATTCCGTAAACAGCATCGCTAAAATCTTTGTCATAGGCGCTCATTGCCTTTGCAATGGTCCCAGATGCACCACCTGCTCTAAAAAAGTGTCTAACGGTTTCTTGACCCGCACCTATCTCTGCAAATGTGCCGTAGATATTACTATTTAAATTTATTCTTAATACCTTACTTTTTAAAGACGGAACAGATTCAAAATCACGATCTCCTGGCAAACTCAACCCCATAACACTATATTTTAACTTTAACAAAGATAAGAAACAAGCCTGCTTTATGAAAAATTATCAATACTTTTATCCAATAGTTATGAAAGTAAAAATTACCATATTAGGCACAGGAACTTCACAAGGTATCCCAGTAATAGGCAGTTCTCACCCAGTTTGCTTAAGTAAGAATACAAAGGATAAGCGATTGCGAGTAAGCGCCATGATTGAGGTAAATGATAAAAGATTCATTATAGATTGTGGCCCAGATTTTAGGCAGCAAATGTTAAACCAAAATATCTCTTCTATCGACGCAGTTCTTTTTACCCACGAGCATGCAGATCACACCGCTGGTCTTGACGATTTACGTCCCTTTTACTTCAGGCAAGGGAATTTGCAATGTTATATGACACAACGTGTACACGTCTCTTTAAAAGAGCGGTTTAATTATATTTTTACAACAGTAGATAAATATCCAGGTGTTGCCACTCTAGATGTGCATTTATTTGATAACAAGCCTTTTTATGTCGATGGAATAAGGGTAACACCAGTCCTAGCAGATCATGGATTTATACCTGTTCATGGTTTTAGAATAGGTGATGTTGCCTATATGACAGATGTTAAGACGATTGCTGAAGGCGAAAAAGAAAAACTTAAAAACCTCGATATTTTGATATTGAATATGTTAAGGAAGGAGTCCCACGCGACCCATTTAAATCTTGAAGAAGCGCTAGAGCTAGTAAGGGAATTAGAACCTAAACGTACTTACTTTACTCACATAAGCCATCATTTAGGTTTTCACGACGAGGTGCAAGAAATACTTCCCAAAAACGTATTTTTGGCCTTTGATAACCTTGAAATCACATCAAATTGAGAAAAAGTTTTTACTTATACCTGTTTATTTTTGCAGCACTGGTTGCACTCATCACTTATGTAAACGGTAGGAAATACCAAGAAAAATTAGAAGAGCAAGTTCAAAGCTTGCGCAAAGAATTGTATAAGACAGATCAAGAGCGCAAAGATGCCCTATCTACAGGGGTGAAACTGGATTATGAAAATTCTGTATTCTCGCTTAAAAACAATCCAGAGTCTGAAGAAATATTGTACAACCTGGGGTTAAATGCTGCCGAGGTAGAAAATATAGTGCAGGATCAATTGTTAGATCTTAATATCAAAGAAGGTGGCAACCCTTTAATTCCTTATCAAGGTGGTGGTCGTGGTTTTAGGACAAACGACACAAAATTTATCAATCACAAATGGGTACTTGCAAATTTTACAGATGGCAAACAATGGGGAGAGATTTTAATACAATATAATATTAATAAAGATAAACAAGTACAATTCGAGACCATACAGGCGCTTTTGTTTGACAAACAGTAATTATTAACCATTTCAGATTAGATGGTTGACTTAGGAACTTTTATTTAGGTACAGGTCGATATAATTTATGCATGTTTAGTAATATTGATGGTTGTACCGCTTTCGCGAAAGCGGATCATCAATATATTAAAAAATAACGATATCATCTCTTGTGTTAGAAAGCCACCGTTTAAAATATTTTTACTAGCGCTGTAGGTAAAATCAATCACATAGATTAATTGGTTGCCTATAGGGGGCGTGGGAACAAGTCGTGTTATTAAAAAAAATGATTATAACACCTTTTGAATACAGTAACTTTATAATTACCTTATGATTACCTTATAATAATAGAAAGATTTATGATATTCAATTAGATGTTTAAATGTAATCTTAAATCAATAATTAAAGTCATTGTGGTGAGATAAACGCATAAAACCACATTATTTTTTAGTACTTGCAATGCTATTGAAGATAAATCTCTATTAACAACTTTGCTTTTAAAAGAGTTCATTTATTAAAGTAAATAACGGCTTTTATTTTAACTCCCATTAATCTTCAAATAGTTGCATTTAAGTCTATTTTCTAGTAGCAAAGCGGTCTATTTTTTTATTGATCATGACTTTATAAAAGTTACCTAATGTGAATAAAACTTACGCTTTTATTCTAGTCTATAAATTCTCACCTTGCGCTTTTTGATTTTGATATTATTTAATTCTTGACATAATTGGTATGCCTTTTCAAATGGAACAGCGACAAAAGCACAGTCTTGTTTTAATTCTATTTCGCCTAGTTCGTTTTTATCTAGATTTCCCTGTTTAAAAAACATACCTGCGATATCGCCTTTAGAAATTTTATCTTTTCTACCGCCAGAGATAAATAGGGTTTCCCATTGCTGTTCTTTAGCTACCCTTAAACGTTCTTTATATTCTAGTGGTTTACTGTCTTCAATATAATCTGGTAAAGCATATTTTTTATTGTACAATACATAAGCAGTCCCATTAGCATTCATTCTTGCTGTGCGGCCATTTCTATGGGTAAACTCTTCTTTGTGAAATGGCAATTCATAATGAATGATAAAGTCTAATTCTGGCACATCAATACCACGGGCGGCAAGGTCTGTAGCTAGTAATAACTGGTGGGTGCCATTTCTAAATTTTATCAAGGCGCGTTCTCGATCGCGTTGCTCTAGCCCACCATAAAAAACGGAGTGTGCGATGTTTTTACCGCTTAAAAATTTGCTTACCTCTTGTATAGATTCTTTAAAATTGCAAAAAATTATACCGTTGCCATTGCCGGTTCTTGCGATAATTTGTTCAAGATTTATGAATCGGTTTTTAGAATCTGATGCCATTGTTTTGATTTGAAGAATGCTATCGGTCTTCTTTTCAAATTTCAACATTTGTGGTTCTTGCAATTCCATAAAAGCTGGGATTTCTACCTTAAATGTCGCCGATGTTAAAATCTTGCGATCAACACTAGGTAAAGCACCTACTATTTCTTTCATTTCTTTTTCAAAACCCGTTTCCAGTGATTTATCAAATTCATCTAAAATCAAGGTTTTAATAAAAAACGGATCTATTGTTTCACGTCTTAAATGGTCGGCGATGCGCCCTGGTGTTCCTACCACAATGCTAGGTGGGTGGTTTAAGTCTTCTTTATCTTTTGCGCCAGCGCGACCGCCATATATTGCGGTTGCTTTATAGCCTGTACCCATTTCTCTAATTACTTGTTCTATTTGTATCGCAAGTTCTCTAGACGGTACAAGTATTAATGCCTGCACCTGTGTAAGTTCTGGATTTAATAATTCTATAACAGGTAATAAAAACGCAAGTGTTTTACCTGTGCCTGTGGGGGAGAGGATGACTGTATCTCGATAATTTGTAATGGCTTCATGCGCCCGCAACTGCATATGGTTTAATGAAGCAATTCCTAATTTATCTAGAATTTGTTGTTGTGATTTGATAGAATTGTACATCTTAAAACTTACTTATGGTTGTTTTTTACAAATTTAGAACGCGTTGTTCCAGCCATTCTTTCATATCATAAAAATTATCTCTAGAAACGCCGTGACCTATGGGGTACTCTTTAAAAACATAATCGGCTTCAATCTCTTCCATAATTTTTGGAGCCTCTTTTGCCCATTGTAATGGGATCACTTGATCTACCATGCCATGTGATATGAAATAATTGGTTTTTATCTCGCTTTCGCGAAAGCGGACTTTTAAACCATCTCTTCCTGCTATAATATCTTCATTGATATAACCGCTCATCGCCACAACATTGCGGAACAAGCCCGGCTGTGAAAGACTAAGGGCATAAGACAGTATCGCTCCCTGACTGAATCCCAGTACGTTAATATTATCTGGATTGATAGAATAGGTGGTTTTTAATTTTTCTATTAGGTGCGTGATTTTTATCATGCTTTCTCTAGCCTGATCGTTATCGCTAAATTTACTGCCTGTAGCGTCAAAATTAATTGCGTACCAGGCAGCACCTTGTGGCGGCAAATCATAGGGTGCACGTACAGAAACAATAAATATATCTTTACTTATCTCTGGTGCAAATGAAAAAAGATCTTCTTCATTACTGCCATAACCGTGCAGCAGTAGGAGTAAAGGGGCGTTTTTAATGTTTGAAGGTCGCGTTATATAACTAAGTTCTTGTGAATTATTCAATTTATTTATTTTTGTTGTCGTTTGATTAATTATGAAAAATCACTCTAGTTTTTGAGAGTGGTAAAGGTTATTGATAGTAAACTTGAATTGACAGGTTGATACTACAAAGTTTATTTTACGTCGCATATCGGTATTCTTTAAATTTAATTTTCAACTATTTTTAAATGGACTTTCAGAAATTTAAAGTTAAGTCCATATTCTAACTTCTAAATTCACTATTTCAACAATAAAGCGGTCTCATCTAGTAGTCATAAACAATTGATTTATTTTATAAACGAGAACCATTTTTGAAAATAAGCCCCTATAAATGGCAATTCATCTTTTTGATTGCGCAGGGCACTTATCATACCTAGCAGTGCAAGTAAAACCATGAGACTTAAAACAGTAAATCCTACCCAAAAGTTATCTATGCGATTTGTAAAAATGCTAAGAAATATGGTTATAACACCTATTCCAAACATTTGCCTAATGTGAAATGAAGCAAATTGATTTCCTTTATTATGATTTAAAATTACAGCCACTCCAAAGGTTCCAATAAACAATAATAAAGGTAAATAAAATAAGATGGCACTAGCATAAGCCAGTATGGCTAGATTTTTACCTTTTGGATTTTTAGTCATTCCAGTGTGCTTTTTTATTGTTGATAATTCCCACCACCTTTCCTTTCATTAGTTTACCAAGAAAGGCCGCATTTTTTGAAGTAGAAACAATATGTTTATCTTGAAAAATATAAGTAGAATCTGGTTCAAACAAGGTTAGGTTTGCTATTTCTCCCACTGCTATTTGCGGTATTTTTTGATTAAATACTTTATAGCCATTTGTTAATAATTGAATTGCTTGTGGCGTGTTTATTAAATTATTGAGGGCACCATAAAAACTTTCTAGCCCTATCGTGCCAGCAGTAGCACGATCAAATTCTAGGTCTTTATGTTCTATATTTAACGGTGTGTGATCGCTGGTAACTAGATCTATCACGCCTTTATCTAGATACTGTTGTAATTGTTTAACCTCTTTTTCATCTCTTAAAGGTGGTTGTATTTTAAACTTGGTATCAAAACTTTCTAGCTCTTTACTAGACAATAATAGATGGTGCATTGCCACACTGCAGGTTACATTATTAGCAGTTTTTTTATATGCTGCAATTAGTTTTAAGCTTTCGGTAGTACTTATGGTAGGGATATGCAGTCTGCCCTGTGTATAGGCAGCGATTCTTAAATCTCTTGCTACTTGCACTTCCTCGGCTAAGGCAGGCATGGATTTAAGCCCTAGATTTGTACTGATCTCGTCTTCATTGACCATTCCTTTACCTGCGAGGTCTTTATTTTGTGGAAAAGATTGTACCACACCATTAAAAGCGCTGGTGTATTGTAGTCCTACTTTTAATAAGTTGGCATTTGTCACCTCGTGTTTATAGTCATAAAACGATACGGCACCTGCTTCATTCATATCATACAACTCTGCCAGGTGCTCGCCTTTTTGATGTAATGTAAAACAACCTACAGGTAGCACCTTTACGACCTGATTTGCAGTAGCGTTTTTTAAATACTTAATTCCAGACTGGCCTTGTGGATTAGGCAGATTATTTGGGTTGAGCATTATGGTAGTAAAACCTCCTGTTGCCGCTGCTTTAATACCGTTATCTAGTGTTTGTCTTTCTTCAAAACCAGGTTCACCAAAACAAACACTGCTATCCATCCAGCCTATAGAGACATGCAAATTGTTGCGGTTGATGATTTTTGCCTGATCTGCCGCTTCTATGAAATCTGCAATTTGATCAATTTTGCCGTTTTTGATCAGTATGTCTTTTTTTGTGCCGTTTAATTCACAGCCGGCAGCAACTATGGTTACATCTTTAAGTAAAATCATTTTACAAACTTTAAAATCAATAATTCACAAATTAAGAAGAATAAAGCACCCATCACAAAATATTTCCATAAAGAAAATACTTGCTCTTCTTGACTCAGTTTATTAAGTACCTCGTCGATAGAGGTAGATACTTTACCCCCTAAATCTTCTTTTGTGTAATATGTTAATCTATTTTCTTTACGTTTTGCATTAAAGCTTATGGTAGTCAAATTTTCTTTTTTACCGTTTACTTGATAATTACCTGGTTGATTAAAATCTTCACCAGCGGTGATTAACACATAATTTTCAAAGGCTTGTTGTCTGGGTATCAACTGCAAACTATTGTTTGATAAATTTAAAATCTCGTCTTGATTCACAGTTGTGTTTACAGCAATGATATTATTTTCTTCTAGCTCGTAATACAATTGTGTAAATGGTAATGCGTTTACAGCCATGTTATAAAAAATAGGTACAATAAGCGGCGAGTTTTGAAAATTACTGTTTTCTAGTCGCAGGCTACTGGTAAAAATGTAAGTGTTATTAGTTTTATATAAAAAGCTGCTGCCGTCTTCATACTTTAAAATAGGGTCTGTTGCATTGATGCTTTTTAAAACAGTTTTTACATTGGGATATTGAAAATTCGAAATTTTCTTATTAAATACATTTTTAAATATTGGATGATTAAAATTGATTTCCGTTATTTTTTGTATGCTTTCATTAGTTTCTAAACCAGGCATTTTTATTCTTTCATAACCTGAATGATTTTCACTAGGAATAATTACCAGGTAACCACCATTATTTGTAAAGTTGTTCAATTCTTTACCCAAACTTTCGGTAATAGTAACCACTTCATTAAGGATTACTAAATTTTGATTTTTGATCAAATTATAATTTACCTCACGTTCTTTTGCAGTCATGTAATCAAACTGTTCACTTTTATAAAGACGATCTAGAAAATCTGAATCTGCGCCATTGATACTTAAGACCTTTATTTTTTCTTTGGCACCACTACTTATAAATAGCTCGTTGTCAAAAGAGATACCTTTATCTTCAATAGAAATTTTACCTTGACTAAAATCTTCGATTTCTATGTCAAATGTTGCTGTCCCTAGATTGTTTTCTAAAACAACCGATGTTTTTGCAACCAGAATATCTTTATTTGATAGTGTAATGGTAACCGGCTGCTCTATGTCATAATTAGAACTGAGGTCTATTTGTATCTTTAAGTTGTCACCTATTTGACTGGTAATAAAAGCGGTGTCTATTGCGATATTATCGATGGCAACAGGCTCTAGCAACACCAGTTCTCTTTTTAAGTTGGGTAAATTTTCAGGAAACTTATGGCCTTCTCTATTTTGAAAGTCTGATATTATTATTAGTTCTTTCAGCGCTTTTTTATCATCTAGTAGCGCATTTGCTTTCAGTTGTATTTGTTTAACGGAAAGTGCCGTGCTAGAGTAATCATTTGATAACAGCTCGTTAGTTATTTGTTGTTTGTTAGTTTTTGCATATACCTTATCATTGGTAAACAAGGTAAAAACTTTATCGGCTGGCAGTTTTTCTAACAGTTGACTGGTAGCACTTTGATATAGGGCTCCATTTTTTCCATTTAATTCCATGGAATAGGAATTGTCTAGGTATATCGCAGTTTGTTTTTCTTTAAGACTAATGTCGCTACTAGGTAAAAAAGGCTGTGCAAAAGCAAATACTAAACACGCCACTGCAGCACACCGCGCTAGCAGGGTAAGCCACTTTTTGAGTAGGCGGCTTTTTCTGGTTTGAGTGATAAGTGGTTTAAGAAAAGCTACATTGGTAAAAGGTATCTTTGTAAATTTTCTCAATTGAAAAAGATGAACAATAATAGGGACTATCAGAAAAAAAAGACCGTAAAGTAAAAATGGGTTTTTAAATAGCATTTATTTTCATTGCTTTTTATTATTGGGTCATTCCTATTCATTGAATGAATGCCACATTTAGTTAATTCTTATTAGTACAGTCTTAATAAATTAAATTTCAAACACATATCAAAGATACTGCCTTTTTTAGCAAGAAGAAGTTTTACTTTTTAATGGTAAAAGTAAAGGTAGTACCCTCGTTAATTTGTGAATCGCAAGTAATATTACCACCTAGTTTACCCACCAGCTTTTCAACAGTAGAAAGACCTATACCGTTGCCTTTTTTCCCAGATCTATCACTTTGATTTAGGGTGGTAAAAAGTTTAAAAATCGATTCTTGCTTGTCTTTTGGAATACCTATTCCATTGTCTTGTACACTTATTTTATAAAATTGAGGTGTCTCGCTAGCTGTAATTACTACTTCAATGATTTCTTTATCATTGTATTTTATGCTATTTCCTATTAAGTTAAGTAATATTTGTTCTATAGCAACGCTGTTACTTTTAAGGATCATATTTACCTCAGGAAAAATAAGCTTCAGGTCGTCCCGTTGTCCTATCAGTTCTTCTACTTTTTCTAGAATAGAGTAAATATCAAACTCTTCCTTTTCGTCTAGAGCAAGTTGATCACTCTCGTAATAGTTAAGAATGGTATCGACATAATCACTCATAGAAAAAGCTGTGTCTTTAATGGTCTTTAAATATCGCTTACCATCATTGTCTAGCTCTTTACTGTATTTTTTATTTAATATATCTGTAGTAAGAATCATACTTGCTAGGGGCATTTTCATATCGTGGGATACTACTTGAGCAAAATTTTTAAGCATTTCATTATTTTCTTCTAGCAGTGCTGTTTTTTCATTCAATGCAATATTAGTTTTGTGCAATTGCAGCTGTCTCATAACTAGATCGGCTATCATTTGCAGCGATCTTTTCTGTTCATCATTTAATGTTTGTGGTTCATGGTCTAATACACAAACGGCACCTATAGGCAGGTTGTTATCATCTTTTAATTGTACACCTGCATAAAATAGGATCTTATCATTAGTATCTAGATGAGGTTGATCTTTAAAGTCTTCATTTTTATTTGCATTTTCTATATACAAAAGATCCTCATCATTTACAGCGGTATGTGCGCAAAAAGAAAGTTCTCTAGGAGTAGGTTGTAGTTGTATACCTTTTTGGGATTTGAACCAGACCTTTTTGCGATCTACAATAGAGATAAGACTTTTAGAGACGCCAGTAAGCTTACATGCCAGTTCTGTAAGTTCGTCAAGAACCTTATTACTATCACTATTTATTTGAAATGAATCCAAATATTTAATGCGCTCATTCTCTTTAAGATGTAAAGGAGCATTGGTCATAGTTCATTTTTAGTTGAAATACCAAATTTAAATAATAAAGATAATAATTTATCAAAATTCGAGGTTTTTATTAAAGTTCTTTAAAAGCACCCAAACCAAAAAGCGCAAAATCATATTTAACAGGGTCTACAGGATCAAATTTACGCAGCACTTTTCCTATTTCAGCAACTGCTTTGGCATCGTTTTGCTTGCGTTTCAATAATTTCAGTTGTCTTGCCACATTGCCAGTATGAACATCTAGGGGCAGTGACAGCGCACTCATAGGTATGCGGTCCCAAATACCAAAATCTACACCCGCTTGGTCTTTTCTTACCATCCATCGCAAGAACATATTGATGCGTTTTGCACTACTATTTTTTAACGGATCACTGATGTGTTTCTGTGTTCGTTGCTGGTGGTCTATTTCAAAAAAGATGGTTTTAAATTGAGAGATGGCTTGTTGTAGGTGTGATTGTTCTAGGTACGCTTTTGCGAAAGCGTGCTCTAAACCACCATATTTCTTTTCAATGTGCTGTAAAGACTGCATAAAAGTCTTGCAATCTGTACCGTTAAAGGTGCGGTGCACAAAGTTGTCAAACCGCGATAAATCACTCTCTTGATGATTTTTAATAAAGTCTGCGGGAGCGTGATCCATTAATTCCATTAATTTATGAGCGTTGTTAATGATAGACTTGCGATTACCCCATGCAATAATAGCTATGAGAAAACCAGAAATTTCTATATCTTTTTTATCGGTAAAAAGATGTGGTATTTGTATGGGGTCAAAAGGAATAAAATCTGGCGTATTGTATTGTTCTACCTTAAGGTCAAGAAATTCTTTGAGCGCTGCGCGATTCATGAATTTAAGAATTTACCGTCTTGCATGGTCAATTTGCGATCTGCTAGATTTGCCAGTTCTTGATTGTGGGTAACAATCACAAAGGTGTGATTCATTTCTTTTCTTAACTGAAAAATCAGTTCATGCAGGTCGTGAGCTGTTGCGCTATCTAGGTTTCCTGTAGGTTCATCTGCAAATACGACTTTTGGATTATTCATTAATGCCCTAGCAACCGCCACACGTTGTTGCTCCCCACCAGAAAGTGCTCCTGGTTTATGGTCAAAACGCTCTGATAATTTTAGATAGTCTAGTAGTTCTTTAGCTCTTTTTTCGGCAGTTTTTTTATCGGTATTTGCTATGTAGGCGGGTATACACACGTTTTCTAAAGCAGTAAATTCAGGCAGTAATTGATGAAATTGAAATATAAATCCCAGCGATGTATTTCTGAATTTATTGAGCTGCTTGCCTTTTAATTTCATAAGGTCTGTGCCGTCAATTTCTAGGCTACTTTTAGTTGTAATATCTGGTTTTTCTAGCGTACCCAAAATTTGCAACAAAGTAGTTTTTCCTGCGCCCGAGCTACCTACTACACTTACAATTTCTCCTGCTTTTATCTCTAGATCTACACCTTTAAGAACCTGTAAATCGCCATAGCTTTTATAAATCTGTACTGCTTTTATCATAGTAACAAAGTAACAAATTTTATAGAGTAGTTGGTATTTTTTTACTGTAAAGTTTTAGGATTTCATCAATTTCTTACCAATTCTTTTACCAGTAAAACAATTAATATTTATAGTATGTTAGGAAGATTTCAATATACCTAGTGCATCATTAAAATCTAGAAAATAAGTGAATCGTATAGAAATATTGTGTCTAGAGGGTTGGTTAAAGAGTTCGTCTAGACTGTTTTGAAAGGTAATATCGCCTTGATTATCAAAATTAGTAATGCTGTTGCGGTACAATATAGAAGCCTCGCTACCAGGTGAAAATCGCCACCTGTAGGAAAGGTCTAGATTCCAAATATTAAAATTGGCATCGGGATTAAAGCCATTGTTTGTGCTGTAATTACTTGCTAGCAAGGTGCCGTCTGGTGCTAGTTCTTTAAAATCACGACTAAATGTTGCCCTAGACCAAAAGTTTCTAAATGACAGACTCAAGGCCTGCTTATTATTAAAGTTATAAGTTCCTGATATAGAATTTTCTACAGAATGTGTGTCGCGACTACTCACGATGGGGTCACCTGCTATGGTTGTAGTTACATAACTAATGCGGTTGTCATTTTTATCCCATCCCAAACGATAAATAAGTAAGAATTTATCGTTAAATCTGTATCTAGGACTAAAATTAAAATTGTAACTATCCTCTGGGTCATTTAATCTTTTAAACCTTCCCACTCGCAAATCGATGGCTAATTTTTTACGGTAATCTGTAGATATAAATCCACCTGTAAAATAGGCGGGTGCATATCTTACTACTTGCAGGTCTTTTCTAGCCTCAAACTGATCTAGGTTTCTTGTAAAATAGGTAAAATCTGCACCATATGCCAGCCGCTCCCTGGTAAAGAAGAAAGGGTTGATGGTGATATCTGTATCGGTATGCAGATCTGGATCGATTTGCCTTCTATGTCTTACTCTTAAATCTATATCAAACCTGTTAAAAATACCGATAGGTGTAAATTGATTGTACTTTAAGTCTGCACCAAGCGTTTGGGTGTTAGTTTGAAAATTGCGACCTAGATCGTTGGGATTCCAGTTTTTGTCTCTATAAAAATGTAAAAGTCTAGGTCTCCATTTTCCAGTGGTTCTTCTCCAGCTCGTCTCGCTTGCGACACCCGTTTGTGTGCCTGTGGGGGTAAAACGATTGCTCATTTTTAATTGCGCCTGGTAATTATTTTCGGCATTTTTATCGTTGTGGTCTAGTACGATTGCATTTACTACAGCATCGGTAAAACTTCCATTTCTTATGGTGGTAGCATTAGAAAATGCGATAGAGCTATTTTTATTAAATTGCTGGTCAATCACAAACATATTATAGTTAGTTAAAGGCTCAGTTACTTGAGTCCTTCTTTCTCTCGTTTGTAAATTTTCTATTATCGCCTCACTTTTATCGGTGATGGCATTTAAAAAACCTATACCCAGTCGGTCTTTAGTTCTGCCAGTTAATTTTATGGCATTTAGTAATTTTGCATTACTAGGATTTTCTATTACAGACTCGTCATCTTGTAATGCGATTGATGAAAAGCCGCTAGGGGTTTGACCTATACGTCTAGAAAAAAAGAGGTCCCCTTTATTAAAAAGATCGGTTCCCTCGTTAAAAAAGGCCCTATTTTCTCCAAAAAGCTGTTCAAATGGACCTAAATTAAGAATTACCTGATCAAAAGCTACTTGTCCAAAATCAGGTATAAGAGACGCGTCTAGTGTAAAGGCGTCACTTATTCCATACTTGATATCCATACCTGCGTTGTATTGTGTGGTTACATTTCCATCAAATCTATCGTTAATTGCTGTGGCATATGGATAAAGATTTAACCTTAAAGGTGGGTCTATATTTTTTACACCCGTCAATAAGGCGTCATATTGCGTTCCTATTCCTTTTGTGATATCCTGAAAGTTATAGGTGTATTCTTCATTTAGTTTACGTATTCTTCTGTATACTTGAAAACTCCAGTTTTGTTGTTCAACCTCGGGAAACCTCAATGTTCTATAGGGTATTCTCATTTCTACAAACCAGCCTTTATTATTGATACGTGCTTCAGATTTAAACACCACATTGTAGCTAAAATCCTCTCGATCACCTTCTACAATAGCATCTGCAAGGGCGTTTGCACTGGTAGCATAAAACCTAGTTTGATTGATCTGATTGTTATAAGTGTTTATAAAAAAACCAAACGAGTCTGACTGTGCATCTAGCTCGTCCCGTTGTGAGAATTGTCGCAGTATGCTAGCAGGGTCATTGTCATAAAGATAGGCAGCTACATATAGTGCTTTATCGTCATAAGCTATTTTAAATTCTGTTTTGTGTGTATTGCGTTCCTTTTGGCCATTTGTCGGTTCTCTCATGATAAAATCACCGCCTGTATCAATATTGTCCCAAAATGCCTCAAAAGGCTCACCATCTATTACTGGCTCGCTTGTTACCCTAGTTGCTTTGTAAACCTTGCGATCTATGTTTAAGGTGTCTTTAATTTTTTGTGATTCCGCTTTCGCGAAAGCGAGAATAATAATTAAAATGGTTGCCGTTATAGATTTCAATGCTATGGGTTTATAAAAGTTGCAAAAATAAGGTTTTGTAAACGACAAGCATTAAAGGCATGTTAATAAAACAGAACAATAGCCGTTGTTTATTAAATTGCATTAAAAATAGATAAAATGGAAAAGGCTATAGTTGCAGGAGGCTGTTTTTGGTGTACCGAGGCAGTTTTTCAAAGAGTGAAAGGGGTAGAAAAAGTAAGATCTGGATTTTGCGGCGGGCATATTAAAAATCCGCCGTATAGAGAGGTGGTGCAAGGTAGAACAGGTCATGCAGAGTCTATTGAAATTACTTTTGATCCATTGCAGGTAAGTTTTTTACAGTTGCTAGAAATTTTTATGGCAACTCACGACCCTACCACATTAAATAGACAGGGTTATGACATAGGTTCACATTATAGAAGTGCGATTTTTTATTTAAATGAAGAGCAAGAAAAACAAGCCCGTTCTTTTGTTAAACAGCTAGATGCTAGTGCAACATTTCAAAACCCAATTGTTACAGAAATTGCCCCTGCAACAGAATTTTACCTAGCCGAGGAGTTTCATGATAATTATTATAATAATAATAAAGAACAAGGCTATTGTCGTGCTGTGATTGATCCTAAAATCAAGAGGTTAATGAATGGTTTTGGAGAGCTGGTAGAAGAATAATGCTACAACCACTTATAACCTAATAATCGCAAAGGTTGCTAATAAATAGCCTAACAACTCTTTAAATCAA
>CAZQGX010000020.1:0-50988 GCA_964593255.1 uncultured Flavobacteriaceae bacterium | reverse complement strand
TATAAGTGGCACGGTTTGACCGAAATCCGTGGCATGGTCACACCGAAATAGCCAATAATGACAATGATGTAACCACCACTTCTTAAAATCTCTTTTCTTGTATCATTTTTTTGAATGATCTCGCTTTCGCGAAAGCGAGATAAAAAGAAAGCCAGATAAAAAAACGAAACGAGTAAACTTATTAATTTTGAATACAGATCTTTTTAGATTTTTATTTTCAATTCAAGTTGTCCACCAAAACCAAGTTCTATGATCTTTTGAAGTGTCGAAATGCGAGCTTCTTTTATGTTATTTTCAATTTTAGAAATGTAGGATTTAGTTGTCCCAACTTTTTCAGCAAGTTGCTCTTGTGTCATTCCCATTTCTAATCGAGTGTCGTGTATCAACGCACCGATCTTAAAAGTTTCGTAACCTGCTTCTAGTTCGTCACGTTCTTTTGTCCCGCGTTTTCCATAATTTTTCTCTTTGAACTAGTCGAGTGTCATTATGTTTTTATTTTTCGTTTTGCTCATATCTTTATAATTTTATTTATTGGAATTCGCGATTTCCAATTCATATGCTGCTTTTATTTTAAGTGACATTTTAATTTCCTTCTTTGGTGTTTTTTGAGTTAAAAAAACCTGAATGAATATCACTCAGGTTTATTAAGGTTATAATTAAATCTAAAATATTAACTTCTATGTTTAGATACAAGGTCGATTTAAAATTTGATCTAGTTCGGATAGATTGTTAGCCGACACTGGTGTTCCATCAATTAAGGTAAGATTTATTGGATATACAAAGTCAATAAAGGTAAAACCTGTAACGTTTCCTTGTAAATAATTAATAAATTGTACAAGATCAACTGATTCTTGAAATGTTAAAGTAGGATTAGCTATATCAGCGACCAAGATATTCAGAGGAAAATCGAAGGACGCGCATGGTGCTGAGGTTGTAGGAAAATTTACCGGTGCCCCAGTAGGCATAGGTATATTAAAGTCAAAAGTACCTTGGCCCACTTGAAACGTAACATCAGGACTTTGACAGTTATTAAAAAAATCACTAAACACAGCATAATTAGAGATTTCTGCCACCTGGTAAGAGTTTTGATTTATTGATTTAACAAGTACTCCAGCGACAAAAATAGCTTGTACAGGAACTCCATATTGTAGAGTCCCATTTTGCTCCACATCATCAACAAGGTCTTGAAAGGTAAAGCCTTGTCCAGCTATCCATGGCACAACGTTAACTTCATTTAAAAAATTGTTATTAGAATCATAAAGTTCATATGCTAATAACGCAATTTCAACACCACACACAGGGCCAGTTGAGTTAATAGTTTGTGGCCAATTGATTTTGTTTTGGAAATCTTGATTACTTTGACTGCTCGTTGAGTTGGCAATCAATTTCGACCTTAATTCATCAGAAATTTGAGATTGGGGTTCCTGCAGATCTATGACTTCATTGTCATCAGAGCAACTTACAATGGTTAATGCAGTAGCAAATACTGCGATTAAAAGCGATTTAAATTTTCTTGTTAGTAACATAATTTTTGTTTTTAAGGTTATTACTTATCCCTTAAGCGTATAAGTCTAAAAAAAACCCTACCTTTTTTTTAAAAAAAATTAAAATTCCATAAAACACCAAAATTAATAGTGAAGTTAAGTCCAACGTTTTCAGTTTGTTGAATTCGATTTTCGGCAATTCTATTAAGGCGAAAATTTCTACGTAAAATGTTATGGTTGTTGGTTAAGTTGATCAATCCAAGTGAAAATTTAAAATTTCCCGCCTCGGGCGTTTGTAGCTGATATTGAATAGAAGAATCCAATCTGAAATAATCCGGCAAAGAAGCTGCATTAGGCTTTTCAAAATTAATGCGATTGATGTTTTCCTCAGTTTGTTGAAGTAAGGGATTGTTGGTATTGATTTCAGTATAAGGCAAACCGCTGTGGTATTGTAACGCTACAGAAAAATTCCACTGTCGCCATTTAAAATTGTTTCCCCAGGTTATTTGATGGTCAAGGTTGTTGATGCCATCAAATTGTTGATTTCCTAATTGGATTTGTTCATTGACATGTGCATAACTTATCCACGAATTAAGCCAATCGTTTTTATAATACAAGTGAAACAAAAAACCATAACTATCAGAATCGGCTTCTGTCAAATCTTGAAATTGGCCTTGGTTTTGAAAACGTTGATCGTTAGTAGAAATTCCTTCTAGTTGTCTTGCATATACACTGGCATAACCACCTATTTGATTATAATTCCATTTAACCAAAGCTTCAATTTGTTTTGTTTTTTGAAGTGGCAGCGAAATACTGTCACCGCTCACGACCCAACGTCGCTTTTCAATACCCAAAAAGTTTTGATCCAGATCGATGATTTGTTTAAGATTTTGGGATTTTTGTTCACCTTTTAGTATAAAATCAATATTTTTATTCAACTTATAACTTACACTTAATCTCGGTTCAACACTTACTTCAGCATCTCTTTCGTAATAGATGTTTTTAAGCCCAGCATAAAGTTTCCATCTATTCTTACTGTACGTATAAGCCCCAAATGCCGAATATACATTACTAATTTGAACTAAATTTAAAGAGCCTTCTGTGATCAAATTATTAAATCTATTGGTCAAAATACTGCCTTGTAGATCAACTCCTAATAGAAAGTTTCTATTTTTTAAATCTCGCTGCCAATAAGCTTGTGTAAAATAATTTTCAATCTGATTGGATTGCCTTGTGTCTTGATTGCCCGAAAAAGTATTGTTTTCCCCTTCGGAATTGTGTTGACTATAATTCGATTGAAAGACAAAATTTTGCTTATCGTTGATTTGATATCGTAAGTCAATCCCAATAGCTAGATTTTCGTTATCGTAATTACTTTGTTTGGTATCTTGGTCATCAACGGTTTCTTTGTAATTTAAATGATTATCAAACCAGATGCCTTGTAAATTTATTTGCAAATCCTTACTAACTTTTTTTTTGAATTGAAATTGCGCATCTTTAAACAAAAAAATATCTTCTCTTTGAATACTATTACTTGGCAAATCTGGGTTTTCTGTCAATTCTAAATCGGTATCTCTGAAAGCTTTTTCAGTATAAGATTTAAAGGTAGGTGAATTGAATACGTCTGTAAAAGAGCGCTGAAAAGCAAAAGAAAATTCGGTATTTTCATCGATGTGAAGCCTACTAAAAACTTGTCCACTCAATGAATTTATTCCCCCTCCTAATTGATTTTTTTTGGTGAATTTATCGTCAAAATCTAACATTACCGTTCCCGTTAAGGCATTGCCATACTGCACTGGTGTTGCATTATCTATTACAGTTAAGGTGTTGATCAAGTTATCGTTATAAGCCGATAATAAACCAAAAAAATGGCTGTTTTGAAACATCCTGATACCATTCCAAAGCACCAGATTTTGATCATTAATACCCCCTTTAATATTGAGTTCGGCGATAGATTCAACTGGAGAGGTGATTTGTGGTAAATTTAGCAAACTTACAAATGCATCTTGCTGTGTTTGACTGGCCAAAAGGGGCATTTTTTTAGTGCTAACTTTTATGTGATTTTGAGCATTTAAGTAAATGGCATTGGTGTAAAGCCCTGTAATAAATACTTCTGGTAGGTTTTCAATATTACTATTTAAATAAATTTCTAAAGTTTTTGAAGAGTCTTTATTAATGGAGAATGACGTTTCAAATTTATTTTGATATGAAATACTATAAGTTCTCGGATATTTATCAACATTCAGAAACAACTTACCGTAACGATTGCTTCTTAAGTTCAAACCATTGATTAGTGCTCCTTTAATAGGATTGTATTTTTCGTTGAATAAGATAATTTGATGGGAATAGTCCTTCTTGATAATCCAAGAATCGGTATTGTATTTTTCAAAAATTAAACCGGCATAATCTTCTACATAAGCCTTGAATTCTGAAAAACTTTCAGGTAATAGATTTATGCATTTTACGTTTTGAAGAATGTCAGTATCGTAATTGAAGATTATTTTATACTTCTCACTGGCTTTTTTGAAAAGTAAATCGCATTCTAAAGTTTTTGGTCTTTGCGATTGCACTTGTGAATAGTGATTGAAGAAAGTTCCTAAAAACAGAAGTATAAAAATACCGAACCTCATTTACATTATTGGTTCATAAGTTCAAAATGGTTATCATTTATTTGTCTATAAGATAAACCAAGCGTTTCACTGATTAATTTTAAAATAACTTCTGGCGACTGTTTATGTTGGTAACCACCGGTAAAAGTGTAGTTTTTATCTAAAATTATATCAATTTTTATGTTTTTATGTTTTTCAATATCTTTGACTACCTCTGTCAATGGCGTAGCCTCAAATATAGATTGCTTAATTAACCAGTTGGGCATCTTTCTATTCACAATCTCAACCTTATTGCTGGTATTTGAAAAGGATTGACCAGGATTGAGAATTATTTTTTTGTTATTGTAACTTACACTTACCTTGCCTGTATAGCAAGTCACTGAAAAATTCCTGTTGTGATTTGAAACATCAAAAGTAGTTCCCAGGACTTGGACCCAGCCTAAATCAGTTTTTACGATAAATTTTTCACCTTCTTCTACATCAAAATAAGCTTCCCCTTTCAGATTTAAACTTCTTTTATCATCCCAATCTTGCCTATTATAGCTGATACTGGATTCTTTATTTAAGTAAGCTTTACTGTTATCTGGCAATATAACCGTATTTTCTAGACTGTCTTGATTGTAAGTTATGGTGGTGATGTATGCATTTTGATTGAGATAATAATAATTAATTAGAACTGTGCTACAAACCAGAAAGATAAAAACAGCTGCAACTTTTATAAAGTTTGAAAGGTTGAATTTGTTATCCTTTTTAATCTTAGCGTTTATATTTCGTTTTATAATTAACTGCTTAAATTCATTTTCAGAATCAAAATTTGAAACAGGAAAATTTTCCAATAAATGAAGTGTATCTTTCCAATATTGAAAATCCTCAGCCGGTAATTGACCTTTCAATTCGGATAAACTAATCTTTCCGTTGAGATAATTATGAATGATATGTGAATGTTTTTCTTTCATATATGCCTATAACGTTATTCTTTTGAAATACCCTACCTATTTTTGATTTAATTCTTCTCTTATTATTTTTAACGCCTTCATCATGCGTTTCTCTACCGCTTTAACAGAAATATCAAATTCATCTGCAATTTCAGCATATTTTAGACCCTGCACCCTATTTAATAAAAACACATCCTTACTAGCCGCAGGCATTTTTGATAATATATGATTCATCAATTTTTCTTTATCAGCATCTATTTCTGCATGATCTTCTTCAATCTGTAATTTATTGTCATCAACTAAACTTAGATGCTTGTTTTTTTGACGCAACACATCAATCACTTTGTTTTTGCCAACGGTAAACACATAATTCTTTGCTTTAGCCGACGTTACATTTTGGCAATTTTTCCAAAGTGCTATGAAAGCTTCTTGCATACCATCTCTGGCTAAAGCCTCGTTTTGATATTTCAAACGTAAAAACTGAAATAAATTTTCACCTAGTTCTTCAAACAACGTTTTGAAAACTTTTTCATCACAAACATTATTAGTTGTATTCATCAGAAAATTTATATGGTTTTCAAAACTACTTAAAATTAGTCATTGTTTTGAATAATTAAATTTATATTTTATAGTAAAAGAATAGCATCTTTTTCTTTCAACTATTATTTATCGTCATTTTCAATACCCCATCTCAAAACACATTATTACTTCAAAAACTGAATAATACATTGTACAGCCTGTCTTAAGTCATTAGGTAAAAATGTAGCTTTCCAGGGATGTGTTGCGTCTAGTGTGTGACCTGCCGCTCTGATTAATTTTAACTGCGAGTTTACACTTGCGTCATGCAATTTATGAGCATCGATTACCGCTACGGCCTCGTCATCTTCTCCATGAATAATCAAATGCGGTTGCTTTATCTTACCTGCTTGTTTTAGAATGTTTAGCAACTCTTCGTTTTTTGCAAAATCCTCAAAAAATTGATAGAGATGTGGCATGTCTTGATGGGTACGGCCATTTTTTACATACATCACTCCGTTTTCCTTCCACTTTTTCATGGCTTCACCATTTGGAAATCGCTGGGCATAGTCGGCTACACTAGCAAGTGTTACTAGTTTTGAAACACGACGGTCTATGGCTGTAACTATAGTAGCAATACCGCCAGCTCTCGAGTGACCGATAAGGTTGATTTTATTTTTATCTATGGGCAGTTGCGAGCTTGCTAGCCAGTCCAGCACCCGTTGTGTGTCCCTTACTTCTGTGCTATAATTATTTTTAGAAAATGCCTCCAGATCTGGAAAATCTATAGGTTGTTCTATCGTACCGCCGTTGTGGGAATAATTGAACTTTATAAATAGAAATCCCGCTTTAGCAAAAGCGGAACCCATCAAACCCCATGCTCCCCAATCTTTAAACCCTTTGTAGCCGTGGCAAAAAATGACTGCTGGTAGATTTTCACTAGATTCTTTATATTCATAATCTAGCAAAATAGCACGGTCATTTTCTCCTTTGATTATAAAGTTATGTCTTGTTTTCATAAGGCTTTTTCTGTAAGGGGAATTTCTGGATTATAAAGTTCTTGTATAAGTGCAAAAAGAACTTGTTCAAAGTTTTTAAGTATTTCCCTATCAATAAGTTTAGGCACATATGTATTCTTTTCTTTTATTGAAAATGGTATAAACCCCCTATTAAAACTTTTAAAGCTGATGATTCCTGCAAGCGCCTCAGTAAAGGGTTCGTTTAGACTATATAAATAGGTGTACATCAATATTTGAAAGGCTTTTGATTTTTCATATCCTTCTTTTAATATTTCATAATCATCTGGTTTAATCCCCACATTACCATTTGCTACAGCGCCTGTTTTGTAATCAATGATCCTTATTGTGCCGTCCAGTTGATCAATGCGGTCTACCATACCGATTATTTTTACATTACCTATTTTAGGTATTTGTACCACGGCTTCTAGACGACGTTCTAGACTTTTAATGATTAGCTCTTTACCATTGATAACTAGATCTAGATCGCTTTTTATCATTTTGTTAATGTAATGGCTAGAGACTTCATAAATGATTTTGTTATTACCCATAGGTGGCGAGGTAGATACGTATTCTTTTTGATAGGCAGCGGCTAGTTGTGGTTGTATTTGTTTTTTTATTGTGTCAAAATCTTCTTTGATTAATACACGGTTTATATAAGGCTGGTACAGCTGTTCTAGCGCCTCGTGAATGATGGAGCCCATTGTATTTGCAGCAATGTTTTCTTCTACATCTTCTATCTCATTTACTTTTAAAATTTTATTAGCATAAAAATCTATAGGATTGCGCACATAGCTGGTCAATGCCGATGGGCTAAAACCGCTAAGAGCTATTTCTTCTAAGCGCTCAAAATAGGAGGTCTCTTTTTTAATGACCATAAGCTCTACTTCTGCAGCGCTATTTTTAAAAACATATTGCTCGTGTGTGACTATGTGATTTGAGTTTTGGTCTGTTTCTAGTTGGGTTAAAAACCTGCTTTTCTCACCGCCGCCTAGAGTATCGCCCTCGGTATTATAAATAAAGGATGCTGTTGTTGCACGCTGTAATAATCTATAAAAGTGGTAAGCATAAATACTGTCTTTTTCTGAATAATTGGGCAGTTGAAACAAGTGCTTCATATCGTTTGATATGTAAGAAGCAGTTGATTTTCCTGCTGGTAATAAGCCCTCGTTTACAGAAAGCATGATAATGTTTTTATAATCCAAAGCCCTTGTTTCTAGCAATCCCATTATTTGAAGCCCTTTTACTGGTTCACCTATAAAATCTAATTTTTTAAGAGGGATCAACTGTTTGTACAAATAGGCAATAGTTTTAAAATCTTTTACTTCATGATTTGTATTAATTATATTGGATAATTGTTGCATTACTTCTGTAACGCCCAGTAATTGTTCTATTTCTAGTCTTCTATTTTTTTCTTTAAGTAGTTTAATTTTTAGTTCATCTAAAACCTGCTGAATCAATTTTATAAGGCTCCCTACATTTTCTAAATTTTGTAAAAGATCACGGACTAGTGGGCTTTTTATAAACTCTTCATCGCTAGATGCGTTGATATAGATCAGGTTATTTTCTTTGATGTGTTTGATAATGTTGCGAGTTGCATCACCTATTAAAATGTACATAAATGATGATTCTAGCACTTGTATCACGCCTTTGTAATAGAAGCTGTTATCGGTTTTTTCGGCATGTAATTTTATAATGTCATTAATGAATGTTGCAAGGGGTAACTGGTCTAAAGATAGTCCCATGGTAACATTAAAATGAGGAATACTTTCTGGAATCACATCTAGCACTGGCAATAGCAAGCGCTCATCTGCAAGAACAATAGCCGTGTCTTCTACTTCTTCTATGGGCAACTGTGCTATTAATTTTGCTGCCACTTGTATTACACTTAAATTTCCTGCAGCACCGTGTAAACTTATTTTTTTTGTGGTGGTATAAGTGCTGTTGTAAAATGGCAGTTCTCGTCGTTCATAATACTTCCATTTTTTTAAAAAATGTCTTATAAATTTACCAGCTTCATGGTATTTTAGTGATATCAAATAGCTATCTATATCCCAGTATATTTCAGCTTTATCTTCATTTAACAGCAGTTGGATAATTTTTGACTCTGCTGTATTTAGGGCATTGAGACCTAAAAATATGATTTTTTGTTCTTGGTTTAAGGTGTTGATGTTTTGTTCCGCTTTCGCGAAAGCTAACCTATAAGCCATCCCTTGATAAGCGATATTGTTCTCTAGACATAACTTTTGAAACTCTATATAGTAGGAATGTAATTTTTTCCAAAACCTTAAATATTTTGAAACCAGTTGTGTGGGGTTTTTACTCCTTGCCCAATGGTCCATTTCTTTTACATTGTCTAAATAATTAAAGAACTGTTCTGGGTTTACTAGATATCGGTCTATCTCGTTAAAGTCCCTGAGAATTGTGGTTGCCCAGCCTATAAATTGATCAAAGCTATCTATATTTTCATTGTTTTCTACATTTTTATAGGCCTGGTAAAATAAGGGTAAAAGGTCTAGATCTTTTAAAATCTCTACACCTGCCAGTTGTGCTATATATTCTTCAATGCTATAGATTTTTGGTAAGAAAATAGGTGTTGTAATATCTTGGGCTATGTATTTACTTAAAAAGACACTAACTCGTTTTGAGGGCACTACATAGGTGATTTTTGCGATGTCTATTTGCTTTTTGACTAGATCGGCAAGTACTTGTTCAATAAATGTATTCATAGTGAAAAGATAATACATATGTTTTGAAATTCATGGACGCTTGCGCAATTTTATGTATATGATGAACTGTACTATAGTTATATTTTGTGGTGTAATAGACAAGGTGGTTGTTATGAAGTTAGTTTTATTTTTACGCCCACTGCCTAGTAGATCCAACTAGTAAAAAAGAAAAGACTTTGATCAATTTTTTAGTAATTTGAAATGATTCTATTCACTTTACTAAAAAAAAGTCCATTTGCAATTGCAAATGGACTTTTATAAAATTATAAAGATTAAAATATTTTCTTATCTTTTTGTGATACTAAATTCGGATCTACGAGATAATTCATATTCTTCTTTTGTACATTTTTTATTGTTACAGTCTACTATTTGATTTTCTTCACCCCTACCTGCGGCTTTTAATCTAGCAGCATCTATTCCTTGTAATGCGATGTATTCAATAATACTATTTGCACGTCTCTCTGTAAGTGCAAGGTTATAGTCATCTGCACCACGTGAATCTGCATAAGTTTCTGCAAGTATTTCTAGAGTAGGATATTTTTTCATTAATCCTACTAATCGATCTAACTCTAGAGCAGCATCTGGTCGTATAGTTGATTGATCAAGGTCAAAATAGATCTTGTTCAAAATAATTTTATCTTCAACAATTACAGGTTCTGGTGCTAGCAACACTTCTACCATAGCGGTCTTTTCATCTGCGATTGATAGTGTTGCTTCACCGCTTTCATAACCTTCTTTAGCTCCACGAGCAGTAAGTTCTAGATTGGGACCTGTTGTAAATACCGCTATACCATCTTTATCTGTGGTTAGACTAGGCATGCTGTTTCCATTTCCATCTTGTAATGATACAATTGCACCTGCAAGTGGCATCCCTGTATTAGTATCTATTGCTTTTACTGTTACTAATACTTCAATAATTTCTAATCTTTCTACTCCATAAATATCGTCACTTCCTTTACCGCCTTCACGATTTGAAGATAGAAATCCTTTACCAGTAGCTTCAGAATAACTAAAGGCAAAATCGTCTAGTGGGCTATTAATAGGGCTTCCTAGATTAGTTACTTTACCATTTTTAAATTTATAAACGTCTAGTCCTCCCAGGCCTAAGTGGCCATTACTTGAAAAGAATAGGGCACCATCGTCTGAGATATGTGGAAAAGAATCGTCGCCAGCAGTGTTTACTGTTGCGCCTAGATTTACTGGGTTAGAAATGACACCGTCTTTAAGGTCTGCTTTATAAATATCAGTACCGCCATAACCTCCTGGTGCTTCACTCGCAAAATAAATAGTGTTTCCATCTTTTGAAATAGATGGATGTCCCACGCCATATTCTTTAGATTCTAGCGATGTAGAAGTTACATCTTTCCATTCAACACCAGTATTTAAAGCTCGGTAAATGTTTAATTTGCTCTCTCCATCCTCTGCTTTTTCATAATCTCCTTGATAATAATCTACCCTTGTAAAGAACATATATTTACCATCTGGTGTGATGCTTAATGTACCTTCATGAAACTTAGTATTAACATCTCCTTTTACTAAAGCTGGGGTCCCTACAACACCATCTTCATCTATAGAAGCTTCATAAATATCTAAATAGGGTTCTTTATTCCATGAATAATTTCTTCTTTGTTGATTTCTAGCACTTGAAAAATATAATTTTCCACCAACTTGATAAGCCGCAAAATCACTGGTTTCAGTATTAATCAGGATAGATTTTGCGGTAAAAGCTACCGGCATATCTTGAATTTCTTTGATATAATCAGGATTAGCTTTAAACTTTCTAGCACGATCATCACCTGGTGCCAAAGCTGCAAACTGATTCATCACTTTATTAGAAAGATCGTATTTTGATGTTGCTTTTAAGCTTTGGGCATATTTGTATAATGTTTCTGTTTGCGGATCTTTTTTTGTTGCCTTTTCATAATATTTTACCGCATTTTTAAAGTCGCTATTATAGTAGTAAGCATTTGCTAATTGTGTGTGGACGTATTGAGTGTTCAATCCATTTTTCACCAGCTTTTCATAAGCTTTTGCGGCATCTATATAACGCAACTGGCTGTAAAATTTATCTGCTTTGGCAGTTTTATCGTCTTGTGCTTGCGCGTTTATTGCAACACCTACGAATAAGAATAAAAGTATATATAGTTTTTTCATGGTAGTTTTCTTTGATGTTTTTAAAAATTAGAAGAAACGTGGTGACTGCATCACTTTACGTGGGAATGCTAGACCAAAACTCAAAAACACCTCGTGAGAACTATTTGCTACTACATTGATGTCTGATATAACGCGGTCATATGCATAACCAACCATAATGCTATCGGTAACGTGTAGTCCTACTAGACCACTAAAGGAATCCTGATATCTATAAGAAACACCTACTTCAAATTTATTGTTAAATAACACATTGGTATTTAAGTCAAAACTCACTGGCGAGTCAAAAGCTCCTTTTACAAGCACGTGCGGCTTTAATTTAATATTTTCTGCAACATCAAAAACATATCCCCCTGTTAAGAAATAATGTTGGGTTTCAGAACCTAAGTTAGTACCAGTATCGTTTTCAGTTTCATCTAGATGTACTGCATTAAGTAAATTAGGAACTGACGCTCCTACATACCAGTTAGATCCATATAAAAAGGCACCTGTACCAACATTAAAATAATTTTCACTTATTTGATTTTGGAAGGCATCATCTCCTGGAACAGTTGTTCTAATAGTTGCTAGATTAACGTCATGAAAGGTTAAACCAGCTTTAAGACCTAATGCCAGCGTTGTGTTTTCACTTACTTGAAAGCGGTAAGAAAAATCTGCATAAGTGTTGGTTTCACTTACAGGGCCTAAATTATCAGAAATAACCGATAAACCTACACCTACTTTTTCACCTATTGACGTACTACCAGAAAAGGTAAGCGTCTCGGGAGCTCCTACAACTCCAGACCATTGCTGCCTGTAAAGTGCGGTAAGGTTCATGCCTTCTTGGGTACCCGCATAGGCAGGATTGATAACATTCTGATTATACATGTACTGTGTGTACTGAGGATCTTGTTGTGCGTGCATCACACTTGTTGCAGCGACAGATAATAGAAGCCCCATTGCAAGTAATTTTTTCATTCTCACAAAGTTAGTTTTAAGGTTGTTTTTATAATTTCAATGCCTAAATATAGTACGATTCTACTTACAATCTATTATAAGTTTATTGTATTTCTGTTTTCGCTAAAGCGAGAGACAAATTTAGAATCAATTATTAAGTAAATTACTATAGATAACAAGTTGTGAATATATAAAAAAACTTTGCCCGCTTCTATTTAACAAATTCATAATAGATTAAATGGCAATTTTCATGGTTAAATAGCGCGTTAATTTTTTCTAAAGATAGTATAGACTGGAAAATGGTCGCTATAACCACCTTTATAATGGCGTCCTATAAATGTGCGAGCTGGTTGTCCCTTGTATTTTCCTTTCCAGTGTCGCAGCATAATATCGTCAAAAATTGCTGCTTTGTAAAAATACAAGGAATTGTCTATATCATTATGCAGGCTTTTACTAATGATGATTTGGTCAAATAAATTCCATTTAAACTGGTGGTTTAAGGACCCACGATGGCTGTTTTTTAACGAGGCAGTAACGTTATCAAATCCATTAGGAAGTAATTCCTTTTTAATGCTGTCATTTTCTGGATCGTCATTAAAGTCTCCCATTATTATAATATGGTGAGTATCATTTATAGCGGCACTGTTATCTAAACGTTTTTTAATTGGGTCTTGATGATCTATGTGTTGCATTAATTGTTTTGCGGTTTCAATGCGTTTTAAATCGGTAATGCTGGGGCCATCCCTGCGCGATGGCCAGTGATTTACATATAGGTGTAAAGGGGTGCCTGCTAGAATTCCTTTAACATATAAAATATCTCTAGTAGTGTCGCGACTACCGTTTTCATCGTCTAAAAATATAGTGAGAGGCTCTGAATGTGTGGGTGTAAAAACCTGTGTATCATACAATAACGCTACATCTATGCCTCGCTCGTCAGGACTGTTGTAATGTATGTAGTCATATGGTATTTTAGCAAGTTTGGGCTGGTTAATAAGGTCATTCAGCACTTTTTTATTTTCTATTTCGGCCAGTCCTATTATAGAGGGTAACTTACCTGTGTATTCAAATCCTATTTTGCTTATCGCATCGCTTATTTTAACTAGTTTATTTTTATATCTATTTAGCGTCCAGTTTTTACGGCCAAATTCGGTAAAATCGTTGTCTAAAATATGAGGGTTGTCAGTAACATCAAAAAAATTTTCTACGTTGTAAAAAGCGATGGTATACTGTTCAAATGAAGCTGGTGAAATGGACAAATCTGTTATTATTTAGATTTCAAATGTAAGGCATATCCCTCTTTTTTATAATTTAAACGTTTCTAGCAAGTGGTCCTGTTACAGCAGGTGTTATTTTTGTAGGATGAATCAATTACATTATCAGTACTTAAACATAGAAAAACCTGTCCTTCTTTTAATTCATGGTTTTTTAGGAAGCATGCAACAATGGGATTATTTAGAAAAGGATTTGGTACAACAGTATTCCTTACTTAAAATAGAGCTGCCTGGTCACGGCTTTAGTCCAGAGTTTTCAAAAGACTATACATTGGTAGATTTAGTGCAAGAAATCGATCGTATTTTAGAAGCTGAATGTATTGACACCGTACATATTATGGGACACAGTATGGGTGGTTATTTAGGTTCCGCTTTCGCGAAAGCGAGATCTCAAAAAGTAAAATCCCTAATATTGTTAAACAGCATTGCAAGTGAAGATAGTGAGGAGCGTAAAGCCATGCGCGATCGATCTTTATTATTTATAGATAAGCATGGACAGGCTTATGTAAAAATGGCGGTTACAAATCTTTTTAATGCCAAAGAACAAGAACAGTTCAAGAACAGAATACTACTTATGAAACAACAAGCGCAACATATCTCCATAAAAAGTGTAGCACAGGCCTTAAAATGTATGCGGTTTAGAGAAAGTAGTTTGCAAGATCTTTTTAAGTTAAAAGTATTTGTAAGTTACATCTATGGATCACAAGATCAAATCATTACACCCAGCCAAATTCTAGAAGAAGTTGCGTTTTTAAATGCAAAGCACCTTCAATTAGATAGCGGCCACATGTCCTTATTAACCGATACTGATGCTATCCTTGATCAAATGAAGCTTTTACAGTTATGATTACTAGATTATTAAGTTGGTAATTATTTAATCAACAATGTTGGGTTCTAAGTTTATTATCCTTAAATATCGATGCCTGATTAATGCTAAAAAAATAACGATGGTGTTGAATGCCACAAAAGTTGATACCTTTTTTTTTCAAGCTTACCTTAGTACAGCACAACAATCTTATTTTGGTTTTATTCTTACTCTTATTTTTGTTTTTACTTTTATTAAGGATAGTTATAGTTAAGTATATGATCTATTTTACATAAGCAAGGCGGTCTATTCTATCAGTCAGACACAACGGGTTACAAATGGATTAATTTTCTATTAACAAATTGAAAAGAACAAATTTATGTAGACCACCTATTTTTTAAAGCTATTCCAGCCCATTGCAGTAACAGGAATTTGTTCCCCACTGCGAGTTACTAGGTTAATACCTTGACTGGTGTCTACCACATGACCTATAATAGATAAGTTTGGATTTGCTTTAAGTTTGGGATAGTCCCCTTGTGGTACGGTAAATAAAAGTTCATAATCCTCACCACCACTAAGTGCAATAGTAGTACTGTCTAATTGAAATTCTTCACAGGCATTAATTACAGTGGGGTCTAGTGGTATTTTATCTTCATAAAGAGTGATTCCTACCTCACTATGTTTACACAAGTGAATAATTTCAGAACTCAACCCGTCAGACAGGTCGATCATGCTTGTGGGTTGTATTTGTAGGTCTGCCAGTAAGGTGATGATGTCTTTTCTCGCCTCTGGTTTTAACTGTCTTTCTAGCAAATAGCTGTATGCCTCAATATCGGGTTGGTTATTTGGGTTTGCTTTAAAGACTGCTTTTTCTCTTTCTAGAATTTGCAATCCCATATATGCGGCACCTATATCACCAGAAAGGACTAATAAATCGCCATCGCTGGCACCGCTTCTGTGCACAATTTTATCAGCATCTTGTTGTCCTATGGCAGTTACAGAAATGACCAGTCCACTTCTAGATGCGGTGGTGTCGCCACCTACAAGATCCACGTTATAGGTTTTACAGGCTAGATGTATGCCTTTATATAATTCTTGAATCGCTTCTACAGGAAATCGATTAGAGATCGCAATAGAAACCGTTACTTGTGTAGCCATAGCATTCATGGCATACACATCAGATAAATTAACAACAATTGCTTTATAACCCAAATGTTTTAATGGGGCATAACTTAAATCAAAATGAACGCCTTCTACCATCATGTCTGTGGTAATTACTGTAGCGGTGGTGTGTTGTAGTACGGCAGCGTCGTCACCTATACCAGTAAGGGTAGAGGATTGGGAGTTTTTAAAATCTTTTGTAATATTATCTATAAGGCCAAACTCGCCTAAACTTTCAACAGGGGTACGTTGTGGGCTTTTATCTTCTATCATGTTGCAAAATTACGATATAGCTTATTACAACTGTCGTATAAAGAAAAATTCTTTTAAAAGCGATATGATGCTGGTATCGATATATCACATACGGCAATACAAAAAATTAATGTACGTCCCGTGCAAACCATTCTTTGTTTTGTATATTTGTAACCATTTTAAATAGGTTATTCATATGATAAGTGTTTCAGAAACTGCAAAAAATAAGCTTGCTCAGTTAATGAATGAGGAAGGTTATGCAATAGATAAAGACTTTGTGCGCGTGGGTGTGAAAAGTGGTGGATGTAGTGGTCTTTCCTATGATCTTAATTTTGACAAACAAATACTAGAGACAGACAAAGTGTTTGAAGCAAATGAGGTAAAAATTGCTGTAGATAAAAAAAGCTTTTTATACCTAGTAGGAACAGTACTAGAATTTAGTGGTGGATTAAACGGTAAAGGGTTTGTATTTAACAACCCAAATGCACAAAGAACTTGTGGTTGTGGAGAATCTTTTTCTTTATAACCCAATTACAAAGATAAGTTTTTGTCCTATTCAAAAAGTTTAAAACACTTCTATAGAAATTTTTTCTATGTCAATAGCGACAAATGAACAAAGAATTGGTGAAGCAGGAATATACTACTATTAAGAGTAGTTATTACTGAGTAACCTTAAAACAGTAGATTATGCCAAAATATACAGAACAACAATTAGAAAAAGAACTCAAAAATAAAGAGTACGAGTACGGTTTCTATACTCAAATGGATTCAGATACCATACCTATTGGGTTAAGTGAAGAGGTTATACGCATTATTTCGGCAAAGAAAAACGAGCCAGATTGGATGCTGGACTGGAGACTAGAAGCTTATAGATCTTTTATACAAATGGAAGAGCCAGAATGGGCAAATGTTACCTATGAAAAACCAAATTTACAGGCCATTTCTTATTACAGCGCACCTAATTCTAAACCTAAATATGACAGCTTAGACGAGGTTGATCCTGAATTATTAGAAACTTTTAAAAAATTAGGAATCTCTCTAGACGAGCAGAAAAAGCTTGCAGGCGTCGCGATGGATATTGTTATCGATTCAGTATCGGTTGCTACAACTTTTAAGAAAACCCTAGGTGAAAAAGGAATTATTTTTTGTCCTATTAGTGAGGCAATTCAAGAACATCCAGAATTAGTAAAAAAATATCTAGGAACAGTAATTCCACAAAAAGATAATTATTATGCAGCTCTAAATAGTGCTGTATTTTCTGATGGGTCTTTTTGTTACATTCCCAAAGGCGTAAAATGTCCTATGGAGCTTTCTACCTATTTCCGTATCAATCAGGGCGGTACAGGGCAGTTTGAAAGAACCCTAGTTATCGCAGATGAAGGCAGCTATGTTTCTTATCTAGAGGGTTGTACAGCTCCTTCTCGCGACGAAAACCAGTTGCATGCTGCTTGTGTAGAATTAATTGCACTAGACGATGCCGAGATCAAATACTCTACCGTTCAAAACTGGTATCCAGGAAATGCTGAAGGAAAAGGTGGCGTTTTTAACTTTG
This sequence comes from uncultured Flavobacteriaceae bacterium, assembly GCA_964593255.1. Taxonomy (GTDB): domain Bacteria; phylum Bacteroidota; class Bacteroidia; order Flavobacteriales; family Flavobacteriaceae; genus Nonlabens. Next base: position 33,571 of record CAZQGX010000020.1, on the reverse strand, counting down.
TTACCAAACGTGGTATATGCGAGAAAAACGCAAAAATATCATGGACACAAGTAGAAACCGGTAGTGCTGTAACCTGGAAATATCCCAGCTGCATTTTAAAAGGAGATAATTCGGTAGGCGAATTTTATTCTATTGCTGTAACTAATAATTACCAGCAGGCCGACACAGGTACAAAAATGATTCACCTAGGTAAAAACACAAAATCTACTATTATTTCTAAAGGAATAAGTGCAGGTAAATCTCAAAACTCTTATCGAGGATTAGTAAAAATAGGTTCTAGAGCTACTAATGCCCGTAATTTTTCACAATGTGATAGTTTATTGATGGGCAACGACTGCGGTGCACATACCTTTCCTTACATAGAAAATAGCAATAGCACATCAAAAGTAGAACACGAGGCAACGACTAGTAAAATAGGTGAAGATCAAATTTTTTACTGCAACCAGCGTGGTATAGATACTGAAAAAGCGATTGCACTTATTGTAAATGGTTTTTCAAAAGAAGTGTTAAATAATTTACCAATGGAATTTGCAGTAGAAGCGCAGAAGTTACTAGAGATAAGTCTAGAAGGCTCTGTAGGTTAAATGCATTTTAATATAATTAAAAAATCATGTTGATTATAAAACGACTTTTCATTTTAAGTTTGCTGCTGGTAATTGTATCGTCTTGTAAAAACAATAATAATTCTGTTGATGAAACTGTTGAGATACAAGAAGAAATATTACCAGATGGACAGCAGGTGTATAGAGGCGAATTCATCTTTTTAAAAGATGCTGCAGTACTTACCACAAGTAAAGAAATTTTTGCAGTAGAAATGGATGATAAAATGCACGAGCTAGATAAGGTCGCACAAGCATTAAAAAAAACCGAGTTTGATATGGTAAATGTGATTATACATGGCACTGTCCAGCCTAATCCCATGAAAGTAAAAACTGGTGAAGGATGGGAGCAAATGATTAGTATTAAAAAAATTATAGAAGTAACACCGGCAAAAAGCGCAAATGTGATTAATGTCGGTAAATCGTTAGATATTAAAGAAGTTAAATAACAATTATGTTAAAGATTAAGGATCTTAAAGCAACTATTGAAGGAAAGTTAATTATTAACGGGATCAATCTCGAGGTGAATCCTGGTGAAGTTCATGCCATCATGGGGCCTAATGGTGCCGGTAAATCAACCCTTGCAAATATTATTGCAGGTAGAGAAGAATATGAGGTAACTGGCGGTGAAATCACACTAGACGGCGAGGATATTGCCGATCTAGATCCAGAAGAAAGAGCCCATAGAGGCGTTTTCTTATCCTTTCAATATCCTGTAGAAATACCAGGTGTATCTGTCACTAATTTCATGAAAGCCGCTATCAACGAGACGCGCAAGGCTCAAGGTAAGGACGACATGACTGCCAAAGATATGTTGAAAATGATACGCGAGAAATCGGAGATGCTAGAAATTGACCGCAAGTTTCTTTCTAGATCATTAAATGAAGGTTTTTCTGGTGGTGAGAAAAAACGTAATGAAATTTTTCAAATGGCCATGCTAGAACCTAAACTTGCCATTCTAGATGAAACCGATTCTGGTCTCGATATAGATGCCCTGCGCATCGTAGCAAACGGGGTCAACAAATTGAAAAATAAAGACAACGCTACCATAGTGATCACTCACTATCAGAGATTGTTAGATTATATCGTTCCAGATTTTGTGCATGTGTTGTATGAAGGTCGTATTGTAAAATCTGGTGGTAAAGAGCTTGCTTTAAAATTAGAAAAACACGGTTATGACTGGATCAAGGAAGAGATCGAGGCACAAGCTACTCTGTAAGTTTTAATAGTAGAGTGTTTTACTTTTTTAGATTTACTTCCTTTTAGTTTCGCTTTCGCGAAAGCGAGATAAATAGGTTATTACTATTTTTGATTCAGTTTAAAAGTTTGTAAAAACAGCTTTTATCGCAAATTTTCAAAAACAAGTAGGTATAAAAGCTGCGATCTTAATGTTAAAGTAACGAGTGACACAAAAATTAAAAAGAACGAATATTAGATTCTTTTAAAAATAATATTTATGAGTTTTAAAGACCATATTCTATCCTCATTTATTGCCCTAGAAAACGAGGTAGACACCTATAGTTATGTGCACGATGTGCGCAATGCTGCTATCAATGATTTTGAACAATTGGGCATTCCACAACGCAAGGGCGAGGCCTATAAATACACCTCGTTAAAAGCACTTTTTAATAAAGAGTATAGTTTGTTTCCTAAAAAAGAAACTAATATTTCTTATAGCCATATACAGCGATACTTAGTTCATCAAATCGATGCCTATCGCGTTATTTTTATAGATGGTATTTATAGTTCGCATTTATCTCAAACCACACACGACAAATTTGATGTTTGTTTAATGTCTAGTGCATTAAATAATCCTAAATATGCTGTTGTAATAGAAAATTTCTACAATAAACTTGCGGTAAAAGACGGTCTAACGTCTCTTAACACAGCTTTTGCAAAAGAAGGTGCATATATACACATACCACAGAATATAGCGGTAGAAAAACCTATTGAGATTGTCTATTTTTCTACAGGTAACGAGGTACAATTAATGACACAACCTCGCAATCTTGTTGTAGTAGGTGAGAATTCTCAAGTACAAATCATCGAGAGACATCAAAGTTTAAGTGATAATGCAGTGTTAACAAACTCGGTTACCGAGGTTTATGCTGCAAAGACCGCTTTAATCGATTGGTATAAAATTCAAAATGATCATTTAAATGCGTCTTTAATAGACCACACTTTTGTAGAGCAAAAAGATAATAGCGAGGTAAGTGTACACACTTTTTCTTTTGGTGGTAAATTAACCCGTAATAATCTTAATTTTTATCAGCGTGGGGAACACTGTAATTCAATTCTTAACGGTGTCACTATCATAAAAGGCAAGCAGCATGTAGACCACTCTACCCTAGTACATCACACAGCACCCAATTGTGAGAGTTTTCAAGAATATAAGCAAATTTTTGACGAGAGAGCAGTAGGGGTTTTTAACGGTAAAGTGTTTGTAGATCGAATAGCTCAAAAGATAAACGCCTACCAGCAAAATAATAATATTTTAGTAAGTGATACCGCAACAATAAATGCAAAACCACAATTAGAAATCTTTGCAGACGATGTAAGATGCTCGCACGGTTGTACCATCGGTCAACTAGACGACGACGCCTTATTCTATATGCAGGCTAGAGGTATTCCTAAAAAAGAAGCTCGCGCATTATTAATGTTTGCCTTTGCCAATAGTGTTTTGGAAAACGTAAAAATCCCAGAAATTAAAACTCGTATAACAAAATTAATTGCCAATAAGCTTGCTGTGGCGATAGGTTTTGATTTGTAAGTAGATAACAACTTTATTAATAATACAAATGCCTCGTCTATTGATGAGGCATTTTTTATTGCTCATGTTTTAGTAATCAAATTGCTAGTATATACTTTTTAAAATAATAATAAACACATATTACCAGAACCGTGCTAGTCAACTTATAAGTTTAATACATTTTAAAAAATATATGCGTATTACTTCATATCGGCCCGATAAGTTTTTATATTTTTATAATTTAACAAAGTAAACTAATTATGAAATTTGCCCACATCTTTTATCTTATAATTTCCTTTCTTGTTATAGGCTGTAACAATCATATTCAAGAAATCAACGTCGACGATTTAAAGCAAAAGGAAGAAAATGGGGGTTTTTACAATATAAAAAAGTTTGTAGATGGTGACACTTTTTGGATTGATGATGGTTCAAAAAAAGGGCTAAAAATAAGACTTATAGGAATAAACACTCCAGAAAGCAGACCTAGGTTTGATAATCCCGCAGAGTATTATGGTAAAGAAGCTGCCGTTTATGTCAAAAAATTAATAGGTAACACAAAAGTACATTTAGTAACAGATGTAGGTATTACCGATAGGTATGGTAGAAAACTGGCTTACATTTATCTAGAAGATGGAACCTTTTTAAACTATCATTTAGTGCGTAATGGTTATGCTAGCGTGATGACCGTGCCGCCCAATGTTAGATTTGTCGATACACTAGTAATGGCTCAAAAATTGGCACAACGAGATAAGTTGGGCATTTGGGGAGAGTAATAAAGTAAAACTTTCATAAACAGTGATTTATTAACATCTAAAACCAAACTGTCATATTAGCTGCTTCAATAACTTTATTATAATTTGTGTGTCAATACTATCAGTAACTTGTTCATATCCAGCAATTTTTTTATTTCCATAAATAGAAGTAGGAATTAAAGGATAATGCTCACGACTAGGGGTAAGCTGGTTGCTATCTGGCTGTGCATAGGGCGCAAATCCAGCATGTGGATGCGTGTTGCCCCATAATGTAACAACAGGAACGCCATATAATGCAGCAAGATGGCCATTACCGCTGTCCATGGCAATCATTACATCTAGATGAGCAATTACAGCTAGTTCATTTTTAAAATCAGTATTGCCAGCGAGATTCACAACATTGGTAAATGGACTGGCAAGCTCGTTTAATTGTTCTGTTTCTTTTTTACCACCGCCTATTAAAATTATGGTTGTATGTTCTAATTGCTGTAATGCGTCAACGATTTCTTTGGCTTTTTGAATTGTTATGGCCTTAGTAGGATGCGCAGCAAAGGGAGCAAAACCTATGCGCACTGTATCGGCAACTCCAAATTTATTTTGTAAGTCAGGTGATACAACTGGTTTTGGTAAAAACTCGTTTCCCTGCAACTCGATGTTAAAACCCAGATTCCTAAAAACATCTGCATACCGCTGGGTATTGTGTTTTAAAGGTTCAAAAAAATCAGGATCTGTGACCAGTTTCTTTTTTTCTGCACGACCTTTGTCGATAGTGGATTTGGGAATACCAGTGATAAAAGCTTTTAACAATTTGGTGCGCAATACGTTATGCACATCTGCCACCGCGTCAATTTTCAATGCCTTCAGCTGTCTAGAAAGTTTATAAATTCCAGCGATGCCTTTATGATCACCCTCAACATCTGCTTCTATAAACCTAATGCCTGCTATTTGATGAAAGATGTAATGGTATCGCTTCCGCGAAAGCGCAATAATTTCAACACCTGGATAATCTCTTTTTAAAGCCAGTAATACAGGAATACACATCGCCACATCGCCCATAGCGCTAAGTCTTATGACCAGTATGCGTTGCGGCAGCGCCATATTATTTTAAAGCCCTGAGGACTGGGTTAAGCTCGTCATCATTATACATTTTCATTTGCTTGTACACCTTCATGTATTTATGACCTTTGGCAATATCGTCTAGCAATTGGTCTAGTGCTGTAGAAAGATCCACACGCTGCTCTAATAAAATATCAAGCTTTTTTTGACATGAATTGATATGGTCTATAGAAGCATCGGTACGAGAGACCTCTTCATTCATATGATAAATTTTTAAGGCGAGAATCGATAATCGATCTATTGCCCATGCGGGACTTTCAGTATTAATGGTGGCGTTATCTTTAACGTTTACAGCTGCATATAATTCTAAAAAATAACTATCTACAAATTCTACCATATCGGTTCGGTCTTGATTACTGGCATCGATTTTACGTTTTAAGGTAAGTGCGGCAACTGGGTCTATTTGTGGATCTCTTATAATGTCTTCATAATGCCACTGCACGGTATCAATCCAGCACTTGCGATACAATAAATGCTCGATAAGATGCAGGTTGCGATCATACGGATTTTCAAATTTTTGATCTACCGTATTGATCACGTGGTATGTATTGATTACTTCTTTAAAAATGGCATTTGCTTTTTTAGAAAACATAAGGATAAGTTTTATTACTGCAAATATAAAGATTAAAAATTGGGTCTAAAATTTAAGAAAATATAGAATGGACATTGTTATTACAGGTATCCATAACAAACTTTCTTTTAAAATCTTGTTTTCTAATTCTTGTAGTAAACGTGCAGTAAAAATTACAACTACAGGAATTATAAATAACATAGTACCACTTACAACACAGCAAATAACACCACCCCAACCAAAAAAACCCAACAAAGAAAACCTTGCCCTCGTACTTATAGAAATATTAGGAAAAGCAAGTAAAACAGCACTTGCGCAAATAAAGCCTATAAAGCCAAAAATAATTACCACTATTGAGAATAAAGACTCAAAGCTTTTTAAGGTAGAAAAAGTGATGGTAAATCTTTGGAATGTAGAGCGCAAGTAAGTGGTGTCAAAATATTGGTCGATAGTATAGGTAAGAATCGCAACACAAACTGCAGCGATAAACGGAATGGTCCACAAGTTTAATTTTTTAAAGGCATATAAAACGATACTTATAAATATGACTATTAAAAATATGGCACTCCACGAATAAAAAACTGTTGCTACAGTAATCCAAAAAGACGCGTCAAATATTTTTTTGATCACATCTTTTCCTGTGTGTATGCTCAATACCCTTCTCAATGCCAAAATATAACATAGATAGGCCACAAAAATAGAAAGACTAACGCCATAAACCACACCTATAATCAACAGGCAGGCGTGCAACCACAGGGAATAAGAATTGCTTTGAGTGAAATTATTTTTGATGGTAACAAACTTAAAAACAGCCATACACAGCATTGCCACAATAGGCACCCACAACAGGTGCCATGCCATCCCGTGGGTGGTAAAAACATCATATCCTATTGCACCACCCACCATCAAAAATGTGATGAGGTAATGAACAGGACGACTGGTTTTAAAAAAACTAGTAAGCATAAGGTTTTTTGACTATTTTTGCAGTTTTAAAACAGTATTGTAATGGAAACTTTATTAGACGCAATAGTAAGCTTATTTGATCTTATTTTAACTCCTTTTGATGCTTTAAGAGAGCTAGAAAATACTAACTGGTTTCTTGCAAATGGGGTAAGCTGGTTATGTATCATCATCTTAATAGTTGCTGTAGCATACTGGTTAAAGAAATTAAAAGTTTTTGATGCAGACGAGGATAAATCTCAAACTGCACATTCTTTTTTAGGGAAAAACCATAAGTAATTCTACAGGTCAAATCCTATATCTTTACGATAATACATCTTATTAAAATGTAGTTGTTCTATATTTTGGTAACACCTTTTTAGTGCCTGTTTAAAATCATTACCGTAACTGGTTACTGCCAGTACACGGCCTCCATTAGTTATTACTTGCCCGTTTTGTATTGCAGTACCAGCATGATAAATAGTGCTGTCTATTATTTTTTCTAGTCCTGTAATGGGCATTCCTTTTTCATAATCTTCTGGATAACCGCCTGCTACACACATTACCGTTGTGGCACTTCTTGTATCTATGGTTAGGTGCTGGTGGTGTAATTCCGCTTTCGCGAAAGCGTCTAAATGAGCCAGCAAATCGCTAGTAATACGTGGTAAGACTACTTCAGTCTCTGGGTCGCCCATTCTTACATTGTACTCAATGACTTGAGGATCATCACCATTTACAATCATTAGGCCTATAAAAATGAAGCCTTTATAAATTATATTTTCTTTAATCAATCCTTGTACTGTAGGTTGTATAATGCGTTCTTCAATCTTTTTCATCAAGTCGCCAGTAGCAAAAGGAACTGGAGAAACAGCGCCCATACCACCCGTGTTTAAACCAGTATCGCCCTCGCCTATACGTTTATAATCCTTGGCAGTGGGCATGATTTTATAAGAATTACCATCGGTCATCACAAAAACGCTCATCTCGATCCCGTCTAGAAATTCTTCAATCACCACTTTGTTGGATGCTGCGCCAAATTTACCACCTACTAGCATCTCCTCTAGCGATGTTTTAGCCTCGTTTATATCTTCAATAATTAGTACCCCTTTGCCGCCTGCAAGTCCATCTGCTTTAAGAACAAATGGCGGATTTAACTGGTCGATAAAGTCTTTGCCTTGTTGTAAATTTTCTTTGGTAAAACTTTTATATGCCGCTGTGGGAATGTGATTGCGATGCATGAATTCTTTGGCAAACTCTTTAGAACCCTCTAGTACTGCACCCTGTTTTGATGGGCCTATTACGTTTACATGTTGTAAACCTGCTGTTTGGAAAAAGTCATAAATACCTTGCACCAGTGGTGCTTCTGGCCCTACAATAATCATGGCAATATCTTTTTCTAAAACAAAGTTTTTTACAGCATTAAAATCGGTAATTTCTAGCGAGACGTTTGTGGCCAGATCGCTGGTACCCGCATTACCAGGCGCAACAAAAAGCTGTGTGAGTAAATTACTTTTTTTGATGGCATGTGCAAAAGCGTGCTCGCGGCCACCGCTTCCTAAAATAAGAACATTCATGGATGGTGTTTTAATGATGCAAAAATATACATTTGAAAGTTTGATTTTAAAAAGAATGTGTTTTGTTTTTTACACCGTTATGATTCATTTTGCGATGGACAAAATAATCGATCATAAATCTTAATCACATCATTAAAAAAGCCTTCTACAATAGAAGGCTTTTTACCATTAATTTATTTATGAAAAACATTTTAATTTATGTATAAATTAGAACTTATAATTCACACCTATAACCGAATATGCTTGTAATTTGTTATCTACATTATCAAATGTAAAAGGTGTTGCTCCTGCAACTAGATTGTTATTTGCAAAATTCAAAGCTTCTTGTTTATTGCTTCTTAAACCAAATTCAAATCCTATACCTATATTTTTCCACAGGGTATAACCAAAAGAATTGATCCAGGTATAATTAGAAAGGTTGTTATTTTCATAGCTCAAGAATCCAGAAAAGTTAGACTTAAAACTTATTTTTCCTATAGACCTAGTGTAATCTACCATCACCTTAGCACCTAGAGAAGATTGAAAAACAGCTTCATTTTCTGAAAATACAAAATTATAATTCAGCGGGTGTACTACCACTACAAGGTTTTGTAATGGCGTCCAGGTCCCACCTACACCCAGATCTAAATATCCAGGGTCGTTAAAATTATTTAGAATAGTTGTGCGGTATTCACCTAGTGCAGAGATTGCTATTTTTTTTGATAGGTTGTATCCATAAAGGGAAGAGATATTAAAAACATCTGTAGCTTCTCTAAAACTAGAATCGTCAGTAGGATCGTCTAAATCATCAAATTTTATCCATCCTAAATTTAGGTTTAACGCATTTCTCCAAAAATATTTAGGCTGTTTAAGGTTTGCAAATGCATTAACTGTAACCCCTATGTTTCCCGAGGATACGTTTGCAGCGCCTTGAGAGTACCAGTTATCAAACTCTGATAAATTAAAGCCTACTGTACCAAAAGCGCCTTTTTTCCAGCCTGGTAGCGCATCTATTTTAGATTGTATAGCATCAACTCTAGATTGTATTTGTGCAATAGAATCTGTTTTTACTTTTTTTAAGGATTTTAACTCTTCCTCGGTTTGTGCTAGGGAAACACTTACAACAAGAAAAAACAAGAAGGATAGGATATTTTTTTTCATTTCTATTTTTTAGTTGGGGGGGGGCAAAGATAACATTCATCTAATTAAATGATAAAGCAGTTGCAAAAATAATTAATATCCCATTCCTACTAAAAGCAACTAAAGTTTTGAATATTATAAGGGTTTATGATGGTGAATATTATTTTACATATTGCTGTTAAGGCATTTAAATGTTAGTTTGCAGTGAAATAAGAAGATTATTGTACAAATAAACATGTAATAAACAAATTGTATTGTTGATTAAATATTTTAATTATGGATTTACAAACTAGAAAACTAAATTTAATAACCTATTGTCTTTTGTAAATGTCTTTTAAAATATAAATATCTTTAATTAGTTTTTTAACATCCTCTACATCAGTACCGTCATAAGAGCGACTTCTTAATCGACCTTCTTTATCGACGAGTAAAAAATTTTCTGTGTGCACCAGGGCATATTCCCCACCATATTTATTTTCTTTTGCAGCCAGATAAGACTTGCGTGCTAGGTCATAAATTTGCTTGCGATCACCCGTTACTAGATTCCATTTTGCATCTATAACTCCTTTTTTGATAGCATATTTTTTTAATACTTCAACTGTGTCTATTTCTGGTGTGACGCTGTGCGAAAGAATCATCACCTCGGGGTCATTTTTAAATTCCTCTTGCACCAGCATCATATTTTCTGTCATTATGGGGCATATAGTAGGGCAAGTGGTAAAAAAGAAATCGGCTACATAAATTTTTCCTGTATAATCTGCTTGTGTGATGGTATCACCATTTTGATTAACCAATTTAAAAGGGGCGATTTTATGGTATTTTTTTACAAAAAGCATAGAATCATCAACCAGCGTAGGGTCAAACTGGTCCGGTTGCAAAATAGGCATTGTTTTTTCTGGCGTGAGAGCATATTGAAAAGAAGCTAGAATAGCGCTGAACAAAATGAAAAAAAATAGCGCCCGCCATTTGTTTTTAATTAAAAATTGAAGCATGATATTACTTTTTTACAAAATTACAATTCAGCCGCCAGATACTGGCCTATTTAACATAAAAGAGCTATTATTTATGTTACAATAATGGTGATTTAGTTCGGTAGATTTGATTATACTGTAAAAAATTGATTTGCTAGAATTGAAGTTACTTAAGCGCTCCTAATGTGGTAATATTTGTTGTAAAGATCGATAAGTAGATAAATAACAGTAAAATATAACATAAGATTTTGCGCATTTCCTGCATGTCAGATATTAAATCACCATCTTTTTTGAGCCAGCAAAAGCCTTAAAAAATAATGTCCATTTCAGTACTTAACGCAAATTGCATTCATGTATTCTAAGAGTTTAGAAGTTTTTTAAACCGCTTTTGAAAAATTCAAAGAATGAAGTTTGATATTCTTTTTTTCTCACTTTATTGTTGTTATTCGAGGTCATAAACTTTTTATTCTCGCTTTCGCGAAAGCGAAATTATAAGCAAGCACAATCAAAAAAAATCGAAATTAAATGAAAGTGAGATCAAAATAAAGCAATGTTATGATAATGAATGTTATAGAGTCATGACAAATACATGACATCTTTTCTATGGTAAGTTTGAAGACTAACAAACATTATGGCGCTTGTAAGGCGTCAAAGTGATTTTAACTTTCTCATTTGCTGAAAAACTGCTCTCTTTCGAATTTTCTTTACCTTTTTTCTTTGCTTATATGTTAAAAGTGTAAATCACTTAGTCAAGTATAAAAGATATTTACTAAAAAAAACGCAAGAATGAATGTGCTATAAAGGCTGTATTTATAAACTCTTAAAGCGTTATAATAACTGTTGTGAATACACTATTTTTGCGATTCTTAAAAAAACGCTATGCATCCCACGCTTGTCCTGACTATCAATTTTTTAATGAGTCTTTCCCTGCTTATTGTACTGCATGAACTAGGTCATTTTATACCTGCCCGACTATTTAAAACAAGGGTAGAAAAATTTTATTTATTTTTTGATATCAAGTTTTCTCTATTTAAAAAGAAAATAGGTGAAACGGTTTATGGTATAGGCTGGCTACCGCTAGGTGGTTATGTAAAGATATCTGGAATGATTGACGAGAGTATGGACAAAGAGCAAATGGCTCAAGAACCTAAAGAATGGGAGTTTAGGTCAAAACCCGCATGGCAACGATTGATTATTATGCTGGGTGGGGTAGTGGTGAATGTACTGGTAGGTTTTATCATTTATATAGGCCTTATGTATTTTAATGGGGTCAATCATGCGACTGGTAGTGATTTTAAATATGGCTTTGGCTTTTCTAAAACATTGGAAGATGTGGGGTTTATACAAGGAGATCAAATTTTACTGGCAGATAATGACACCATAGAGTTTGCACCCATGTTAAACCATATGTTACTTTTTAGAGATATAAAAGAGGTTACGGTTTTAAGAGACGGTAAAAAAGCAACGATTACCATACCCGAGGATATAGGTAGTAAAATGTTTGAAAATGATGTAAAAAGTGTTTCTTCACAACGTTTTCCATTTGTAATTGATAGTATTGTGGTAGGCTCTTTTGCCGACGAGATGGGACTGGAAAAAGGCATGACCATAACATCGATAGCCGGTAAACCAATAACCTATAATACCGATGTTACCTATGCACTGCAAAATAATGTGACCGACGGCGTCCCATTTGAATTTGAAGTAGAAAAGGATGGCGAGATCACTAAAAAAACAGCCGCATATATTGCCGAGAACACAAAAACCATAGGCGTTTACTGGTCATCTACAGATCCAGATTATATGAAGGTAGCACGTTCTAATTATTCTTTAGGCGAGGCAATAGGTGCGGGAATCTCTAAAGGTTTTGATACCATGAATGATTACATTGCACAGTTTAAATATGTCTTTACTAGTAAAGGTGCAGGACAACTAGGCGGTTTTGGAACCATTGCAAAATTATATCCTGACACCTTTAATTGGGCTGCGTTTTGGGCGACCACAGCTTTTATATCTTTTATTCTTGCCATTATGAACATATTGCCTATACCAGCGCTAGATGGTGGTCATGTAATGTTTTTATTATATGAAATGATCACCGGTCGCAAGCCAGGCGATAAATTTTTAGAAAAAGCACAGATAACAGGAATACTTATATTGCTGGCATTGATGCTTTATGCCAATGGTAATGACCTGTTTAAATGGATCTCAGAAACATTTTTAAAATAAGGGCAATATTTTTTAATTAAAAGTTTGTTACAAATAAAAAACGTGTTAAATTTGCCATCGCTTAATGAAATACATTAAGTATGTGTATATCACATTCCTCCTTAGCTCAGTTGGTTAGAGCATCTGACTGTTAATCAGAGGGTCCTTGGTTCGAGCCCAAGAGGAGGAGCAAACAAAGCCGTTCAGTAAAGAGCGGCTTTTTTTATGTTTTGAAATCAGGATATTACGTTTTCTCTTATTCTATTATGTGTGTTAATTACATCGTATATTATTATACAATATGGTCACCAATCTTTTAAAATTTGGTCGCCTATCTAGATCTTGTGTCAATTTATTAATAATCCAATAATTATATATGTAACAATTATAACTTTATGTTAGATTTTTTACGGCATTAAGCAAACAAAATAAAAGAGGATCGTACCCTCGCTAGCGCGAGCGTCTCGCTCGTGATTATGCTCAGTTTAAGTTTATTTGTAAAATAGTTTGATCACCATTTCCATAATTTCTGGCACTGCTATACTTATAATCTTCATTTTTGAATTTATATTTTCTACTCACAATCTGAAATAACGATAAATTGATCAGATATAAAACCTTAAAACTTTACGGTAGTGACTTAACTTTTGTTTGGGTCTTAAATCACAAGATATAAAGTTACATTTAATCCATCAATCTTAAAAAACTAACCTGTAAGATCAACCTACCAGATCGAACTAATGTAACACAAATCAAATGATAAAGTTAATTAGGCACCTTTATGGTCAATGCCCATAACAAACCGAATGTCATAAAACCTTAGCTTTAGCTTTTAGATTATATTTGCAACCTATAGAAGAGACTATGAAGAATATACGTAATTTTTGTATCATTGCCCATATTGATCACGGTAAGAGCACCCTAGCAGACAGACTGCTAGATGCCACCCATACGGTTACAAAACGTGAATCAAAAGAGCAGTTGCTGGACAATATGGATCTAGAACGCGAGCGCGGGATCACCATCAAGTCACACGCAATACAAATGGATTATACAGCACCAGATGGACAGCAGTATATTTTAAATTTGATAGATACTCCTGGTCACGTAGATTTTTCTTATGAAGTTTCTCGCTCTATCGCTGCTTGCGAGGGGGCATTGCTTATTGTAGATGCCGCACAAAGCATACAGGCGCAAACCATTTCAAATCTTTACCTCGCACTAGAAAACGACCTAACCATCATACCGGTGCTTAATAAAGTAGATTTACCTAGTGCAAATCCAGAAGAGGTGACTGACGATATTGTAGACTTGCTGGGTTGTGACCCTAGCGAGGTGATTCCTGCTAGTGCAAAAACTGGGCTGGGGATACAGGATATACTAGATGCTATTATAGAAAGAGTGCCGCCACCTAAAGGAAATCTAGACGAGCCATTGCAAGCACTTGTTTTTGACTCGCAGTATAACCAGTTTAGAGGTGTAGAAACTATTTTTAGAGTGATAAATGGGTCGATTAAAAAAGGCCAACACATTAAATTTGTCGCTACTGGAGAAAGTTATTATGCAGACGAAATAGGCACACTTAAATTATCCCAAGTACCTAAAAAAGAAATAAAAGCTGGTGATGTAGGTTACTTGATTACAGGTATTAAAGAAGCCAAAGAAGTAAAAGTAGGTGATACAATTACAGATCACGCAAATCCTACTACAAACCCTATAGGTGGTTTTGAAGATGTAAAACCTATGGTTTTTGCAGGTATTTATCCAGTAGATACTGAGGATTATGAAGACCTGCGCTCTAGTATGGAAAAACTGCAACTCAACGATGCTTCGTTAGTTTTTCAGGCAGAAAGCAGTGCAGCTTTAGGTTTTGGTTTTAGATGTGGATTTTTAGGAATGCTGCATCTGGAAATTATTCAGGAACGCCTAGAGCGCGAGTTTGACATGACTGTAATTACTACCGTTCCTAACGTTTCTTACCATGCTTTTACTCACAAAAATCCTGATGAAATTCTTATTGTAAACAATCCATCAGACTTACCAGAACCTTCTAGTTTAAATCGTGTAGAAGAACCATATATAAAAGCAACCATCATTACTAAATCAGATTTTGTAGGTAACGTGATGTCCCTGTGTATTGAAAAACGCGGTATTGTGACTAACCAAACTTATCTAACGACCGAGCGTGTTGAAATGACCTTTGACATGCCGCTAGCCGAGATTGTTTTTGATTTTTACGACAGGTTAAAAACAGTTTCTAAAGGGTATGCTTCTTTTGATTACAATCCTATCGGGTTGCGTGCATCAAAATTAGTGCGAGTAGATATTTTATTAAATGGTCAAACAGTCGATGCCTTAAGCGCACTGATTCATATGGACAATGCTTATCATATAGGCAAAAAAATGGTAGAAAAACTGCGCGAGTTGATCCCTAGACAGCAATTTGATATACCAGTACAGGCGGCAATAGGTGCAAAAATCATTGCCCGCGAGACCATAAAAGCCTTGCGTAAAGACGTTACTGCAAAATGTTATGGTGGTGACATCTCTCGTAAACGCAAGTTGTTAGAAAAACAAAAGAAAGGTAAAAAACGCATGCGACAGGTGGGTAATGTAGAAATACCACAACAGGCATTTATGGCGGTCTTAAAACTTAATGATTAATAACAAAGGCCGATTAAAAATAAAACAGCAAATTTTGGTTGGTCTATTTTGGGCGTTACACAAGGGTCGTGCTGTACGTTACAATCTTTTTTAAGACCTTATTATGCATTTGACTTTTATGATAGAATTTCTACTGCATATTTCGGATTTGTGGCAAAAAAAGCCTTAAAAGAGGATTTCCATTACAAACAAAGTTTACTGAACACGTGTGAAAATAAAAATTGGCGAGGTAATCCCTAACACAAAATGCTTTAATTAAATAAGTCTGGCAATAAGGGAAATTAGGTTAGTTGTTACGCTCATCATCCTGTAAAACAACTTCGCCCGTTTCTTGCTCAACAATTTCTTTACCTAAATAAGCAAGAATGCTTCCTTCTTCTATCTTCATTTTCACAGATAATGAAGGTACAATGTCTATTTTTGCTCCTTTTCTTATAAATAACGGTACGATATCATCATCTGTTTTGGTTATTTCCAGCAATCCATCAAAGTGATCTTGAGATGTAATTTCAATCTCGTGAATTGTACCGTGATGCCTTGCTACTTCCATCAAATTTACATAATCATCTGTCGCAGAAAATAATCCAAAATCAGGATTTTTATTAGGATTGTTAATCTCGTTAGAATGCACCAATCTATAAGCTCCATTTTCACCAAAACGATTTGCAAAACGATCTAGCGCATAATCATTAATTTGAGAATTACCAGTAAGAGCCAGTAAATACCCTATGTTATTAAACTCAATATCGTCAGAAAAAGAATCTGAATATATATCACCTATAAAAGCTTCTAGCCCATCCTCTTTTGCTGCCCGCACATTGTTGGTATTGGTATCTATTAACACCACACTGCGCTGGTGTTCTTTAAGGTAGGCTGCAATGATTCTAGAAAATTTTGATGCGCCTATAATCATAATACCATTAGATTTTTTAAGAAACACACCTACAATTTTGGCAAACATTCTTGCGGTAGTAGCATTTAATAAAACCGTTCCTAGCACAATCATAAATACCAGCGGGGTAATATATTCTGCACCAGTAACACCTTGAGAAACCAGTTTTGATCCAAATAAAGAAGCAATACCAGCTGCAACAATACCACGTGGTCCTACCCATGATATAAATAATTTTTCATTGAGTTTTAAACCGCTGTTTGTAGAACTAGCAAATACTCCCAAAGGGCGTAATACAAAGGCAATAATGGCAAAAATAACCGCTGTTTCCCATCTGTAAATCAGGTATAAGTCTTCCATATTGATATTTGCTGCCAGCAGTATAAACAATATAGAAATAAGCAGCACACTTAGAGATTCTTTAAAGTAAAGCAACTCTTTAAGGTTTGGTAAATTAATATTTCCCATTACCATTCCCATCACCACAACAGCTAGCAGCCCACTCTCGTGCGCAAATGCGTCACTTAAAACAAAAACGCCTAAAACAGCTGCAAGGGTAAATACATTTAATAAATAATGTGGGATTAATTTCTTTTTTACAGAGAATACCAATGCGTGGGCAAAACTAAAACCAAAACTAAACCCAAATAATACAATTTTACCAAACTCTTTAAGTGCCACAAGGGTAAACTCGCCACCAGCACCTGCGCTTATAAACTCAAAAACCAATACTGCAAACAATGCCCCGATGGGGTCGATAAGAATCCCCTCCCATTTAAGAATCGAACTCACATCTTTTTTAAGAGGTATATTTCTTAATATGGGTGTAATCACAGTGGGGCCAGTAACGATAATCAATGCCGAAAAAAGCAACGATATTTTCCAGTCTAGTCCAAAAATGTAATGTGCTGCAAGGCCGCCACCTATAAAAGTAATCATCACACCCACAGATATTAACTTTCCTATTACAGGGCCTGTATTTAGTATCTCGGCACGTTTTAACGTGAGGCCACCTTCAAAAAGTATGATACTAATCGCAAGCGACACAAAGTAGAATAAACTCTCACCGGGGAACAGGCCTTTTTCCCCATTCCATATAGGCTCAATGATTTTTGATCCGTCTTCTGTATATAAAGTGGCAATTGGGCCAACTAATATTCCTATAATAATTAAAGGTAAAATAGCAGGTATTTTTAACCGCCACGCCATCCACTGTGCTAGTATTCCTAAAATTATGATTCCCGCTAGTTCTAGCATATAAATTTATTTGGTCGAAAATTACAACCTTTTTTGCAGTTAGTGATAATAGTTTCGCTTTCGCGAAAGCGAAACAACATACAATTAACTTTATGATTATAAATTTTAACATAGAACCAGAATTATCTACCACTCAATTAAAGTGACGTGATTTAAAAAAACTAATTTCAAAGGTTCACAAAATAAAAAAGTATAGGTTTAATTTGCGGTTCAATTCGTATTTTGCAGGTCTTATGAAAATACATGCTATAGAATCAGGAAATTTTAAATTGGACGGTGGCGCCATGTTTGGCGTGGTGCCTAAATCTTTATGGCAACGCACAAATCCAGCCGACTCAAATAATATGATCGATATGGCCACTCGCAGCCTGCTTATTGAAAATGGCGACCGCCTTACCCTTATAGATACGGGTATGGGTTGCAAGCAGTCAGAAAAGTTTTTTGGCCATTATTATATGGATCACAAATTCAATCTAGACGATTCTTTAAAGCAAAAGGGCTTTTCTAGAGACGATATTACTGATGTTTTTTTAACCCACTTGCACTTTGACCATTGTGGTGGTGCGATACAAAAAAGTGGTAAAGGTGATTATTTTGAACCCGCTTTCGCGAAAGCGGAATTCTACACCAACTCTAGTCACTGGAAATGGGCCACTCAACCCAATCCACGCGAGAAAGCCAGCTTTTTAAAAGAAAATATATTGCCTATAAAAGAAAGTGGGCAGTTAAAAATGGTCACTCAAAATAGTACCTATGAAAAGCAAAATGAAATGGATTTTGACATTCTTTTTGTAGACGGGCATACAGAAAAAATGATGATTCCACACCTGCATATAGACGGAAAAACCCTTGTTTATATGGCAGATTTGCTTCCTACAGCTGGTCATATACCCCTGCCTTATGTAATGGGTTATGACACGAGACCACTACTGACCATGGGGGAAAAAGAAAAGTTTTTAAACGAGGCAGCAACAAATGGGTACTATCTAATTCTAGAACATGACCCTTATAATGAAATTATTACTGTAAAGCACACAGAAAAAGGTGTAAGACTAGATAAAACATTTACCTTTAAGGACTTATTTTAAACCAGTAACGGCCGTCTAAATAGTTAGACTGCCTGGCTTTTAGAAAATAGAATATGGACTATAATTTAACTATTTAAAAATGAAACGATAACTTAATAATACTGCTATCTACTGTAATACATGCTTTTTTTGACATTTAAAGTATGATTAGTTTTTTTATAATCAATAACCCAAATAAATTAATAACCCAATAAATCAATAAAAAAAATGAAATATTCAATAATTAAATCAGCTTTTTTAACCGTCGCCTTTGCTGGTGTATTTGCTAGTTGTGGTAGTGGTGGTGCTATTGTATCCCCACCTATAGGTAATATAGACAGTATCCCGTTAAAAACTCAAGAACTTACTGAGGACCAACAAAAGAACTGGAAAGATTATGACCTTGTGACAGATACCATACCTGGTATGAGTATTAATAAGGCATATACTGAAATTCTAAAAGGTAAAAAAGGTAAAACAGTTGTTGTTGCCGTTATCGATTCTGGTATCGACATCGAGCATGAAGATCTAGACGGTGTGATATGGACCAATACCAAAGAAATACCTAATAACGGCATCGATGATGATAAAAATGGCTACATAGACGATGTACATGGATGGAACTTTTTAGGTGATATAGTAGATGAAAACCTAGAATATGAAAGAATTGTAAGAGATAAAGCCATGCTTCCTGCAGATATGGTTGCAAAAGCTCAAAAAGAATATGATGAAAAAGTAGCAGAAGCTGGCCAGCAAAAAGCATTTTATGAGCAGCAAGTTGCAGCTGTAAAAGGATTTGATCAAAAATTAGTTACAGCTACTGGTAAAAAAGATTACACTCTAGAAGATATAAATGCATTACCCAAAAGTGAAGACCAACAGCTAGAACAAGCAAAAGGTATTGCAGCTAGAGTAATACCAGAATACGAGAGTTTTACAAAGCTTGTAGGATTGCTAGACGGCGAAATTAACAAGTTAACAGCGCTTCTTAACGGTGAGAAAATAAAGACCAATTATCGTAAAGACATTCTTAATGACGATCCATATACATGGGATACTCCTGTTTATGGTAATAATGAATATTCTGGTCCAGATCCTAAAAAAGAAGATGCTTTTCACGGGACCCACGTTGCCGGGATCATTGCAGCCGAAAGAGATAACGGTCTAGGTGTAAATGGTGTAGCAAATAATGTAGAGATTATGGTGTTAAGAGCCGTTTCTCAAGCAGATGAATATGATAAAGACGTTGCCAAAGCCATACGTTATGCAGCTGATAATGGTGCTAAGGTGATTAATGGTAGTTTTGGCAAATACCATTCTACAAATCCAGAATGGGTATGGGATGCTATTAAATATGCGGCAAGTAAAGATGTACTTTTTGTAAATGCAGCAGGTAATGAAGGTATTGATACAGATTTTACTCAGGTTTACCCACAAGATCAAGAACTTGCAGGTGCAGAGATATCAGATAATTTTATAACTGTAGGTGCGTTAAATTATGCTTATGGTTCTGGACTAATTGCAGGTTTTTCTAACTATGGTAAAAGCAGTGTAGATCTCTTTGCACCAGGACTAGGCGTTTATTCTACTGCGCCTAATAATGAATATCGCAATGCTAGTGGTACTTCTATGGCTGCTCCCGCAGTCGCGGGTATTGCAGCGGTTATTAGATCACAATATCCTAAACTTACCGCATCGCAAGTAAAAAAGGTAATCATGGATAGTGGTTTAACAACTAGTGCAAGAGTGGTTGTAGGTGGTGATGGTGAAACAACTAAACCATTTGCTGATCTTACTGTTTCAGGAAAAATGGCAAATTTATACAATGCCTTAATTCTTGCATCGCAGTTATAAGGAGTACAAATCTAATAGACTTTAAATTACTAAACGACCTATTGAACATTTTAATAGGTCGTTTTATTTAAAGAAAAATTAAATGGGATTCTTATAATAGGACTTTTAATCATTTTTTACAACCGAACTTTTAATGGTAACATAGAACAGTTTAAGAATTTACTTTTTATAGAGTTTATATTGAAGTCATTTAAACTTTTTCCATTTGCTAAAAAATTGCTCTTTTCCGTTTCTTTTTTACCTTTTTCTCACCCTTAGCCTAGCTAGTAAACTTAAAAAAGCTATTTAAAAAATAGCTAATGTTTACTAAAATGTTAAAATTCTAAATCATTTTATATAGAAAAATGAAATCTAAAGCACTTTTTTAATGTTTGTTAGGTTTTCTTTCAATCAGTTGTAAAAGGAACAATAGTCTAGAAAAATAAGTAATTACCAACAAATATTAACGCAATAGTAATATAGGCGTTTCATTGGTACACTATTAAAGTTCTAATAACCATTGTGGTCGTATTGATCTCTAAAATGATCATACATCTAGCTAATTGTCAAAAAGCTTTTAAAGATTCATCAATCTTTTTACGTATTTACCTATTACATCAAACTCTAGATTTACTACATCACCTTTTGACATTGTTTTGAATCCTGTATGTTCATAAGTATAAGGTATGATTGCAACAGAAAAAGAGTTGATTTTTGAATCGACTACCGTCAGGCTCACACCATTGATACATATACTTCCTTTCTCTATAGTTACATTACTTAAGCTATAATCATATTCAAAACTAAAAATCCATGAACCATCCTTATTTAAAGACTCGGTACAAATTGCTGTTTGATCAACATGGCCCTGCACAATATGACCATCTAGACGCGCATTCATTTTCATGGCGCGTTCTACATTAACAATAGATCCCTCTTGTAGATGACCTATATTAGTTTTATTTAAGGTCTCGTCTATTGCGGTAACGGTGTATTGATCGCCATCGATAGCTACTACCGTCAGGCACACGCCGTTATGCGCAACACTTTGATCAACTTTTAATTCTGTAGTGATTTCAGAACTAAGTGTAATATGTAAATTTGTATTTTCTTTTTTAAGTTGAATAACTTTTGCGGCACTCTCTATGATTCCTGTAAACATAACTGATTAAAAAACTTTACTTTTATACCATCAAAAGTAAGGCATAAAATGCATAGAATATGAACAAGGAAGAAAATATAAAAGTAGGAATAACCATAGGCGATCCTAATGGTATAGGAGGCGAGATCATATTAAAAACCTTTGAAGATCCTAGAAGACTAGAGTTATTCACACCTGTAGTTTTTGCAAGTACCAAATTGCTATCTTTTTACACCAAAACTTTTGGATTAAAGGCAAAAGTACATGGCATCAACTCTTTAGAAGATATTGTCCCTGGCAGACTAAACGTTTACAGGTTGATAGAAGAGCCATTTACAGTCAATTGGGGTGAAATAAGTGCTGATGCAGGCAATATTGCAGTAAAAAGTTTACAGGCAGCTACCGCGGCACTTAAAGATAATTTGATAGACGTGCTCGTTACTGCACCTATCAATAAAGAATCTATACATTCTGAAGAGTTTATGTTCCCTGGGCATACCGATTATTTAAATCAAGAGCTAGATGGCGATAGTTTGATGTTTATGATATCAGATTCACTGCGGGTAGGTTTACTTACTGACCATGTTCCTGTAAAAGATGTTCCTGCAACAATTACATCCCAATTGATTAGGTCTAAAATCGGTACGATTAAAAAATCACTCATTGAAGATTTTGGCATTACAAGACCTAAAATTGCTGTTTTAGGAATCAATCCACATGTAGGCGATAACGGTGTGATAGGTACTGATGATCAAGATACTTTAATACCTGCACTAGAAGAATTAAGAGAAGAGGGAACCATCATTTTTGGTCCTTATGCAGCAGATTCGTTTTTTGGAAATAAGAAATATTCAGAATTTGACGCCATTCTAGCAAGTTATCACGATCAGGGATTGATCCCGTTTAAGACGATAACCTTTGGCCATGGTGTTAATTTTACAGCAGGGCTTAGTCATGTAAGAACCAGCCCAGATCACGGTACAGGCTTTGATATTGCTGGAAAAGGGGTGGCAAATCCAGCATCTTTTATCGCAGCTATTCAAGCTGCAATAGAAATTTACCGCAAGCGCATGGAATATAAAACATGGAATGAAAACTCGTTAAAAAAACTTTCTCGTAAACGAAGGTGATATTAACACACTATTTTTAATAACTTTTATTATCTTTGCCCGCTCTTTGAAAGAGTAGTATTATGGAACTTAAAGCTTTTATCATATCCTTTGCAGGATTAAAGCAGGGGAAACACCAGTTTAACTATAAGGTCGATAATGCGTTTTTTGACAATTTTGGATTTGACGAGTTCAATAGTTCATCAATTAATGTTGATGCTGTGCTTGATAAAAGAACTACCATTATGGATCTTTCATTAACAGCCACAGGGTCAGTAAATGTTAATTGCGATGTGACTAACGAGCCTTTTGATTTAGCTATAGATACTTCTATGGATTTAGTCATCAAATTTGGAAATGCTTTTAATGACGATAATGAAGAATTGCTTATCCTTTCACATGGTGAGTATGAATTTAACATCGCACAGTATGTATATGAAATGCTCGTACTTTCTATACCGCTTAAAAGAGTACATCCAGGTGTTGAAGATGGTTCTTTAGAATCTGATATACTAGATAAATTAAATGAATTGAGTGTTTTAAATCCAGAAGAAGAGCATAATAGTAAACAAATTGATCCCAGATGGGATGCATTAAAAAAATTAAAAACGGATAATAACTAATAGCCATGGCGCATCCAAAGAGAAAAATCTCGAAAACGAGAAGAGACAAAAGAAGAACACACTATAAAGCAACTGTTCCTCAAATAGCTACAGATACCACAACAGGTGAAGCTCACCTTTATCACAGGGCACACTGGCATGACGGTAAGTTATACTACCGTGGTAATGTACTTATTGACAATACAGAAGTTACAGAAGCCTAAAATTTATATTTTCAATAGAAAACGCTTGTTTTCTATATCAAATCATAAAAAATGACACCTCTTAATTAAAAAGGTGTCATTTTTTCTAGTTTCTAGAGGTTTTTTATTAGCTTTCGCAATTCTAATAAAATCATTAGATTCACTTGTATGAGTAATATAAAAGCTGCAATTACTGCATTAGGTTCTTATGCTCCAGAGTATAGGCTTACTAATGAAATTTTAGAAACCATGATCGATACAAACGATGCATGGATCACCTCGCGTACTGGGATCAAAGAGCGCCGTATTCTTAAAGACAAAACTAAAGGCACCTCGTACCTAGCCATAAAAGCGGCACAAGACCTTATTGAAAGTGCTCAAATAGACCCGATTACCATTGATCTAGTTATTGTTGCAACGGTAACACCAGATATGCCAGTAGCATCTACCGCGGCGCATGTAGCTACAGAAATAGGTGCTTTAAACGCTTTTTCTTACGATTTGATGGCAGCATGTTCGGGATTTTTATATGGTATGAGCACTGCGAGCAGCTATATTGAGTGCGGTCGCTATAAGAAAATACTCCTTGTAGGGGCCGATAAAATGTCATCAATTATTGATTATACCGACCGCACCACTTGCATCATTTTTGGAGACGCAGGTGGTGCAGCACTTTTTGAGCCTAATTTTGACGGTTATGGGCTACAAGATGAGATCATGCGCAGTGATAGTATAGGTCGTAATTTTTTGAAAATAGACGCAGGTGGCTCATTACTACCAGCCTCGCACGAGACCGTAGATCAAAAACAACATTATGTCTTTCAAGACGGTAAGAATGTTTTTAAATATGCCGTGTCAAAAATGGCCGATGTTGCAGAGCATGTAGTAAAACGCAACCATTTAACTAATAAGGACATAGACTGGTTAGTGCCTCATCAAGCAAATAAACGTATAATAGACGCTACAGCAAGAAGAATTAATTTGCCAGAAGAAAAGGTGATGATGAATATCCATAAATATGGAAATACCACCAGCGCCACTTTACCATTATTATTAAAAGAATATGAATCCCAACTAAAAAAAGGGGATCGACTTGTATTTGCCGCTTTTGGCGGTGGTTTTACATGGGGTTCCATACTTTTAACATGGGCCTACGACAATTAAACTTAATAACATTTTATTTATGGACATAAAAGAAATACAGAATTTAATCAAGTTTGTTGCAAAATCAGGAGCAAGCGAGGTAAAATTAGAGATGGGAGATATAAAAATTACCATCAAAACAGGCAACGATGCTGGCGATGTGACTTACGTTTCTCAAGCACCACCTATTCAAATGGCAGCTGCGCAACAACAGCAACAACCAGTACATGCACAGCAAGTCGTTAATGAGCCTGCTACTACCGCACCTGCACCTGCTGCTGTTGTAGACGATAAATATATCACTGTAAAATCCCCTATAATTGGAACTTTTTATAGAAAAGCATCTCCAGATAAACCTCCTTTTGTAGAGGTGGGCGATAGCATTAAAGTAGGCGATACCCTTTGTATAATCGAGGCAATGAAGCTTTTTAACGAGATTGAAAGTGAAGTTTCGGGTACTATTGTAAAAGTGCTTATAGACGACTCTTCACCTGTAGAATTTGATCAGCCTTTATTTTTAGTAGATCCTTCTTAATTGTAGAAGGATTTTCGTTTTTTAGTGTTGACTTCTTTTTGCTTTCTTACCGCAATAAGTGTGGCATAAACTTATTTTAGTCTCGCTTTCGCAAAAGCGAGATGAACATCAAGAAAGTAAATAATTATCAGCACCTTAACTAAAAAGAAACATCATGTTTAAAAAAATATTGATAGCAAATCGAGGTGAAATCGCCCTAAGGGTCATACGCACCTGTAAAGAAATGGGAATAAAAACGGTAGCAGTTTACTCTACTGCAGATGCAGAAAGCCTGCACGTAAAATTTGCAGACGAGGCTGTTTGTATAGGCCCGCCACCCAGCAATCTGTCCTACCTGAAAATGTCAAACATTATCAGTGCTGCCGAAATTACAAATGCAGATGCCATACATCCAGGATATGGATTTTTATCTGAAAATGCCGACTTTTCACGCATTTGTGATGAACATCAAATAAAATTTATAGGTGCCAGTGCAGAAATGATCTCTAAAATGGGAGATAAAGCTACTGCCAAAAAAACCATGAAAGAAGCTGGCGTACCTTGCGTACCAGGTTCTGACGGGATCATTGCTAATTTTGAAGAATGCCTTAAAATAGCTAAAGAGACAGGATACCCAGTGATGCTTAAAGCAACAGCCGGGGGTGGTGGTAAAGGAATGCGCGCTGTATGGAAAGAAGAAGATCTTCAAAATGCATGGGATAGCGCACGTTATGAATCTAAAGCTGCTTTTGGCAATGACGATATGTATATGGAAAAACTCATAGAAGAGCCACGCCATATAGAAATACAAGTGGTGGGTGATAGTTATGGAAGGGCTTGCCATTTAAGTGAACGCGATTGTTCTATACAAAGACGTCACCAAAAACTTACAGAAGAAGTACCCTCGCCTTTCATGACCAAAAAATTGCGTAAAGAAATGGGTGAAGCAGCAGTAAGAGCTGCAGAATACATTGCTTATGAAGGAGCAGGAACGGTAGAATTTCTTGTAGATAAACACCGCAATTTTTATTTTATGGAAATGAATACCCGTATACAGGTAGAACACCCTATAACAGAACAAGTGATCGATTTTGATTTAATTAGGGAGCAAATACTTGTTGCGGCAGGGGTTAAAATTTCTGGAAAGAATTATGAACCAACTTTACATTCTATAGAGTGTCGTATCAATGCCGAGGATCCTTTTCACGATTTTAGACCATCGCCAGGTAAAATTACAACCCTGCATGCCCCAGGCGGTCATGGTGTGCGACTAGATACCCACGTTTATGCGGGTTATTCTATACCACCTAACTATGACTCGATGATTGCCAAATTAATTACTACAGCAAGAACCAGACAAGAGGCCATTGATAAAATGAAACGAGCCCTAGACGAGTTTGTTATAGAGGGTGTAAAAACAACCATACCTTTTCATAGACAATTGATGGAAGAACCAGATTATGTAGCAGGAAATTACACCACTGCGTTTATGGATACCTTTGTAATGAAGGAATAGAATGTTCTGATAACAGATAAAAACCTTTTTCTAATTGTAGAAAAAGGTTTTTTTATTCAACGCATAATTTTATTTAGATCCATACATTTGATGTACGTTCATTATTAAAAAGATGCTGTTCAACATATGATACATAAAATCCAGAAAGCTTTTTGTTCAATGCTTTAATTTATTGGATTGTAAAGGCCTCAAATCAAAAAAAGATACGCGTTGTTAATGTAGTAGTTAAATGATATATTAATTCCTAAAATCCTGAATACAATTCAATAAAAATTGTATTCTTGCAGTCTTTTTGAAGACTTAATTTATTTAAATTAAGTTTTAATACGTGTAAAATTATATTACTTATCACTTTGATGAAACAAATAAGAAATAGCGCATTTTCAAGATTCCTTTGGGGGTTTATGGCACTATATTTCTTAAATATAAGTGTTGATACTACCGATAGACACCCTAATTTCATTCCTGAAAATTTATCTATCAATGACCAAGAAAGTATTATAGAAATTGTAGTAGAAAAGGTACTAGGTTATGAAGATGCTATTAAGGAATATGACGATCACGATGAAGAAGATCATACCTATAAAGCAAATTTTAAAATTGATATTTTAAATCTTCAATCTTTTACAGATGATTCAACATTAGCTTTTGTTGAAATTATATCCAAAAAATATCCGAGCCATAGTTTTTCTTTAACTAATGGTCATTATAAATTAAAGACACCACCACCCAAAGTTTGATTTGTATTGAAAAGTAATCCGATTCCTTTCATTAGATAATATGTTGAGGGATAAGTTATAGTTATTTAAAAACAAATCAACAATGAACATCAAAAAATCATTGATGCTACTTACAATTGTAGTAGTATCAACCACAACAGCTGCTGGTCAAATATCAGACGCAAAAAAGGACAGCCTTTATATACAAGAAGTGCAAAACGTCCAAGGACCTGACAAAGTATTACATGCCGAACCTTTGTACATAGACTTAATAAGAGATCTAGGTGCTAGAAAAGGAGAAAGAGAATGGAACGTGGGACTAGGATTAACCGATAATTTACAATTTGATTCTTATGAAGCTTTAGTTGAATATGAATGGGCACCTATGGACCGTTTAGGACTAGAGGTTGAATTACCGTTTACCTTCTATTCGCCCATAAATGGAACTCCTAATGCAAGAATCCCGTCTAATGAATTGAACAGTATAAAGATTGCTGCTCAATATTCCTTTTTTGTTAATGAACGCATCGCAACCTCAATGGCAGTAGGTTATATCAACGAGTTTAAATTGTCAGACTTTAGAAACTTTGGTAGTCCTTTGATTAAAGGAAATGTTTACAATCCGTTTTTTGTAGTGGCAAAACGATGGGGAGATAATTTCCACTCCTTAATATATACGGGCCCCATGATCGTGCAAGATTTTGAAACTAATAAATTTACAACTACCTATGACGTCAATATCAGTTTTCATTATATGATTACTGGTACTAGAAACTTTATAGGGATAGAGTTTAATAAAACTTTTGACCATAATGACTTTGACATGACCGTAAGACCACAAATGCGTCTAGGAATTGCAGATGATTTAATGATAGGTATTGTTGCGGGTGTTCCTGTAAATAGAGAAAATGAGCGATTTAGTTCTTTTATCAGATTAATTTGGGAGCCCAAACACAAGGCTCAATAGATAAAATCATCAAATAGCTAGAGGCTTTCATCTATAACAAATGACGATCTTTAGATATTTTGATTTAAGGTTTATTATTAAATTATCCGTTTTAAAGTACTTTACATTTTATATAATTAGTAAGGCGCTTTTACCTTCTATTTACATAAATAGCACTGAATATCTTGCATAGATTTAACAATGTCTTAATGCGTGGGTTGTACCTTTGTTATTATGTTAGAAATAAATAAAATAAGAGCCGATTTCCCTATCCTAAATCGACAGGTGAATGGACAACCATTAATCTATTTTGATAATGCTGCAACCTCGCAAAAGCCACAGCAAGTTATTGATAAAATAGTTGAATATTATACCCAATATAACGCAAATATTCACCGCGGTGTGCACGCTTTAAGTCAAGAGGCGACAGATCATTTTGAAAATGCACGTGAAAAAGTAAGGTTTTTTTTTAATATCCCGATGGCAAAGCAAGTGTTGTTTACATCTGGAAATACGCACTCTATTAATGCGGTAGCCAGTGGGGCACATGTATTTGTAAAAAAAGGAGACGAGGTAATTGTAAGTGCTGTAGAACATCATTCTAACATTGTGCCATGGCAAATGCTTTGTGAACGTGTGGGCGCTACTTTAAAAGTAATACCCATGCTAGATGATGGTCAGTTAGACATGAATGCTTACCACCAGCTACTTAATTCAAAAACAGCCTTTGTAGTGGTGAATCACGTATCAAATGCACTAGGTGTCATTAACCCTGTTAAAGAAATTGTTGATGCAGCACACACCCATAATGCCATGACCCTTATAGATGGAGCACAATCTTGTGGACACATGAAACTAGATATGCAAACACTAGATGCAGATTTTTATACCATGTCTGGACATAAAATGTGTGGACCTACTGGTATTGGTGTTTTATATGGTAAAGAACAAGCCTTAAATCTTTTACCGCCCTATCAAGGTGGTGGTGAGATGATTGATCAAGTAACTTTTGAAAAAACTACTTATGCAGGATTACCACATAAATTTGAAGCAGGAACACCTAATATATGTGGTGGTATTGCCCTAGGTGCAGCCATTGACTACCTAAAACAAGCAGGTATGGAGAACATTGCTGCCTATGAAAACGAGCTTTTAATTTATGGAACACAGCAACTTAAAACAATACCAGGAATAAAAATTTATGGAGATGTCGCCCACAAAGCCGCAGTCATAAGCTTTAATGTAGAGCGTTTACATCCATATGACCTAGGTACCATAATTGATAAACTAGGAATAGCAGTAAGAACAGGTCATCATTGTGCACAACCTGTAATGGATCGTTTTGAAATCCCTGGAACGGTAAGAGCTAGTTTTGCATTTTATAATACCAAAGAAGAAATAGACAAAATGGTACAGGCTTTGCAACGGGCAGTAAATATGTTATCTTAGTGTCAATTAAAAAACATAAACTTATGAAACCTATAACCATACTACTAGCATTTTTCTCTCTAATAATCACTGGCTGTAAAGACCTAGAAGAGGTCAACGGCAACTATGACATCACTACAGTAGGTGAAAATGACTATTCTACACACGACATCACACTCTCTATTGAAATGGGAGAAGAGAATAAAATTTCAGGTAAATCTGCATGTAATCAGTATTTTGGTAACTTTACAAATTTTAAGAAAAACCAAGTAGAAATAGGCGCTCTTGCAGGAACAAAGATGTATTGCAATGATCTAGCAAAAATAGAAAATGATTATTTAAGTCATTTATCTAAAGTTGCTTTTGTAAACACTACCAAAACTGGACTAGACCTTCTAGACAAAGCAGGAAATCTGATTATTGTGGCTGTAAAAAAAGAAAAAGAATAATGGCAAGTATACAAGAAATACAAGAAGAGATTGTAGATGAATTTTCTATGTTTGACGACTGGATGCAACGTTATGAATACATGATTGATCTAGGTAAAAGCCTTCCTTTAATTGATGAAAGTTTAAAAACCGAGGATCGTATCATAAAAGGCTGTCAGTCTAAAGTATGGGTAAATGCAGATCTAGAAAACGATAAGATTGTGTTTACTGCAGATAGTGATGCCATTATCACAAAAGGAATTATCGCTATTCTTATAAGAGCATGGTCTGGTCAAAAACCAGTTGATGTTATCGCAGCAAATACTGATTTTATAGACCAAATAGGTCTTAAAGAACATCTTTCACCTACACGTGCAAATGGTCTGGTATCAATGATCAAACAATTAAAAATGTATGCTGTGGCATATCAAACTCAAATCAACTAAAAATGGAAGAAATAAACGGTCAAGAAATAGGAGAAAAAGTAGTAAAAGTACTTAAAACAATCTATGATCCAGAAATACCTGTAGACATTTATGAACTAGGCCTGATCTATGACGTGATGGTAAGCAGCGATGCAGATGTAAAAATATTGATGACACTTACCTCGCCCAATTGCCCTGTGGCAGAGACTTTACCGGTAGAAGTAGAAGAAAAAGTAAAGTCGCTTAAAGAAGTAAATGATGCCGAGGTAGAAATTACTTTTGACCCGCCGTGGAATAAAGACTTGATGAGTGAAGAGGCAAAATTAGAACTAGGAATGCTGTAAATATGCAAGGAGAAATTATCAATCGTGTGGCAAATTCTAAATTAAAAACTTTTGATTTAGAAGACTATTATGCACCAGGATATCGCACCGTGATCGATATATCACAATGGTTATTAGAGGGAATAGTACTGGTAGAATCTCGCTTTCGCGAAAGCTTAAAAACAACAGATTTTACCGTCTATAAAGATCATTATGTTGCTATTATTTGCAGTACCGATGCTATTGTACCGCAGTGGGCATGGATGCTGGTGCAAAGTCAATTACATGGTATCGCTAGAAAAGTAGTTTATGGTACACTAGAACAATTAGAAGCTACCATTTATCAAGAAATTATTGAAAATATAGATGTAAGCGCCTATCAAGACCTACCTGTAATTGTAAAGGGATGTTCTCATAAACCTGTGCCAGTTGCTGCTTATATCATGATTACAAATAAATTACAAGGTGTGGCAAAATCGATTATGTATGGAGAAGCCTGCTCGGCAGTGCCAGTTTTTAAACGTATAAAATATTGATTTTAGTCATTTTGTCACCTACTATGCATCAAAAAGCTATGGCACATTCATTGAAAACATAAAATCGATATAGCTAAAAATTGCTAATCATTTATCTAATTTAAATTATGTCATTTTTCGGTTATATTGCTATTTTTTTTCTTCTTAGGTGGGTGTATAGCACCTTTATAAACAGTGGTATCTCACAACGGCAAGGTACTTCCTATTCTGGTAATCCCTATCAAAGTGCGACAACAGTAAGCCCGCAAGATTTTGAATTAAACTTGCTGTCACTTACTTCATTAGTTATAAAAGCCGATGGCAAGGTCACACAAAAGGAATTGGATTATGTAAGACAATATTTTGTAGCTTCTTATGGAAAAGAACGTGCTAATGCAGTCTTTAAGGTATTTAACGATGTAGTAAAAAAACGCGAGGTAGATGCCACTAGGATATGTTACTACCTCAATGCAAGAACTAGATATGAATCTAGATTACAAATTCTTCATTTCTTATTCAGTATTGCACAGGCAGACGGTCATGTGAGCGATGCCGAGGTAAGGGTGATACAACAAATAGCTGGTCATTTAAGACTTACAGATCGTGATTTTATCTCTATTAAAGCCATGTTTGTAAAAGATCAAGATAACGCCTATAAAATACTCGAGATCGATAAATCCGTTCCTGACCACGAGATCAAAAAGGCCTATAGAACAATGGCCAAAAAATACCATCCAGACAAATTAATGGATATGGACGAGGCCTACCGCAAGGGTGCCGAAGAAAAATTCCGTAAGGTGCAAGAAGCTTATGAAATCCTGCGTAAGGAACGCAATATGGTTTGATCTGTTTTTAGTTTTTACATATTTATCCCTCACTTTTTAATTATAACGCAACCTTATTTTATATCCCAGAATGAATCAAGATCAAAAGGAAAATCCATACCTCGCTGGTAAAGTACTGCTTATAGATAAGCCGCTAGGTTGGACCTCTTTTCAGGTGGTTAATAAATTGCGCTGGCTAATTAGAAAAACCTATAAAATCAAAAAAATAAAAGTAGGTCATGCAGGTACGCTAGACCCACTAGCAAGCGGTCTGTTGATTATTTGCACTGGCAAAGAAACTAAAAACATCAGTACCTATCAG
Source organism: uncultured Flavobacteriaceae bacterium (assembly GCA_964593255.1). Taxonomy (GTDB): domain Bacteria; phylum Bacteroidota; class Bacteroidia; order Flavobacteriales; family Flavobacteriaceae; genus Nonlabens. The sequence continues at coordinate 1,102 of CAZQGX010000020.1, read as the reverse complement.
GCACAAGAAAAAGAATATACAGGCACTATTACCCTAGGTGCCACTACCCCTAGTTATGATCTAGAAACCGAGGTAGATCAGCACTTTCCTACAACACATCTTACTGAAGAAATAATCAAATACACCACCGCACAATTCACTGGCGATATACAGCAAAAACCACCTATATTTTCGGCAATAAAAAAAGATGGAAAACGATTGTACGAGTTAGCTAGGGCAGGAGAGAAAACAGAAATTGCAGCTAGAACAGTTAGCATTCACAAATTTGAAATCACCGACTTGCAATTACCAGATGTTACCTTTAAAATAAATTGTAGCAAAGGGACTTATATTAGGTCAATTGCACACGATTTTGGTGCTGCACTTCACAATGGTGGGCATTTATCCTCTTTAAAAAGAACCGCCATAGGAAACTACAGGGTAGAAGATGCCATGAGTATTGAGGGTTTTGAAAAGCTCCTGGATACCGTTTTGTAGGATAATAGGTTACAATAAAGTAACTTTACTAAAAATTAAATTTTACAGGAATACTTAAACTATCTACTACAGGAACGGTAAAATTGATAACACCTTTACCTACTTTTATAGAACCATTGTATTTTACATCTACTTTTTGACTTGCTAAAATTTGTAAGGCCGCACCTAATACACCTTTTCCTTTCTCACCATAAATGTCTTTTGGATTTACAGTGGCTCTTATAGGAAAATCAAATTGAGCGTTTGCAGGCATTTCGACATTATTATTTTGATCGATAAAAGCCGATTTCTTACCATTTACGTAAACATCAAAATCTGCTTCTTTTAAATTAAGTCCTACACTGTTTGGGTTGTAAAGTACACATGTAGCAACAATTTCTAACTTTGTTGTTGTTACCTTTTCTAATTTTGCATCTTTAATTGCTACAAAAACAATGTCTTCATAAGGGTTTTCACATGCTGATAAACAGATCAAAATAAATAAAATAACAAGCTTTTTCATCAGTAATACTTTGTGCAAATATAAAATCTTATGTAAAAAAACTTATCTTTAGATTAACTGTATAAAAAAAAATTGAATATCCGTAATTACGCCTAAATTTTGTATATTGTGGTGTAATATAAT
>CAZQGX010000019.1:0-53749 GCA_964593255.1 uncultured Flavobacteriaceae bacterium | reverse complement strand
TAAACATACTGGTTATAAAGATATTATACTAAGTAGCTAAATTTACACCTCTAGAACTTTTTATTTGTTGTTGAACTAATCCTCGTCCCTCGGAAGCTTTTTACTATAATAACCTAAAAATACGTTAACTTTTGGGATTCATATAAAACCTTAATCCTATGTATTTAAAAAAAAGTCTCCAACAATTTTACAAACGGCTCTTACCGATGTAGCTGATTTCCAAAAACTAGCTTTTACTCTTGAAAAGAGCTTTACTATTAATGGTAAATCTAAAAGCACCTTAACTAATTACCTAAGCTGTGTTGACTATGTAAGATTTATTGAGTCTAAAATCTCAAAAACTAAAAATCAACTGCAAAAAACGCTATTTTTGAAATGTTACCTTTTAATAAAAAAGAAAACCAGCGCTAAAAAAGAGTTGTCCTTCTGCCAAGGCAAGTGCCTAATCCTCAATTTCCCCCTTATCTAGTATCCCGGATCAGTCAACAGAGCATATAGCGTTGACCTATAGTCACGCCATATGCTTAGTTATTGTGCAACAGGCTTTATTTCATCCGTTTCATTTTCGGTGGATTTTGTCGAGTATCAAATACATCAGCAATTTTTATAAGTCCTTTTTCTTCGTTAACAGAATAGATTAATTTGTATTTTTTAAATACTAAATATCGATAATGAATTTCTCTTTCTTTAAGCATCTCTTCTTCTTGTCCAATAAAGGGAGCTTTTATTAATTTTTTCGTTTCGTTTATTATCCCTTTTATTAGTTTTGTAGCAACTCTCGAATTAACTTCTTTTTCATAATAGTCGTAAATTTCGTCAAGTTGTGTTTCGGCAAATGCAGACCAAATAATTTTCAACAATATTATTCGTATTTGGCTAAAAGTTCGGAACTACTTTTAAATCGATTGTTTCGGAAATCTGATTCCGATTGGTCAATTCGTCTATTTAACTCCTCTTTTGTCATTGGTTCGAATATTCGTTCGTCAAAATTGCTTTTTTCCTTTCTCAATATTTTTTCGAGTTTAGAAATCGCTTCTTCACTTTGAAGTTTTAAAAATTCTTGGACAAATTCTATTTTTCGAGCTTCTATGTTCATTTTGATTCGCATTTCGTCAAAGATACAAAATTTTCAAATTCAGTATATTTCTTTTTTTAGATTACGGGTTTTAGCTTATTGCCAACGGATTGGTGATCGAGTAAGCAAAGGGAGTTTCACCCTAAGCCTCTCACAGAACCGTGCTTGAAAGTCTCCCCTCACACGGCTCTTGTTGTACAAATCTAAATTAGATTTTGTTTCATTCCATAAATTCCTCCTTACTTTTTGTAAGTTGATTCGTAAAATGCAACTGTACAACTTAATCCCTTTGCTCCTGTTCCATTACAGAACCTTCATAACTACTACGGACTAATCTACCCCAACTTATAACCTCGGTATTCTATCTCTAGATTGTTTAGATGGAATATTTCCCTTTTAACTTATAGCGAATCCTAACGGTAGCCTTACATAAGTCTAACATTTATAAGCAGATTCCCAAGTTCCGTAATTAAGCCCAAATAAAGTTCTTGCCATCTGAATGACGCCAGCCTTACAGAAAATAAATAGGTTATCTCTGTAATTAATAGTATCTCTACTATTACTTTTCACACCGTACCATACTTCAAAGCTTTTGACAATCATGCACGAGAGGCATTAATGGATATTATTGATGACAGGCATGGAAAGTCCTCAACTATCATCGCATCACAAATACCAGTATCTTCATGGTACGACATAATAGGAGAAAGTACCATTGCAGATGCTATTTTAGACCGTATAGTAAACTCCTCTCACAGAATAAAACTTGAAGGTGAGTCACTCAGAAAAACAATAATGAACCAATAAACCCAAAAATTAACTATAATTGTAACTTCTTTATAAGCGGCACGATTTGACCGAAATCCGTGGCATGGTCACACCGAAATAGCCACTTTTCAAGTTATTCAGCCTACTTTTTGTCTATTATGCCAACAATTATATCAAATGACTGGTTTTAATTTTCTTAAACTTCTTACCCATACCAAGTGTTATAGCTGTGGAATCTTTAATTATTAACTCTCCCAATGCTAATCCTGCTATTGCTTCTTTTATCTCTTGAAAGTCATTACCTGAAACACCGAATAAGTCCTTAATAACTGCATCTGTTATTGATTGCTGTTTCATTATTAATGGATATTGAGCATTGGCATAGAAATCGAAGTGTTTGGATTTATAACTGTCCATATTTTGGGTTGCTAAGATTATACTTAGTCCTTTGTTTCTTCCAACTGCTATCAAATCTCTTAAAGGCTTATTATCAAAATCAAGCATATAATGTGCTTCATCTATAATGGTGAAATGGCGTATTTCTACACATTCTTCTGAAACTTCTTGTTTTGGTAATTTCTCATATATACTATTTAGCTTAGAAATTATAAAATATACTATGGCTTTTGCCAATGGCCCATCTTTAGGGTAACCATCCATTTTTACAATAAAACAATTGTTTATAAGGTCTATATTATCCTCTGATGCGAATAAATTGTTTCTTATTAATTGTTTCAATACTGACTTAATACTGTCATCTTTTTGACGGTCTTTTTCGTTTTGTAGGTGGTTGTATTGATCTAATATAATTTGAAATGAAATAGGTTTGTTTTTAGTTTTACGATAGGATGCAATAACTGCTTCAGCTAGTCTATTACTCATGTTAGCACTCATACGCGCATTGTCTATTGCACATATAGCATTAGCTAATTCAGTGGCATATAAATTGATTTCGTTTTGGGTTTTGCCTTCAAAATTCTTAAAAGGTGAAAAAGGTAGAGGATTTTTAATTGGGTCTAAAATGGCACTTTCATCAATTTCAAAGTGATTGAACCAGGAACGATTTGCAGGGTCTGAAAATTCTCCTTTGTAATCGAAAAATAAAAAGTTGACTGGGTAAGCTGTTTCAACGGTTAATGAACGCATCTCGCGCATCAATACTGCCAATAAATTTGATTTACCCGAGCCTGTTGAGCCTGCTATTAATATTTGAGTATTTGGTATTTGTCTGCCGTTTAGATTTAATGTCGCTGGAATATCACCTTCGTATACACCTATGTTCAAGTCTAAGAATGGGATAACGCCAAAAGCTGTACTACCTGATTTCGCAGTAATACTTAACCATTTGTCTAAATTATCATCATCCATTAGATATTTAAAACCTTGTTGCATCTCATAATTTATAACACGGCTTCTATTGACAGGAATAGACCAATCTATATCTAAATGATTATAACGATATTTTATTAAGCTTGACCATGTTAATTGTAAATTGAATTTAGTAAATGTTGTTTCATGTATTCTTAAAGATTCCATACTTACATTTTCCAAACTTGATAATGTGCGTTTATGTTTCTGACTTAGGCCAGCAGATAAAGCCAAACGTTGTAATAAATTATTATTTAAGCTTATGTGTTTAGTGTCCTTACGATATTCCTTTAAATTTAATTTCTTTTCAATTTTATATTTTAATGGTAGAAGACTGTCTATTAAACCAGAACTTTGTCTAATACTGTGTAGTGCAATTTCTTCCATTTTCTAATTATTTAATTGATTATTAAAATATCCTTCAACAACATCTGTTTTTTGAGCTTCTTTATCTCTTATTAACGTGTAAACTTTAGAAACAAAGGGTTCAATTTTTTGTAAATCGGAATTTGGTCTTATTTCACTATCTGAACTTAATAAAATGGTTTGATGTGATAATTCAGGGAAATAGTTCTCTAACAAAGTACTTCTACTTGTTTCGTCTAAAACACCCATTACTGTATCTATCATCACCGGAGGGTCATAATCTCCAAACTCGTGTAATGCTTTTAATAAAACTTGTACTACTACTTGAGTTGATGCTGTATTTAGTTGACTTAAATATATCTCATTACCTGCTTTATGATAAATACTAAAATTTAAGTCCTTCAAATCTTCTGATAATTCAACACGATCTATAACATCTTGGTATGCTGCAAGATTAACGTTTAAATCATGCTTCATTTTATCTTCTATTTTATCTTTTTTATTTTTTAGAAGAGTATTAGCAACTTCATCAAAAAGAGGTTGTAATTTTTTTAAAGCTTCATATTTTGGATCTGGTTCTTCGGTAGTTTGGATATCGAAACGTTCTAATTGTTTTTCGATTTTTTTAATAGCCTTTTCTTTATCATCAATCTCAGTCTTGAAGTTTTTTATCTTATTTTCGTTTTCTTCATATGCCTTTATTAATGAATAATCTTCACCTGTGATTTGAGCCTTTAAATCTTCAATTTGCTTTTTTATTTTATGTGCACTTGCAATATCATTGTCTAATGTTTCTTTTCTATGGGTTATTGAATTGTAAGGGTTTTGATAATTATCGTTAGCTAATTTCTTTAACGCTTCTATTTCTGATACTTGAAAATAATCGTACTCTAATTCGTTATTGTTTTCCTCTAAAGCTTTTAAAACATTTTCTGCTAATTGGCTTACAGATATATCTGCAAAGTCATGACCTTTTTTTGATAAGACATTTATGGCTTTCGCTAAAACATTTTCAACAGCTTCTTTGTTCAAGTGAGACATAGCGTCTGCATTGGATGATTCTCTTTCATTAAGAATTAATGCAATATCATTTTGCAAAATCTCTGCTAACTTTGGTAGATTAACGTGTAATTCAAAGTTTTTGATAAATTCGTTAACATCAGACTTGTACTGTTTTTCTTCTTTGTCTAAATTGTTAAGTTCTTCTTCTAATTGCTTTATCTTATTGTTTAATGTGGATTCTTCATTCATCCCTGTTTTTAAGGTATCATACACTTCTTTGTTGGATACAGAAAAATCTAAGGCTTCTTTTCGTTTACCTTTCAATTCTTTCAATAATACAACTTCATTTCTCTTTTTATTGACTAACTCTAAATATTCTTTTTTCTCATTTTCAACATCAAGTAACTGTGCTTTGTAATCTTCAGTTAAACTTTCTGCTGCTTTAGCAAAAGAAAGGTAACGGTTAAAACCCATTACATTTTCGATATTTTCTCTAATGACCCTATTTAATCTATCTTCTTTTAAGAGGTTACCTGCTTCCATTGCATCAAAAAGAAAATAACGACTTAACTCTTCGGGAAGATTACCCTTGATAATTTTATTGACTTGCGCTTCTTGTTCTGCTCTTTGTGCTGCTGGGGTTGCGGTGCCATATTGAAATATTGAGCCATTCATATTTAACTTTACACTTTCAACTGGTTTTCTAGCCGTATTAAGCATATAGGTTCTTGTAAGTACATAAGAATGTTCCTGATTAAGAACTCTACCAGAAAAGAACAATTCTAATTCAATTTTTTCATCTACATCTCCTAATGCTCCTGCGTTGAGCAATTCTTTAAACTCTTTTTCATTTGAAATATTTAGACCGTAAAGCGCCCCATAGATTGCATCAAAAAAAGTTGTTTTACCACCACCGTTTGCACCTCCAATTAAAATTATTGGTTTATCAGGATTTGTTTCTAAATTTAAGTCGAGCTTCAAATAGGTTTTAAAATTATTGGCTCTTATTCTTTTTATTAGCATAACTATTTGATTTTTTGAAGGGCTTTTTCCATTAATTTTTTTAGTGCTTTTTCATCTAAATCTTCATTTTTTATCTTCTTTTCGTGATAGGCTTTTAGCAAATACTCTTTTAGCCACTCTGGGTCTATCTCGTATTTATCACAAATTTTTTCTATGGTAGCCATATCATCTCGGCGAATCCCGTAGTGAATAAATAATGAATCTAATCCTTTTGTGCTCATGTTCTCTTAATTTATTAAAGATGGGTCAAATGCAACCCAACCTGTTGTATCGTTTGCTTTGTCTATTAAATTTTCAGCATATTTCCAAACGCTGTAATCTGATTTACTTCGAGGTACGATAATACCACCAATTAATGGTTTTTCTTTAGTTGACTTATCATGAAGATATTTATATAAAGCATTATGTTTTCTTACAAAGTTTGGGTCTGAGTCTAAAGTTTTAGTATCAAATAAGGCAATTTCACCATTCTTTAATTTTATAACAAAATCTACATAAAAGCCTCTTGTAACTCCATTGACATCTTCGTATGTCACTGCAAAATCTTCTTTGTTTTTATCTCCATTTTTATACCACCATTCTATATGAGTTTTGTGTTTTTCTAAAAAACTTACAAACTCACGTTCTGGTCTGCTTGCATTTGTATATTCATAAAATGGTTCTAAGGCGTGGTGATCTACATCTCTAAATTGATAATACTCATTAAAAATACGCTCCTCTGGCACATCCCATTGTGTATGTTCCACACGTTTAGACATTTTAGCTGCTTTTTCTCTTAATAAAGCTTCGTGCTTTTCTAAAGCTAAATCGATAAGCTGAATAAACTTTGGTTTATTGTGCTCAAATAATATGATTCTTATGGCTTGAAACTCATCTATGTTTAAAAAATCTTCAAATAGTATTTTTAACGCAATTTCTAAAACAGGTGTTGAATCTACTTTGGCATAACCTCCAACATGGTCTCTACAGAATTGACGAAACAAAACATTCAATTCATTAGTTGTCTTAGCAAATTTTTCTTTTTCTTCAACTCTTGTTGCGCCTTCTTTTATAGCTAATTCTACATCTTTTGGTATTGGTATTACAATTTTTTCAATTTCAATTTCAATAAAATTCGATATAAGTTTTTTCTTGTTAAAAATTACTATTGGTTCACCATTTGTATCATCTAAGTTATTGGTTAAGCCTAAAAGGTCTTTAGCTGCATCAAATAAACATTTTCTAAATTTTGAGCTTAATCGGTTACGGGTTAAACGTGTATTCACAAAAGAAGAATCTAAGGCAATTGGAATATATTCATCTATTCTTTTAGCTTTATTTTGAACGATATAGTCCATGTCTTCTTGTACAATATGGATTACATCTTTACTTAAATTGGTGTAGACATAACCATTATTTAAAATTGGATTTGGATAATGTTTTTGTTCTGGCATACGCAAAATCCTGCCTACAGTTTGAATACCAAAATGTTCTTGCTTAATCTCTCTAAAAATTAATAATACGGCTGCTCTAGGACAATCCCAGCCTAAGGCTATGGCTTGTTTAAATAGCAAAACGTCTGTAAATGAATCCTGAGACTCAATATTTTCTAAATTAGTTTTTTCGTTACTTAACCATACAGCTAAGCGATGGTTTTGGGTAGTAATGTCTTTTACTTTCAAATAGGTTTCTACTTCTTCAATTAATTTTTTATCTAATGCAGATTCTTTTTTTGTTTCGTTAGGAAGTTGTATTAGCAATAAAGGGTTTATGTTGGTACCTTGATTTTTGTATGCCTCTGCGATTTGCTCTCTTTTCTTTAATGCTTCGTCTAATAGAACTTGACTTAATGACCGGCCTTCTTGTTTATGATGGTCTAATGCAGGATTTAATACTACATTTTTTTTAATCATTTCAGCTTCTATAACGTCATCACGTTTTATGGTATGACCATAATCTGAACTAGCATAAATCTTTAATGGTGTTGCCGATACGTCTATTTCTATCTTAGCATGAATTTTTTGAAGTAAGTCTTTCGCTTTTTTGCCATTGGCATGGTAATGTGCTTCGTCTAAAATACAAATGATTTCAATATCATTAAGCATTGCATTATACACATATTTTACTAAATCTTTGCCTTGTTCATTTTCTTTGATATACAAGTTTTTAGATTTATTTACTGATTGCCAGTTTACAAACAGCATTTCATTGGGTTGTAAGCCCTCTGATATATCCTCAAACTGAATAGGTTTTATAGTACGTAGTTCTTTAAAATAATCTTTAAGAGACCAATAACTCTGCAAATGCAATTGGTTAGGGGCAAACCAAATAAAAGCCACTTTGCGTTTAGATAAATCTAGGCGGTCTGGAATTTCGTTACATAATTGGTTTAAAAACGCTGCCATCGTTACTGTTTTACCAGAGCCAGTAGGGGCTTTAAATACCATTTTTTGGCGTGCACTATGCTTTTTGAGTAGTGTGTAGGTGTCCTTTAATAGATGGTTTACAGCTTCTTCCTGATATGTTTTAAGTGTAATCATAACTTCCAATAGTTTTCGTTTTCCCAATGTTTAGGAAATCCCATTTCTTTTTCCTGTGCTAGTGGGCAATCTTTCATTAAAGCTACTAAATTGGCTTTAAAGTGATGCCCAGGGCTAATGATATTTAAAATATAATTGATGGCTGAGATGTAATTATAGACCTTGTAAGGTCTTATGTTTTTGTTTTGTATAAAAGGGTTTAGTGTTTTGCGTGGTATGCGCATCTTGGTCATACGTCTGTTCCATACTCGGCTATGATGGGCACATAAGTTTCTCAATAAAGAAAAACAGCGCAACCAATTTTCGAGTGTGTCTGTATCTTTAAGACCAAAATATTGAGTGATCTCGTCTTTTGGGCCTCTATCTTTTCTGAGGTTAGAAAATATTTTAGACAGTAAGCCCATACTGCTCACTTCCAGTGCCATCCAAGCAGGTGGCGTATCGGGCTCCGTATAGTTGGCTTTATAGTGTTTTATGAAAGTCTCTTTGCTTCTTCCAATTTCTTTTTCTAAAGATGCAATGTGTTGCGCAAAATAACGCGAGTTGTTGTAAATTTTGGTCTCTAAATGCCAAAATGCCCCATATTGTAATGCATAACGATAGATGATTTGGGTGCGAAAGGCAATTTCAATTTTTTCTATGGCATTAAATAATAATAATCGCAGTTGCCTGTCAAATACATAGAGGTTAAGAATGTCTTCAAAAGAAACTTTTTGGATAAACGGATGGTTTGAGTCTTGGTTGTCCTGAAAAGGATAGGTGTATGCGCGTAAACGGTAATAACTTATGTTGCCTAGGTAATGCGAAGCGCGTTTTGGATTAGAAACTACTAATCCTCTTTTTCTAAGCCGATTTAATTGGTCTGGTATTGTTATGGCAGGTTTGTTATATTTCATACTGCCCTAATTACTGAAGTGGTCTTATAAAAAGCGAAAACCTGCCAAAGTGTGCTTCTACAGAGAGGCATGGCAGGTACTATTACTGCAAAAGTATAAATATTTTTAAGTAGTACCATACGATTAATGTTAAGATTGATTAAATAAATCTTTGTCCTTTTCTTCATTTTCCTCTTCTAACTCTGGTATAAATTCCTTATTTTCTTTGGGTAACACATTTTGATAAGCCTTATAAATGGCATCGGGTAAAGCTGCTAGAGTGATATACTCTGCTATACTTTCAAATTCTTCGTGGTAAGCATATTGGCCATTTGCAAATACATACACTTTTACTTCTATAAAGTTATTATCTATAATAATATGCTCCAATAAACTCACAGCGTCTTCTATATACATATCATCATAGACTACAAATAGAAGTTTACCGTTCTTGTCTTTAAATGATTTGTTCCAATCTTGCTGTAACATTGTAAAACCAGTTTCCGTATAACAATCTTCTTTGATACAGAGCAACTCGGTTGCTAATTTAGTTAGTTGACGCTTGTTTTGTAATGAAGGTTCTCTATCTACAAATTTAGTTTTATACATAAACAAATTATTATTAGGGAATGATGGCATTTCCTTTCCTTTTACGTTTGTATAACCTTGTATTATTCGTTTTACTCTTGGATAGGTTACTGTATCACAAATGCCGTTTTCATTATTAGTGGTAATAATACATTTTCTTGAACCATTATCTGTATTATTAAGATTTAAAACAGAGTGAAGCGTTGTACCTGAACCAGCAAAGAAGTCAAGTACTGTAATATTATTTGGCTTATTAGTAATTTTTATAAAATGTTCGATTAATTCAAAAGGTTTTGAATAGCTAAATTTTATATCATATTGTTTTATAAAATCGGCACCTTTTCTATTTATAAACTGATCCAAATAATCTCTTGGCGACTTTCCTTTGCTACTTCTTTCTGAAAGGTAACTTTTTGTGTAAATATTCCATTTAGCTTGATTACCATCTTGATTTATTAAAGGTGTTTTTTTAGACCTTTTGAAAACTAATAAATTCTTCTTTTCAAAAACTTTATAAGTCTCATTAGCCCATCTCCAAACTCCATCTCCGCTTACAGGTTTTGCTTTTGCTCCGTCAATATTTTCATCTGGCAAAGTTTTTCCTGGTGGTATTACAAGTTCTCCATCTGGACATTTAATGTAATATCTTTGATTAGGTCTTGTATCTAAGGAAGATTGGTAAAAGGCTACATCATCTCTATATTTTTCACCTATTTTAGGACCTGATGTTTCTGTTTTTTTAAATAGAGAATCATCAACCGCATCCTTAAAGTCAGAAACTAAACTTGAGTTTTTTGCAAATGCCAAAACATAGTCTTTACTAGGTGCAAAATAACTTCCTTTATCTCCAGCTGTTTTCGCTACCCTTGCGACAATGCCTAATTTATTATTATCTCCAAAAACTTCGTTAGATAAAAGTGTTAATTGTGCAATTTCGTCATCACCTATAGATATAAATATCACTCCATCGTCTTTCAATAATTTATGGGCAATTTTTAAACGTTTTTCCATAAAAGAAATCCATTTGCTATGCCTAAACGCATCTTCTTTATCTACATAATGGTCGTTATAAATAAAATCTTCTTTACTGCCCGTATTATACGGTGGGTCTATATAAACCAGGTCTATTTTATTTTCATGGGTAAAGGTTAGGGCAGTTAGGGCATGTAGGTTGTCGCCTTCTATAAGGATGTGGTTGGGTGCAGGCCTCCCCCCAGCCCCCTCCGAAAGAGGGGGAGCTATTATTGCTCTATCTTTTACCTCTTGGAGAACGGGGAGTTTGGTGCGTAATTGTTCTTCGACATCTTCGGGTTTATCCTCCCATACTAAGCCGTATTTCTTTTTTGTATTCACTAGGTTTACTAAATAGGCACGTTCATCTTGGGTTAAGTTGTCTAAGCCTTTTATTTTGTCTAGGAGGTCTTTTTTGTTCATAGGGAATGAAAAAAATTAAATTGAGATGTTTTAAACATTAAAAATATAAATCTTTTGTTATAATAATTTATTTAGATGCCATCTTTTTCGCTAATCCATACTCCTTATCAAACGGCAATTGCAATTGTGAAAGCATATCAGGTATAGCTATAGCCCAGCTTGTGTAGTAATACGCTAGGGTTTGGTATCCTGACATTGTTTTGTCTAATGAAGGAACTTCGTAATTCGATTTATTCACGTCTATACCAGCCATTCCTAATGTGGCAAATTCCATCGCTATTTTTTTGACTTCTTCTGTGGGTTTGTCTTTAAAGAAGTTTATTGCGCCAATCATAAAGAAGGTAACCGCTTTGTTAGTATCATCTTTGGCGTGTTTATCAATAAAGTTTTGCCTTTCCTTTATTTTATACGCAGGCTCTGGACTGTCTAAGCCATAAGGGTCTTTATTGATTTCATCAATTACTTCGTCTACTGTTTTTTTTGTTTGTGTTTTCTCCGTTTGTAATTTGAAGTATTTAGCGATTTTTAAATCTTCTGCCCAATGTTGGATGATTTCGTACTCTTCGCCTGGTTCTTTATCTTTTCTGTATTCTTCAAATTCTTCATACAATGTATTGGCTTGTTCTAATTCAACTTTAGTTGGATTAAAATCATCTAGCATATCTACACCATAAAGATTTTTTAAATGCATGGCATTTACAAGATTGAGTATTTTAGATTTTGATATTATCTTTTTTGGAAACGTATCTTGTATTTGTTTGCTTGTGGTGGCACCAATACCTTGTTTAACTAAATTTATTAACGATATGCTTTGAATGGGTCTGCTGACTGGATGATTATTATAAATTAAATCTTCAATAAACAGGTCTATTGGTGTATTGTAGATTTGTGAGTTGAGCCCTTGAAATATAGAAATAACTATCTTGTTAATATGCTGCTCTGGTATATTGTTTTTCCTTAGTTTTTTGAATAAACTTTGGTTGTTTTGTATAAATGCATCTTCTTGGTTTTTATAGCTTGTAAACAACTTGTTGTTTTCAGCTTGCCTTGCATCAGCAACCAATTTAAGGTGATACATTTCATGTAAAATTAAATGTTTTGTAGTTATGGTATCTTGCTTGTAAAATAGTTGATGCTGTTTATTATTACGGTATTCTGCAATAACAATTTTGGCAGGCGTTTCGATGTCTTTTTTAATTTCAATTTTTAGAGGCTTACCTGTTAATTCTTCTAATTGGGATTTAAGTGTTTTAATTTCATTTTCAACCTTTTCGGTATTCTTAACGATTAATTCTTTTGCAGAATTAATAAACAGATTGAACGCATTAGCGTAAATCTGTGATTTTTTGTTGCTAGATTTTAGTGTTTTTATAGCATAGGTAAAAGCTTCATTATGATTATTTTCTTTACTGCTAATAATTCCTAATCCAAGTAATGCATTACCGAATCTAGGGTTGATAGCTATAGACTGTTCAAAAAAATACTTCGCTTTATCTATGTGGTTATCTTTTGCTAAAGTGCTCCCGATGTTAGATAGTGCTAAGTAATCATCTGGGTTAAATCGTAAAGCAGCGTTCCAATACAACAAACCTGCATCAATATTACTTTTTTGATATTGCACGTTACCCATCACAATTAATGCGCTTGTGTTTTTTGGGTTAAGCTTTAAGGCTTCAATCAGGTAATTTTCAGCTTTATTTATAGCACCACTTGTAAAATGAATTTGACCGATGATGCGGTTTAACTCTGAGGATTGTTTATAATTGGGAAATAAAGTATCTGCTAATTTTAGTGCCTTATCAAATTGATTGTTTTCTGATAGTTTAATCAGGTAATGATAGGTAGTGGTTTCTAAAGTTTGAATATCATCTATGTAAATAATCAGGTTGTCGTCTTTAATTTCAGTATGAATATCTCTGTAAATGGCTTTAATTTCATTTTTTATATTGGTTTTATCCTTAATGTCTAGAATATCAATAACATAATCTATTGGTACTGAAATGGTCATAAATTATTTCCTTTAGGTTCACAAAGTTATCGATATTATGTGATAATATGATGTATAATATGATTTACTGTAACCATAGTTTATGCTGAAGTGATTCAAATACTTATCTATAACTTCATAATCGCCATCTTTTGATGATAAAAAGTAGTGTTGTATTTTACTAATATTTTAATTACCTTTTAATAGGTCATCTGCATAGGCTGTAAAAGACTGAGTAATTTGTAATTCAGTTCTATTTCTAAGGTGATTTAGACTTTTCTATTTGAAGTTAAAAGTCAATAATTTGTTTATTGTACAAACGTAGATTACCGCTGGAGAACACCCTCCTTAGTCCTCCCTCGAGGGAGGAAACTTGATTTTAGTCATAAAATAATTTTTTAGTTAAAAAAACAAAAGCCCCCTTGAGGTGGGGGTGTTCATCTTGCTGGAGAACACCCTCCTTAGTCCTCCATCGAGAGAGGAAACTTGATTTTAGTCATAAAAGAATTTTTTAGTTAAAAAAACAAAAGCCCCCTTGATGCGATGTGCTGATCATTTGTCTAAGTGAGGATGGGGGTGTTGAAAACAAAAACCCACGACCATAATTGTGGGTTATCTTTTGCAGAGAGGAAGGGACAAAATTCGAACTTTTTGATAGAGGACATTACTTCAATCAACTTATTTTAAACTGTACAATAAATTGTTCTTATCGTTTTAAAGTAGACTATTTCTTAAGCTAAGAAATCAACTCACAATTTTCAGAAACAATCTTATTAAATAAATAATATTCATATAATAGGATAGATATTAACTACTTTTCATGAGTTTTAAATGTTTTCACCTATTTTTACATAACTGTTTATCACATATGCAAATGGATAATAAGCACTATTCACAAGAAATATCTATTTTTCATGGCAAACAAACGCCAGAGACAGGCTTGTTAGTAGGTTATGGAGCAATCATTAGCGTGCATGACCTACAAGTACCTTTGCCTAAGAAGCTTTCTTTAATAAGTAAAAAAAATAGAAAATATTCGAATTTAGAATGGCGAGTATTTACACCACGGCATGAACCAGAAAATACATTATACCATCATCTAATATTTGCTTTAAAATATGAAGGCATAGATCTTCTAATTTTAAAAAATCTCTTCATTACTATTGGTAAGGAATATTTTATTCGAATAATAAGTGCCAAAAGGTTAGGACAGTACAGTAGAAAATTATGGTTTTTATATGAGTGGTTGTTACAGGAACATCTAGATCTACCAGATTTAAAGAGTGGTAATTATGTAACCTTAGTAGATGAAAAACTACAATACGCTATTAAAGGTGAAAGATCTTCTAGACATCGCATCATAAACAATCTGCCTGGGAATCGAGAATTTTGCCCATTAATATTTAAAACAGAAAAGCTAGAAGCCCATATTAATGCAATACTATCCCAACAAAAAAAAACATTTTTAAATAATATCCGAAAAGACATGTTACAACGTGCTTCTTCTTTTTTATTATTAAAAGATTCAAAGGCTTCATTTACCATAGAAGGAGAACAACCCGGTAATAACAGAACAATGCGCTGGGGAAAAGCTATAGGTCAGGCAGGAGGCAAAGCACTAACTGTAAATGAATTTGAAAGATTACAACAAATTATCATAGAAAATCCTAGGTTTTTAAAGTTAGGGCTGCGTAAAGAAGGTGGATTTGTAGGAGAGCATGATCGCCACACTGGGGAACCACTTCCTGAACATATAGCTGCAAGACCAGAAGATTTAGAACAATTATTAAACGGGTTGATCGAAACAAATAAAATGTTACAAGATCAGATTTATGATGCTGTACTTGCCGCTGCCACTATTTCATTTGGTTTTGTATTTATCCATCCTTTTGTAGATGGTAATGGACGTTTACATCGATATATCATGCATCATGTTCTAGCTGTAAAGGATTTTACGCAACAAGGAATTATTTTTCCTGTATCTGCATCTATTTTAAATCGCATTGGAGATTATAAAAACGTATTAGAATCCTATTCTCTTCCAGTATTAGATCTGATCAAATGGAGAATCACATCCACACGTAATGTAAAGGTGACTAATGAAACTATAGATTTTTATAGATATTTTGATGCTACAAAGCAGGCTGAATTTTTATATGATTGTGTAGAAGAAACCATAGAGCATATTATTCCAGAAGAGATAAATTATTTGAGAAGATTTGATGAATTCAAAAACTACATCGACAATAATTATGAAATGCCTGATAAAACCGTGGCGTTGTTAATTCGTTTTTTAGAACAAAATGATGGTGTTTTATCAAAAAGAGCGTTGTCAAATGAATTCTCAGGCTTGAATGAGAAAGAAGCCTCAAGTATAGAAGACCTTTTTAAAGAAATATTTTTCGAGAATGGTTGAAATAAGAAATAGCAACCTTTTTCATTCGAACTTATAAGTCCTAGTATCAATAGATTATCAAAAAACACACAAAACAAAAAACCTCTTTAATCTGTTGATTTAAAGAGGCTTAATATAAATTGCAGAGAGGAAGGGATTCGAACCCTCGAAACGTTGCCGTTTACACGCTTTCCAGGCGTGCGCCATCGACCACTCGGCCACCTCTCTCTTTGTTGGTAATTGAGTTTGCAATAATAAGCCAAATAAATCCCACTTAAAACCCTTTGCCTTAATAAATACGGTGTTGTTTAAAAAAGCCTAATTGGTCATTTCTCCTCTTAAAGAGGTCTCAAAATAGGACCTGAAACTTTCTAGTGTGTCAGTATGTTGCAACAGGTACATCATTTTGGCCAGTGCTGCCTCGGTAGTGATGTCTTTACCAGATACGATTCCTATTTTTTTTAACTGTACGCTGGTTTCATATTTTCCCATGACCACGGCACCGCCCATGCACTGCGTCACGTTTACGATTCTTATGTCGTTATCCAGCGCCTCTTTTAAAATCTTTACAAACCATGGCTGCGTGGGTGCATTGCCACTGCCATAGGTTTCTAAAATGATTCCTTTCAATTCTTTGATCTCACAAATGGCGCGCACCACTGCCTGGGTAATTCCAGGAAATAATTTTAAAAGTACTACTTGGTCTACCAGTTTTGGTCTATAATTTATTTTGTTTGTTTTGGTAAAAGGGGCTGTTTTTTGTTCCGCTTTCGCGAAAGCGGGATCCTCTACCCTACCCTTCCACAACAAATTTTTATCTATATTAAGGTGCACCCCACTTATGGCAAGGGGTGGATAATTGGGCGAATTAAATGCCTCAAAATGCTCTGCATTCATTTTTGCGGTGCGGTTTGCCCTGTATAATTGGTACTCAAAATAAATGCAAACTTCTTGCACCAGCGGCTTATCGTTTTCTTGTTCTATAGCGAGTTGTAAACTGGTAATTAAATTTTCTTTAGCATCTGTGCGCAGGTCACCTATAGGTAATTGCGAACCGGTTAGAATAATGGGTTTTGAAAGGTTTTCAAACATAAAGCTAAGGGCGCTGCCTGTGTAAGACATGGTATCGCTGCCGTGTAAGACCACAAAACCCTGATAATCATCATAATTTTTATAGATCACATCGCCCAGTTTGCGCCATTCTTCTATGTTCATGTCTGACGAGTCAATGGGCTGCTGGAAGGAATAAGTGTCGATCTCACAATCCAGCTGCTTGATCTCGGGAATATGTATCAACAGTTTAGAAAAGTCAAAAGCTCTTAATGCTTTGGTGTCTGGGTCCATCATCATCCCTATGGTACCACCTGTATAAATCAATAAAATGCTAGGTTTCATCTATGCTGTTTGTTTTGGTTTTTAAGGTAGATTTCTTGAAATAATGGTTTGCCAATGGTATCTAGCATATTTTATTATGTAGTGTGATTAATGGATAATAAAGTTTGAAAATGAACTTTTTATTCATTTAAACAACACAAAATGTTCTTACTTTAAGGATTTTAAAGCTGATGGAGTACTGCAAGCTTTTCTTTATTTGAAACAGGTCGTGCATACATGTTTAAAAAACTTTCTACTGCTTTTTGATCTTCTATATTAACGCGCATGCGCAACCTGCGTTCAAATTGCAACCTGTCGTGATCTGTATAATGTGACTGGTATTTAAAATCGCGAGTAAGTAGGTCTTGTGCCACATAATTGGTAGGCCACAACCTGTAATTGGTTTGTATCTCGGCATCTAGATGATGCACCATACGCTGCAGTACTTGATTAGTGCTTTGGTCTACCACCTCTTGTATTTGAAAAGGTTGTGCTGCATGAATATGTATGTGTTTTTTTTGTCCTAATGCACCTTTTAAAATGCTATTAAAATCCTCGTTTTCAGATTTGATGTACTCTTCATCGGCTTCTTTGGCAAGAAGTTCTGGAACTTTTAAAATATCCGTAGGGTCGTATTCATAAGAGATGGATACAGGCACGATGCGCAATTTGTTAAAATACTGTTCAATCCCCTCTTTACCAGCGGCTAGACCTATCATTTTAAGTACGCCTTGCTCTGTCACATCATTACCGTCTTTGGTACGGCCTTGTCGTTGTGCTATCCACACGCTTCTATTTTCTTCTTGAGTCAAAAAATGAATGTACTCACTTAACTTTTTACTGCTCAATAAAATCTCGCGTGGGCTCACCCCTCTTTTAACAATAAAATTGCGGGTCAATTTACTCAGCGCATTTACAAACGGGCGTTGCACCAGGTTATCACCTATCGCACTAGCCGTTCTAATTAAGCCATGATTAAAAAGCGTAAGATTGATCAAAGAGGTGTCTAGAACAATATCACGATGGTTAGAAATGTATAAATAACTCAGTTTTGGGTCTAGTTGATCAAATCCAGTTGTGGTTAACCCAGCACTAGATTCGTCTAGTACACGCTGTACGGTTTTTGAAATCACATCTCGCTGAAAATCGTTTATAGAAGTGCAAGAAAGCACAATCTTTTTTGCCTCTTTATAATCCATACCTTTAAAGGTGTATTCAAAAAGGGTTTTGATCATGGGGTGACGCACGGCACTTTGCAATGCAATTTGCACCTCGGCATCATTAAAGAATCGTATGTCGTCGTATTTATTCAAATCTTATTATTGTAAAAAACAAATGTAATGATCTACTTTTAAAATTTTCTTTGCTTTTTGTTATTATCCTAAAAATATAACTGTAAAACGTTATTAAACCTTTTATTATGGCAAATAATATAAAGCATTACCCCTGTAATTTCTTAAAAGACGCTATCACATCTTAAGGTAATTTTGCTTGATTTAATTTTTAGTTTATTTTTTTAAATACCAAAAACATCTTTAGAATTTAAGGTGGTTACCGCAGCGACCTCTTGTAATGCTACCTCATAAATTTGCGCTACTTTTTTTGCCACCTCGATAAGGTAGGCACTTTCATTGCGTTTACCACGATAGGGTACGGGTGCGAGATAGGGCGCATCGGTCTCTAGAACAATTGCCGATAAAGGTATTTGATTAAGGAATTGGTCAATTTTACCATTTTTAAAAGTAACCACCCCGCCTATTCCTAGTTTAAAATTTAAATCTACTGCCTGGCGTGCCTGTTGCAAATCGCCAGTAAAACAATGGAAAATGCCATTTAACGAGGTGCCTCTATAAGCTTCTAGAATCTCAAAAACCTCATCAAAAGCCGCTCTACAATGAATAGCTATGGGCAATTTTTTATCAATAGACCACTGTATTTGTGTATGAAAAGCCTCTTGCTGCTGTTCTTTAAATTGCTGGTCCCAATATAAATCTATACCTATTTCACCCACAGCCACATAATTTTCTTTATCTAGCATTTCTTGTACATGCGACAGTTGTTCTTTGTAATCTTCTTTTACGTGTGTAGGGTGCAACCCACACATTAAAAACATTTGATCTGGATATTTTTTTTTAAGATCTAGCATGGCAGTGGTATAACTAGCATCTATTGCAGGCACAAAAAACCGCGATACACCTGCGTCTATGGCTCTTTGTATCATCGCATCTTGATCTGCTTCAAAATCTTCACTGTATAAATGGGTATGGGTATCGGTAAAAATCATCTGGCAAAAATAAGAACTCTATTAAGTAGCAGTGCTGTTTTAAAAGTAATTTGTGAAAGATGACAGTTATTAGAGGTAGTATTTTATCAAGAAGTTTAGAAATTAAATATTCCGCTTTCGCGAAAGCGAGATTATATTTACCACCTTTAAACCTATTTTATGTCATCTCTTAAAAAACTACTTATTTCTAAAGGTTATATCGCACATCAACTAAGAATTGCGTCAAAGAGTGGTCATATCGTTACCAAAGCATCCATAAATGGCTATTCTGGTAGATTTATAATCGATACTGGTGCCAGCGCGACTTGTGTGAACCAGGAACTTTATGCAGAATTTCAACTAAAAACCGAATTTATGGACCGCCAGATAGGGACTGCTAGTGGGTCGCTTAGACCACGTATCTCTCACAATAACACCTTAGAGCTGGGCGACTGGAGTGATGAAGACATGACTTTGCTCAGTATGGATATGACTTTTATAAATACTGCATTAAAAAAAGAGGGAATGCGATCTATACAAGGCTTGCTGGGTGCCGATTTTCTAATAGCAGCACAAGCTGTTATCGATTACCAAAATAAAAAGATTTATTTAAAACCATAAAAAAGCCTCGATAGTGATATCGAGGCTTGTTGTTTATTATAGATAAAATGTTTTAATAAGAAACAGAGAAAGTTCCATTAGTTACTACAAAATTATCTGGCGGGCCAGTAACAAAATTAAACGTTCCAGAAACAGTATTTGCTACAACGTCTGACGAGGCAATCTCTAGAGTCCCAGAAATAGCTGCAGCAGGAACACCACCACTTATATAATTTGCAGTATAATTTCCTGTTGCGGCAATTGGATAAGAACCCACCACTATATCGTTAGGAAACGTAAGAGCCATAGTACTCGTTGCATTTGCACCGCTTACTACAACCATAGACCCACCCTCTATAGCACTTACAATAGTTGCATTTAACGGTGTACCGTCTATAACGGCGGTAAAAGTATCTACCCCTGTATTACCACCATTGTCTACCGGTTCACCAAAAGGAACTTTATAAATCACTCCTCTTCTCATGTAAAGAGAATCTGCATTGTTAGGCAAATAACTTACAAAACTAAAGGTACCTGTAACACCATTAAGGGTGTTAACAGATGTAAGTCGCAACTCGCCAGTGCTATTTCCAAAAGCGGTAGAAAAAGATTGAGATCCTGCAAGGGTATAAATCGCTTCATTTGGTGATCCTGCACCAAATCTATAAATCCCTACTCCATCATCCTCTAATTCAAACTCGACGGTTTCTTGTGCATTCTGTCCAAAGATAGAAAGTGTTCCATCATTATTTAAAGAAGCACTCATGGTAGCCGATTTAAAAAACTCTCCGTTGCGCACAGCTTGTAAAGCGGGCGTATTATCATCATCTAGATTTTCAGAACAAGATGAAAATGAAAAAATGATCAAAGCAAAAAACAAATAGGTAGCGATAGTTCTCATAAATAAAAGTAAAAGTTCTTACAAATGTAAATAAAATATAAACATATGATTCATTATTCTGAATTAAATGATATTTTTGCAACCTTAAATTAATAATCAGGGTCGGGCACCCACAAACTTTAATAGTTATGCCAGTAAAAATTAGATTACAAAGACACGGTAAAAAAGGAAAACCATTTTTTTGGATAGTAGCTGCAGATGCGCGTTCAAAACGAGATGGTAAATACCTAGAGAAATTAGGAACCTATAATCCTAATACAAATCCAGCAACTGTTAACCTAGATATAGATGGTGCGGTAAAATGGTTAGAAAATGGAGCACAACCTACAGATACTGCCCGCAATTTATTGAGCTATAAAGGCGCACTGATGAAAAAGCACTTAAAAGGTGGTGTTAAAAAAGGAGCACTTACTGAAGAGCAAGCTGAGGAAAAATTCAACGCCTGGCTAGCAGAAAAAGAAAGTAAAATTTCTGGAAAAGCAACAGGCTTACAAGCCGATGCTGCCGCAGCTGCCGCCAAAGCCCTAGAAGCTGAAAAAGCAGTAAATGAAGCTCGTATTGCAGCAAACGCTCCAGAAGTAGTTGAAGAACCTGCCGCAGCTGCAGAAGATACTACAGGAGAAGAAGAATAAAACTAAAGACATGCGTAAGGAAGATTGTTTTTACGTAGGTACGGTAGTTAATAAATTTAGCTTTAAAGGTGAGTTGCTAGTAAAACTAGATACCGATGAGCCAGAGCTTTTTGAAGAAATGGAATCAGTTTTTATCGAGATCGGTAAAAACCTGATTCCATTTTTTATTGAAAAAAGCCAGCTGCACAAATCCACCTTACTGCGCATCAAAATAGAAGACATTGACGACGAGCCCGCTGCAGACGCCTTAATGAAACGCGACTTGTACCTACCACTATCTTTTTTACCAGAATTAAAAGGCAACAAATTCTATTTTCACGAGGTCATTGGTTTTAAAATGATCGATACCCATTATGGCGCAGTAGGAATTATAACAGGTATAAACGATACGACCACACAAGCACTTTTTGAAGTAGATCACGCTGGTAACCAGATTCTTATACCTTTAAACGACGATTTTATCAATCTAGTAGATCGAGAACAAAAAACAATTACCGTCACCACTCCCGATGGGCTGATCGATTTGTATATTTCTTAATTTTCTTATCCTTTATAGTTTTAAATGAGTCTGTTTCAATTCAAAGAATTTTCAATAGCTCAAGATAAATGTGCTCAAAAAGTGGGTACAGATGGGGTATTACTGGGCGCATGGGCTGGAAAAATGCTTTCATCCCCACAACAACTACTTGATATAGGTACTGGCACAGGTGTCGTGGCTTTAATGCTTGCACAACGTTTTCCAAAAGGGTCTATAGAGGCTTTAGAAATAGATGCAGGTGCTTATGAACAAGCTACTGAAAATTTTGAAAATAGTCCCTGGGGCGATAGGTTGTTTTGCTTTCATGCTTCATTTCAAGAGTTTTATGAAGAGGTAGATGAGCGGTATGACCTGATTGTGGCAAACCCGCCTTTCCATGACTGCAACAGTATTCATCCACACCAGCAGATAGACAATAAACGACAGCAAGCCAGATTTGACGATGCATTGCCTTTTGAAGAATTAATTTATGGCGTCTACAAACTATTAGAAACAAACGGCACATTTGCCTGCATCATCCCTAGCGATCGAGTGGATAAATTTATAGAAATTACCAGTCATTTTCAATTAGAACCAGTGCGCACCACACTTGTTAAAGGCACAACAACTAGTAAGGTGAAAAGATGTTTGATAGAATTCCGCTTTTGCGAAAGCGTACTACAATCAGACACCCCGCATAAAAAAACATCTATTATTATAGAGAAAACTAGACATGTTTACACAGAAGACTATATAGATCTTACTAAAGATTTTTATTTAAAAATGTAAATCTGCATGGCGTCGTCAACATTCCATAGTCCTAGGAATACAGAAATCATAAAATATGAACTGCCCACAGAAAGATTGATAGGAATCAACGACCAATTATGAAGAATCCATTATTTTTGCAGCAAATTTACAATCAGTGGATAATTATCAGAAAACGGTAAATTTTAAACAAATTAAACACAGCGCATGAAACCAGATTTATTTGAAGCACCAGACTATTATAACATAGACGATCTATTAACAGAAGAACATAAAATGATACGTGATGCAGCTCGCGCATGGGTAAAACGAGACGTGTCACCTATAATAGAACAAGCTGCACAAGATGCTGTTTTCCCTAAAAGCATTATACCGGGACTGGCCTCGATCGGCGCTTTTGGACCTTATATTCCAGAAGAATATGGCGGTGCGGGTCTGGATCAAATTTCTTATGGATTGATCATGCAAGAAATAGAACGTGGCGATAGTGGTGTGCGCTCTACAGCATCGGTACAATCGTCTCTTGTAATGTATCCTATCTATAAATATGGAAATGAAGAACAACGCCAGCGGTTTTTACCAAAACTGGCGAGTGGTGAATTTATGGGTTCTTTTGGACTTACAGAGCCTGACCATGGATCAAATCCTGGTGGGATGATTACCAATTTTAAAGATGCCGGTGATGGTGAAAACGTGATACTTAATGGGGCAAAATTATGGATATCCAATAGTCCATTTTGTGATGTTGCCGTGGTATGGGCAAAAAATGAAGAAGGTCGCATACATGGTGTGATTGTAGAACGAGGTATGGAAGGTTTTTCTACTCCCGAAACACATAATAAATGGTCTTTGCGAGCTAGTGCCACTGGCGAGCTTATTTTTCAAGATGTAAAAGTTCCTAAAACAAATATACTACCCAACAAATCAGGACTAGGCGCACCACTAGGTTGTCTAGACTCTGCAAGATTTGGTATCGCATGGGGTGCTATAGGCGCTGCAATGGATTGTTATGATACTGCATTGAGGTATGCTAAACAACGTATACAATTTGGTAAACCTATAGCAGCATTTCAATTACAACAAAAAAAGCTTGCCGAGATGATTACTGAAATCACCAAAGCACAGTTACTAGCCTTAAGACTAGGACAACTTAAAAACGAAAATAAAGCAACTAGTGCACAAATATCTATGGCAAAACGCAACAATGTAGACATGGCCATAAAGGTTGCACGAGAATCTCGACAAATTTTAGGCGGTATGGGTATTACAGGTGAATACAGCATTATGCGACACATGATGAATCTAGAAAGTGTGATTACTTATGAAGGCACACACGATATTCATCTATTGATTACAGGTCTAGATATTACTGGCGAGAATGCTTTTAAATAATTAATTCAAATCTTATAATTTGATAATGTCCTCTTGAAAACCAAGAGGACATTTTTTTAAAACCTTATACTACCTAATCAAGTAAGTGATTTAATTTTTAACAATCATTTGTGTGCTTACATTACAGATCAGGAAAAAGGAATGAACGTGAACCACGACTAATTTGCCAATACCTTAAATAATACCAGCGCCTGAACTTTACCTATTATGAAAAATCCCAAAAATCAAATTTTACAAGAAATTGAAGAAGTACGAACTAGATTATTAAATCATAAGCTTTATAAAAACATAAAAACAGATCGAGATTTAAAGCTATTCATGTCCTCACATGTTTATGCTGTTTGGGATTTTATGTCGTTGCTTAAATCATTACAAAATTCACTTACCTGCACCACCACGCCGTGGATTCCTAAAGGCGATACAAACCTTAGGTATCTAATAAACGAAATTGTGCTAGCCGAAGAGACAGACCTAGATGAACATGGTAAAAGAATGAGTCATTATGAAATGTATCTAAATGCAATGGATGCTGCAGGACTTGAATGGAAAGAGGTACATGAACATATCATTGAACTTTCAAAATCAAAGGATATATTAAATCAAATTAAGATAGCTGATTTACCAAATCATGTAAAACAATTTTTACATACCACATTTTCTATTATACAAAGAAATAAAAGTCACGAGGTTGCCGCAGCTTTTACTTATGGTCGTGAGGACCTAATTCCAGAAATGTTTTCAGAGATTTTAGGAGGTCTTTCAAAAACTAGCATTGAAACAGATTTACAACCTATTACCTATTATTTTGATAGACATATTGAATTAGATGGTGACGATCATGGACCAATGGCACACAAGATGGTCGAGTTATTGTGTGAAGATGACATGCTAAAATGGCAAGAGGCTGCCGCTGTTTCAAAAGAAGCTTTGTTGTCTCGCATTGCGCTATTTGACGGTATTCTAGAAGAAATTCAATCTAGCAAACTAGAACTTGCATAAATTGAAAAAGCCGATTCATATGAATCGGCTTTATTTTTATGTATTAAGAAAAATTATAATTCTATTTGATCTCTAAAATCTTCCTTTAATTTTTCACCAGATATATCAGTAACAGATACTATTTGAGGAGCGTGTTTTTTAATGGTAAGTTCTACACCAGATTTAAGTGTCATTTGATTCACGTGGCATCCCACACAAGAACCTTGTAAACGTACTTTTACAAATTTATCATCCTCTATAGAGACTAGTTCTATATCACCTTGATCACGCTGTAAAAAGGGTCTTATTTCTTCTAGTCCCGCTTCTACTGCTGCTTCTAATTCTGCTCCTGTCATCTTTTTTTATTTACGGCACTACAACCTGCCATTGTAGTAATTTTTACGGCTTGTGTGGGTGGTAAATCATCATTTCTTCTAACTGTCTCACTCACCACTTTTTTAGTAATTTCAATAAAGGCGTGTTCAATATCTGTTCCTTCTTGCATTGCTGCAGGACGACCCACATCACCAGCTTCCCTTATAGACTGTATTAATGGCAACTCGCCTAAAAATGGAATCTCTAGATCCTGTGCTAGATTTCTAGCACCATCTTTACCAAAAATATAATATTTATTTTCATGTAATTCTGGTGGTGAAAAATAAGCCATATTTTCAATAATTCCCAAAACAGGCACATTGATACTTTCTTGCTGAAACATAGCGACACCTTTACGAGCATCTGCTAGTGCTACCGTTTGTGGAGTAGAGACTACCACAGCGCCTGTTAATGGTAAGGACTGCATGATACTTAAATGAATATCCCCTGTACCTGGCGGCAAATCGACTAGTAGGAAATCAAGGTTACCCCATGCCGCATCAAATATCATTTGATTTAATGCTTTTGAGGCCATGGGACCACGCCATACGACTGCCTCGTCTGGTTTTGTAAAAAATCCTATAGATAGAATTTTAACACCATAACTTTCTACAGGTTTCATTTTGGACCTGCCATCTACATTAACAGATAATGGTTTTTCATTGATGATATCAAACATGATGGTGGCACTAGGGCCGTAAATATCAGCATCTAAAAGTCCTACTTTAAAACCCATTTTTGCAAGTGTAACTGCAAGATTTGCTGTTACAGTAGATTTACCCACGCCGCCTTTTCCTGAGGCTACGGCAATGATATTATCAATACCAGGAATTGCCTTTCCTTTAATTTGGGGTTTCTTTTCTGCGGTTTCTGGTGCTTCTACTTTTATGTTAACTTTTACCTGAGCTTTTACATAAACTTCTTTATGAATAGCTTGTAAAATAGACACCTCGGTTTTTTTCTTTGCTTGTAAACTAGGGTTATTAATGGTAACATCTACAACAACTTCATCACCAAAAACCAATACGTTTTTTACCGCACCACTTTCTACCATATTTTTACCTTCTCCAGGAACGGTTATGGTTTCTAATGCTTTAAAAACATCTTTTTTTTCTATTTTCATTTTAAATTCTATGTATGAACAAATATACTACCTAACGGTCACAATTAAAAATGGGTCTAAATAAATTGTGTGTTTTAGCAACTTTAAAATAACAAAATTTAACAAAGGGGATTCATTTAACCTTTAAATGCATTTCACAATCATTTAATCTAGCGCATATTCTTTTAACAGCTCTATAGTGGTGTAGTCTAATGCCTTATCATCAGTTGCGGCAAGGTTAATTTTGGGCGCCACGCCAGCTTTTTCAGCTTCTAGCCATCTTAAAATACACAAGCACCATTTGTCACCCGCTTTCAAACCAGGGAATTGATAAGCAGGAATAGCCCTTGTTAAATCATTTCCTTTTGATTTTGTATAGGCTAGAAACGCGTCTGTCATCACAGCGCAAACCACATGTGTTCCTTGATCTTCACTTGCGGTGCGGCAATAACCATCCCGCCAGTAGCCAGTCATGGGATCATTACAGCAGGATTCTAAGGTTGTTCCTAAAACATTTTTTAAAGTAGACTGCGTTGATGATTGCGACATAGAAAAGTATGGTATTAAAAGTAATATTAAAATTATTTTATGCATTGTTTTGTTTTATTAGTTCAAAAAACACGCAAAACATAACAAAATGAAGGAGTGATTTAAAACCTATCATTGATCCAGGCGGCAATCAATTCTAGGGTCGCTGGGTCAAAAGTTTCTTCTATTTGACCATATTCTTCTGGGCCACCTGTTACGGCATTTTGAAATAGGTGGTTCAAACCAGTTATTTCTTTTAAGGTGGTGTCGTTATTTCTCGCTTTCGCGAAAGCGGACTTAAAACCAGGCAAGTTTACAGCAGCAATAACTTGATAATCTAAAGAGCCATTGAGTATTAAAGCAGGACAAGTGATTTTTTCTAACCAACCAGAAGGATCAGTCGCAAGAAAATAACGCATCCATGGATCTGAAAATTGTGTACTCAACAAGTTTATGAAGTCTTGATTATACTTAGGTTTTAAATGAGAAGGCGCTAGGGCGGTATGATTTTTTATAATAACTTCTAGATCCTTTTTTAACTCTTCTTGCGCAAGCGATTTGCTGGCAACAATTTTTTTAAATAACTGCTCCATAAGCTCCATTTCAAAATCTAGGTCTTTTTCTGGAGCGCCTTGTAATTGGGCACTTTTTTTGATTTGTGTTAACAACACCTCGTCACCTTGTACGCCCGTTCCTGCGAGTGACACAAAAAATGCAACGTCTTTTTTATTATTTGCGGTGACCATTGCAGCTATCAATCCGCCCTCGCTGTGTCCTATTAATCCAATTTTTTTGCGATCAATAATATCGCGTGTTTTTAAATAATCGATTGCCGCCTGTACATCGGTAGCAAAATCTGCGCTAGTAGCGTCTTTTTGAGAACCCTGAGATTGTCCCACACCACGATCGTCAAATCTTAGTACGGCTATTCCATTTTTAGTTAGATAATCTGCTATAACTAGAAATGGTTTGTGACCTAGGATTTCTTCGTCACGGTTTTGACCACCAGACCCAGTAATCATGATGGCAACTGGTGGTTGTTTGACATCGCTAGGGATAGAAAGAGTGCCAGCAAGTTGAATGTTATTTGCCTTATGGTTTATAAAAAAGATATCCTCAGATACATATGGAAAAGGCCCTTTAGGCTCTTGTGGTCTATTGGGCTTTGTTTCTACATATGCTTTTTTTTCTAGCACCATGGGTGCGGTAAATCCACCCTGAGAAAAAGTTCCGTTTATTTTTCCATCCTCTAGTTGCCCTTTATATTTGATCTTATAGGCATTAAGAACTAGTGATATATTTCTACCCGCAACAACAATACTATCCATAGGCAGGAAAATTTTAGATTGGGATGGACTTTGCAGTTTTGCAGTATAATCATCGTTAATTTTTGATATCTCAAAAACGATTGGCATTCCTTGTATAGCGCCCGTCCATGACCCTTCTATCTCTTGTGCATTTGAAAATGCCAAACCTATTAAAATGATTATCGACACAACTGCTTTAAAAATAATTTTCATAATGTAGTTATTTTGTTACTATCTTTTGTGATGTAAATAAAGCCGATGATGATTTCCTGCTATTAAGCAAACGCAGCCTTTTCAATATACCTTTAAAAAAAGAGACTAAGAGTTTGCTTTTTTAATCTGGTCTTTTAATTCATGTAGCGGTTGCACTCCAGAACCTTTCCAGACTTGTTTACCATTTTTAAAAATCATAAAAGCAGGCACACCTCTTATGGCAAATTTAGTTGCTAACGCCTGATTCTTATCGACGTCTATTTTAAGAATGCGCACTTCATCGCCCAGATCACTTTTTAATTGATCTAAAACGGGCATCATCGTTTGACAAGGACCACACCAGGTGGCAAAAAAATCTATTAGTACAGGAGTATCGCTATTAACAAGCTCTTTAAAACTAGACATGCTATATTTTTTTAGTTAATAACAA
The DNA here is from genome assembly GCA_964593255.1 of uncultured Flavobacteriaceae bacterium. Taxonomy (GTDB): domain Bacteria; phylum Bacteroidota; class Bacteroidia; order Flavobacteriales; family Flavobacteriaceae; genus Nonlabens. The sequence goes on along the minus strand of CAZQGX010000019.1, from coordinate 24,969 downwards.
CAAATATAGCTATTGGATAAAACTTAATCTCATAGAGGCTACTTAAACTTATAACATACCTGTGTTTAATGCATGCTAGGTATAGAAGTCATTTAAACATTTACCATTTGCTAAGAAATTGCTCTTTGCCGTTACTTTAAAAGTAATTAGTTAAACAAAATCATAAGATTAATGACAGATATCAGTCGTGACCGACTAAGAAATTAGACCACTTTGCTTATAAAAAATTGAATATCAACTTAACTTTTACCAAACAAAAATCAATTTAAAATTATAATAATAAGGAGAATGTTATGTACTTTAATATCAAATTTTTAAGAGCAATATGTCAACTTGTTTTTGGAGTTAAGAGATTATATGGATTTTAAAAACAGAGTGATTTTAAGAATTAATGGAAAAACAAAGAGTTATAAACTTACAAAAAATATAGAGCTGCATAATCTTAATCCTTATTTTTACATCATGAAGTCATTTAAACCTTTTCCACTTGTTGAAAAATGGCTCTTTTCCGTTTTTTTTTCGCCTTTTTTTCACTTCCTTAGCCCAGCTAACAAACTCAAAAAAAGTTTTAAATGAATAAAAAATAGCTAATTTTTGCTAAAATTCTAAAAGCCTAAATCACATCAATATGACGGAATTACCACCACTTGATGTTCAAATAAAAACATTACCGCTTTCGCCAGGGGTATATCTGTATTTTGACAAAAAAGACCGTTTACTTTATGTAGGAAAGGCCAAGGTGCTTAAAAAAAGGGTGTCCTCTTATTTTACCAAAAGTCACGATAGCTATCGCATAAAAACGATGGTTAAAAACATACACCGTATAGAGCATATAGTGGTGCAAACAGAAACCGATGCCCTATTATTAGAAAACAGCCTGATTAAAAGCCGCAACCCTAGGTACAATATCATGCTGCGAGATGATAAAACCTACCCATGGTTAGTCATCAAAAAAGAGCGGTTTCCCAGGGTGTTTTTAACCAGAAAGATGATCAAAGACGGCAGTGAGTATTATGGCCCTTACACCAGTGTGAGAACCGTAAGAACATTGCTAGAACTGGTAAAAACCTTATATCCTATACGCACATGTAAATATGATTTACAACAAGATAAGATCAATGAAGGTAAATTTAAACTGTGCCTAGAATACCATATAGGCAATTGTAAAGGACCATGTGTGGGCTTACAAAATGAGGTACAATACAATCGCAGTATAGAAGCGATAAGAGGAATCGTAAAAGGAGATTTCAAAAAAGCAGTTTCTTATTTTACAGAATTAATGCAGGAATATGCCGCAAACATGGAGTTTGAAGAAGCACAACAATTAAAAGAAAAACTAGAAATACTCACTAGATATCAAGCAAAATCCACAGTTGTTAATCCTAATATTTCTAATGTAGATATATTTACAATAGTAAGTGACGAGGCTGCCGGGTATGTGAATTATCTACAAATAAATCATGGCGCCATTACCCGATCGCACACCATGGAATTAAAGAAACAGCTGGATGAAAGCGATCAAGAACTGCTAGAACTTGCGATAATAGAATTGCGCAATCGTTTTGACTCGCAATCTACCGAAATCTATACACAGTTTCATGTAGAGGTAGGAGAAAATTTAAAAGTTACCATCCCAAAATTAGGTGACAAAAAACGAGTGGTAGACCTGTCAGAACGCAATGCCAAGTTTTTTAGGCAAGAGCAATTTAAAACCATAAAAATTGTAGACCCAGATCGCCATACCAATAGGCTGATGATACAAATGAAAGCAGATTTGCGCCTAGATGAAGAACCTAGACACATGGAGTGTTTTGACAATTCAAACATACAAGGGACAAATCCTGTTGCCGCTTGCGTAGTTTTTAAAAATGGTAAACCCAGTAAAAAAGAATACAGAAATTTTAACATCAAAACAGTAGAAGGACCAGATGATTTTGCGAGTATGGAAGAAGTGGTCTATCGCCGCTACCGTCGCCTGCTAGAAGAAGACCAGCCACTGCCACAATTAATTATTGTAGACGGTGGTAAAGGGCAGCTTTCTAGCGGTGTTACTGCTTTAGAACGATTAGGCTTGCGAGGTAAAATACCCATAATAGGTATTGCAAAAAGACTAGAAGAGTTGTTTTATCCTAACGATCCCGTACCTTTATATCTAGATAAACGGTCAGAAACTTTAAAGATATTGCAACAAATGCGCAACGAGGCTCACCGTTTTGGAATCACACATCACAGAAACAAAAGAAGTAAGCAAGCCATTGAAACAGAACTAGATGGAATTACAGGAGTAGGAGAAAAAACAACTGTAGAGCTGCTCAAACACTTTAGGAGTGTAAAACGCGTTAAGAATGCAACCCAAAATGAATTGGCTGAGGTTGTAGGGGTATCAAAAGCTCAAAAAATTATAGATTTTTATAAAAATGAAAAAGAATAGACTATTAATTTTAATCAGTATTCTAGCTTGTTTTTGTACCGCTTTCGCGAAAGCGCAATATCAAAATACCACACCACAAGATTTAAGAAACCGTGTAGCACTACTACAAGCTCAAAAAATCGATCCTGATCAAAAGCTTAAAATAGGAATTGTACTTTCTGGAGGTGGGGCAAAAGGACTTGCACATATAGGAACCTTAAAAGTTATAGACTCTCTAGGTATTAAAGTAGACTATATAGCAGGTACAAGTATGGGGGCGATTGTAGGATCACTTTATGCATCTGGATATACAGGTAAGCAACTAGACTCTATCTTTAATACTATTAATTTTGAAAATATAATTTCAGACGATATACCGCGCAACGCAAAAACATTTTATGAACGTGTAAGTAAAGAACGATATGCAGTGACACTACCTATCAAAAAATTTAAGGCACAATTACCCTCTTCTTTAAGTAAAGGGCAAAATATTTATGACCTTCTCTCTAGGCTGCTATCGCATGTAAAAGAAGTAAAGGATTTTAAAGAATTGCCTATACCATTTTTGTGTGTTGCGACAGATGTGACCACTGGTGAAGAAGTAGTTTTAGAAAGCGGTTATCTACCTAGGGCAGTAAACGCCAGTGGCGCATTACCTTCTCTTTTTGCACCAGTAAAAATTGAAGATAGATTGCTTATCGATGGCGGGGTTACCGACAATTATCCTATAGATAAACTAAGGGAGCGTGGTATAGATATAATAATAGGTGTAGATGTACAAGATGATTTAAAATCTCTAGACGAATTGAATAGTGCACTAGACATCCTATCCCAAATCAATAATTTTAGAACAATAAACGCCATGAAGGTTAAAGCACCGCAAACTGATGTTTATATCATGCCTGATATAAGCACTTATAGTGTAGTATCCTTTGATAAAGGAATAGAGATCATCGATGAAGGAGAAATTGCAGCGAGAAAGAATGCTGCACAGTTATCTTTATTAAGCACGCCCGGATACCAAAAAGCCGCTATAAAAAGCAAAAATCAAGACAGCATCTATTTAAATGAAATAAGAGTAACTGGAATTAAAAATTACACTAGATCTTTTGTACTAGGCCGGTTCAAAATGGAAATCCCCGGCATGGTTTCTTATAAAGATTTAAGCAATGGTATAAATAACCTACAAGCTACCGACAACTTTAAAAAAATAAATTATGAACTTGTCTCTGAAAAAGAGAAAACCATTTTTGAAATAGACTTAGAAGAAAGTGAGATCAATAACTACTTGAGATTTGGATTGCATTATGACGATTTAATGCGCAGTGCGGTGTTAATCAATTTATCTTCAAAAAACGTTATTTTTAATAGTGATATTATATCGGCCGATGTTATTGTAGGTGATAATTTAAGGTATAACTTAGATTATTATATTGATAAAGGCCGTTATTGGTCTATAGGTTTACACAGTGAATATGTAGGGTTTGATAAAAGTGTAAGCGCATCATTTGTAGAACAGGTGGCAAACGTAGGACCTCTAGGCGTGAACAGTCTAGCACTTAAATATTCAAACTGGACCCAACAGTTTTTTTTACAAACGCAAATTGATAGGTCTATTAATTTTAGAGTCGGTGCCGAGTTAAAAACTCTAGATATAAATACAGAAACCCTGGTTACTGAAAACCCAGAAGATAATATTACAAATTTTTCTAAAGGTACCATGGGCAGTATATATGGTAAAATGCTGCTTGATACTTATGACAATGCTTTTATACCATCCTCGGGATGGAGGGTAGAAGGCGATTTTAACTTATATCTATTTAACTCAGAGTTTGGAGAACAGTTTAACCAGTTTTCAATCGCGCAAATACAAGCAGGGCATGCACATAGTTTTGGAAATTTAACATTGCGCGGCAGCGCCCACATAGGAATTACTATAGGGGATACCAACAACGCTGCAATGGAATTCTTTTTAGGTGGTTATGGTTCAAGAAAAATTGACAATATTGTTCCTTTTTACGGATATGACTTTATAAGCTTTGGGGGAAATTCTATGGCAAAACTACTTTTAGAATTTGATTACGAGATATTTAAAAAAAATCACCTCATATTTGGTGCAAACATCGCTGGGGCACAAGATAATTTGTTTAATCAGGTAGACTGGATCAATAGATTGTCCCGCACTGGCTATGCAATAGGCTATGGTATGGAAACCTTTTTAGGACCTATAGAAGTAAAATACAGTTTCTCGCCACAGCAATCAAATAGTCAATTGTTTGTAAATGTTGGGTTTAGATTTTAAATAAGTCCTGTGCGATTAAAAAAATAGTACGCTTTGCTTATGGGAAATTTTCAGATAGATTTAATTTTAACTGTTTGAAAATCAATTTAAAACTAAATAATAAAGATCGTTGTATGCATGAAGATAGATTATTAAAAGTGAGATATAAAACAATACTTACCTTTAAAAAGCTTTACATCATTCAAAAATAGAGTAGTTTTTTAGAGTTACTTACACAACAAAGGTTTTAACTACGAATGCTAAAAAATACAAAATAGTCAACTATATGTAAATCAAATACTTAAATTTTATTCATGATTTATTATGAAATAATCATGCTCTAAAATTTAAAATAAACAGATTTCCCTATGGAATGGTCTAAAGATTTTACGAAATTTGAAAGAATTAATTTACAATTATGCCATTTTATCATCAACTAGGTAAAATCCCACCTAAAAGACACACACAATTTAGAAAGCCTGATGGCACCTTATACTCTGAGCAACTATTTGGCACTATTGGTTTTGACGGCATGTCGACCAACTCTTATCATGTTTATCGACCTACAATGGTAAAAGAAATTAAAAATGAATATAGTGTAAAGCCAGAAATTGCTTTAAAAAACCATATCAAGTCATATAGATTAAGAGGTTTTCAAATACAACCACAAGCCGACTATTTAGAAAGCCGTAAAACTGTATTGATCAATAGCGATGTAGCTATCATTCTTGCTGCACCACAAGAATCAACTTATAATTATTTTTACAAAAATAGCGATGCCGACGAGCTACTTTTTGTTCATAAAGGAACAGGTAAGTTGCGCACCCATTTAGGAAACCTCGATTTTAAATATGGTGATTATTTATTGATCCCTCGTGGTGTTATTTATAAAATAGAGTTTGACACTAGCGACAATAGACTTTTTATAGTAGAAAGTAGGCGTCCTATTTACACCCCAAAAAGATACAGAAACTGGTTTGGACAGTTATTAGAGCATGCACCGTTTTGTGAACGAGATTTGAGAAGACCAGAAACATTAGAAACACATGATGAAAAAGGTGACTTTCTTATTAAAGTAAAAAAACAAGACGATATTTTTGAAATGGTATATGCATCACACCCATTTGATGTGGTGGGTTATGATGGTTATAATTATCCCTATGCATTTTCTATACATGATTTTGAACCCATAACAGGTCGTATACATCAACCACCACCGGTACATCAAACTTTTGAGACAGATGCCTTTGTAGTATGTAGTTTTGTACCACGACTTTATGATTACCATCCTAATAGCATACCAGCGCCTTACAATCACAGTAATATAGATAGTGATGAAGTACTATACTATGTAGATGGAGATTTTATGAGTCGTAACGATATTGATGCAGGACACATAAGTTTGCATCCTGCTGGAATACCACATGGACCACACCCTGGTACAGTAGAAAAAAGTATAGGTAAAGAAAAAACAGAAGAGCTGGCTGTAATGGTTGATACTTTTAAACCATTAATGGTTACCAAAGAAGGACTAGAAATTGCCGATGAAAGCTATCATACCAGCTGGCTAGAATAATTAAATCCCAATTAGATTTTTTAAAAATCAGTCGTGTGCGACAAAGAAATTAGACCGCCTAGCTTATGAAAAATAGAAATTAGAAATACTTTAATTATTTGAAAAACAATTTATCATAAAAATAAAAGATTGTTAAACGTTTGAATATATATTTTAAAAAAGCAAATTCTTAATAAGGATTTATTATCATCATTCTTTTTAACATTCAATTTTAAAGTAGTTTTCAGAATGAATGAAACACTAATGATTTAAAACAATAAGATCATAAAAGCACTGAGATAAGAAACTAAATTAAAGATCAGAAAAACTAAAGATTAATATTTAAAAATAACCTGCTATATCAATTTAAACACTTTATTACTAAAGCCATTTAGCTAAAACCAAAATTGTACAGTCACTTTTAAAGAAAACAAAACATGTCAACAGAAATTAAAAACCTAAAAGATTTACAAAATACAGAATATTCTCTAAAAAAACTATTTAAAGAGGCCGAAGACTTCCTGCCATTACTAGGTACAGATTATGTAGAGCTGTATGTAGGTAATGCAAAACAAAGTGCCCATTTTTACAAAACTGCTTTTGGATTTCAATCCGAGGCTTATGCTGGATTAGAAACTGGTCTAAAAGACCGTGTGTCTTATGTATTAAAACAAGGGAAGATAAGATTAGTTCTCACCACACCTTTAACCAAAGGAGGAGAGCTTAACGAGCATATTAATGTACACGGCGACGGTGTAAAAGTAGTTGCACTTTGGGTAGAAGATGCCACAAAAGCATTTGAAGAGACTACAAAAAGAGGTGCAAAACCTTACCTTGAACCTACTGTAGAAAGTGATGAACACGGCGAGGTAATTAAATCAGGTATTTATACCTATGGAGAAACTGTTCACCTTTTTATAGAACGTAAAAATTATCATGGGTTATTCCTTCCTGGCTTCAAAAAATGGGAGTCACATTACAACCCAGCACCAGTAGGACTAAAATTTATAGATCACATGGTAGGTAATGTAGGCTGGAATGAGATGAATACCTGGTGTAAATTTTATGGTGAGGTAATGGGATTTGCACAAATCATATCATTTGCAGATGATGACATTGCGACAGAATATACTGCTTTAATGAGCAAGGTAATGAGCAATGGCAACGGCAGGGTTAAATTTCCTATTAACGAGCCTGCTAAAGGAAAGAAAAAATCCCAAATAGAAGAGTATTTAGACTTTTATAACGGTCCTGGTGTGCAACACATCGCTGTAGCTACAGATGATATAGTAGCAACTGTAAGTGCAATGCGAGACCGCGGTGTTGAATTTTTATATGTTCCAGAAGAATATTATGATGACTTACTAGAAAGGGTGGGAGAAATAGATGAAGATGTAGAAGTACTTAAAAAACATGGAATACTAATAGATAGAGATGAAGAAGGTTATTTACTACAGCTTTTTACTAAAACAGTGGTAGATCGCCCTACCATGTTTATTGAAGTGATACAACGCAAGGGTGCACAGTCCTTTGGAGTTGGAAATTTTAAAGCACTATTTGAGGCTATAGAACGTGAACAAGGATTGCGAGGCACTTTATAAACACCTTGTTATGTACACACTAAAGTTTTGGAATAGAGTTTGCTTAATGTTGATGGCATTAGATAGATGTGAGCTGAAATTTTAAAATTATGAAAAAAATATTTTTATTATTAATCGCTGTTTTTGGCACCACTACTGCTTTTACACCTAGCAGTAATACGACGACTTTACCAGACCAATTAGCCTTTGAAGATGGAGAGTGGTTTAAATTAAGAATTCACTATGGTATATTCAACGCCAGTTATGCAGAGTTAAAGGTTAACAATGCACGTCTTAAAGGCAAGCCTGTGTATCACATTAAAGGTAAAGGAAAATCTACAGGACTGCTAGATTTATTTTTTAAAGTAGATGATAAGTACGAGACTTATATAGATCGTGAAACTGTAAAACCTTATCGTTTTGTGCGCAATATAGACGAGGGTGGCCACACAAAAAACATACAAATTGATTTTGATCATGAAGCAGGTACAGCACTAGTACATGATAAAAAGCATAAAGAAAAATCTACCGTAAAAATAGCTCCATCTACTCAAGATATGATGAGTGCCTTTTATCATTTAAGAAACATGGTGGATATTGATAATTTAAAGTTAGGCGATGAATTTACTTTACCTATGTTCTTTGATAAAGAAAATTTTGATTTTAAACTAAAATATCTGGGAGAAGATGTGGTAAAAACAAAGTTTGGTAAAATTACAGCCCTTACATTTAGACCTTATGTGCAATCTGGTCGCGTTTTTAAAGAAGAAGAAAGCCTTACCGTATGGATTTCTAAAGATAAAAATAAAATACCTTTAAAAATAAAAGCAAAACTGGCGGTAGGCTCCTTAACCGCAGATCTAGAAGACTTTAAAGGTCTTAAACACGATATTAATTACAAAAAGTAAAACAAATTATTAATAATTTTACTGTAGTTTTTTCATAACTCACTATTCAAAGGGTATTAAATAAAGGTGATTTTAAAAATAAAAGAGGGGCTAGCTTTAATGTAATACCTTAAGGTAAATGCGATTTTTAACAACAATCACAACATGATTTAGATAATATATGATTTAGGTTACGCTTTCGCGAAAGCGTAACCTTCATAAAATCAATTATATATAAAAAGGTTTTGAGAAGTAAAGACCTTTAGAATGCTTTTGATCATAGACAAAAATCAAGTTTTAATCATGTTTACCTTGCCACTTTAATAATTTAGCATTTTGTATTACGATATAAATATTTAAGATGCATATCATGTTAATTAAAAATTTCTTAAGACAGCAAAAAAACCAAAAAAATGGAACCTTCTATAATTAATGAGATTGATTTTTGGAGTGGCAACCGATCTAAAATAAGACAAAAGTACGAGCGCAAAGTGCTAGATGCAGTATTATCTATAACGATAGAAGAGTATGGCAATTATCAAATAAAAGAAACAACAACTGAATATCCAGGCAGGCAGGAGTCGGCAGTATTTAGTGATAAAAATCACCATCTTTTTGTTACCGTTGCAGGAAATCAAAAATTTAAACCAAACGACATGATTGTTATTGCAACTCCCATTGCAAATAATCTACTAGGGTACAGGATTCCCATTGTAAAAACGACTAATAAACTAGAACTATTACAGGCACATCAATCAGGCACGATCAAACATCTAAAACACGGTATACCCGAAACCTGGAGTGACGCGACAATCTTTAGACATAATAATTACAAGGTAGCCGAAGAAGGTAATTTTGACGATGTTTTTAAAAGATTAAATGCTGGTAGATTTGATTACACCACATTTGGCGTAAACGAGGTTATAAGTGTGTTTAAAAACAAAGCCGCATTTTTTAATACCCTAACCATAGAACCCTCCATAATGTTTTTCTACCCTTTTCCCCTGGTGTTTTATGTCCATCCTGATATGCCATATCTAGCAAACCGTATTGACAAAGGCTTAAATAAATTGATCGATACCGGGCAATTAGATAAAATTTTTAATCACTATTATGTCCATGTGGTAGAAGATTTACAGCTGCACGATAGAGAAATCATCATTTTAGAAAACCCTTTGATCCCAAAGGAATTTGCCACTATTCAACCCACCTTGTTAGAAAAGTAACCATATTATTTCTTCACATAGATACCAACAATATTTTAGCACGCTTATAAAACTAAAACTAGTCATTAATCCACTACCTCTCAATATATAATAGCAAGCCTAGTTAAAACATAACAACACGCACAAGAAATATATTTAAGACGGGATAGCACCATTTATCAATTCTTGAGTTATACCGTCGCAGGATATGACCATATTTTGTTGACACTTTTTAACTCAAACAAGTAGTCATCCTGTTGAAAGGTTAAAATGGTATGCTTACATTTGCGATCTAAGCAAAAAAAGCATGCATCAAAACATCGACCCAGCAATTGTAGAGCGCCTTCAACTACTTGAAGAGAAGTTCAAAAATTCAGGACAAGACATGCTTTCCTATCTAGATGGGCTGGTTTATGACGACTACATCACCTACTGGAATTACATCAATCTAGACACATTGCTCAGTTTACAAGTTCCTAAAACGTCATTTCCAGACGAATTAATTTTTATAAGCTACCATCAAATTACCGAGTTATATTTTAAATTAATTATACACGAGCAGCTTCAAATTATAAAAAGCGAGCACCTTACCAGTAGCTTTTTTCAAGAAAAAATAGTGCGCATAAACAGGTATTTTACCATTCTTATCAATTCGTTTGACGTGATGATCAAAGGTATGGAGCGCGAGCAGTTTTTGCGATTTAGGATGTCTTTATTGCCCGCCAGTGGCTTTCAAAGTGCACAATTTAGAATGATAGAATTTTATAGCAGCGATATGATTCAACTGGTTCATGATTCTGTACGTTCTCGCTTTCGCAAAAGGGATACCAACACAAACCCCGCAGAGCTATTCAAAAACATCTACTGGAAAAATGGCGGTATCGATATGGATACCAATCAAAAAACGCTCACACTAAAACAATTTGAAGAGCGTTATACCCCTAGGTTTTTAAGAGTTATAAACGAGGTTGTAAATACTAATATGTACCAACGATATCTATCACTACCCGAGATTGAACAAACCGTAGACCTAAAAGAGTCCATGCGCACACTAGACCAAAATGCAAATATCAACTGGAAATTAATGCATACTGGTGCCGCACACAGGTATTTAAGAAAAGATCAAAATGCAGTTAAAGCAACAGGTGGGACCAACTGGAAGGAATACTTACCGCCTAGTTTTCAAAAAATAATATTCTTCCCCGCACTTTGGAGCAATGAAGAACAAAACGATTGGGGTAAAGAATGGGTAACTCATATTTTAAACACAAAATAAATGATGAAAAAACATTTCATCGCCAGTATGGCATTAGCACTTTTTCTTGCGGCTTGTAACAATAGTATAAGTGAAAAAGATATAATAGATGAAGCAACCGCACAAGTCGCCATACAGCCTATAATGAAATACGGTTTTGACCTCAATGAGTACGAGGTTGTTGCAGATACTGTTAAAAATGGAGCAACGTTTAACGACCTTATTATAAATCATATTGTACAAGGACAAAGCGCATATGAAATCGCTCAAAAATTAAACGAGATATTTGACTTGCGACGTATACAGGCTGGTAAACCCTTTAAAATACTTAAAAGAAAAGATAGTGTGCAAACACCCGAGGCTTTTATATACGAGCCCACTAGATTAGATTATATAGTTGTAAAATTTAATGATACAACCGCTGCATATAAAGACAAACACCCTATATCTTTTAAAAGAAAAACTGCTAGTGGCATTATTAACTCTACACTATCGCAATCTATGCAAGATGAAGGTCTAGGGATAAGTGCCATATACGAGCTATCTGATATTTATAGATGGTCCATAGATTTTTTTAAACTTCAAAAAGGCGATCGTTTTAAAATGATATATACAGAGCGATTTATAAACGACTCTATCTATGCCGGTATAGAATCTATAGAAGCCGCAGTTTTTGAAACTGATAAAACACCTTTTTATGCCTTTGATTATGTCACCGACAGTATAAAAAACACTAGAGATTATTACGACGAAAAAGGTAAAACATTGCGCAGTTTCTTTCTTAAAGCGCCAGTAAATTTTTCTAGAATATCCTCCCGTTATACAAACAGAAGATTTCACCCAGTACAAAAACGATGGAAAGCACACAAGGGTACCGATTATGCAGCAGCTTATGGTACCCCAATTGTTGCAACTGCAAACGGTGTGGTAACTAAATCTGGTTATACAGGTGGCAACGGTAATTATGTAAAAATAAAACACAACAATACCTATTCTACTCAGTATTTACACATGACTAAACGTAAAGTAAGCGTGGGGCAACGTGTTAAACAAGGTCAGGTTATTGGCACAGTGGGCAGCACAGGGCTTGCCACTGGTCCACATGTGTGTTACCGTTTTTGGGTGAATGGAAAACAAGTAGACCCATACCTGCAACGATTACCCAGTGCAGAGCCTTTACCTAAGGAAAAAATATCAGATTACATAAGCTTTATCACGCCCTTAAAAAAAGAAATAGACCAGCTGCCTTTTAAAGAAAATAACCCTATTCTCTAGCCAGATTCTATCATTAAAAAAAAAATTAATAAAGCGTCACACCAGCCATTATACTGTCATGAAAAATACCAACCCCACCACTACTACCGTCTGGCAAGCATTAGAAGATCATTATAAAACCATACAGCATTTTAATTTAAAACAGGCTTTTAAAAAAAATACAACTCGTGCTGTTGAACTAACCATTGAAGAAAAAGATTTCTATGTAGATCTTTCTAAAAACTTAATAACAAAAGAAACACAGCAATTACTGGTACAACTAGCAAATGAATGTGACCTTAAAAGCGCAATAGACTCTTATTTTAATGGAGAAACTATAAATGTTACAGAAAATAGAGCAGTATCTCACACCGCATTAAGAACTGACGATACCAGCACTGTTGTGAAAGACAAAGTACAAGCGGCCATAGCAAGTAAAGAAAAAATGTTTGCCTTTGTAAATGCTGTAAACCATGGACAGATTACTGCTGCAAATGGTAAGAGGTTTGACACAATCGTTAATATAGGTATAGGCGGTAGCGACCTAGGCCCTGTAATGATTTATGAAGCATTGCAAGCCTACAAAAATGAAATGCAACTGCACTTTGTATCAAATGTAGACGGCGATCATGTAATGGAGGTGTTAAAAAAAATTAACCCTTCTACTACCTTATTTGTTATAGTTTCAAAATCTTTTGGCACACAAGAAACCCTTACCAATTCTACAACTATTAGAAATTGGTTTATAGAGCATGAAGGTGCCGCAGCAGTCTCAAAACATTTTATTGCAGTAAGTAGTAATGTGCAGCGGGCTGTAGATTTTGGCATAGCTCAAGAAAATATTTTTCCTATGTTTGACTGGGTGGGCGGTCGTTTCTCGTTGTGGAGCACCGTGGGCATGGCAGTTGCCCTAGGTATAGGAACTGTAAATTTTCAAAAATTACTAGATGGTGCACAAGAAATGGATACCCATTTTAAAACGACATCATTTGACAAAAACATCCCTGTACAACTTGCATTGCTCACTATCTGGTATAACAACTTTTTTAATGCACAAAGCGAGGCAGTTATTCCATATACACAATACTTGCACAGGCTTCCTGCCTATCTACAGCAGGCCATTATGGAAAGCAACGGTAAGAGTGTAGATCGCAATGGCGATAAGGTAACTTATCAAACAGGAAATGTTGTTTGGGGAGAACCAGGTACCAACTCACAACACGCATTTTTTCAATTGATTCATCAAGGTACAAAGATGATACCCGCTCATTTTATCGCTTTCGCGAAAGCGAGATACCAGCAGCCCGATCACCACAACAAGCTTATGGCAAACTTTTTTGCGCAAACCGAGGCTTTGATGAATGGAAAAACTAAAGAAGAGGCGACCACTGACCTGAAAAAATCTGGCAAATCAACTGCAGAGATTGAAAAATTAGTTCCTTTTAAGGTCTTTGAAGGTAATAAACCTACAACCACTATATTAATAGACGAACTTACACCACAAAGTTTAGGAAAGCTTATAGCCATGTACGAGCATAAAATATTTGTAGAAGGGGTAATCTGGAATATTTATAGTTATGATCAATGGGGTGTAGAATTAGGCAAAGTTCTAGCAGATGCTATTCTAGAAAACATAGAACAATCAAAATCAAGTGGTCACGACGCTAGTACGACCCAACTTTTAGAAAGGTTTTATACCCAAAATATGTAATTACCATAATTTAAGTTACTTAAAGTTAACTAGTGTTATATTTATTAATGTTAGCTTAATATTGAAGTGTTACTTTTAAACGTACTTTTGCAGCGTTAATCAAAAAACTAACGTTGAAATGAACAAAAAATTACACATTTTAATTGCCATTGGACTTATTTTAAGTTCCATGAAGATTAGTGCACAAGTTACAACATCGAGCATTAATGGCCGTATCATGGAAGTCGTTAATGCACAAAAGGATCCTCTTTTAGGTGCGACAATAGTGGCAGTACATGGACCTACGGGAACCAATTATGGCACCTCTACCGATATAGGAGGTTACTACCGTATTTCAAACATGCGTATAGGTGGGCCGTACACCATCACCATTACTTACCTAGGTAAAAAAGAAGAAAAATTAGAAAACATATTTCTTCAACTAGGTGAGTCAGAGCGTATCAGTATAGACATGGTAGACGAGGCTAATGCCCTAGATGCTGTGATTATTAGCGCCACTAGAAATGGTATTTTTGATTCTGGTACAACAGGCACAAATACTAACATTTCACAAACAGAAATCAACAACATGCCTTCTGTAACTAGAGGTATTGCAGATTTCTTGAGAAAAACACCACAAGCTCAAGTTTCTGAGGGTGGTGCCATCTCTATAGGTGGACAAAATAACCGTTACAACTCTATCTTTATTGATGGAGCGGTAAATAATGACGTTTTTGGTCTTGCAGGATCTGGTACCAATGGTGGTCAAATAGGTGTAAATCCTATATCCATTGACGCTATAGAATCTTTTCAAGTAAACGTAGCACCATTTGATGTAAGACAATCGGGTTTTACTGGTGGTGCAATTAATGCCATTACACGATCTGGTACAAATGAAATTAAAGGTAGTGCCTATTTTTATACCCGCAATCAAGACCTTGCTGGAAAGACTCCAGTAGGAATAAATGAGGAAAATCGCACAAAACTAGACGATTTCACAGCAAATCTTTATGGTGCTAGAGTAGGTGGTCCTATTATTAAAGACAAACTTTTCTTCTTTGTAAATGCTGAAATTCAAAGAGAAGAAGAGCCAAGACCTTTTGACTCTTCTATTTACAATGGAGACAGCAGTATTGCACAAATCAATACTTTAAGAGACAATATTATCAACACATTTGGATACAATCCAGGCGGTTATGAAAACACAATAACTGAACTGAATAGTGAAAAGTTTACTGTAAAATTAGATTATAACATTAATGATAAAAACAGTATTACTGCAAAGCATAATTATGTAAGGGGTGAATCACTATCGCCTAGCCAGAGTAACAATAGAAACATCAATTTTGCAAATGCAGGGATATTCTTCCCATCAGAAACTAATTTTACCACGCTAGAATGGAATACCACAAATGGTAGCAATCTATCAAACAACTTGATATTAAGTTACACAACTGTTAATGATAACCGTGACCCACTAGGCAGTCCATTTCCACGTGTGAGAATTAATGACGGTGATGGTACCATTACTTTTGGATCAGAGCCTTTTTCTACTGCAAATATATTAGAGCAAAAAGTGTTTACTGTGACTAATAACTTTGAGGTGTCTAAAGGTGCTCACAACATGACCTTTGGTGGTAACTTTGAACACTATGACATAAGAAACGTGTTTGTAAGAGAAAACTTTGGTAATTACACTTTTAATTCGTTAGCAGACTTTAACACCTATTTTGACAATGACCCAACAAATGATGCAGTTGCAGACTCTTACTTTCATTCTTATTCTTTAATAGATCCAGCTGGTACAGCTGGGGATGATATTCAAAATGCCGCAGCAGCATTTAACTATTCTCAACTAGGTTTGTATGCACAAGATCAATGGAATATTACAGATAACTTTAAGTTAACATATGGTGTACGTTTTGACGTTCCTTTCTGGGAAGGTGGTGATGTAAATGAAGATTTTAATAATAGAACCGTTGCTTTAATAGAAGCTGAAGGTTATGACTTACAAGGCGCTCGTGTTGGACAGAAAATTAAAAGTCAAATACACGTTTCACCACGTGCTGGTTTTAACTGGGATGTAAATGGTAACAGAATGACCCAAATACGTGGTGGACTAGGAATCTTTACTTCTAGAGTACCACTAGTATGGCCAGGCGGGGCATTTAACAACAATGGTCTAGCAGTGGGCGGTGCACTAGCTTTTGATAGTCAAACTTTTGTTGCAGACCCAAACAATCAACCATTAAACGGTGCACCTGCACCTGGAAGTGGTGCTGTGGGTGGGCAGATAGACATCTTTTCTCCAGACTTTAAGTTACCACAAGTCATGAAATACAATATAGGTATAGATCAAAAAACAAACCTATGGGGATTGATAGTTAGTGCAGACTTTTTGTACAATGAAACTATTAACAATGTGTTTTATCAAAACGTAAACCTAAGAAATACTGATCAAAGATTGAATAATGCCGATGGTCGTCCATTCTGGAATCGCAATGATGAGGTAGATGATACTTATACAAGAATCATTCTAGGAACTAACACAAATGAAGGCTGGTCTTACAACGGTACTTTTAGCATTACTAAACCTTTTGAAAATGGTTTTGGCGGTCAAGTATCTTACTCTTATGGACAAGGAAAATCAATCTTTGAAGGTACCTCATCACAAAACAGTTCACAATGGCGAGGTGTAGTAACAGTAGATGGTAAAAACACTGCCGGTATTGGTAACTCTGAATTTGCATTAGGACACAGAGTATCTGCAAATGCATCTTATGAAATCAAATGGAATGAGAATATCAAAACTACTTTTGGTATGTTTTATAATGGACAGCAAGGCGGTACTATTAACTATGTGTACCAAGGTAGAGATCTTCTTAATGACGATTCTAATGATAACGCTTTATTCTATATTCCAAGAAATCAAAGCGAAATCAACCTAGTAGAAAATAACGGCATATCTGCAGATGAGCAGTGGGCTGCACTAGATGCTTACATTAACAGCAATGATTATTTAAATGAGCGTCGTGGTCAATATGCAGAGCGCAACGGAGACCGTGGACCATGGAATCACATTGTTGACTTAAAAGTACTACAAGATTTTAGTCTAGACTTTAATGATAAAAAGCACACTTTTCAACTTTCCCTAGACATCTTTAACTTCTTCAACCTATTAAATAAAAACTGGGGCGAGGTAAAATTTGTACCATCTAACCTAGGTATTGTAGAAGTAGAGAGAAATGGTGTTAACCCAGAGTTTTCTTTCAATCCTAACTTTGCAGAAGGTATTGAAATCATAGATGATGCTGGTACACGTTCTTCAAGATGGCAAATGCAAGTAGGTTTAAGATATATCTTTAACTAAGACTAAGACCTATAATTTCCTTTATAAAGAAAGGAATTAAATTATCACAATTTTCAAGAACCCTACTTAAAATGAGTAGGGTTCTTTGTTTTTAAAGTATTTTTGAATCATCTAATATAGTTACTATGTACTCAATTTTAAAACATGCTCACTCCGGTTGGGCTTATCTATTATTACTTGTTCTATTGGTGGCGACAGTTAATGCATTAATAGGCTTTTTTGGTAAAAAAGAATTTGGCAATAAAGATTTTAGTCTGGCACTGGTGGGGCTTATAGTCACTCACATACAGTTGTTACTAGGACTGGTACTTTGGTTTATAGGGCCTTATTTTTCTATGTTATTAGACGATTTTGGCAGTTTAATGACTCCAGAATCTAGAGGGATACGTTTACTAGCTCTAGAACATCCTATTACCATGATCATCGCAGTAGCACTATTAACAGTGGGATATTCAAAACATAAAAAGAAAATAGTAAGCAATGGTAAATTTAAAATGCTCGCTGTATTTTATAGCCTAGCATTTATTGTAGTGCTTTCTAGAGTGCCATGGAAACAGTGGTTGTAAAGGGATATTAGGATATTAAATTGGTTTTATCTGGCTTTGGCTATCGTTTTCTTTTATTTCAGCTTTCGCGAAAGCGAGACATAAAAAAGTCCCTACCACACTTGTTGCTTTGCAATTGTATAAACAAGAGCATTAAGGTATTCACTAGTGGGAACGAGATTAAAATAATGATGCTTGCACGTGGATTTTACTAATGGTAATCACTCTTTAATTGCCAAAAATATAAGTACGGATCATCATAAATATTATTTATAAGATAACCCACCATCCAGCTGATTAGTAACTTCATAAAGCGATATAGCAAGGCTGTGAATGACATTCATGCTAGAGTTTGTGCCATACATAGGAATACAAACCGTGTGGTCTAATAGTTGTACTTGATCAATACCTTTTCTTTCATTACCTAGAATTAAAACGATCTTTTTATGATTGCCAAATTTAAAATCCTGAATAGCAATACTTTTATCGGTTATTTCTAGACCCACTATGGTATTACCCTCTTGTTTTAGTCGATGGACCAGCTGGCTAAAATCATTATACCTTTCATGATCGATTTGATGTGCTGTATTTCTTGCGGTTCTTTTAACTATTTTGTTCTCTAAACCGGGAGAATCTGTGTGCAGGTAAATTTTATGAACTCCAAAACTTTCACAAATACGAAAACACATTCCTATATTCTCTGGTGTTCTAAGTGCATCACAAACCACAGTTATGGGAAATTCTTTTGTTCTATTGTTGATATCGTAATGCGTTAACTGTTTCAATGGCTATTCTTATGAAGGTGTAGCGACCGCGCTTGCTGGTAGAATAGCGTTTAAAATTTCATAAACACGGTTTACAGTGCGCACATTGTCTACTGTAATGATCAATCGCAAGCCAGCGCGGGTTTGCTTTTCTTTCATTCTTAAAATATGCGGATTGCTTTGCACGGCTTTTAAAACATGCGAAAAAGAATCACTTTGATAAAAACCACTTTGCTGATCAGAGACAAAGTAACCAACAAATTTATTTTGTTTCATGACGATTTTTTCAAGCCCTAATTTTGTGGCCATCCACTTAATTTTGACACTGGTTAATAAATCTTTTGCCTCATCTGGTAATTCTCCAAAACGGTCTATTAACTCCTTTTCATACTGTTCTAACCCCTTTTCTTCTTCTATCTCGTTTAATTTTGAGTACAATACAAGGCGCTCTGTAATAGAATTGATATAATCATCAGGAAACAACAATTCAAAATCTGAATCTATAGTGACATCAGTAACGTGCTTTTTTTCTTTTTTATTAGTTTCATAAAGATCGGCAAACTCATTTTCTTTTAATTCGGCTATGGCTTCACTTAATATTTTTTGATAAGTGTCAAATCCTATTTCATTGATAAAGCCGCTTTGTTCTCCACCCAAAATATCACCCGACCCCCTTATTTCTAAATCTTTCATAGCGATGTTAAAACCACTACCTAAATCCGAAAACATTTCTAAAGCCTGTATGCGTTTTCTAGCATCGGCAGTCATAACTTCATAAGGCGGAGTTATAAAATAGCAAAAAGCTTTTTTATTACTGCGACCCACACGACCCCGCATCTGGTGCAAGTCTGATAGCCCAAAATTATTGGCATTATTGATAAAAATGGTATTGGCATTAGGTACATCTAGACCACTTTCTATAATGGTCGTAGAAACCAGTACGTCAAACTCGCCATTGATAAAGGCAAGCATCAAGTTTTCTAGTTTCTTCCCTTCCATCTGTCCATGACCTATTCCTATTTTTGCATCTGGTACAGATCGCTGTATCATTCCTGCCACCGCTTTAATATTTTCTATACGGTTATGTACAAAAAACACTTGACCACCTCTAGAGATTTCATAACTTACCGCATCGCGTATGATTTCTTCACTAAATCCTACCACTTTGGTTTCTACAGGATATCTATTGGGCGGTGGTGTCTTGATAACACTTAAATCCCTAGCTGCCATCAATGAAAATTGCAAGGTTCTAGGGATAGGTGTTGCCGTTAAAGTAAGGGTGTCAATATTTTCTTTAAGCGTCTTTAATTTATCCTTTACTGCCACGCCAAATTTTTGTTCTTCATCAATAATAAGCAGGCCTAGGTCTTTAAAAACAATAGATTTATTGACTAACTGGTGCGTGCCAATTACGATATCTATACTGCCGCTTTTCAAGCCTTCTAGCACTGATTTACGTTCTTTGGCAGTTCTAAAACGATTCAAATAATCTACTGTTACAGGAAGATCGACCAGGCGTTCTTTAAAAGTTTTAGCATGTTGAAATGCTAGAATGGTTGTAGGTACGAGCACCGCTACTTGCTTGCCATTTACAGCGGCTTTAAATGCAGCGCGTATAGCGACCTCAGTCTTACCAAAACCTACATCGCCACAAACCAGTCGGTCCATAGGCCTATCGCTCTCCATGTCTTTCTTTACATCGTCTGTAGCCGTGCTTTGATCTGGCGTATCTTCATAAATAAAGCTCGCTTCTAGCTCGTTTTGTAAATAGCCATCTGGTGCATATTGAAATCCTTTTTGTGCACGACGCTTTGCATACAATTCGATCAAATCAAAAGCAATTTGTTTTACCCTGGTCTTTGTTTTGGCTTTTAGTTTTTTCCAGGCAGGACTTCCTAATTTATATACCTTAGGCGGACTCCCGTCTTTACTGCTGTATCGAGTAATTTTATGAAGAGAGTGTATAGAAACATATAAAATATCTCGCTCTCCATAAAAAAGTTTTATGGCCTCTTGTTTTTTACCGTTGACATCTATTTTTTGTAAGCCGCCAAATTTTCCTATACCGTGATCAATATGTGTTACATAATCTCCTATGACCAGTGTGTTAAGTTCTTTTAAAGTGATGGCTTGCTTTTTTGTATATCCATTTTTTAAATTAAACTTGTGGTACCTATCAAATATTTGATGATCTGTATAGCAAACCACTTTTATGTCATGATTTATAAAACCTTGATAAAGTGGCATGACCAGCGTTTTATATGCTACCGAAGCATTCATATCGTCAAAAATATCATGAAAACGTTTTGCTTGTTGTTCACTGCTACAAAAAAGATAATTTGTATAATCTTTTTCAGTATGGCTTTTTAAATCTTCAATAAGTAAATCAAACTGCTTGTTAAAACTAGGTTGTGGATCGGTCTTAAAAGTAATATCGCTGCCAGATGTGGTAAATTCTATGTGATTATAATCTTTAAGCTGTTGCTCAATGAGCTGTGCATCACAAAATATTTGATCGGGTGTAAAATGCCTTACTTCTCCCTGTAAAGAGTTGTATGCTAATTCTGCTTTTGCAAAAAGCGAATCTAAACGGCTATAAAACAACGAAATGTTCATCGAAAAGATGACCATGTTGTGCGATAGGTATTTAAAAAAGCTCTCTCGAGATTCATCAGACTGTTTATTTTCTACATTGGGAACTATAGAGATTTTTTTAGTCTGTTCTTTAGAAAGCTGTGTTTCTACATCAAAAATACGTATGGTATCTATCTCATTGCCAAAAAACTCGACACGATATGGCTCGTCATTTGAAAAAGAAAAAACATCTAGAATACCACCACGCACAGAAAACTCCCCTGGCTCTGTCACAAAATCTACTCTTTTAAACTGGTATTCAAATAACACCTCGTTTGTAAAGTCTATAGATATTTGGTCGCCTACCGCAATTTTAAGGGTGTTTTTTTCTAGTTGTTTGCGTGTTACAACTTTTTCAAAAAGCGCATCTGGATAAGTAACAATAACTGCGGGCTTGCGGCGCGAGTTAATGCGGTTCAAAACCTCGGCACGTAATAATACATTTGCATTATCTGTTTCTTCTATTTGATAAGGCCTGCGATAGCTGCCAGGATAAAAAAGAACCTCTTTATCCCCAATCATTTTTTCTAGATCGTTAAGGTGAAAAGCGGCCTCTTCTTTATCATTACAAATTAGTAAAAAAGGCTTTTGTGCGTCGTCAAAAACGGCTTTAATCACCATAGAAATGGCGCTTCCTTTAAGACCACCTACTGTGGTAAAACCTTTTGTAAGGCCCACTGTTTGCGACAGGCTGTGCGTTTGCGATGCCTTTACAAATTGGTTTAAAATTGTAGTAAAACTCATATTAAGGTTGCAAATATAGACCTTAGATCAATTTTATAACGCATTGATATGTTGAAGTTGACAGCATTTAATAAAAAATTAAACAGATTCTAAATGTTCTTATTACATGGTAACAATATGCGCTATTATAAAAATAAGAAATCGTAAAGCTATACCTTTACAAAAGAAAAATCGTAAAACGTATTAAAGTGATGCAATTTTTAATGTTTAGTTAAAGAGTGAATAAGCATAATATAAATTCCTGAGATAAATAAATGTAAATTTTTAAGGTATTGACAAGTTTCATAATGTTATGACCCAAATAAGCTAATTTATAAAACTAATTTTTAACTTATAAAATCCTTAACTTTTTCAAATGGAAGTATATTTCTTTTTATTTATACTGGCTTTTTATGGACAACAAAGCCATTAAATCGAGTGTTTTTATCAAGAATGTATTTTTTATATCTATAAATGCTGTATTTAATTGCTTTTGCAAAAGCGAACTTAAAACCAGCCTATTGCACCACCTAGGTATCTATTTTATTTGCCAAAAGTATGGTTAAGGTTGATTACATTTAATGATAATAAAAATTTTAATGAAGTTATTATAGTTTACAATAGACAAATCATTTGTTGCATCAAGTACTGCTTGCAGCTCTCCATTCCATGAACTTCTTACCTACATTAGTTTTCATATTAAGAGCGCCGTGTGCCGCAATTTGTATAAATAACAACACCGCAAGGGTAAGTGACGTGTAAGCTATCATCCTAGCGCTAGGATCGTCTATCATTGCCATACCGTCTTTAAATCTTATATAGATTGCAATTAATGCCCATACCCCAACTATAGCAAATTCTCGCATATTGCGCATCCAGACCATTAAAGAATTAATGATAAATGCAACAACTATCATTATTAAAGTGATGTTTATTTGCGATTCTATCACAATTTCATAAGCGCCATTTAACCATGCGGCAATATTTGCAATTGTTGCAACACTTATCCAGCCAGAATATAAAGATAAAGGCCACCACACAAAGGCAATAATGGGAAAAGGTGCATTCCAAATTTCCATATCTAATAAGCGTACGCACATGAGAAGACAAAATAATATGCCCAGCATCATTACTACAGATGCTGCAATATTTTCATCTAACCACAGTGCTACCCACAATCCACAAAAAATATTTGCTGCAAGAAACCATGGGCTGGTGGTTTGAATAAAATCTGTTTTATAGTCTTTACTTTTTAATTGGTGCTTTTTTGAAAACGAAACATGGACGCCATAAACACCAAAAACCAATAAAAGTAAAAATATAAGCCCCCATATAGAAAAAGCATAAGGCGCTGGTGTGAATAGATTATCATATTCGGCGCTTAAATCGCCCACACTTTTACCATTATAATTACCTGTGTTTGCAAATCCATTCCATGCAATAAGAATGATGGTACTTAACAAATTAAGGATGGCGGTTAGTTTTCTAATCATCATGTAAAGGTAATAGAAAAGTAAGAAATGTATGCGATCACAATAATAAAGTGGTTTTAACTTTTTCAATCTGCTAAAAATTAGTAAGACTTTTAAAAATTAATGTGCCACAATGATTTTAGCCGATAAAGAGGTTGTTAATTACTTTAATTCTACCACTTCGTCGGTAGCAATGACAAAAATGCGATTTCCCTTTTTGGGATGTAATGTATATGTACCTGTAAAATCGCCAAAAGCAGGCAATATCATCCCAAAATCTGTACAAAAGAAACAAGGTAATTTAATTTTTTGCCTGCCAGCGCCTTGCAATTTTACAGATGGGTGGACATGCCCAGCGATATTAAATTTATCTGCCACCTGCTCGGGATGGTGGGTAAGGAAAAAAGATCCCAGGTGCAAAAGGTCATGGGTTTTAATGCCTAGATTCTCAAAAGACGATCTAGAAATAACATCGTGATTACCCATCACAAGTGCTATTTCTATATCTTGCGCCCGCACCCATTGTTCAAAAAAATGCCACTCAGCATTTTGATAAGAATGAAATAAATCACCTAAAAACCATAACCTAGATGGCTGGAATTCTTTTATTATTTGGTTAAGCTTGTCATACTCCTGATCGTCTGCCTGAGTAGGTACAGCCATTCCATGCTTTCTAAAATGGGCGCTTTTACCCAGGTGTACATCGGCCAGTAAAATAACATCTTGCTCTACCCAATAACATGCCCCAGTGGGATGTAAATGAAAATTTTGATCTTGCAATGTTATTTTTAAAGTCATTAAAAATGGTGTAAAACTGGATAAAATATCAAATACAAACCTAGGCTTGCTTTGTGGTTTTACCATATTTCCCAAGATGTTTTTTTTGATATAATGCAATAAAACTTATGTGCTTTACCGATTAAAATCTATAGAATTAAAGCCGTACTTTTTAAATAAGGCAGTGTAATTTCATAAAAATAAGGCTTAACAGTAGAAACTATTTTATCTGTATGACGTCTTCTTTTTTTTCTTATTATCTCGCTTTCGCGAAAGCGGGTTTGTAAAAAGTTTACACCGCACTTGTTGTGTTACTTACTGCACTATAAGTTCTTAATTCTATAATACAGCTTGCTATAAAAGCTAGAGGATATCAAAACACAAGAAATTTTATCAATATGATTTACTTCATTTGTGGGAAATTTAAATTTGATTAACCACTATTGTTAACATATAGCCTATTTTTTTTTAAATGATACCAACTTTTATTTTTACACCATTGATAAATTCTTATTGAATATCCGTTTTCACACCTAATTTGAATTTATTGCCGCAACTATCAGTCTA
>CAZQGX010000018.1:0-54948 GCA_964593255.1 uncultured Flavobacteriaceae bacterium | reverse complement strand
TTGATTTAAAGAGTTGTTAGGCTATTTATTAGCAACCTTTGCGATTATTAGGTTACTAACTAATAACATAAAACATTTGTCATATTTTTTATATCATGGCTAAATGATAACAATTTATAATTCGATCACAGTAAAACGCATATCTAGTGGATTGAGGTTTGCAGCAATTTTATCAATAACAGTTAGACCAAATTCTTGGTAAAAAAATGAAAAATTTGCGTATCGTTCCTGTAAACTAGAATTAGGAAAAAGTTCTTTTTGTAATAATAAAGCTCTTTGCAGGTGATCTTCTAGCTTTCTTTTTTGAGCCTTTAAAAGTCTTTTTTCTAGATGTTCTAAGCCCTTAATTTGCTTGCGTTCTTGCGCATTAACCGCATTTTTAAAAGATGGGTCTGTTTTTAAAGCCAGTTCATGTAATGCCACAAACTGCTGTTCTAAATGTTTTTTTTGAGTCGAAAAATCTATTTTAATCTCGCTCAGTTTGCGAGTTAACCTAGTGGTAAGTTCATAATCAGTTTCAAATAAATCCCAGATACTTAGTTGTAGTTTTTCTAACTTTTTTAACTGCTTTTGATTAACTAGCAATGCCGAGTTGCGCAATAACAAAATAGGAAAAGTGATATTTTGAGATTCAAAATAACCTTTTAATTCTAGCCAGTATGCCAGCTCGCCGCCGCCACCTATATAACATAAATTAGGTAAAATAATTTCCTGATACAAAGGTCTCATAATTACATTGGGGGAGAAACGCTCTGGAAATTTATCCAATTCTTCATGTATTTGCGTTTCAGAAAATGTAATATCAGTATCGTCTACATAATAATTACCTTCCTTTTTTATAATCCGTTTACGCAAATCATCTGTCAAATAAAAAAGGTTACACTCTCTAGGATTTACTTGTACTTTGTAACTTTCTGGCCAGTTTTTTAGTGTTTTACTAACCTCTTTAAAACTTGTTTGCGCCACCAGTTCTTCTTTAAAATATGGAATAGCGAGTGTTTTTAAACGATTATCATCGCCGTCTAAAATAACGAGTCCATCTTTTTTAAATAATTCGTGAGCGATGGCTCTAGTTGCACTAGCAAGATCTTTATTTTCTAAATAACCTTTTTCAAAAAGCCGCAATACTTCTTGCGCGTGGTCGTGATTACCTAATAACAATTTAAAGGCACTAAATACTTCATCTAGACCTTTACAAGATAGTCTTCCTACTGCACCGCTTGCAGGACGGTCATAAACGATTTTTTTATCGCTATAATTAAAATAGCTGATTTCTTCAAAATCGTGATCCTCGGTTGCCATCCAATAAATGGGTATAAAATTATATTGGGGATAGGTTGTTTTAAGTTTCTTACACAAATTAATGGTAGAAATAATCTTGTACAAAAAATATAAAGGCCCGGTAAATAAGTTAAGCTGGTGCCCAGTTGTAACTGTAAACGTGTTTGAATCGTTAAGCAATTGAATGTTATGAACAGTATTTTCTTTGTCTACTAGATCTAGATATTGATCTGTCAATACCTGGGTCAGTAGCTTTCTTTTATTTGTAGCCTCTTTCCATTCTGATTTTTTTTCTAAAATCTGATCATTAAAGTTTATTAGGGTAGGAAAACGTTTATATAGCGATTTAACAGGCTCTTTTTCATCTAGATAGTCTGACATGATATCAGAAAATTGCTTTAAAAGTTGATATGGTTTTTGGTTCAAACATTTGGTTTTAAAATCAACTCAAAAATAAGAGTTGTATTGTGAAATTGTTGTAAAAAGCGATATGTTTTATGAGGTACGCTTTCGCGAAAGCGATATAAATACTAACATCAAACATCACAGCATGACATTTTTTTAAGAGTATTTAAGACGCCTTAATATTTGTTTAATTTTTGCTTTAAGATCTTCACCTGTATCATAAATCATTTGCTCGTTAGTAGGAAAAGGTACACCAGTTGGGTTGAGAGTTTCTAGATAATCTGCTTCTAGAGCACGTCTATCACCTTGTACCGAACCATATAAATAAGTGAAGATAAAATTACTGCTTACAGGAAAGCGACTCACCTCTTGAGTGGTTCTATTATCTGTTAATAGTACTGTAGCGTTTACATTTGATTCTTTTAATTGTGTGTTTTGAACGACACTTGCCTTTATGGTAATAAATTTATCTCTTTTGATATCATTGCCCAAACTGTCCTTCCTTACATTACCATTGCGATCATATTCATAGATAAAACCGTCTTTGATTTGTTTTTCTATAACCAGTTCTTTTTGTGAAACCTGCTCTGGCGAGACGATAATTCTATCAATTATAATGTCTAATTCATGATTATAATCTAACTGTGTAATTCTTTTATTGTGATACTGAGTCCATTGATCATTTAGTCCATACGTAGAAAAGTTAAGCAGCTCCTCTTCTAATCGCTGTGGTAAAGCAATTTGTGATTCATTTTTAAGATTAACAAATACAAAATTAGTTCCTTGTTCTAGGGCTTGTTGCATAAGTGCACGTGTATCCTTAAAATTAGGATTGATTTTATCTAGATAAACCAGATCGTCATAAATAGCTCTAGATTCTAGCATGTTTGCAAATTCTAGCGCCCCCCTAGAGTTATCTATCAAATAATCACTTAATGCAGTTCTAGAAGAAATAATTCTAGCATTATAATCTTGAAAATCAAATTGCGCATCTCTATTTTTCTTTTCTAATTTAAGTGGCAATAAAGGTCGTATTCTCTCTTGCCTGGCGTCTAGTCTTACATAAGTTTCATAAATAGATTCAAGAACCGCTGGATTAGGATCTACATTCCATTTTTTAAGCAGTAAATAATCTGCTTCGGTAGCTTTTTTATAGGCTCGTTCTAACAGATAAATATATTCTTGACTTTTTTTGGTATTTCTTCCTTTTACTAGATTGTCTACCGCAATATTGACTGCTCTATCAAAATTACCTTCATTAATTGCTGTTTCTGTTTTTCTTACACTATTACATGATGTAAGGAAAAGCAGCAAACCAAAGAAAAATAATACCAATCTCATTTACTTGCTTTTAGGCTGATAAACAGGTAACAGTTTGTTAGATACCTCTCCAAATCCAATTCTCAAGTCCCCTTTATGGCAATAACCTCTCATGGTAACCGTGTCATAATCTTCTATAAAAGAACGTTCTGTCCCATCGTTAAGTTTTACAGGTTTTTCACCTCTCCAACTCAATTCTAGCATAGAGCCGTAGGAGTCTGGTGTAGGTCCTGATATGGTACCACTTCCCATTAAATCGCCACTATTTACTCTACAACCGTTTATAGTATGATGGGCTAGTTGTTGTGAAATATTCCAGTACAGGTGTTTAAAATTTGATTTACTCACTGTTGTAGGTCTTCCTTGTTGTGGCGTGATATCTACTTCTAGATGAATGTCAAAACTGCTATAAGGTTTTGAATCAAGGTACTTAAAAACTTCTTTTTCTCTTTTTGGACTTTCTATTCTAAATGGCTCTAGAGCTTCTAAGGTAACAATCCATGGAGAGATAGAACTTGCAAAGTTTTTAGCAAGAAATGGTCCCAACGGAACATACTCCCATTTTTGAATATCACGAGCACTCCAGTCATTAAGCATTACCATCCCAAAAATATATTTTTCAGCTTCATCTACAGGTATTGGGTGACCTAGTTTGTTAGCATCTGTTGTGATAAATGCCATTTCTAGTTCAAAATCAACTAATTGCGATGGTCCAAAAACAGGTTGCTCTGCTCCTGCTGGAAAAGTTTGACCTTGTGGTCTATGTATAGGTATGTTTGAAGGTACTATAGAACTAGATCTACCGTGATAGGCAACAGGCATGTGCAACCAGTTGGGTAGTAGTGCGTTTTCTGGATCTCTAAACATAGTTCCCACATTTGTCGCATGTTCTTTACTACTGTAAAAATCTGTGTAATCACCTATCAAAACGGGTAATTGCATTTCTACCTCGTCCATTGCAAAAATAATACGGTCACGATGCTCTTTATTATCTCGCAACTCGGGGTTTTTTTTGTCAAATATATCTCCTATTCTATTTCTCACTAATGCCCAAGTTTTGTTACCGTCTGATATGAAATCATTAAGTGTATCTTGCATGAACATATCGTCTGTAAGCGGCACCGTGCTGAAATAGCCCATCTCTTGAAGTGCACCTAGATCAATAGCATAATCCCCTATTCTAGTTCCTATAGTAATTACATTATCTCTAGTAAGGAAAACACCAAAAGGTATATTTTGTATTGGAAAATGGGTGTCTCTATTATAACCGATCCATGAACTTCTTTTAGGATCATTTGTTTTGTTGGGCATGATAAATATGTTTGATGTTAAAGTATGGTCAAATATATTATATAAGAATTGGTTAAAAGCATAAGAAGCTTATTTTTGTGTACTAAAATATTCAAAATGACTAATAAAGACCAAGAAATTTTCCAACTTATTGAAAAAGAAAGAATCCGTCAGTCTCAAGGTATTGAATTAATCGCAAGTGAAAACTATGTAAGTGATGATGTTCTTGCTGCTGCTGGTTCTATTCTAACTAACAAATATGCCGAGGGTTATCCAGGAAAACGATATTATGGAGGTTGTGAGGTTGTAGACGAAATTGAAAATATTGCGATAGAAAGAGCGAAAAAGCTTTTTAACGCTGCCTATGCAAACGTGCAACCACACTCGGGCAGCCAGGCAAATACAGCCGTTTTTCATGCTTGTTTAAATCCTGGGGATAAAATATTAGGATTTGATCTATCGCATGGTGGTCATTTAACACATGGGTCGCCTGTAAACTTTTCTGGTAAATTATACACCAATTCTTTTTACGGAGTTGAAAAAGAAACAGGTTTATTAAATTATGATAAGATTGAAGAAATAGCGATAAGAGAACAACCTAAATTAATTATCGCTGGTGCATCTGCCTACAGTCGTGAAATTGATTATAAGAGATTTAGAGAAATTGCAGACAAAGTAAATGCCATTTTACTGGCAGATATCGCACACCCTGCTGGTCTAATCGCTACAGGTATTTTAATGGATGCCATTCCATATGCACATATTTGTACCACCACTACCCACAAAACATTAAGAGGTCCTAGAGGTGGTTTAATTTTAATGGGAGAAGATTTTGACAACCCATTTGGTGAAAAATTAAAAAATGGCAAACTCAAAAAAATGTCTAGCTTGTTAAATAGCGGTGTATTTCCAGGAAATCAAGGTGGTCCACTAGAACATGTCATTGCCGCAAAAGCAGTTGCTTTTAAAGAGGCCATGACTGACGAGTTTGTGCATTATATGGCACAAGTCAGAAAAAATGCTCAGATAATGGCACAAGAACTGGTAAAAAGAGATTACCACCTTATTTCTGGCGGTACTGACAATCACATGATGCTTATCGACCTAAGAAATAAAAACATCACAGGAAAAGATGCCGAAGAATTACTGGGTAAAATACATGTAACGGTCAACAAAAACATGGTGCCTTTTGATACAGAATCGCCGTTTGTAACCAGTGGGATTAGAATCGGTACTGCAGCCGTTACTACAAGAGGTTTTCTAGAAGAACAAATGATACAGATTGTAGATATTATCGATGCATGTATTATGTGTAAAGACGACTCAAAACTAAAAGATCTTGCCAATCGAGTTACCGCACTTACTCAAGGATTTCCACTTTTCAGTGATGGTGTATTACAATCGCACTAAGTTTTAAGCTTAAACGCATCAAATCATAGGCTCAAGGATAACAATTCTTGAGCTTTTTTCTTTCTACATTTTTATATTCTTAACATGTTAATTATAGCAAGTTTCAAATTTTGAATTTTAACCAGTTGATTAAATGAATAAAAAATATGTTAAGTTGTACAAGTTCGCAGTATTTCCCATTATTTAGTATACACCTCATGCTGTTTGAAACGGTCCTTATCGTTATAAAGTTTTCTTATTGGCGTTAGATATTATACTTGTCTCGCTTTCGCGAAAGCGGAAACATTACAATCCTCCATCTATTTAAAAACTTACCTAACCTTGGGCGCAGGTTTTATATCACTTGCATCCTTTTTTCTACTGTTGATAAAATAGACCCCTGTAAGCATCACCACAGCTGCAATAATAGATTGTGTGGTGATCTCTTCATCTAGGAAGTACCATCCCAGTAAGAGAGCAATAACAGGGTTTACATATGAAGATGTAGCGACCTTTTCGGTAGAAATATTTTTAAGTAAAAAATTAAAAGCAGTAAAAGCCGCAATGCTACCAAATAAAATCAAACAGATGATGGCAATGTATGTGGGCGCGCTCCATTGCTGCGGCGATTTCCATTGTTCCCCAAATGCAAGACTTGAAATTGCCAGCATGAAACTTGCAACAATCATCTGATAGCCAGTTGAAACAAAAAAGTTTTTTGGAACCGCGGCTTTGGCAATAAAAAGGCTGCCAGCACTCCAGCTTAAAATACAAGTAATAATCATTATGATACCTGTAATGCTGCCTTCTTTTGTAGTGATTTCATTTTGACTAACTAAAAGATACATACCTACCAGACCTAAAATCACCCCTATTATTGATTTGATTTGTAAATACTTGCGCTGTATTAATCGCATCATTACAAGGATAAATAAGGGCTGTAAGGCAGCAAGTAAAGCCGCAAAACCCGAATCCACATATTTTAAAGCCCATACAAAAACACCATTGCCATAAGCGAGAAATAAAAACCCTGCAATACAAGAGTTTAAAAATTGTTTTCTAGTAACGCGCAAACTGTACCCTAATGAACGTGCAATGATAAAAATAAGTAAACCTGCAGTGGCAAAACGTATACTAGCAAGCATTAAAGGAGACAACTCGCTCACTGCCATTTTATTCCACAAATAAGTTGATCCCCAAAAGACATAAGTAGAAAAAAACGCTAAAACAATAAGGACCGTATTCCTATTCATACTGCAAATCTACATGATTATTGTAGTTGAAAAGTTATAAGAGTTGTTATTAGTGAATAAATTGCTTTGGTAAAATAGTAGTTGAAAATTTGACTTATGTAAATATGTGATGGTAAAAATAAATAAACCGCCGACGTGGTGCATTTACAAGAATTTATTGAATGGGACAATTTTACCTAATTTACACCAGGCCAACTTTTAACACAGCAAATTATTAACGGATAATTTTGTTCAATTTGATTTGAACGTGTAGTAGCAGTGCGCACTTTGATGTTTCATTTAAGAAATACTCCCACATAATTGGATTTAGAAAATACATGCTACACAGAAGGCTTACTAACAAAGTGTAATTTTTTAAATAAATAGATATTATATACAGCAAATTATAAGGTTAATAGAATATTAAAGCGATTTAAAATAACCTTTTAAAATCAACAGCTATTCATCACAACACTAGACCATCTTCATTACTCCCATAAAACAAAATCTATATCTAATAAAAGACCATAAAAAAACCCGCCTTAATAAGGTGGGTTTTGTACTGAATTTAAAGAATCAAATTAATCGATCACTCTAACATTAACGGCGTTTAAACCTTTTTTTCCTTCTTTTAGTTCAAATTCAACTTTGTCTCCTTCACGGATTTCGTCGATTAAACCTGTTACGTGTGCAAAATGTTCCTGACCTGATCCTTCTTCTGTGATAAATCCAAATCCTTTTGCGTCATTGAAAAATTTTACTGTACCTGTACTCATTTGTAATAATTTAAATTAATAATACTTCTTATTTAGTTTCAAAAGCCGCCCCACAAGAGTATTCACCATGGTTTGACTCGTTATAACTAGAAAAATGATAATGTAAAAAATGAATAAAACAAGAAATTTTACTAATTTTTATGATCATAAACTCCAATCATGATGCAAATATAGTCATTTAATAAATTTAACCAACTAAATTAATCACTTTAATTAATAACAAACTCATATTTATTTTTAAATCATGATAGTCAATCTACTAAAGAATCCATTTAAATTTTTAAATCCAATAAAAAAGCCACTTTTTATGAAAATGGCTTTAAATATACTTAAAAACTGATCTTTATGCTTCTTGTAAGTCTTTCTTAGACTTGCGGTACAAAAAATGGCTAAAAATATTGCGCTTTGCAAATCTATAGCGATTGTCTGCATTAACAAGTTTTTTAAATAACTTTACATCTACTCCAAAGTATTCATAAGTCTTACCATCTGTAAAAGTCACTTCTAACACGCGACCCTTATGATCAAAATCTTCAATACCAGTGTTGGTAATCGTTTCTGTGTACTCTTCTAGATTAGCTTGTTTTGTCTCTGGCGCTATACTAACTAAAAAATGATAACCATCGATGATCTCGCGACTCATTACTTCTGCCTCTTCTTTTTTAATATCACCATCTTGAAATTTATCAGGATGCCACTCTTTAACTAAATTGCGATATTTTTTTTTTAACTCTTTAAGGTCGATGTCTTTCTCTATATTAAACATCTTTTTGTACTGATTGATACGCTTCATATGTTCCTTATTTTAAGGCAATGCAAAATTACGTCATTTTACAATCAGCATCTTGTTAAATTATTTAAATTAAAGCTATGTTAATATTGATGAATTAAGCTGATATAAAAAAGCTATTTAATTTAATCTCACGACCTAATAAAACACCTTACAATAAAAAAATAAATTAAGACCTTAATCTTATTAAACAACTATTATTTAACTAGCCTGCGCAATGCTACCCATTGTTTTAAAGTGTCTCGCGACTCTGCCGCTGGATAACCCAGTACTGTCTGGCCAGCTTTTACATCTCCTACTACACCACTTCCCGCCCCTATAGTTGCGCCGCTTCCTATAGTGGTATGGTCTTTTATACTGGCACTACCACCTATAATCACACCGTCACCCAAGGTAACCGATCCTGCAAGACCACTGTGACCAGCCATAATACATGATCTTCCCATAATAGAATTATGGCCTATTTGTACTAGATTATCTATTTTACAACCATCACCTATAATGGTCGAATTAAATTTTGCGCGATCTACACAAGAATTAGCACCTATTTCTACCCCATTGCCTATCACAACATTTCCTATATGCGGTATTTTTACTAGGCCATTACCATCATCGGCAGGGCGGTATCCAAAACCATCTGCACCTATACTTACATTATTATGAAAAATACAATGTGCGCCTATTTGTGAACGTTCTCTAATCACCGTCCCCGACCAGACTACAGTGTGAGCACCTATTTTTGTGTCGTCAAAAACACTCACATTGTGATACAAAATAACAGCCTCGTCCAAAACAACATTTTTACCCACATAACAATGCGCACCTATCTGTACATTTTTACCTATTGTTGCTGTTGTATGAATCACCGCTGTGGGATGAATGACCTCTTCAAAAACTGGTGTAGGTGGTTGAAAAGTCTCTAGCAATTTTGCCATGGCAAGATCTGCATTTTTTACTTTGATCAATGCACGATTGTCACCAGGCTCTAGATCTATATTGTCATTCACTATGGCTACCGACGCCTTAGAATCTGCCCAAAATTTTGCATATTTTCTGTTCCCTATAAATGTAAGGTCGGTTGTGGCGGCGCTCTTGATACCTTCAACTCCGGTGATGTGTTGGTTAGTTGTGCCAATTAACTCACCTTTGAGTATATCGTTGATTTGTTGTGCAGTAAATGAATACATATATTGTTTTTGTTCTTAGATGGTAAATTTACTGCATAAATCAAGAGAAAGCAATTTTGAGCCTTGCATATAATTATTGCACTATATTTACTGGTTAATTTTATTTGATATAATGGCCTATAATTAAAATTCACCTCCATGTAGACCATATCTCGACAAAGAATTTATAAAATATGTCACAATTAAATTAGTTAGTAATTTGGACATTGGACACAGT
Source organism: uncultured Flavobacteriaceae bacterium (assembly GCA_964593255.1). Classification (GTDB taxonomy): domain Bacteria; phylum Bacteroidota; class Bacteroidia; order Flavobacteriales; family Flavobacteriaceae; genus Nonlabens. Next base: position 45,061 of record CAZQGX010000018.1, on the reverse strand, counting down.
AAAAAATTGAAACCATTTGTAAGTGAAGAATTAAGAGTGTTTGAAATATGGCAAACTCTAGCTAAATGATTAATTTTTAACAATAATAACGGTCAACCCTAATCATTAAAGTTCAAAAGTTGAATACCAAAAGTAAATTGAGATAAGAGAAGACTTTTTTGCTCTAGAAGCTAAATTTATCAAAATCAAAATGGTAACCTATATTTACCATCAATATTCTTGATATTATTCAAATTAAGTTGGTTTTATTGTGTTTAATGGCAACAATTTTTTTAGAACACAAACTTTAATGTTATTTGGTTTGCTTATCAATCTTCAGCTTTTTAAATCTTTTTTGTTTTTATTAAGTGTTTGCTGTTTTTGTTTCGCTTTCGCGAAAGCGAGAATAAAAGAATAAGAAGTTTATACCCTTGAATAACGATACAAAAGCGAGAAAAGCCTACTCTTAAATAACCACATACCCGCCATATATTTGTTATAAAAACATATGCCTTTACACATTGTACTCATCGAGCCAGAAATTCATACCAATACAGGTAACATTGGGCGCCTTAGTCTAGCTACAGGTGCGCATTTACACCTGGTTAGGCCATTTGGATTTGAATTAAGCGATAAACGATTAAAACGCGCAGGACTGGACTACTGGCAGCATATAGAATTGACAGTTTATAAAAATACAGCAGACTTTTTTGAAAAAAATAAGAACAAAAGCATGGCTTTTTTAAGCAGTCACGGCACAAAAGATTATACTCAAATACCTTATAATGAAGATTGTATGCTAGTTTTTGGAAAAGAATCAAAAGGACTTTCTAGCGAGATCACAACTGGTTTTAACCAACATCTTTATAAAATACCACTGTACAGCGAGCATATACGCAGCATTAATTTAGCAAATGCAGTTGCTGTGGTTATTTACGAGGGTTTGCGACAGCTGAGATAAGGGACATAAAAAAAATCCGATCTTTAGATCGGATTTTTATTAAAACCAAATGTTCTTAAAACATTATTTTAAAGTAATAATTCTCTTAGGCTGGGGTAAAGCCTCTTCTTTTTTTGGTAATGTAATGCTTAAAATACCATTTTCGTAAGCAGCGTCTATTTGATCTAGCTGTATGGTTTCTGGTAAGTTAAAGCTTCTTTTAAAAGACTGCTTGTGGAATTCTTTTCTTGTAAAATGTCCGTTTACCTCTTCATTTTCAGATATTTCTTCGGACGATATGGTTAGTAAATCCTTATCTACCTCTATAGAAATATCTTCTTTCTTAAATCCAGGAATACTCATTTCAAGTAAAAATCGCTCGTCTTGTTCGATAACATTTACCGCAGGGATGAAAGTGGTTCTTACCTGTTCTGTTCCACCTAGATAGTCGTTATTAAACATTTCATCTATCAAAGATGGCAACCAATTGTTCTGTGTTTTTTGTACTGTTTTCATATTAATTATTTTTTTAATTGTTACAATTGGTATTACTCAAACAAAATACCAGATTTTTAAAGTGTCATTATGTCGTTAAAAATGAATTTTTCCATGTCATAAAGTCGTTTTTAAATGGTTTCGGAATTTATAAATGTCAGGTTGCTTAAAAAAAAATGAATTATAGCATGAGAGGCTTTAAAAAATAATTCTTTGAATTATGAAGAAAGGAAGTTGAGATATAATTATTAATCAATGCTTATCATATGCATAAACCTTTTTAGTTTATACTGATTTTTGAGGTGAATTAATTATCTATGGATTACCCAGGTCGATAACCACTTATCGTACAAATAAATATGAAATTATTACTTTAATTATTATTCGTAAGTTAATTAAAAATTTAGGTGCATTAGAGCTGTCGTCGGAATGGTTTAAAATTAAAGGATATTTTCAGTTTTCTTAAGAGCTGATGATATCACTTTTACTTTTCTTTTTGATTTTATTATTTCAACGAGAAGGATGAATTAAGTATGCAATAGAAACAGAAATAGAACCACCAATCCAGCGATTTATTTATAAGGAAAATAATCATGACATAAGCAATGTAGCAATTGTAAAGCGCTGTGTTTGATAAAATGCAGGATGTTAAAAATAAAAGTATTAAAAAAGCAACTTCATAAGAAGTTGCTTTTTGTTTACTTAAGAAAAGTGCCAATAATTTATTGACCTTGTCCTAAAGAATATCCTAATTCATCATCAAAAGCGTATAGATTTTCTGTCTTTATAGTATCTAGGCTTTTGACATCTAGTTTTTGAAGCAACTCGATAACGTTTTGGTTAAATATTTCTTGCGTATCAGTAGATTTCTCAAATCTACATCTCCAATGGTCGGTACAAAATGTTTCTTCAAAACCATTAGGCCAGACTTTAACCCCGCGATTTGTTATCATTTTAAGCTCTAAATGACCGTTAGAGATTTTTAAATCATTTGCAAGGTCTTCTACATTTGCACCTTTCCAATCTAGAAATACATCCACCCCTACTAGTTTTTTAGTTTTTGACACGGGCCTTTTGTATTTTTTGATTGTTATAGTAGCCGTTGTATTGTAGTTTACTTCTGGTAGTAGCTTTGGTTTTTTACCTAATCTTTCAATTACTGCATTTGCAAACTCCATGGTATTGACCAGTTGTGTACTTGTTTCTTTATTAAAAATATCGGCAGTATGTATACCCTCTTCTATAGCACATGACCACGCATTTTTAATTTTCATAGCGATTTCTTGTTCTCCTATATGGTTAAGCATCATAATCGCAGCTCTTAATAATCCAGAAGGATTTGCTATTTTTTTACCCGCTATAAGAGGTGCAGAACCATGAATGGCTTCAAACATGGCACATGATTCACCTATATTTGAAGAACCTGCAAGACCTACAGATCCAGAAATCTCGGCAGTAATATCTGAAACGATGTCACCGTATAAGTTAGGTAATACTACTACATCAAATAAGTCTGGTTGATTTGCTATTTTTGCTGCTGCGATATCAACTATCCAACTATCAGATTCAATATCAGGATATTCTAGGGCAATTTCTTTAAAAACAGTATGAAATAATCCATCAGTTAGTTTCATAATATTGTCCTTAATAAAGCAACTTACCTTTTTTCTATTATACAATCGTGCATATTCAAATGCGTATCTTACAATCTTTTCACACCCAGGTCTTGAAATAAGTTTTAGACATTGATATACCTCGTCAGTCTGACGGTGCTCTATACCTGCATACAAGTCTTCTTCATTCTCGCGCACAATAACAACATTCATTTTAGGGTGTTTTGTTGCTATATACGGTGCAAAACTATTACATGGCCTTACGTTTGCAAATAAACCTAAAGTCTTGCGCAAGGTTACATTTAAACTTTTATAACCTTTACCTTGTGGTGTAGTAATAGGAGCTTTTAAAAATATTTTATTTTTTCTTATAGTATCCCATGCATCTTGTGGTATTCCTGTTGTATTGCCAGATAAATACACTTGTTCACCTATAGAAATTTCATCGTATTCTAATGGAGCATTTGCAGCGGTTAAAATTTTAAGAGTAGCATCCATGATTTCTGGACCTATACCATCGCCTTTTGCAATCGTTATTCTTTTCATCAATATTGGTTTTTAAATTCATGACAAAGAAACCACAATTGAATCATTAATTTTTATTTATATTTTTTATGTTATTCATTAGTATAATTTATACATAAAAAATAATAACAAAAGTAAAACCTGAAAATCGATAGCTCCTACCACAAACCATCAATAGCAATTCAAAAAAAAAGAATAAAACGACTGCAAAACTAAAGTCCTAGTATCAGTAGTAACTAAAAGTCATGTAAACTTAAAAGACTGTATAACTAATAGTTGTCTTAATTTGAATATTGCGCTCTTGGAAAAGCTTAGAACAAACAAATAATATATTTTTTTTAAATTTATTTTAAGTTCTTATTGATCCATTCTTTTTAATAGGCGCCTGTTTTGTTTAGTTTCTTGGGAGTATCTAGGTTTAAGAATAGGAATCTTTAATCCAGCATAAATATCTGCAGCTTTAGAATTATCTGTAATTAAATTACTAATGATGGTACCACTACCTATAGTAAGTAGTCCAAATCTAAGACCTGCACCCCAAATAAAGTCTGTGTATTCCATAATGCTGAGGTTACTGTATATGGAGAACAGTCTGGATTCATATCTAGGTACTATACTGGTGTAATTTAGTCTTCTATTAGAGAGTGGTGTCACATCATCATTTAAGGATAACACACCAGAAACCCCTAGGTAAAGGTTGCGGTTTACCCTATAGTCTGCCATATATCTTACCGTTGTAGGCAGTTGCATATTCACATCTTGAATGGTGGTGTTTTGTGTGTAATTATCTTCTAGTGCTTGTTCAAAATCATCTTCAAAATCATTTGCGTTTACGGTTCCTGAAATTAAATATTCCTCTACACTAACGTCGTTATAAGTAATTTGACCCATATCTTGTAAAGAAATTCCTAATTTGAAACGGTATTGATTGTGGCCACCCAATGATGTAGAATCCATTTTTTGATCATTTAAGTCGGGTCGGTATTCATAAATCAAACCTAAATCGACTCCAACGCCCGAGGATCCACTTGCAAATTCAAATTGATCACCGTCATTAGTACTATCATTTAAGGTTTGTCCATAGGTGAAATCTCCATTTGCAGTAATAGTATCACTTAAAGAATCATAACTACCTTGTAGCCTATCTGAATTAAAAAATACAGCGCCTGCTCCTTGCATGTATTTAATTGTTGCACCACCTTTTAAGAAATGGTTCTTGCCACTGTAAAGCACCACGCCATAAGTTAGCCCTACCTCTGTCCATGCGTGCACGCTGCCATTCAAGTTTTCCATATCGATATCAATGTCTTTATTATTATCAATATCGTCAGAAATCGTTTCATACAATTCTCCATTAATTCTGTTTATATTCATAAAAGCTCTTGCTCTAGAAGTTATTCCTATGGCATGTTTGGGTGCTAGGTTAAACATAAAAGATGGACCTAAGACATCAAGGTTAAGATAAATATTATTGGCTTGACTGGGATAGGTCTCGCTGTCATTATCAAAATTAAATCCATCTGGATTTTCTAGAACATTAGACAGATTAATACCAAAATAATCAGTTGCAACGGTACTGCTTGCCGTTATTAAATTAATATCTGTTTTTAAACGACTGTCTACAACATTTGCTGGGTTAAAAGTAAGACTGTTAATTCCAGAATAATTATCCAATTCTAGACCCGAGAAAGATTGAGAATAAGCTAGGGTTGAAATAAGAAACGACAAAATAAAAGTTAAAGAACGATTCATATGGGAAATATTTTTGAAAAAATTAAAGATAATATTTATTTTAGTAACTTTAGGATTAGATTGTTTTAGATTTTAATCTTTTTTAGATTTTTGCTTTAGTAAGTCAGTTTTAAAAGACCTTTAAAGTTAATACGTTTATATATAACTAACCTTCTAAATTTATTCCCTAGCGGTTATATTTTATTTATCAGGGAGTTAACTAGCCTTCTAGGCATAAAATAAATCCAACCCTATTAACGCAGCTTCAGGTCATAGCATTGCGCCATAATAGATAGACAGATTAATAGGTTCCAGTTTCTGGATTTGGTTTTGTATATTAATTTGTAAAGCTTGGTTCTAATTTAATTACCTAGATATAAAGTATTTATATTAGAACCTAGCCAAACCGATTTGCGCTAGGGATTGAAGTGAAAATCCTTTTTTAAGGCTTTTTCTGCCTTAAAAAAGATTGTAACGTAAAGCCCGACCACTTGTGGAAGCGCCCAAAAATATATTTGATATTGAGCTTACTATATTAGGTTTCAATTAAAATTAAATACCGCTGCATTTAGTGATATTGTAAAAAACAGACGGCAATAAGCCTTACCCCTACTTAACTAACTTATGAAAATGCTCTATACTGCTTTGGCTGCCTTGTACATAAACTAGATCACCTTGTCTCAATTTTTCATCGGGCTGCACGCTATCTAGCATCTTTTCTTTCCTTTTGATACCTAAAATATTGATGCCATATTGTGCTCTTAGGTTTAATTCTTTAATAGTATTGTCAAGAAATTTATTTGTATCTCCATTTAAACGTAAGCAGGTGATTTTAAAATCGGCTAATTCTGTATGGCGATAGGTTTTTGGTAGTTTTAATTCACCTTTAAATAACTGGTAATTATCTGCTCGCATATTGTCGATAATTTGTTCTATATCATCTTCGGGAACAAGAAAATTTTGAAGCACGTTTGTAAATATTTGTACAGAGGTCTCAAATTCTTCAGGAATTACCTCGTCGGCGCCTAGGGCTATTAGTTCTGAAGTTTCTTTTACATAACGAGTCCTCACTACCAGATAGATAGAATCAGAAAATGTGCGTATTTTTTTGATAACAAGTTTTGTAGCGGCTTTATCTGAAATGGCAATCACCGCCACTCTAGCGGTAGAAAGATGAATAATCTCGAGAATATGGTCTTGTGTGGCATCACCAAAAATAATAGGAACACCTTTATCTTTTTGTGTTCTTACAGTTTCGGCATTGGTCTCGATCACAACATATGGAATATTGCTTGAAGACGCAGCTTTGGCAAGGTTGCTACCGTTAACTCCATAACCTATGATCACCAAATGATTTTCAAGATCGTGATTAGCAATATTGCTATGATCTAATGAAGATATTTCGGTACTGTCAAATCCTAATTTTTTTGACGCACCTATCAACCTATCGACAATATTTTCTGAAAATATGATTACAAATGGTGTGAGTATCATAGAAACAATAGAAACCGATAAGAAGTATTGATTAGTTTGAGGCGTGAGCAGGCTATATTCTATCCCTACTTTAGACAATATAAATGCAAACTCACCCACTTGAAAAAGGGAAAGTCCTGTTAACAATACTGTGCGAGTGGGGTATTTTAACACTGCAACAGCAACTGCTGCAATAACTGATTTCACAATAAACACCACCAAAACTAAAAGAAGAATTACAGGTATGTTGTTTACAAAAAACTGCAAATCGAGCAACATACCTACCGATACAAAAAAGAAACTGGTAAATAGCTCTCTAAAAGGGAGTATGCTACTCGTTGCTTGATGGCTATACTCTGACTCTGACACAATTAAACCTGCAATAAAAGCACCTAGAGCAAGTGATAGTCCTGCCTCTGAAGTGAGAAATGCCACAGCAAAACACAGTGTAATGGTAACTAATAGAAACAATTCTTTACTATTGGTTTTTGCAACAGCATGCAATAAGCGCGGCACAACATACCGTGCACTCAAAAAAGTAATAACGATTACAATAATTGATTTGATCACCAAAAACAAAATACTCATCACAATATTTTCTGATTGACCTGCTAACATAGGTGTTAATAGCATCATTGGCACCACTATAAGATCTTGAAAAATAAGTATGGCTAGTGCGTTTCTACCTTGCGGTGCAGTTATTTGCTGTTTATCTTGTAATGTTTTTAAAACTATTGCTGTACTGGATAATGAAAATAGAAAGCCTACAAACACGGCTTCATTCCATGAATTACCTAACAAATAATACACAAGAAAACTTACGAGTACTGTTACCCCTACTTGTAAAAAACCACCGATAAAAACGGTCTTTTTAATAGAGACCAACTGTTTTATAGACAGCTCCATTCCTATTACAAATAGTAGTAGAATAACACCTATTTCAGACAAAATTTCTACCTCGTCTATCGCAGAGATGAGACTGAAACCGTACGGCCCTATAATAACCCCTGTAATTAAAAAGCCTATGATTGACGGGAGTTTAAACTTTTGCAATACAAAAACAATTACTACCGAAAATACCAGAAGGATTAAAATATCTTGTAATAATGGTATATGCATGTACCTCGTATATTGAATTAATAGAAAAAAACAAGATAAAATTAATAAAATCTTAAACTAATCTTTATTTACAATAATAAGCTAATTAACAAGTATATTATAGCTAAATTATGGTAAAATGTGTAATTTATTTAACGCTATTTACAATCAAATGCAATAAAAATATGTTTTTGAACAAACCAGTAATTAATTCTTAGGTTGTGCTTATGGTCATTGTGGTTAAACACATAGAAAATAAAATCAGCATACATTGGTTACAGTAAACAATCAAAAAAGCCTTTTATCTCGTCTTTTTTCTCATTCTTTTTGGCCCAAACCACAACCAAAAACCTGTAATAGTAAATAGTAATAATGCCACACCCATTATTGTTGTGTATAACAATTTAAAAACATCACTATTGGTTTTAAACACAGCGTCTAATATAGAACCATCATGAATATTTTCAATTAAATCAGACCGTCTAGTGGTTATTGCAAGTACTTGCCCTGTCGCACCATCTACCTGAACGCCATAATAATGTTGATCAAAAACAAATTTTGCCACTCCCTTGTCAGGTCTTATATCTATCCTTTTAACATCGAGGTTGATATTTTCATGAACGTGGTTTTTTAAAGCCTGTAAAGCAATAATTTGCAAGCTATCAGCAGGTAGCCACTTTTTCAAATCGGTAGTAATTCCTCTTTGTGTATCTGGTAGAATTAATCCATAACTATTTTTTTTCCAACCTAATAGCAAACTTGTAATTGCCACGATAAAGAAAAAAACAAATAAAATAATTCCTGCTAGTCTGTGAATTTTTCTTGAAATTCTTAAAATATTTGCTTGTTTTTTTCGGTCTCCCATTTTCTTATTAATGTGGCTACAATAATTATATTTCGCAATATTTTTGAGGTTTAAAAATGATAACTGTGTTGTACTCGCAGTTGTTCTATTTTTTAAACCGTACTCAGATAGCAAATTGATTTAGACTTTTACCATCTTAGCAAAAATTAGCTATTTTTTGTTAATTAAAAAGCTTTTTTGAGTTTCTTAGCAGCGGTAGGGAGTGGAAAAAAATGAAAAAGAAACGGCAAATAACAATTTTTCAGCAAATAGAAAAAATTCAAATGACTTCAAAAACACATAAGCAAGTTAATAAGTCGATGATGTGTAATGTTTTCGCTTTCGCGAAAGTGAAATAATCAACCTACTATTTTATCATTAGAAATAAAATAACAGTTAACTATTATTTAACCAATACTTTACGTACTAACCACTGGCCATTCACAATCAACCGAACTATAAAAATACCTGTTGCATTTATGGTAAACGCACTGTTATTTATTTGTACTTTTAAACGTCTTCCTGCAAGGTCATAAACCTCTATCTGTTCTATAGCTGCACCTTCATTATTAATAAAAAAGGTTCCTGTAGACGGATTGGGATAAATGTTGAATTTGTTTAATTGTATCTGTTCATTACTTAAAGTTACTGCGGCGTGATATCCTAAATTACTTGAATCATCGCTACCTAGTATTATCCAGTCTCTAGACTTATCCCATGGTACCACTGGTGCAATAATATTAGGTTTTCTCACAAGGGTTTCATTTATTGCAAAATCTGTATTGCCGCCGTTAAAATTTCCTACAATATCAATAAGATTTCCATTTAAGAACAACCCAACAGGATCGTTACCATTAAAATCTAAAGCAAGCCCGCTGCCTACTAGCTGGTCTGCTTCGGCAAGTATGGATGAATTTGCATTGTCCTTAGCAATCACAAATACATCTTGATCAATTACTGTACCTGTTAACTGTATACTTCCAGTCCACGCTCCAGCACCATTTTCTTGTCTCATAAGCGTGTAATTGCTTAAATCTACAGCCGTGCCAGTCCAGTTACTTAATTCTATAGCTTTATTATTAGTGCTACCCTCTATATATTCACTTATAAACAAGGTAGAAAATTGAATACCGCCTAAATTATTGCAAATATGCGTTGTGTTTATATCATCTGGCAATCCATCTGCATTACTGTCGGCATCTGTCATGTTATTAGGATCATCGCTATCGATGGTGATATTACCATTAGTGCCGGCTGCATTAAAATCTGCCGTGACTGTTAGTTGATTTAAATAAAAACAACTTGCATTAGGTAAGAAATCATTTGATGTAAGAGTTACCGTTAAACTTCCATAAGGATTGTTTAAAACAGCACCAGCTGGTAACACGTTTACTACTGTCATACCGTTTGCAAAAGAACCATTTGTTGTGGTTCTTACATTATATAGGGTAGTGTTGCCTGTATTACTTATTGTATAGTTATAGTTAATTTGATCGCCAGCGTCTATTGTATTATTAGCATTTGCATCTACATAATTATCTGTAAGGGTTGCAAATAAACTACCACTAGGCACCAGGCTAGAAGTCCATATCATCGTGACAAACTGCGGGTTATCTATATAAGGATTGCGATTGTTTTGATACACAAACACATCGTTATTGCGATCTATTTCTCTTTGACTTACAGGATCTTGTGCATGCCAATCTAATAATAGGTCTATATACCATTGCTCGTAAAATTGATCTACAGATCCATCTCTCGGGTTATTGATACTAGCATTAGGTGCATCCCACCCTTGATCAAAAATATTGTTTTGATACCTTGTGGCAAAATACAGTAGCATTCTTGCAATATCGCCTTTAAACTCGTCTATAGGTTCAAAAACAGTACCTGTAAAACCAGTATAAATCGATGGCCCTTTCCTACTGCCATTAGAATAAGTAGTTATCGAGGCATTAGGATTTACCTCGCCAAAAGGAAGACTGCCACGACCACCATTTACAAAACCGTCTGTGGGCACAACATGATGTGCGTCGCTGCGCATGGGCTCAAAAGAATCAAAAAATCCTTGCGGATATATATGTTCTCTATTATAACAATCTCCCTCGCTATTATAATTACCGCAATTTGCATTTGTACCTATCACATAATTATATAGCTCTGGACCATTGGGATTTTCTGAATAAATATCAAGGATTGTATTGGTTTGTGTACCATTATCATAATAAGCATCATTATCAGAGGTGTTGTATAATGTAATCAGCGAGCCATAAGTCTGGGCATTATATCCATTAGTTATGATATTACTTAATTCTGCTTTTAAGGCATAACCAGTGAGTCCATTTGCAGTGTTATAATAACCTGTAGGTACCTGAGCAACACCTGCCACAAAAAACAATAAAAAGAATAGGGAAATGATCCTCATAAGAAAAAAGGTTTTACAAAATATACAAAAAAGGTAATTGAGTTATACGAGCAAAATTTACTTTTATTTTTTAATCATTCTTGCCATAAAAAAACCGTCAAAACCGTCTTTATGGGCATACAGGGTTTGTGATTCTTCTAATTCAAAGTCGGCACCGGCTACAGAATTTAAAAAGGTATCTACTTGCACTTCATTTTCTGATGGAAAGATAGAACAGGTAGCATATACCATTCTACCGCCAGATCGCACTACCCTGCTGTAATTTTGTAGAATTTCTTGTTGTGTCTTTTTGATCTCGTCTATAAATTCTGGTTGTAATTTCCATTTTGCATCTGGATTGCGGCGCAGTACCCCCATCCCACTGCATGGTGCATCTATTAAAAGCCCATCTATTTTACCGTCTAGTTTTTTAATTACTTTGGTAGTGTCTATCAGGCGGGTTTCAATATTATGTACTCCCGCACGACGACCCCGTCTTTTAAGCTCGTGTAATTTACTTTGATAAATATCGGTAGCAATAATTTGACCTTTATTTTGCATTATCGCAGCAAGGTGCAGGCTTTTACCACCGGCACCTGCACAGGCATCCATAATGCGTTCACCTGGTTGTGGTTTTAAAAATGCTGCTATTAATTGTGAACCAGCATCTTGCACTTCAAACAATCCATCTTTAAACAGTTGCGTGTTAAACACGTTTGCACGCTCATTAAGAATTAAAGCATCAGGAAAACGCTCGTGTGTTGTGGTTGCAACTTCTTCGGCAACTAGTTTTTCTTTGAGTGATTCTACATCTGTTTTTAAAGTATTTACTCTTAATACAACAGGTGCTTGCTCGTTTAAGGCGGTAATTTCTTGATCCCATAGATTACCCAGCTCGGCGATTCCCATTTGATCCATCCAGTCTGGTATAGATTCTCGCATCTTACGGTTATTACGCACCTCGTCTAGACCACCTTTAATACGTCGCACTGGTGTATTAAAATATTCTTCCCAGGCAGGTAAATCAAACCCTTTTAATACAATCCATACACTGGTAAGTCGCCATAAATCTTCTTGATTAAAGGGCTCACTTGCTTTTGCGATAGAGGCGTATAACCTTTTAAATCTTACAATATCATAGGTAGTCTCTGCAATAAAGCCTCTATCTCTAGAACCCCATCGCGTGTCTCGTTTTAGGATTTTTTGTATGGCCTGATCTGCATACTTACCTTCATTAAAAATTATATGTAAAGCATCTACCGTTGCTTGAACTAAATTGTGGTGAAATCTCATATGACAAAAATAAGGCTATTCCTCAGTTTGTTATAAAATAGAAGGTTATTTTTAGGTAATTTTTGAATAATAATTTCGCTTTCGCGAAAGCGAACTTAACAACAAACACCTAGAGTTTATAATACTAGTAGACCATTGTGTCGCAATAATTCCATTTCTTTTGAGAACCAAAAAGGTTCAAAATCCCCACATGATTCTTCAAAACTGGACTTGATTTGTGAGAAAGTCCAAATCTTGCTAATAGGGTGCCATTGGTCTAAATGGTCTAATAGCCAATTGCCTTGTTGCTGCGGTAATATGATTTGAAAAGAAGTGGTTTTATTATGAAAAACAAGATCTAAATAAGTTATTGATCGACCTTTTTTCTTTTTTACAATAGTGCGGCTTAATGGAAAACTGCCTAAATAAATCACTTTAGAATGGGGTTTTATAGGCTTATAATCTTCCTTATTTAGACAATCTTCTATATAATACGGTGAAATGGTTGATTGGGGAATTTTAAAATCAAACCATTCTTGCAAGGCTAAATCAAAACCGGTACCGTGCATATAATTAAATAATGATTTCTTTAACCCATCGCTGAACTGGTTGTGGTCAATACCAGTAGCATCGGTAAACTGTATATCATTATTTGCAAAACTAATTTCTTTTAAATGCGGGGTGACACCATAAGCTGCCGTATCCATCCCTACAGGACTGTGTGCAGTAAGAGCAAATTGATGCCAAAACCCACTTTGAATAACACCTAGTTCAAAAAGCTGGCGTGTCATTTCTAGGCTGTCTATCGTTTCTTGAATAGTTTGCGTGGGATAACCATACATTAAATAACTGTGCACCATAATACCGGCATTAGTAAAATTGCAGGTAACCTGGGCAACCTGTTCTACAGTTACACCTTTGTCTATTAATTTTAACAGTCGGTCTGACGCGACTTCTAGACCACCAGAAACAGCAATGCAACCAGATGCTTTTAATAAATAACAAAGATCTTGTGTAAAATTCTTTTCAAAACGTATGTTGGTCCACCATGTAACGGTAAGTTTTCTTTTTAGAATTTCTAGGGCAAGAGATCGCATTAATGCTGGTGGGGCGGCCTCGTCTACAAAATGAAAACCTCGTTCATCAGTTTGTTCTATCATTTGTTCCATACGATCTACTAGAACACTGGCAACCACGGGTTCATATAAAGAAATATAATCTAGAGAAATATCGCAAAAGGTGCACTTACCCCAATAACAACCATGTGCCATGGTAAGCTTATTCCAGCGACCATCGCTCCATAAACTGTGCATGGGGTTTGCAATTTCTATGACCGATATATACTTATCCAAAAGCAAATCTTTATAGTCTGGTGTCCCCACTTGTACTTGTTTATAATCTGTTTTTGTTGTGTTATTTTTATATGTTACTACTCCATCTTCTAATACAAATGTTCTTTTAAATGCTATCTCTTTAATGGACTGTAACGGCCTTTTAAATACATAGTCAATAACTAGTTGCAGCGGCAACTCTCCATCGTCCAAACATATAAAATCTACAAATTCAAACACACGGGCATCTTTTACAGATCTTAATTCTGTATTGGGAAAACCACCACCCATAGCAATTTTTATATCAGGAAAGTTGTTTTTGATAAACTGGCAAGATCTTAAACCGCTGTAAAGGTTGCCTGGAAAAGGAATGGACATCACCACGAGTTTGGGCTGTTTTTCTTTGATTCTTTTTTCTAGTATCGAGATGGTAATGGTGTCTATATAAGATAAGGGACGTTGTAGTGCGTCATAAAGCGTATCAAAACTGTTGGCACTCATACCCAGACGCTCAGCATAACGACTAAAACCAAAATTATCATCTACACAATCGACAATAAAGTCTGACAAATCTTCTAAATAAAGGGTTGCAAGATGCTTTGCTTTGTCCTGAATTCCCATATTCCCAAATGCCCAGTCTAGATCATCTAGCTGTTCAAACCTAAATGCTTGTGGTAGAAAATTCTCTGTACAAATTTGTCTGGCTAGTGTATCGTTATGACCTTGTAAAAATGATATAATAGAATCTAGTGGCTGTAGGTAATGATCTTTTAATGCATAAATACGCTGACTGTTCTCACTTAAAATTGATTTATTATCTAGAGCATGATCAAATACCTTACTCATTCCCGCAGTAGAAAACAATTGTAAAATCACCTCAATACCTAGATCCATTTGATAAGAATCTACCCCTTGGGTATTTAAAAATCCTTTAATATAAGCCGTTGCCGGATAAGGCGTATTGAGCTGTGTGAATGGAGGCGTAAAAAGGAATAAATCTTTTTGCATGACAAATTATGGGTGGTAAATGTAAGCTTTGTTTTTTATTAATTGATTTAAGGCATTGCCTACTTAAGAAATGTAAAGTTTATATTATTTACTCAAACTTGCTATTAATCACAGCGCTGTTTTAAGCACATCATGGACTGCTCGCTGGTAGGATCGAGGATTATTTGCTTTTTTAATGGCTTTAAATGTCTTTTGGGGATCGGGGAAAGTTTGTGACCAATACTCCCAAAATCCTAACATTTTCATTTTTATAGGCGTAGGCCCTTGTAAAAAATCATCATACTCCTTATACAATGTATCGTGAAAATCTTTAAATATCTCCCATCGGTTTTGTGGATATTGATTTGTATTTGCCCTTATCATGCTGGGTAAAAATGGATCTGCAATAAGGCCTCTACCTATCATCCAGTGATCAATTTCTGGAAATAAGTCTTGCATTTTTTTAAAACCCGCAACAGTAGTAATGTCACCGTTGTAATACAATTGATGTTTTGAAGTATCGAGACATTTTTTAAAAGAGACTAAATCTACACCGCCTTTGTACAATTGCTTTCCTATGCGCGCATGAATAGCGACACTTTTAATAGGGTATTTCTCTAGAATAGGAAAGGTATCCAGTATTTCTAATGGGGTTTCATAACCCATCCTCATTTTCATGGATACAATGACGTTCGTTTCTTCATGAACGCGTTTTAAAATGTGGTCAATTTTGCCAGGATCGCAAATTAGTCCAGACCCCATTCCTTTTTTTGTCACCATAGGATAAGGGCAGCCTAGATTCCAATTCAATTCTTTATAGCCTAACGATAATACATAATTTGCTGCAATTAAAAACTCATCTGCATCGTTTGTCATTACTTGCGGCACAACCACAGGAACTTGATTATTTTCTGGTTGTAAATCTCGCTGATATTTTACACTGATCTCGGGCTTATTATTAAACCGTATATAAGGAGCGTAAAAAATATCGATACCACCAAAATATTTTTGTAATGCATTGCGAAATCTAAATTCTGTAAAACCTTGTAATGGTGATGACAGCAGTGTAAAAGGTGTTGCGATAAGATTAGGAATTAGTAAAGATTAAAACAATGATCGTTAAAGTAGCACTTATACCTGTTGTGGTATGTTATAAATCAAATCTTTCATATCAATATTGTTTTCTATAATTCCCACAGCTTTAAATTCTTGTATTATGGTGGTTACCGTACTTTCCCACAGTTGATTGTTACTGTATTCTGTGTGCGCTAGCCATTGTCTTACATCTGCAACTTTTAAATCATAACGAGTAGCAATAGTTTGATTTATATTAGGGATATTTTTAAAATTTGCGGTATAAGAGTTTATGATATGTAGCATTTTACCCAAAGCTTTTTCTTTTTCTTTTATACAATCTAACCTAGCTGCGATTACAAAACTAGGCCATGGTGTAGGGATGGTTTCTAATCTTTTAAAAACCCCTTGATCTACAAGAGGTTGCGTCATGTACTGCTCCCATAAAAATAGCTGGGCCTGATTATTTGCCAGTGCTGTGGCAGCGCCTGCTAGTGTATCTACTAATTTAAAATCGATGGTATCTGTATCCCAGCCATGTTTTTTAGCAAGTAGATAACTCATTAAATGAGACCCGCTGCCGTATCTACTTATGGCAATGGTTGCATCTTCTAGCTGTTCTGTGCGATAGGCTTCTATCTGGCTGGGCGCATAAACACCCCATAATAGAGGAGTCGATACATAAACTTGTAGAATACGAGAAGAATTTCCAGCAATAATATCTTTAACAATACCATCAGTTAAAATACAGGCTACATCTAGTTTTTCTTCTCTTAATAACCTGCTCATTTCACCAGTCCCCTGTGGTATATCCACCCACTGCAGGTCGATCCCTTCTTTTTCAAAAGCACGATCATCAATGGCTAGATGCCATGGCAAATTAAAATGCTCTGGCACACCGCCTATCTTTATGGTTGTCATTTTTTCCATATCAAACAAAGATAATACACAAGAATATGCATATCATAAAAGCAGTAGTTTTTAAGTTTTCATTTAACACAATAAATCATTTTATCAAAAAAAATACAATTATTAAGCAACAATAGCATCTAATGTGAATTTAATTAACTTGTCTAACGTTTCTGCTGGCTTAATGGAAAAATCTCCAGTTATACGGTTGGCTAGTATAGCATTAAGAGAAACTGCGCGATGTCCTAAAAGCTGTGCCATGGCATAAATACCAGCAGTCTCCATTTCTAAATTGGTTATTTTGTGACCTTCAAAATTAAAGTCGGCTATTTGAGTGTTGAGGGTTTTCATTGCTGGCTCTATTCTTATTTTGCGACTTTGTGGTCCATAAAAACCAACATTTGTTAAGGTGTTGCCGTTTTTCATATCTACTGTTTGAAATTTTTTGGCAAGCTCAGAATCGCAATTTACTACATAGGGAGCAGCGTGTACTTTTGATCTGGGAATTTGTTGAGATACCGCTTTCGCAAAAGCGAGATCACCACCATCACTTTTATACCAATGTAACAAACTATCAAAACCTATACCGCGTCTAGAAAGTAAAAAACTATCTACAGGAATATCCCCTTGTACCGCACCACTAGTACCCACACGTATAATGTCTAGCGACTGCAACTCTTTTTTAATCTCTCTGGTATTGAAATCTACATTAACTAGCGCGTCTAGCTCATTGAGAACAATGTCTATATTGTCAGTCCCGATTCCTGTAGAAACCACACTGATGCGTTTATTTTTATAAATACCAGTATGGGTATGAAACTCTCTTTTTGAAGCCTTTAATTCAATAACGTCAAAGAATTTTGAAACCTGTGCAACACGCTCTGGATCGCCTACTGTGATCACCGTATCGGCTAGCTGGTGGGGTTTGAGATTTAAGTGGTAAATACTAGCGTCTGGATTAAGAATGAGTTCTGAATGTGCGATGGGCATATTATATATCGTGTTTTGCGATGAGTGAAATTTCTACATTGACAAATTTAGGTAAATTGGCCACCTCTACAGTTTCTCTTGCTGGTGCAGTATTTTCATCAAAATAGCTACCATAAATTTCGTTTACTGTGGCAAAGTTATTCATGTCACTTAAAAATATGGTGGTTTTAAGTACATTTTCAAAAGTCATGTCTACCTGTTGTAACAAACTTTCAAGGTGTTTCATAACTAGATGCGTTTCTTCTTTTAAATCACTAATTTTTAATTCGCCTGTTGCTGGGTCTATAGCAATTTGACCGCTAGTGTACAAGGTGGCTTCATAAAGGTTTTTATAATAAACCGCTTGATTATAAGGTCCTATTGGTTTTGGTGCGAGAGTGGTGTAAATAATTTTTTTCATAATATTAAAATATATAAAATGGCATAGTTTCCTATATCAATTTTAGATGACCTGTTTACTTTTGTTATTGTTTTAAGAAGGCTAAAAACACAATCGATTTAAAAGAAAAAGAGAAGTTTTTTATTTTAAAAAAGCTTACCATCTATTTTCCTAACTCCAAAAGATCATCAAAATAAGTAAAAAGATTACCTTTTGTAATTACAGCACCATTTTCAATCAGTTTAAATTTATCTTCATTAGGGTTACTGCTATAGGCTTTTTTTGCGGTAAAAATTTTCACCTCGTCATCTAATAAGTTTTTTTGCAACCATTGATACCCATCTTTTGTAGTGATATCGATCAACTCGTCTCCTACCATAATAGATATTAGTTCCATTTCTTTTTCGGCAAGATAGAATAAATTCATGGTGCGTGGTGATATGTGTTCTAGATAGGCAGCTTTTTGCAGTACACCTTCCCACACTAGATCTGAAAAAATATCGATTTCTTCTTCTGCAACCTGGGGTTTATTTTTTTTAATTTCTTCCCATTCTTTTGCAGTGATTGATTGTGTCGCAAGAAAATTAATAAACTCTGGCTGCATTTCTTCTAGTTGCTCTTTGGTAAGTCTTCTATATTTCATAAAACATCATTCATTTTATAGATTAAAAAAGCCGTTTCAATTTAATGAAACGGCTTTATATTGTATAATGAAGTGATTTAAACTTTTTGCATTTGGTAAAAATTTACTCTTTTCCGTTTCTTTTTTACTCTTATTTTGCTTTTTTAAACAGTTAAGCAAAACAAAAAACTATTAAATAAACAATAAATAGGTCATATTTTCCAGTTGTTAAAAAAAAACCTAAATCACTTCAATAGCAGCAATTACTTTTCTGCTACTACATTAAAAATAAGTTTTGTTGTTACTGCTCTATGAAAACGCACATCAGCTTCATACTGGCCTAAACGTTTAATAGAACCACCTGCTATGGATATGAATTTTTTATCAACTTCAATTCCATTTTTTGCAAGCGCGTCAGAAAGATCTGCAGTAGAAATAGATCCAAATAATTTGTCACCTTCTCCTGATTTTGCAGTTAATTTTAAATCTAAGGCTGCAAGTTGATCAGCTTGTTCTTGTGCTGCTTTAATGGTTGAAGCTTCTTTGTGTGCTCTTTGCTTTAAAGTTTCTGCAAGCACTTTTTTTGCACTAGTAGTAGCCATAATAGCTAGTCCATTAGGGATCAAAAAGTTGCGACCATAACCAGGCTTAACCACCACTACATCGTCTGTAAAACCTAAATGTTCTACATCTTTTTTTAATATAAGTTCCATATTGTAAGTCTGATTTTATTATTTAAGTAGGTCACCCACGTAAGGCATTATTGCGATATGACGTGCACGTTTTACAGCCACTGCTACTTTACGTTGATATTTTAAGGATGTTCCTGTAAGTCTGCGAGGTAATAACTTACCTTGCTCGTTTACAAATCCTAGTAGCCAGTCTGCATCTTTATAGTCTACATACTTAATACCACTGCGCTTAAAACGGCAGTATTTAGATCTTTGTTGGGTCTCGATTTTTAAAGGAGAAAGGTAACGGATATCGCCATCTTTTTTGCCTTTTGCTTGTTGTTGTAATGTTGCCATGATTTAAGCTTTAGATTTGTTAGACATTTTAACTCTTCTCTTTTCTGCCCACTCGATAGCATATTTATCAAGTTTTACAGTGAGGTATCTCATGACACGCTCATCACGACGGAATTCTACTTCAAAATCGTTGATTACCTCACCAGGCACTTCAAATTGAAAAAGTTGATAAAATCCACTTTTTTTGTTTTCGATTGAATAAGCCAGTTTTTTTAGGCCCCAATCTTCTTTGGCTACCATTTTTGCACCGCGATCAGTAAGGAAATCTTCAAACTTCTTTACTGCTTCCTTTACCTGATCATCAGATAAAACGGGATTCAAAATGAAAACAGTTTCGTATTGATTCATAATTAATATTTTAAAATGGCTGCAAAAGTAGTTTTTTTATATGACACTAGCAAAGACAATCATTTATAATTTTATAACCGTAAACAACCTTGTTTGCTTGTTACTACAAAACTTTGCTTAATTGATTTGAAGTTAAATAAAAAACCTCTTTCAATTATAAAAATTAAACCTCTAAAAGATGAAAATACGTATGTTATTAAATACTTTACCGACTTCATATACTTAGAAGCTGAAAATCAAGTTAATGAATTATTAAATCTGTTAAAGGTTGAATTTATTTGTTGATTCACGTTATTACTTGTATAATTGCTCTATTAAAAGGAAATACCCTCGATGAATAACGCTATACTTAATTGCATTGTTGTTGATGAATCTAGCATACAACGACTCGCCATCGTTAAAATGATAGAAGAGCACTCAAATTTAAGGTTATTGCGTGAATTTAGTAGCGCAATTGAGACCAAAGCAGGCTTAAAACAATTATCTGTAGACCTTATATTTATTGATGTTGAAATTTCTGTGAAAAATGGTTTTGAATTACTAGACGATCTTGATGAAAAACCATCGGTAATTATAGTAACTAATCACAGCCGGCATGCTTTTAAAGCTTTTGAATATAATGCGATAGATTATTTATTAAAGCCTGTTAAAAAAGAACGATTTCTTATTGCTGTAGATCGTGCATTACTTTACAACAAGATAATGATCGAGACTCTAGAAGATCGTGGTGAATCTATTTTTGTAAAATGTAACCTTAAAAAAAGAAAGGTATATTTAAAAGAATTGATTTACATTCAGGCATTAGGAGATTATGTAAAATTAATTACACCCAGTGAAAACCTAATAGTACTCTCTACCATGAAGTATTTTGAAAACAGTCTTCCTAAAGAAGATTTCTTACGTATCCATAAATCCTACATCGTTAATTTAAAAAAAATAGAAAAATTCACTTCAAGAACCGTAGAATTAAGTAGCGAGATACTTCCATTAAGCCGCAATAGAAAAACAGATTTAATAGAAGCGCTTTCGCAATTTTAATGTAAAAAATTTACTAGGGAACTACTTTATGCTTTATGGGTTTTAGTGCTGATGACAGTTTCGCTTTCGCGAAAGCGAGATATTTAACCCTATTTACTGCAGCACGTTAAACTTAATAGGCATCTACATCTATATTGCACCGCACTGAACGATATTGTTTTATCGCTTCAAAACTATTTTTTACTTTCAATATATATCCCTTCACAACATCTGGAGATGATGATTTACTGATTTTTATAATTACATGAATATTATAAAGATTTCTTACCCTAGAAATAGGCGGAAATTCTGGCCCCAAGACTTCTACACCATGCTTTATTTGATTGAGCGCATTTACAAACCACATACTAGATTCTAGTGTGGTTTGATAATCTCTATGTTTAAAAGTAATCCTAATCAACCGTTGAAAAGGAGGATATTTGAACTGGTAGCGTTCTTGAATCTGTTCTTTAAACATGGTGCTGTAATCGTAAGAGGTTACTTGTTGTAATATCATGTGCTGCGGTTGATAACTTTGTATCAACACTTTACCTCTTTCTTTTGTGCGCCCTGCCCTACCCGCAACTTGTGTAAGTAACTGAAAACATCTTTCATGGGCTCTAAAATCTGGGAAGTTAAGCATAGAATCTGCATTCATGACGCCTACTAGACTTACATTTCTAAAATCCAGCCCTTTAGTAAGCATTTGTGTACCCACTAGGCAGTCTATCGCTCCTGTATCCATTTGATGAATCAGCTTTTGATAGGCGTTTTTACCTCTTGTGGTGTCTAAATCCATACGGGCAACTTTACGATTGGGAAATAACTGTAAAAACTCCTGTTGTATTTGTTCAGTGCCAAAACCTTTTGTGTCTAGTGCGTGACTAGAGCAGGATGGACATTCTTTTGGTACAAACGTATGATAACTGCAATAATGACATCGCAATTGTTCTTTGTACTGGTGGTAGGTAAGACTCACATCGCAATTAGGACATTGTGGTGCATTGCCACAGGTACTGCATTCCATAATAGGTGCATACCCTCGCCTATTCTGAAAAAGAATGACCTGATTGTTATTACTAAAAGCCTTTTGTATGTGCTCTATAAGGGTATCAGAAAAATGACCGTTCATTTTTTTACGTTTCAATTTTTCTTTTATGTCGACCATAAATATTTCAGGCATCAATACATCACCATATCGATTTTTAAGTTCAACCAAATGGTATTTACCTGAAGTTGCATTGTAATAACTTTCTAATGCTGGCGTGGCGCTACCCAGCAATATATTTGCTTTTTTCATAAAACCTAACACAATTGCTGTGTCTCTTGCATTATAGCGCGGTGCTGGATCAAATTGTTTAAAGCTGGTTTCATGCTCTTCGTCTATAATAATCAAACCCAATTGTTGAAATGGCAGCAGCATTGCACTGCGGGCACCTATTACCACAAATGGCTCTGTAGCATTTAAAACATGATTCCACACCTCTAGCCGTTCATTAAGATTGTATTTTGAATGATAAACCAATACCTGGTGTTTAAAGAAATTTTTTAATCTGGTAATTAATTGTGTAGTAAGTGCAATCTCTGGAAGTAAATAAAGAGATTGATTGCCTTTATCTAGTTGTTCTTTAATTAATTCTACATAAATCTGGGTTTTACCGCTAGAGGTAACCCCGTGTAGCAAAACGGTTTTACGGTTAGAAAAGCTGTTTTTTATTTCTGTTAACGCACGAGCTTGATCATCGTTTAATTGAAACAGCGCATTTCCATCTTCTTCAGTATCGAGAACTCGGTCTACTTCCATTTCCACCTCTATGATAACCCCTTTTGTGACTAGTATTTTAATGATTGCAGCACTGGTATTTGCCCTATCTATTAATTGCTTTTTTGGCACTCCTTTTTGATTGCCTGCTTGCATCATAAAAAGTGTCATTACAACTTCCCTTTGTTTGGGTGCACCTTGCAATTCGTCTAGTAAATTTTTAAGCTGGTCTTCTTGTTTTAAATATTCATTAAATAGTAGGTACTTTTCTGTTTTAGGTTTGTAAATATTATAAAGTTCTTCTTGTAAGATGATAAAATCTTTGTCCAGCATTTTTTGCAAAATAGGCAACACGCTCTTGCGGTCTAGGATATTCATGACATCTTGCACTTTCAGTAAATTTCTATTTTCTAATGCCTCCATGACTAGATATTCGCGGTCGTTCAACATGTCGACTTCTATAAAAGTAGCCTCGTTTTTTAATACTACTGTTTCACTTTCTAGTAGTAAAGATTTAGGTAACGCAGCGCGCATCACCTGACCTACAGAGCACATGTAGTAAGAGCTGATCCATTCCCAAAATTTTAATTGATCTTGTGTAACCACAGGATGATCGTCAATAATGAACTCTATATCTTTAATCTCGTAAGTAGCCGTATTTTGCTGGTGCACTGTGTGAACAATACCCGTATAGATTTTTGTTTTACCAAAAGGAACTGCCACTCTCATACCAGGTAATAAGTAGTCTGCCTCTACCTGATTAATGGTATAGGTAAAGTAACGTTCTAGTGGCAATGGTAGAATAACATCTATAAAATTCTGCATATTGTGGTAAAAATAAGAAGGAGTATTGAAACTTTCATTTTGCTAGAACATTTATTTTGAAAATTATAAAACCATAAAGTTTAAGATAAAAACTATATGTATCACAAATTCATCATATCACAATATAGCAATTGTATGTTTTAAGAATAATTATCTAAATGATTATTGATTTGTTAAGTATTACGCTTTCGCTAAAGCGTAATATTAATTGTTATCGTGATAGATTAGGTAGTTTTAATAAATTAAAAACCTTCTTGTTTAAGAGATTGCATGTCAATTCTATGAGCAACAAGTGTAGAAATAATCGAGATTTTTGAGTGTTTGTTAAGCTGCTACAATTTTTAACGAGGCAAGATGTCGCTTTAGGAATTAGTTTTAACCGATTTGTTTACCTTGCGTACTATAAATCATTTTTGAAATGCGCCTTTTTTTATAGAGCTACTGCTGTATTAAAAAGATGAACAATATCAAGTTTGAACTGCTGGATCATTCTTTACTTATCCTATTACTACATAGTAAAACACTGCTATAAACTTTAAGTATTCTTTTGTTAACAAACATGTGGAGAATCGACTTTACCTATAAGGATGAAAATTCTGTATTAATTTTATCTTTAAACAAAAACGTATGAATGAAAGAAATGATTACCTAGTTGCCTTGAGACCAGAAATAACCAAGGCACAGGTAAAGGATTTGACAAGTGATGAAGAGCGATTTCAAAATGTGACGTTGCGGCCTATAGCAAAATTTCAAAACGACCTTTTGATAACTATTTTTTCTAATTATATACAAAAACGTAAAAATGTATTTTACAACCTCACCGCCGAGAAACGTATCAATTACATTCAAAATGCAGTGAATCGAGATCAAAAGTTTAGAAGTATGCTTAAAGGATTATTTATAGGTCTATTTACCACTGACGAGTACCAGCAATACATCCTAAATTCTAGTGCGCTTAACAAACGAATGATGAATCTAGTGAGGGAACGTTTAATAAGCAACATGCAGTTGTTTGACTCACAAACAACCAGTTAAATTTTATTAAAAAAGTTTTTTCCTGTTAGAAATAAGAGTGTATATTTCTTCCACGTAATTATGATGCTACAATTTTTTAACAAAAACAAAAAGTTTTAACCACTTTGATCAACAAAAAAGCCCCGAATCAAATGATTCAGGGCTTTTAAAATTATACAGCGATTAACACTGTTTCATGATTATTTAAATCATTACTTTACCTCTTCAAAATCTACATCTTCTACATCGCTAGTCGCATCACTATCGTTTGAAGCGTTACCTGCATCTGGACCAGGTTGTTGACCTGCTTGTCCATCAGCTTGAGACTTGTACATTTCTTCACTTGCAGCTGTCCAAACTTTATTAAGCTTTTCTAGTGCAGGATCGATTACTGCAATGTCTCTAGAGTCATATGCAGCTTTCAATTCATTAAGCGCTTCTTCAATAGGTGCTTTTTTATCTGCCGGTAATTTATCGCCAAATTCTTCTATTTGTTGCTCTGTTTGAAAAATCATTTGATCTGCGGCATTCAACTTATCTGCAGTTTCTTTGGCTTTTTTATCAGCATCAGCATTTGCAGCAGCATCTTGCTTCATTTTCTCAATTTCTGCCTCACTTAGTCCAGAAGAAGCCTCAATACGTATATCTTGTTTCTTACCTGTTGCTTTATCCTCGGCACTTACCTTGATAATTCCGTTTGCATCTATATCAAAAGTCACCTCGATTTGTGGTGTACCTCTTCTTGCTGGCGGGATATCTGATAAGTGAAACCTACCTATGGTTTTGTTATCATTTGCCATGGCGCGTTCTCCTTGTATCACGTGTATTTCAACACTTGGCTGATTATCTGCAGCTGTAGAAAACACCTGCGATTTTTTAGTAGGGATTGTGGTATTAGACTCAATTAATTTAGTCATTACACCACCCATGGTTTCAATTCCTAAGGATAGTGGCGTTACATCTAGTAGCAATACATCTTTTACATCACCTGTTAGTACACCACCTTGTATAGCTGCACCTATGGCAACTACCTCATCTGGATTCACACCTTTTGACGGTGTTTTTCCAAAAAACTTCTCTACTGCTTGTTGTACTGCAGGTATACGGGTAGAACCACCTACTAGGATGATCTCGTCTATATCGCTAGTTGATAAACCTGCATTTTTAAGTGCTGTCTCACATGGTGCGATGGTTCTTTTTACAAGATCTGCAATAAGTTTTTCAAAAGCAGACTTTGTAAGTGTTTTCACAAGGTGTTTAGGACCTGATGCCGTCGCAGTTACATAGGGCAGATTAATTTCTGTTTGGGCACTGCTAGAAAGTTCTATTTTAGCTTTTTCTGCAGCTTCTTTAAGACGTTGCAATGCCATAGGATCTTTTCTTAGATCGATACCTTCTGCAGCATTAAACTCATCTGCAAGCATATCGATAATTTTTTGATCTACGTCATCACCACCTAAATGCGTATCACCATCTGTAGCAAGTACTTCAAAAACTCCATCACCTAATTCAAGGATAGAAACGTCATGTGTACCACCACCAAAATCAAATACTACTATTTTTTGATCTGTATCTTTTTTATCTAGACCATAAGCAAGTGCAGCCGCTGTAGGCTCGTTTATAATACGCTCTACTTTTAGACCAGCAATCTCACCGGCTTCTTTAGTTGCCTGGCGTTGTGAATCGTTAAAATATGCTGGTACTGTAATTACCGCACCAGTTACTTCATGTCCTAGATAATCTTCTGCAGTTTTCTTCATTTTTTGAAGAATCATAGCACTTAACTCTTGCGGTGTATACAAACGACCATCTATGTCTACACGTGGCGTGTCATTATCACCTTTTACTACTTTATAAGGTACACGATTTGACTCGTTGTTAGACTCACTGTATTTATTACCCATGAATCGCTTGATAGAAGCAACTGTTTTTGTTGGGTTAGTTACTGCTTGTCTTTTTGCTGGGTCTCCTACCTTGATCTCACCACCTTCTACAAAAGCAATTACTGATGGAGTGGTTCTTTTACCTTCGGCATTAGGGATTACTACTGGCTCGCTTCCTTCCATTACAGAAACACAGCTGTTAGTTGTTCCTAAATCTATTCCTATTATTTTACTCATTATGAATGTATTTTAATTTTTACTATTACATTTTAATTACGCTTTCCATAATTCAATGTTTATGCCATGGCAATTGTTATGACATGATGTCATTCATACTGTCATAATGATGTTTTTGGTGTTTTTCCAGCCGTTTTTCTATTTGCTATATTTATGCCTTGGATTTGATTTTCTATTCACTTCAGCTTTTACTATCCACGCTTTCGCGAAAGCGTGCTAATCAATATTTTTTTTTATAATATCTATCCCTTTAAAAAGTTAACAAGTTGACAGGTATTATAAAGTACATATTTAAATATACTACAAAGAAACAGAGGTCATTAAAAAACTACATCCATTTTTTACTACTGGCAATTACCTCGTTGTTTAGAGAATTGAGCAATAGGTATAATTGATCTTCTTTAAGGTAACGCAATCCCCTAGTTCCTGCGGCAGTATGTAATTTAAAATGGGCTTCTTTGCGACGCTTTAAGAAAATACTGCGCCATTTTTCTACAGCTTGGGTCTTAAACACAGGAGAAATCACGGTTTCTGGAAATATCCATCCTTTTTTAAAAATTACAAAATTGTCATCCCGCTGCACTTTGCTATTTTTTCCATACATAAATGCCATAGCGATCGATATCGCTGCAAACAAAGCTATAAATGGCAATGCGACATAGATGTGAAAATAAACTGCAGCACCAGCTAGCGGCAAGGCAAAAACACTAACAATATAAAAACGTAATCTGGCATGCGAATATGGATTACAGGCTATTTCCATCGCTGTTTGCTCTATATTTTTTTCAAAGACAAGTTGTTTTAATAATGTGCGGTGTACTTCTTTACAAGCGGGTACTTCTACACTTCCTATTTTACTATCGGTACTTTGGGCTTGATATATTTGTGCAGTTTCAAAACCAAGTAACTTTCTTAACGGATTTGAATGAAATTCTAAAATCTGCACTTTGTTAAGTGGTATTTTAATCTCTCTTTTATTAAACAAACCCATTTTTACTTCTAGATCATCTGCTTTTTTGACAATACTAAAATCCCAAAACTTATTGATTACCAAAACCAAACTGATCAATACAGAGAAAAACAAGAACAATACTAAGGCAATAACTGCAAAGCTTATAGAGGTTTTCAAAATCATGCTTTCTAGAGATAATTGTTCTACCATATCTGCAAAATATTCTTCTATAATATCCTTTATTTTAAACCAGCTACCTATCGCTAGACCTATGGCAAGCCCACCACTTTTTAAATGATTTTGTGTAATACCTACTTTTAATAAGTCAATTAAGCCCAGTTTTAAAATAACCGTTTCTGAAATATCTTTTGCAGTGGTGCGTGTTTTTTTAAAGGTTGCACTAGTATCTGGAACAGTATTTTCAAAATCATCTTTATCAATAACCACATTTTCAATATCTTCTTTAAGAGTGTCGTCTTGTTTATCGGCAACCTCTTCAAGAATTTCTTCTTTACGCTCTTGTAACAGGTCTTTGAAATGCTGAGCAACTGCTTTATCTAGTCCGGGGATTTCTAGTTCTTTTGCATTAGACCCAGCTGTATCTACTTCTAAAGACACAATTCCTAGCACGCGCTGCACTACATCTTGATTGATATTTATAGATTGAATACGGTCTAATGGTATTGCCTTGCGCTCTTTTTGCAAAAATCCCTTTTGGATAATCAACTCGTCGCCCTCTATATAAAAGGTAAAGTACAGGTATTTTAAAATAGGTGAAATCAATGATAAAGCAGCAGCGGCGGCTATCGCTAGACTTACATACCAGCCATTTCTAGACATTCTATTACTGCCTATTGCGGCAAACACAAAATAAACCAATAAACTTTTAATGCTTTTAAATAAATAAAAGACAATGATCATTTTACTCTGCCGCTGTGGGATAGAAAAATCAAGCATGTGTAGACAGTTTTCCTGAAATATAATCTTTCAATTTTGCGGCATCTTGAGGGTCTAGTCCATCAATATTTAAATCGCTAGAACTACCACCTGCAGTAAATATCTCTAGTTCGCATAGTTTAAAAAGTCGATCTATGGGTCCATGATTGATCTCAGTATGTTGTATTCTATTAAAAGGCACTGTAATCTGACTGTGAAATAGCCATCCTTTTTTGTAGGTGATGTCATGCTCTCTTAACACATAACCTTTTACAAAATACCCCTTATATGCTACAAATAGCGACACTAGCAATAACAACATCCATATGGCTAGCGCTACCTTCCACAACCATGGTTCTTCTTTAATTGAAAAAAATAAAACCCCAACACCCACAAGCAATGGAATAAAAACAACTAATTTTGACAAAAGGCTTTTATTTAAGAACCTTTTGGGGTGTTTTTGAAAATCTGCATTTTCAATATTTGGTAGGACTGTAGAAAAAACTTGGTTGTTAGTCATCATAAAAATTTAGACGTTTAAAGGTAATAAAGGTTACACTTATTAAAGATATCCTATTCTATTTATTTTACTTTCTTTTGACCTAATTTCATCTTTGCGCTTACATTTTGTAATGCTTTTATTTACATTGTTTTGTTGTTTTATTCTCGCTTTCGCGAAAGCTAGATTTAGAGAATCTAATGTAACTTAAATAAATAACATAAAAATAACCGCTTATCATTTTAAGCATATGAAAAAGGTAGTTTTGATTAATTACAGTACCATTTAACGTTAGTGAATTAGATTTTAAATTTAAAATATAACACCTAACTAATTGAGGGATAAAGCAATCAAGGTCGATGCTGAATGATAAAGTTTTTATATCACCCAGAAGACCTGAGTTTTTACAAAACAAATGCCGTAGTAAATGATACATACTACGGCAATTATTGCTTAATTAAGTCTATTTTAATTGCTTTCTTGTAATTTCTTTTGATGGTATGCTACCAGTCCTTCTATAGGTCTACGCACGATATTCCCTACTTCATAATCAAATTCTGCCGCGACTTGTTTAATTCTTGCTTGAGCAAAATGGGCGATACTACCGACAAAATGCACTTCATAAGATTTAATTTCTTCTCTAAATTGAAGAATCATATTACGAGAAAACTTCCTCAATCCTTTACGCAACAGCTTCATGATATAACGCTCTTCCAGGTTTTGAAAAATAAACTCGGCATGATTTGCTAGGAAAGCGTTTGGATTAGGTTGCTTATATAAATTAAATTTAATGTAGTCTGGATCCATGTTATAGGATGCTGCAAATTTCACCATTAAATCCTTAGGCATATTTTTAAAGCCATAATCTCGCAACAAATTTTTACCATACCAGTTACCACTAGCCTCGTCCATAAGGGTATATCCTAGAGAAACCACTCGCTGCTCTATATTTTTACCGTCAGAAAAACAACAATTAGAACCTGTGCCTAGAATACAAACCACACCTGGCTCGTCGCCTACGGCTGCATATACAGCGGCAGCTGTATCTTCTTTTACAACGACGGTAGCTTTAACAAAATAATTGTCTAGTAGTGATACTAGTGACTGTCGGGGACCCTCTGTACCGCAGCCAGCACCATAAAAAAAGACTTGTTCTACTTGTTCTTTATGAGCAACTAATTCCTCGCTTTCTTCCAGTCGTTCTATTAATTGCTGCTGATTGAGAATTGCTGGATTCATACCACGAGTGCGGGTTTTAAAAAGCTGTTCCCCTGTTTTACTAAGCGCTATCCAATCAGATTTTGTCGAGCCGCTGTCTATTATAAGAATCATAAATGTCGATTAAGATTTGTACGAAAATAAAAAAGAGCTGCAATACAACATTACAGCTCTTTATTTAAATTTATTTATAACGAATTTACCTTTTCAGCTAGGTCTACCATTTTACTAGAGTAACCGAACTCGTTATCATACCAACTTACCAATTTAAAAAACGTAGAATTTAATTCGATTGCAGCACCGGCGTCATAAACACTTGTGTGAGCATCACCTACAAAGTCTTGCGAAACAAGAGCCTCGTCTGTATATCCTACCACACCTTTCATGCTTCCAGATGCAGCTTCTTTAAATGCCGCGTTGATCGCTTCTAGGCTGGTTTCTTTTTCTAATTTAACTGTTAAATCTACCACAGAAACATTTACCGTAGGAACACGGAAAGCCATTCCCGTAAGTTTTCCTTTTAATGCAGGAATTACTTTGGTCACAGCAACTGCCGCACCTGTAGATGCAGGGATAATATTTACCATCGCACTACGTCCAGATCTGTAATCTTTTCTACTAGGCGCATCAACTGTTTGTTGGGTAGCAGTTGTTGCATGAACGGTGGTCATTAAAGCTTCTTTGATTCCAAAATTATCATTTAAGACTTTGGCCATAGGTGCAAGACAGTTGGTCGTACAAGATGCATTTGACACGATAGTATGCGCTGCTGTTAATTCGTGATCGTTAACCCCCATTACAAACATAGGGGCAGTTTTAGAAGGAGCAGAAATTACTACCTTTTTAGCTCCTGCATCTAGGTGTGCTTGTGCGGCATCTAATTCTGTAAAAATACCTGTACAGTCTGCTACAACATCCACATCTACTTCATTCCATTTTATATTTTTTGGATCGCGCTCGCTTGTCACTCTTACAGCAACACCATCTATAACGAGGTGTCCATCTTTTACTTCAATAGTACCGCCATAACGACCGTGCACTGAATCGTATTTTAGCAAATATGCTAGTTGATCTACATCTACTAAATCATTTATAGCAACTACTTCTACATTTTCTCTTTCTAGTGTGGCTCTAAAAACTATACGTCCTATACGTCCAAATCCGTTGATACCTAATCTTAATTTTTTACTCATTTTATATAAATTTTACTATTGTTAATTGTTGCAAAATGGCAACGGTTGTTATTTTTATTACTTTAATTTTAAGTTATTTTTCAATTATTTAAAGCTAGATCAATGTGCTAAAATCAAGCTGTTCTAACAAATTATTCAAACACAACTAATTTTATTTATTATTTTAGATTTTACTTTTAATTCAACATCTCTAAGTAAAAATAATCTATGTTAAATATTCAAAATCGATTTACTTTCTTATTCAAACACAAATGATTTTGCTTTTATTTTTTTATGTTGTCATGATATCACTTACTCTTATAAGCTCTAGATCAATAGTTGTTTTACCCTTAACTGCCTGATCGATTGGACAAAGTACCATTTGTGAATCTCTTATTCCCACCATATAATTGGTTTTTCCTTCTAGTAAACTTTCTACCGCTTTTACTCCCATTCTACTAGCAAGCACACGATCAAAACAGGATGGAGAACCACCGCGTTGCATGTGTCCTAAAACACTAACACGCACTTCATATTCTGGTAAATTAGCTTCTACATAATCTTTTAACTCAAAGACATTTTCACCTGTTTTATCACCTTCGGCAACAACCACAATACTTGATGATTTACCAGAAAGTCTTGATCTTTTCAAACTTTCTAACAACCTATCTTTTCCTAGATCTTCTTCTGGAATTAAAATTTCCTCTGCTCCTGCACCTACACCAGCATTTAAGGCGATATAACCTACATCTCTACCCATTACCTCGACAAAAAACAAGCGATTGTGCGAGCTAGCCGTATCGCGTATTTTATCAATGGCCTCTACTGTAGTATTTAATGCAGTATCATAACCCAGCGTGTAAGATGTACCATAAATATCATTGTCTATAGTTCCTGGAATTCCCATTACTGGAAAATCAAATTCTTGTGAAAAAATCATGGCTCCTGTAAAACTTCCATCACCACCTATTACTACAATAGCGTCTAGTCCTTCTTTCTTTGCTTTTTCATAGGCTAGTACCCTACCTTCTTTGGTTCTAAATTCTTGAGACCTGGCACTTTTAAGAATGGTACCACCTCTATTAATGATATTATTGACACTGCGGGCATCCATTTCCTTAAAATCACCTTCCATCAAACCCTGATAACCTCTATAGATACCTACACAAGTTATCTTGTGATAAGCACAAGTGCGCACCACAGCTCTTATCGCAGCATTCATCCCTGGGGAATCGCCCCCAGAGGTCATCACCCCTATTTTTTTTATCTTATCTTTCATTATGCATTTAATAATAAACGGGCTAATTTATTAAACTTTTGCGACTGTAAGCTGTGATTTATGCTATATTTATCCATTAAATAAAATTCAATCGTTATCGTTAATAACTTTTATTTATGAAATTAGAGTTTATAGACATTTGTATCATCGTCGCCTTCTTTTTAATCTCTCTATCAATAGGAATTATCGTATCAAAAAAAAGCCCCAAAGACAGTTCTTCCTTTTACCTTTCTAGCAGGAATATGCCCTGGTGGTTACTAGGAGTTTCTATGGTTGCTACTACTTTTGCGGCAGACACCCCAAATCTGGTTGCTGGACTAGTGCGCACAGATGGAGTATCTGGTAATTGGGTGTGGTGGGCATTTTTACTTACTGGAATGCTTACCGTGTTTTTTTACGCACAATTGTGGCGTCGTAGTGGCATTACGACCGATTTAGAATTTTATGAAATGCGTTATAGCGGTAAGAGTGCTGCATTTTTACGCGCATTTAGAGCACTTTATTTAGGTGTAGTCTTTAATATAATCATCATGGCAACAGTTTGTCTAGCAGCGATAAAAATAGGACATGTTATGTTTGGTTTCAGCGCTGCTACCACACTTACTTATGCCTCACTCGTCACCCTTGCTTACTCTCTTTTGGGTGGCCTAAAAGGTGTTTTAATCACAGATTTTGTGCAATTTATAATAGCAATGGTGGGCTCTATTTGGGCAACATGGTACATACTAGACCTACCGCAAATTAATGGAATGGCACAACTTATTACCCATCCTAACGTAAAAGACCAACTTAACCTACTACCAGATTTTTCAAATACTGATTTATTAATGGGTATCTTTATAGTACCACTAGCTGTACAATGGTGGAGCACCTGGTATCCTGGTGCAGAACCAGGCGGTGGCGGCTATATCGCACAACGCATGCTGGCTGCCAAAGATGAAAAAAATGCCACATGGGCGGTACTTTTTTTTAACCTTGCGCATTATGCCTTACGCCCCTGGCCATGGATCATTATCGGGCTGGCGTCTCTTATTATTTATCCTGATCTCGATGCACTTGCTAGTGCATTTCCAGATCTAGCGCCTAGTTTTATAAGAGATGATTTAAGTTACCCTGCCATGCTAACTTTTTTACCAGCAGGATTGCTAGGTCTAGTAGTTACCTCGCTTATTGCGGCGTTTATGAGTACAATTTCAACACACTTAAACTGGGGATCTAGTTATGTGGTAAATGATTTTTATGCAAGATTTATACATAAAGACGCCAGCGAAAAGCAAAAGGTAATTATAGGAAGATTTTCTATGGCAATAATGATGGTACTTGCAGCACTTCTCTCTTTTGTGCTAGAAGAGGCAAAATTTGCCTTTGACCTTATCATACAAATAGGCGCCGGATCTGGACTATTATTTATCTTACGCTGGTTTTGGTACCGCATCAACCCATGGTCTGAAATCACAGCTATGGGCGTTTCATTTACCATGGCGGTGCTGTTTTTTATCAACTCTAGTACAGATTTAGGGGTTACACATCAATTATTTGGCACACTACAAAACTGGGAAATGATATGCATTAATGTATTGATCACAAGTATCGCTTGGCTTATGGTTACTTTTCTTACCAATAAAAGTGATGCTGCGACTATTGCACTATTTCACAACTCTATTTTTGGCAAAACCTCAAAATTCCATAATTTCCATTTTAAAACATTGGGTTTTCTTTTAGGGGTAATTGGGGTGTACAGCTTACTTTTTGCAACAGGTAAAATTTTATATGGCGAGACGGTTTTAGGGTTGTTTTTACTAGGAATCACGCTTATTTGTACTGCGGGGATATTGGGCATAAGGAAAAGGCTGTTTTAATAATCAATGATTTACGTGATTGTGTTCTGGCTTTTTTTAAACATCTATTTTTATACTTTTCTGTCAGAACATTGTCAAACAAAATCTGCTGGTCAAAATCAGCTGCATATACAAATGGTGTTGGACCATCTTTGATTGAAATCACAGGTTTGATTTGTTATAATAATGTTCAAACGCTATTTTATTGGTTAGGTTTAATGTCAAAGGTAACTACGTTACGATTTGTTATAATTCAGATTCTGTTTTTTCATTCAATTCAACCAGTTAACTTTTGCATCTATTCAATGAATCTTAACTCCTTTTATGTTAGAATTTAACTATAAGATTTAAAATATACTTTGTTCGAAAAAAACGGTTTATTTTCTCATTCACATACGCCTGTTTATTTTTTATTCTATTTTTATCGAGCATTAAAGATCTTTCTATTTATGATCAACCATCTAAAACCATTATTTTCGTGGCATAAAACACAACACTTTGTACCGACATACTTTTCCGCATAAACGCTATAGAATCACTCTAGAGTTTTTAGAAAAACACATTCCTAAAACTGCAAGCATTTTAGATTTAGGAATTGAAAATCCGTTTTCTAAAATCATGAAAGAAAGCGGGTACCAAGTAACAAATACAGGTCTAGAAGACCTAGACGATGACACTAGTGCTGTAAAAACTTTTGAGGGCAAGGTGGTAACGGCATTTGAAATTTTTGAACACCTAGTCTCTCCTTACACAGCGCTAAAAGCCATACCATGCGACACCTGCGTGATCAGTGTGCCATTAAAACTTTGGTTTGCTAGTGCTTATCGCAATAAAAATGACATAAGAGACCAGCATTATCATGAATTTGAATCCTGGCAATTAGACTATGTCCTAGAAAAAGCTGGCTGGCAGATAATGGATAGGGTGACATTTACTAACCCAGTAAAGAAAATAGGCTTGCGGCCTTTATTAAGGCTTTTTACGAACCGTTATTATTTAGTTTATTGTAAAAAGATAACAAAACCCTAATCGCCTTTGAAAATTGCTATAATCATACCAGCTCATAATGAAGAACAGCTGATTCATCAAACGCTAGAAAGTCTGGTACAACAAACTTACCAGCCTTCTCAGATCATTGTTGTCGATGATCATTCTACCGATGACACTTATCAAATGGCTTGCTTATTTACAGCTAGATTGCCTTTAAAAGTGGTAAAAACCTCATCTATCGCACAAAATATTCCAGGGTCAAAAGTGGTACAAGCCTTTAATTACGGGCTTTCATTTTTGGATCTAGATCAATTTGATATTATTTGTAAATATGATGCCGATCTAGTTTTTCCTGCAAATTATCTAGAGGTGATGGTATCTCGCTTTCGCGAAAGCGAAACAATAGGAATGACTGCTGGGCATTGCACGATCATTAAAAATGGCAACTGGCTTATTGAAAATCAAACCAATACAGACCATATAAGAGGTGCGCTGAAAGCCTATCGCACTGCCTGTTTTAAAGAAATAGATGGTTTAAAAGTGAGTATAGGATGGGATACTATGGACGAGATGCTGGCGCGTTTTTATGGCTGGAAGGTAGAGACTATCCCTAATTTACTTGTAAAACACCTAAAACCTACTGGTGCCGCATATCATGCGAGGTCAAAATATTTGCAAGGCGAGGCTTTTTATAAAATGCGCTATGGCTATTTGCTTACCTTTATTACGGCTGCAAAAATGGCAGTTAATAAAAAACGATGGCGCCTATTAATAGATTACCTAAAAGGCTACCGACTGGCGCAAACAAAAAACCTTGAGCCACTAGTTACAGTGGCACAAGGTCGTTTTATAAGAAGGTATAGATGGAAAGGGGTGCTTTCTAAAATTAAACCTTAAAATTATTGTGAGCTTTTAGAAATTAAACGCCAGTCCAAAACTGATGTTGAATTGATTGTAAAGCTCCTCGTTTGGGTTTAAATCTTCTGTTTTGTATTTTGCTAGTGGAAAAGCAGTTTCAGTATACAAACCAAATCCATCAGTAAAATAGTATCTAGCACCTAGGTGGCCACCAAAATTTTTAGTGCTAAAATGAAGACCTGGATATACATCAAACATAGGGTCTATATTGATAACGTTTCCAATATTTGCATTAAAACGCAACCTTAAAGCTGCTCTTTGGTCAAAATCTGGATCAAGATCATTACTTATACCTAATGCATAATTAGCACCTAGGCCTATAGAGAAGTTTTCGGCCATACCTAAATCATAAGTTACCTGTATACCCGATGCGTTGTTTTGAAAGTCGGCACCTACTTGTACTTTTTGGTCTCCTTTACCTTTAAATATTTGTGCATTTACAAAAACACCTGCCATTAATGCAGTAATAAGTATAATTTTTCTCATGTTAATAATATTTAATTAACTGCAAATATAAGCCGATCTTTGATAAAACATATTATTTCTTTAACACCTCGTTTATAGGGTTTCCTGTTGTACCATTGGGAAAGCTTATTTTTAACAAACTAGAAATGGTAGGTGCGATATCCTTAATCGCTGCTCTATTACTGCTTATCCCTTTATTGATGCCGTTACCATAAAATAGTAATGGCACATGGGTGTCATAACTTTGTGAGCTGCCGTGTGTAGACCCTGTTTTTGAATAAGAAATTACAGCTGGTTCTAGCACAAAAACCACATCGCCACTGCGCTTGTGGTGAAAACCATTTTGAACTAGTGCAGCTGTACCAGTATCCATCGTGCTAGATACCAGTGCAGTTCTGGTAAATACTTGGTCTATTTGAGGGTAATTGATCAGTTGCTGACTTAAATAATTTTCTACTGATAAACTGGTTAAAGAAGCTTTTTTTAACTGCTTGTGATTTAAAAACACCTGATTGTTAGAAATATTATTAATTAGGCTATCTACCTTTAAATCTTGTTGTATTTGCTCGTTTAAAAAGGCTTCTAGTTTTCTGGTATTAAAATAACCTGCATTTATATTTTTACTTTTTAAATAGGCTGGATTATTTACTGCGCCATGGTCTGCGGTTAAAAAAACGGTATAGTTCCCCTCTCCTACCTCTTTATCTAGTGTTTTTAACAAACGCGCTATATCTTGATCTAATCTTAAATAGGTGTCTTCTATTTCTACCGCATTAACGCTGTACTGATGTCCTATATAATCTGTACTAGAAAAGCTGATCGCAAGAAAATCTGTTGTATCATCTTTTCCCATACCCTCGGCTTTTAATGCTTCTATGGCAAAATCTACCACAATACTATTGCCAAAAGGTGTAGCTTTTAAAAGGCTATAATTATCATTTTTTGCTCTTAGAGCAGCAAGGTCGTAAGGAAAAACAGCTTGTTCTTTTCCTTTAGGTGCTTTCTCAAAGTCATTGAGGTCTGGCCCGCTTGCTGTATAAGTTGCTAAAGGATATAAGGTATTCCAGGTTTTTAAATAGGCAGCTGGTTTTTTTAAGTTATTAAAGTTGGTTACCCATTCTGGTAACTTATTCATGTAAAAAGTACTAGAAATAAAGTTGCCGGCATCATCGCCCTCAAACCAGTATGCAGCATCGGCAGCATGACCTGCTGGTAGTATCGCACCACGATCTTTTATAGATATCCCTATTACTATGGCATTTCCTTGTGTGTGCAGTTCTAGCTGGTCGGTTACAGTTGTGGTTAACATTCTTCTAGGTGACATCATACCTGCCTCGGTATTGCTTCCTACCCCTTGTACTGCATCGTCACTGGCGTTGTATATCATTTTATTTTCAAACTTATCATACCAGTTATTGCCTATAATCCCATTATTTGCTGGCGATGTACCAGTGTAAATAGAGGCATGCCCTGGTGCGGTATAGGTAGGTACAAAATCAAAATGTGCATTTGTAAGCTGGTAGCCATCATTCATCAATCTTTTAAAACCACCATCACTATAGCGTTTGTAAAACCTACTTAAATAATCATATCGCATTTGGTCTACCACAATTCCCACTATTAGTTTGGGAGGGTTTTGATTCTTTGAGGACAGTACAGTGGGCGCTGGTGGTTGTTGCTCTTGAAACTGTAAAGCAATTAGTGAGGTGTGGGTTGTTAATGTATTCGCTTTCGCAAAAGCGAAACTAACCACAAACATTATAGGCAACAAAAAGAATATCTTTTTCATAAATATATATTTAATACAAATGTAAGTCCTAGAAAAACGAACAAGTTTAAGATAGCATTAAATAGTAACGCTTTTATTTTCTATTTTTACCCACATGAGATTTTTAAGACACATAGGACGTTATATGATCATGTTGTACGGCGTTTTTAGGCGCCCCACAAAAGCAATAGTCCTTAAGGAATTGATCCTTAAAGAAATTGATGATCTTATCATTGGATCGCTGGGTATTACTGCATTTATATCCCTATTTATGGGTGCAGTTGTGGCGTTACAAACCTCTTTAAATCTAGATAATCCACTAATACCTAAATCTTTAATAGCCTTTGCCACAAGGCAATCTATTATCCTAGAATTTGCTCCTACTTTTATATCGGTTATTATGGCGGGTAAGGTGGGTTCTTATATTACTTCTAGTATAGGTTCTATGAGAGTTACAGAGCAAATAGATGCCCTAGAGGTTATGGGTATCAACCCGCTTAATTACCTAGTTTTCCCTAAAATCATTGCACTGCTTTTTTATCCATTTTTAATTGCGATAATCATGTTTGTAGGTATTGCGGGTGGGTATATAGCTAGTGTTTATGGAAACTTGTTGAGTAGTGAGGATTTTGTTAATGGTCTACAAGAAAATTTTATACCCTATCACGTGGTGTATGCTTTTATAAAAACGATGGTTTTTGGGATTATACTGGCAACCATACCTAGTTACCACGGGTATTATATGGAGGGTGGCGCACTAGAAGTAGGTAAAGCGAGCACTACCAGTTTTGTATGGACCTGTGTGAGCATTATTGTTGCAAATTTTATTTTAACTCAATTATTGTTAAGTTAATGATACAGGTAAATGATTTACGCAAGAGTTTTGGTGATGAAGAAGTTCTAAAGGGCATTACCGCAACATTTGAAAAAGGAAAGACCAATATGATTATAGGCGCAAGTGGTTCTGGCAAGTCGGTATTTCTTAAAAATATGCTAGGCCTTTTTGAGCCCGATGCTGGCGAGATCATTTATGAAGGCGAGGCATTTAATGAAATGGATATTAAGCGCAAAAGTGAGTTGCGCAAAGAAATGGGTATGCTTTTTCAACACAGTGCTCTTTTTGATTCTATGACGGTAATAGAAAATGTGATGTTCCCATTACGCATGTTTACAAAAATGAGACTTGCAGAACGGTTAGAACGTGCAAACGAGATGCTAGATAGAGTAAACCTTGTGGGGCTTAATAAAAAAATGATTAGCGAGATATCTGGTGGGCAACAAAAACGTGTTGCACTGGCAAGAGCGATAGTAAATGAACCTAGATATCTTTTTTGCGACGAGCCCAATTCTGGTCTAGACCCAAAAACAGCCACAGTAATTGACCAGTTGATACAAGAAATAACCCACGAAAGAGATATTACCACAGTGATCATATCACACGATATGAATTCGGTTATGGAAATAGGTGAAACTATCGTATTTTTAAAGGATGGAAAAATTGCCTGGAAAGGGACCAACAATGAAATCTTTAAAACTGAAAATGAAACAGTAACTGACTTTGTTTATAGTTCTAATCTTTTTAAAAAAGTGCGTATCGCACAAAATGAAGGATTTTGACCACTAAATACTATTAAAAAATAAGGTTTTATTAAAAATAGCAGCTTTATTTCTAGTGAAAACACAGGTTTATAAAATCTAAAAATACTTAAAAACAATAAAAATGATAGGTAATAAAATAAAATGGTCTGCAGGACTTGCACTAGTAATCATTCTTATACTCGCTACAAATTTTATAGATAGAAATAATTTTCAACGCATTCAAGATTCTGTAGTCTCTATTTATGAAGACCGACTGGTTGTAAAAAGTTACATTTTTGATATACAACACAAAATTCATGAAAAAGAATTGTTGCTAGCACAGCAAAAAGATTCTGTTTTATTATCGCAAAGTGCCGCAGACAACAAAGAATTAAACGAACTCATACAAGGTTTTTCTAACACAAAACTTACTCGTGATGAAAGAGGGTATTTAACAAACCTTGAAGAACAGATAGCACTGTTATTTGAAATGGAAGCAGCTTATGGTGCGTCTTCCTACAATAGGGCAAATTCTGAACAATTAAAAACCAAACTTACGAACATTACCTATACCCTTAACCAGCTATCTGACATACAAATTACCGAGGGTAAAAGACAACTAGAAATAGGCAAACAAGCCATGGCATCTATAGAATTGATCACACAGCTAGAAATATGGTTAATGATTGCAATAGGTATCGTTATACAAGTAATTATCTTATACAATCCCAAAAAGAAAAAAGAAAAGGAAACGTTGGAATAGTGAATTCTATTCGTTTTAAAACGAATGAATTTAGATCATTAAAATTATCATTGCCTCGATTAATACTTAAAAATTAGTCTAATTTTAAACGGCTTATAGATATTTGACAGTAAAACCATGTATCTAGCCCTAATTTAATAAATCAAGCATACAGTGAATTGCAGTTTATTGTTTTTAGTTGCAAAGTTCAAGATCTCAAAATTTTTTGGCTCCCATCAGTGCCACACATTTTCGTAATAGTGTTCTAAAAGTTGATATTTTATCGGTTATTCGACATAAAATTCCTTACCCAAATCAATTCAAGATTTGATAAATCAATTGAACTATGTTTGAAGGAGTTTATAATTTGCGTGATTAAAAATGACGATGCTTTGTAGCCTGGCATGTTTTACAATTTTAGCGCATATGCTAATGTATTGATAAAAAAAGCGTTTTACTCTGTGAATAATATTTACACCTTTCACTTTGTTTTCAATGGCTACTTTTTTTAGCCATTCAAACAATTATCCACTTACTAACATAAGACCTATAAATACGCCTGCAAGCAAATAATGCCCCAGAAAAGTCTATAAATGCATTCTAAGCCAAGGGAAGAGCAAGAAGCTGGCACTAATTGCGGTGTCGAACAAGCTGCTCAAGAAGTGTTTTGAGATCGCACAATCAATAGAGTAGCCCTTGTATAAATTCTAGTAGTTATTTAAAAATTGGCTGAGCGACTAAATTCTTTTCTGTACTTTTACCGCTTATAAATTTAATTTTATTACAAAACAAAAGCATGAAATTAAGGGTAGTGCCGAAGGTGTAATCCTTTTATTTAAAAATCATGCCGGTAAGTAATGAAAAAACCTATTTAATATATGAATTTACAGTCCTTATTATGTGCCTTAAAATAAACAACAACCCATGAAACTAGATATACTTGCGGTAGGTGCACATCCTGACGATATAGAATTAAGCTGTGCTGGAGTATTACTCAAAGAACAGTCTAAAGGAAAAAAAACAGGAGTTTTAGATTTAACAAGAGGCGAACTGGGCTCTAGAGGTAGTGCAGAAATAAGGGATAAAGAAGCAGCAGCGGCGGCTGAAATACTCAATCTTTCCATAAGAGAAAATCTAGCTTTTAAAGATGGATTTATTACAAATGACGAGTCTCACCAGCTAGAAATAGTGAAAATAATAAGAAAATACCGACCTGAAATAGTACTGTGTAACGCTATTAAAGACAGGCATCCAGATCATGCCACTGCGGCAGAATTAACCAGTCGAAGTTGTTTTTTATCAGGACTAAAAAAAATAGAAACCCAAGTAAATGGGGTGATACAACAACCATGGAAACCCAAACAAGTCTATCACTACATACAATGGCTAGACTTAGAACCAGATTTTGTAGTAGACATTACTGGGTTTATGGAAGAAAAAATGGCTGCCGTACTGGCTTACAAAACCCAGTTTTATCAACCTGGTGATAAAGGTACACAAACACCTATCAATTCAAAAAACTTTTTAGAATCAATTAAATACCGCAGTGCAAACCTAGGAAGACTTATAGGCACCGACCACGCCGAGGGTTTTACAGCAGAAAGGCATCCTGCTGTGAATAGTATATTTGATTTGATTTAGATAATAAAATGTCTTTAGTCAAAACTGTGACAGTTCTCAACAAAAAAATTACATAGTCCAATACTTTTGTACCTAGATTAAACTAAAAACTAGAAATTATAAATTTACAATTGATTGAGAAAAATTTTTCCCTTTTAAGTGCAAGCATTTATAAAAGTAGTAAGATTAATTTGAGATTAATTTTACAACTATAACCCTGCTGATTGATAGCCAGAAATAAAACATATTTGTATTTACAGTAAAGAAGCTGACCTACTTGCTGTGCCTATTGTTTAATACACTACTTAGTTTTACAGCAGTCCCTAACTAGTAGTTTTATATGTGCTACAAAACCTGAGCTAGAATTGATTATTTTAAAAAAACGGCTGTTTAATAAAAAGCAATTAAACTGTTGAAAAAGAGCAGACTGCTATAATCAAATAAAACACTTACATTACTAAAAAAATAA
Organism: uncultured Flavobacteriaceae bacterium; assembly: GCA_964593255.1. Taxonomy (GTDB): domain Bacteria; phylum Bacteroidota; class Bacteroidia; order Flavobacteriales; family Flavobacteriaceae; genus Nonlabens. The sequence continues at coordinate 1,837 of CAZQGX010000018.1, read as the reverse complement.
AACAGTAATTATCTTAAAAAAAACAATAAATATATTCGCAATTTTAAGAATTGTATTAAATTTGCAATCGCTAAATAAAGTGGTTGAATTCTTGAGATCCACTATAAAAAACTCAGATTGATATGGTGGTTGTAGCTCAGTTGGTTAGAGCGCTGGTTTGTGGTGCCGGAAGTCGCGGGTTCGAGTCCCGTCTTCCACCCTATGAAAAGTAAAAGGTCTTAGTAAATTACTAAGACCTTTTTTTATGCATATGTTTATCAATGCTCTAGCGTGGTGCCTATTGTTGTTTAACATCATTAAGCAACTCTATTATAGCACGTTCTAGTTGTTGATCAATACCATTAGCTATTTTTTCAGGTATGTTTTTTACCTTTATGTTAGGCTCTGTTTGACTGTTTTCCATCCATTTACCATTTATATCTTTTGCACTTACAGGCACCACACCCCAATAAGAACCATCTGGTAATCCTTCCCAACCTGCAAAACTACAAGTACCAGGTGTAGGCATACCTACTGTTTTACCTATTTTAAGATCTGTATAACCACAGGCAAAACAGTGCCCATCGCTATATTGAGCCTCATTAATCATGGCGAGCGTAGGTTTTACCCATCTAGAGGTAGGCTCGCCTCCTACTACTTTATCCTCAGTCGCATACGTAATAAAAGGAGTGCCTGTAAAAAACATGGCAAGGTCTGCTACAAGGTCTCCACCACCATTAAAACGAGTATCTATGATCATACCTTTTCGGTCATAATATTTGCCCATCATTTTTTCATAAATATCTCTATAAGGACCATCTCCCATACCAGGTATGTGAACATATCCCAGTAGACCATCACTTTTTTTAGTCACCTCATCTTCATTTTGCTTTACCCATCTTTTGTATAATAGGCTTCTTTCTTCTCCTAGGCTGATAGGTTTAACTGTAATTGTCATGCGCTTGTCATTCTCTGGATCAAAAATATCGAGTAGTGTAAATTTATCTTCCTTGCGGTTTAAATACTGTGCAATATCTTTATTGGCACTTATAGTATTACCGTCTATTTTTTCTATAATCATACCTATTTTTATATCAAACCCAGCTTTATCCAGTGGGCCACCTTTTATAACCTCGGTGATTTTAATACCATCTGTTTTATGTAAATTATCCATAAAAATACCTAATGATGCAGTCGCATCTGGATTACTCATTTTAATACTTGCTGCACCAGCACCAGCATGAGACACATTTAATTCTCCTAGCATTTCAGAGAGCAACTCGGCAAACTCGTTGCTATTGCCTATGTAAGGAAGATGTTTTTCATATTCCTTTTTCATTAACTGCCAGTCTATCCCGTGAAAATCAGGATGGTAAAAAATAGCATTGGTACGTATCCATACATGGTCAAACATGGCTTGTCTTTCGGCAGTGGCATCATAGACCATTTCACCATCAATTTTAACGACCTCTTTTTTATTTTTATCTAGATCAATTTTAGAAATACTGCCACTGCTCAACAGATATAAATTTTTTCTTTCCTTATCCCATTGTAAACTTCCAGACGATGTATTTAATTCGATCGCCATTTTTGTTTCTTTGGTGCGCAATTCTGTCATCCATAAGTTTAATTTATCTTCAAATCTAGTGAGGTAGTATAATTTACTTCCATCTTTAGATAACACTGCATCTCTTAAACTAGAAGAGTGAATAGTAAAACGCTTGGTTCGCTCTTTCATTTCATCCCAATCAAATTTCAGGGATTTGATAGTATCTTTTTTGTCTTTATCAGATTTTTTATTTTTTTTTTTGAATATCCGTAATTACGCCTAAATTTTGTATATTGTGTTGAAATATAA
>CAZQGX010000017.1:0-55094 GCA_964593255.1 uncultured Flavobacteriaceae bacterium | reverse complement strand
TTCTTTTTAAACCCTTATCTGAAAAGATAAGGGTTTTTTTATGCAGGGTTTTATCGTTTTTTCTGTTACCCGCCCATATTTATAAAATCCTATCACAACGTTATAATTATACCCCTGACGTGTCCGCCCGTGATTTAGTTCAAATCTAAGTGTCTAAAAATGTGATATTAAATACTAAATATTTTGTATTTCGCTTGCCTTTTGGGTCAAAATTTTCAAAATCAGACAAATAAGTTATGCTTCAGATTCTATCTTTATTCAGGTTTCTAAGTTATAGAATCGAAAGCGAGTAATTATTATGCATATTGAAAGTGTTGGTTCCTATCAAAGAGAAAGCTGTTCTTTTGGTTATGGCTAATGATTTTATTGAAAAATTATGGATACAGCTGAATTTGTTGGTGCATAAATCATCATCCAATATTCTTTATGTTTCAGACTACCTTTTTAGGATGTTATTATACGTTTTTCTAAGAGCTGTTATCAAAGCTTATAATTGCTCTAGGTTTTGATAAATTGAAGAATATCTTTAGTAATGATGCAAATGATTGAACCCGCATTTAAACTACGGTCTATTCAACTATTAGATGTATATTTTGGGATGAAACAAGGCAGTCAATGTTACTATGAAGCTACACTTCTGTTGCTTGAACTAAAATCCCAGACAGACGCATTTAGGTTGGACTTTGCCAAACGTCAATATGCTTTTGCATTTGATTTATTATTTTATGATGTCACGACATTGTCCTTTGAATTCTTCGACCAAAACGAATTATGTAACAATGGATTTTCTAAAGTCAATAAATTTCATCAGCTACAAATTTAGTGGCATTGATGGTTACTTAAAAAGGTTTACTGATAGCCTATGAAGTATTTGTAGGCAATACATTTGAAGGAAAAACCATTATTCCAATGGTAAATAGCTACAATAAAAAGAATAGAATAAAGGATTTACCATAGTTGCAGATTCGGCTATGATACCCACTGAAAATATCAAAGTATTGCAGGAAAACAAGGTTAGTTATTTAGTTGGCGCACAAATGGGCAATTTAACCGATGAGCTAATTACACAAATAGGTAAAACAATTACGAGGGAAGATGCCAAAAATAACCGAATAAAAACGCAGAATGGCTACCTCATTTGCAGCTATTCATCTGTTTTCTATAAAAAGGACAAGTATGAGATGGAAAAGCAAATTGAGAGAGCAAATATCTTTATAGCTATCCCTTCTAAAAACAAGAAACTAAAATTTACAAAAGCAACGGTCAAAAGCTTGTACTAAGTCAAACACTCATTGATAAAACAAAGAAACAGTGAGGTATTAAAGGATACTATGCCAATGTAGAAGTAAACAGTGCACCAAGTAAAAGAGTGATAGAACGATACCGGTAGCTGTACAAAATTGAACAAGCGTTTTGGATATCAAGAAGCGATTTACAAACTAGACCGTTATTTCATTTCAACGAAGAGCGAGTAAAACTACATCTGTTTACTTGCTTTATGGCAACGGTCTTATAAAAGCACATCCAACTCCAAACTAATCTGTCTATTAGGAAATTCATTCATGAATGTAAAAAAGTAACGGATGAAAGGTTGCTGAATATTATAACTGGAAAAGAGATCAGAATTAAAATACAAATAAACCCTGAAATCCTTGGACTATCATCCAAATTAAGTCTGCAGCCCTAATTTGGACAAGTCAGGAGATAAAATCCTTTATCACAAGCTATAATTATAACATCATCGTAAAATCGATGGTGCAGGAATTGTTATGCTTATGTGCAAATATTTTATTTTAACACTGCAGCTGGTTCAAATTCTGATACAAAGTGAAATTTAATACTTGGGTATTTTTGCTGTGTCATTTGTAATGAAAAAGACGAGTCTGCAAGAAATACCAGTTGCCCGCGCTTATCTTTACATAAAAATTTAGATTTCACCCTTTTAAAATCAGCTAGTTCCTCTGGTTTTGCAATCGAGGCATCTACCCAGCAAGCTTTGTGAACGTTTAGGTTTTCATAAGAGCATATCGCTCCATATTCATGTTCTAATCGGTATTGAATTACTTCAAATTGTAGGGCGCCCACGGTACCTATCACCTTACGACCATTTATTTCTAGTGTAAATAATTGTGCAACACCTTCATCCATCAATTGATCGATGCCTTTGGCCAGTTGTTTAGCCTTCATAGGGTCTGCATTGTTAATGTACCTAAAGTGTTCAGGCGAGAAGGCAGGAATCCCTTTGTAATGTAAATCTTCACCAGTGGTAAGCGTGTCACCTATTTTAAAATTACCCGTGTCATGTAAACCTACAATATCACCAGGGAAAGATTCGTCTACAATTTCTTTTTTCTCGGCAAAAAATGCGTTAGGACTAGAAAATTTTAAATTTTTGTCTAGTCTTACATGTTTATATGCGGTATTACGTTCAAATTTTCCACTCACTATTTTTATAAATGCTAGTCGGTCCCTGTGTCTAGGGTCCATATTTGCATGGATTTTAAAAACAAAACCGCTGAAATTTTCTTCATCGGGATTTACTATTCTTTCTTCGGCTTTTTTAGGTCGTGGTGGTGGTGCAATTTCTATAAAACCGTCTAGTAATTCCTTAACGCCAAAATTGTGTAACGCACTACCAAAAAACACTGGTTGTATATGGCCATCTAGATATTCTTGACGATCAAAAGTTGGGTAAATACCTGTAACTAGTTCTAGTTCTTCTCTTAATGTATTTGCAGCCCTTTCACCTATAAGAGTGTCTAATTTTGGGCTGTCTAAATCATCTATGGCAGTTGTGTTATGAATATCTTTTGAAGAGCCGCCCATAAAGAGATTTACATTTTTTCTGTAAATATTATAAATGCCTTTAAGGTCATATCCCATGCCTATAGGAAAGCTAAGCGGTGTAACGTGCAGCTCTAATTTTTGCTCGATTTCATCCAGTAGGTCAAAGGCGTCTTTCCCCTCTCGATCCATTTTATTGATAAAAACAATAATGGGTATTTGTCTCATTCTGCACACTTTTACTAGCTTTTCAGTTTGCTCTTCTACCCCTTTTGCAACGTCTATCACGACGATTACACTGTCTACAGCGGTTAGGGTTCTAAAAGTGTCCTCGGCAAAATCTTTGTGCCCTGGTGTGTCTAATATATTGATTTTATTACCATTGTATTCAAATGCAAGAACCGATGTGGCAACAGATATACCTCGCTGGCGCTCTATTTCCATAAAATCACTTGCAGCGCCTTTTTTAATTTTATTTGATTTTACAGCACCAGCTTCTTGTATCGCGCCCCCGTATAACAATAGCTTTTCTGTTAATGTGGTTTTACCAGCATCTGGGTGAGAGACAATACCAAATGTTCTCCTGCGTGCGATTTCTTCTTTAAATTTCATGTACTCTTTAATTATAACACAAAAATAGGGTATTCATGCGTGTGGTCTTTGGTTTGTATCTTGTCTTTTTAAACAAGTTTTGTATGGTTTGTTGTTGTTTTTGTTGCAGGTTATTTATTTCGCTTTCGCGAAAGCGAGATCATAAAGTTGATCCCGTTGCACAACTGGTTGAGTGTTAGGTCGTAAAATTGATCCCGTTGCAGATTGGTACGAAAGAGAGATAAAATGTAGTTGATCCTATTGAAGATCATGGCGATAGTGAGGCGTAAAAAAGTTTTTGCCGCGCTTGTTAAGGTTTTAAAATAAGCTAATTACCATCAATTTTACCATAAAATAATCATAGAAAGTAACATATAGTTTTTTATACTCTTGTTAACTTTAATGATTTAAGTAAAAGCTTTGATTATTTTACAAAAATGATCTTGGCAGAATTCTATGGGCAGATGTTGTATAATTTGTAAAAAGTTGATTAATTTAACCGTTTGTTTGAACAATTTCTTTCACAGCTTTTAAAAATAAATTGAATAAATATGGACTACATATTAAGAGGAAATGACTTAAAACGGCTATAAAAAGCTAATGAAAAAACTTTTAACCTGCTTACTATTTGTTGTCTTTTGTATAGAAGCATTAGCTCAACAGGACCCGCAATACAGCCAGTATATGTATAATCCTATTGTGGTAAATCCCGCATATGCGGGTAACCGCGGCGTGGCCAGCATTATGGGATTGCATAGAAGTCAATGGGTGGGGCTGGATGGTGCACCGCGCACACAAACCTTGTCATTTCATACTCCTATTTCAAATAGTAGCGTGGGATTGGGTTTAAGTATTGTAAACGATGATATAGGTCCGACAAATGAAACTTATGTCACAGCAGATTTTAGTTATACATTACTAGTAGGGGAAGGCGCACGTTTAAGTTTTGGAATAAAAGGAGGTTTTCATACACTTAATGTAGATTTTAATAGACTAAATGTTTTTGATACCAGCGATCCTACTTTAAACAATATAGAGAATAAAATTTCTCCTACTGTTGGTCTAGGGTTGTATTATCATACAAATAACTGGTATCTAGGTTTAAGCAGTCCTAACTTATTACAAACAGAACATTTTAATGAAAATTTTAATGCTGCAACAGCTACATATACTTCTCAAGAAAGAATACATTTATTCACTATGGCGGGTTATGTGCTTGATTTAAATAGCAATGTAAAATTTAAACCCGCAACAATGGTGAAAGTAGTTTTTGACGCTCCAGTCCAAGTAGATTTAACGGCAAATTTTTTGTTTGACGATCAATTAACCCTGGGCATGGCCTATAGATGGGGAGCTGCAGTTACTGGTCTTGTAGGTTTTCAATTTACAGAACAAATAATGATAGGATTTGCATATGATAGAGAAACAACCGTATTGGGTAAAACCATTTTTAATGATGGTAGTTACGAGGTTTTCTTGAGATATGAGTTGTTTCAATCTTATGACCGCATAGTGACACCACGCTTTTTTTAAATTATTCAGTATTTAAAGTGATTCTATGAAATGTACAACGAGCATATTATTAATATTTTTAAGTGTCATTTTTGGATATGCACAAGAAAAACAGATGCAGCAGGCCAATGATCTTTTTGATAAGTATGCTTTTATAGAGGCACAACAACAGTATTTAGAGTTGATTCAAAAAGGCTATAAGAGTGCAGAGTTATATGGAAAATTAGGAGATACTTATTATTTTAATAATGATTACAAAAATGCACAGCGCTGGTATAATCAATTATTTAGGTATGATGCCAGTGGTATTGATAAAGAATATTATTTTAAATATATTCTGACATTAAAAGCGGTTAAAAATTATGAAAAGGCCAGTGAGGTTGTAAAACTGTATCAAAATAAACATATAGATGACCTAACCTTCATTGAATTTTTAGAAGAGATGAATGATCTAGAAAAAATTGAGCTACAATCTAATAGATACATCATTAAAAACGAATTCATAAATACAGGAGCACAGGATTTTGGAACCAGTTTTTACCACGGTACACAGCAAGTTGTATTTGCCAGTTCTAAGGATAGTTCTTCTTTTACAAGCAGGCGGCATAAATGGAACGAGCGACAGTTTTTAGATTTGTACACCGCGCAAATTGATACCACTACATGGTCTTTAAGTAATGTGGGACTATTAGGCGGTCAAGATCACATAAGTTTAAACAGCATTTTTCATGAAAGTAATGCTGTTTTTACAAAAGATGGTCAGACTGTTTATTACACTAGTAACAATTATTTTGAAAAACGATATCAAAAAAGTGTCGATGGCATTAATAGGCTGAAGATTTTTAAAGCTACCAAAACCGCAAAAGGATGGGGAGAAATAGTTGATTTAAGTATTAACAGCAACGAGTTTTCTACAGCGCACCCTGCTTTAAATCCAGACGAGACTAGGCTGTATTTTGCAAGTGATAGACCTGGCAGTACTGCTGGTATAACAGGGCAATTACTTTCTGATATTTGGTATGTTGACATTAATAAAAACGGCACTCTTTCAGAACCTGTAAATGCCAGATCTATTAACACTGTGGGGAATGAATTATTCCCTTTTATTTCAAATAGTGGGGATTTGTATTTTTCTTCTACTGGTCATTATGGTCTGGGTGGGATGGATGTTTTTGTAATTCCATTAGACGTTATAGATCAGCAAGAAAAGCTTACTGTGACTAACATTGGTAAACCTGTAAATAGCCCCCATGACGACTTTGCTTTTATTATAAACGATACTAGTTTAATGGGGTATTTTAGTTCTAATAGGCCAGGCGGTAAGGGGCTGGACGATATCTATAGTTTTAAACAGATGCAGCCATTAGTTTGCAAAGTTGCTATTGATGGAATTGTTACAGACAAGGTAACTAGTGCTTTATTGCCAGGCGCAACAATAGAATTGCGAGATGCAAACCATAACATAATAGAAACGACAGTAATCGACGAGTCTGCAACATATTCATTTGATGTAAATTGCAATACAAATTATAGGGTGACAGCTGTAAAAGAAGGATTTGATAATTATAAAACTGCTATAAAAGCCCCGTCATTTAACACTACTGTAAATGTACCATTAACACTATCTAAAATTACCTCGACTAAGGTTTACGATATTGCTATAGGTGCTGATTTGAATAAGATACTTGATTTAGAGCCTATTTATTTTGACCTTGACAAATACAATATAAGAGTAGATGCAGCGATAGAATTAAAGAAAATATTGACTTATATGGAAGCTTTTCCTGATGTATTTTTAGAAATACGGGCGCATACAGATAGCAGGGCAACAAACGCTTACAATGACCGGTTAAGCGCAAATAGAGCAGCCGCTACCAAAGCTTACTTAGTAAATAATGGCATTGCTGCCAGCCGACTCACAGCAACAGGATATGGCGAGACACGATTAACAAATGAATGTACAAATGCTGTAAAATGCACAGAAGAACAGCATCAATTAAACAGACGATCTGAATTTATTGTTGTGAAAAAATAAAATAATGCAGATAGGCGAGGGGGTAATTTTATTTCAATGTATTGCAGTTCAATATTTTACGTTTTTTTTATCATTTTTCTTTCTTTAGTAAGTTAAAGAAACTCAATACAGTTTTCAAAAAAATCAAAGAATAGCTGTTACCGCTTAAATATTCAAAGTCTAGATCACTTAAGTATAAAATGTTTATATCAATGATACGTTTTAAATTTTCGCTTTCGCATAAGCGAGATATTCACCAATTTTATCATTTGAAAAATTAACTGCTGTTAAGATTATAATTCTATAAAACAATTACTTTTTAAAAGTCAAACAGTGAAAAACCAAAGAATAATAGGGTAAATGTATCCAATACTAGAAAAATCCATTGTATTTTTGTTAATTAAGTTATATTAAAGTCCTTTAAAATACGATAACATGATTACACTTAAAGATCTTGCCGCAACATTAGGAGTTTCAGTATCTACTGTCTCAAAAGCTTTAAAGGACAGTCCCGAAATAAGTAAGGATACTATTATGCGAGTAAAAGAAATCGCAAAAGAACTTAATTATCGCCCTAATACACTAGCGCTGAGCTTAAAAAACAGAAAAACAAAAACCATAGGGGTTATTATTCCAGATATTTTAAACGTGTTTTTTGCACGTATTCTTCATGGAATTGAGTTAGAATCTAACGCACTAGGATACAATATAATCACCTGTATTTCAAACGAATCTATTGAAAAAGAAACTAATAGCCTCAACCTACTATCAAATGGAAGTGTAGATGGTTTTATCATGTCCATTGCCGAAGAAACGCAGTCAAAAGGCGATGTAACGCATTTAAAAGAAACCATAACACAAGACGTTCCTATAGTTATGTTTGACCGTGTGGCAAACGATGTAGACTGCGATAAAGTAATTATTGATGATTTTAACGCTGCTTTTAAAGGTACTGAGGTATTAATTAACGAGGGGCGCAAAAAAATTGTTTTAATCAATAGTATAGGCGGGTTAAGTGTGGGAAAACTTAGAGTTTTGGGCTATAAAAAAGCACTAGAAAAGCACACTGATTATAAAGTAGCGCCGATAATTATAGATATAGATGATGACCCGGCATCGATCAACGATCAATTAGAACAAATATTTACCACGCACGAGGATATAGACGGTATGCTTTGTATCGACAATGTATCGGGAGTTGTAGCCGTCAATCTGGCACAAAGATTAGGTAAAAAAATTCCAGAAGAACTATCTGTGTTAGGATTCTCTTCTTCAGAAATGTCACACCTCTCACACCCACAACTTTCTAGAATCTCTCAAAATGCTGAAAAGATAGGGCAAGAATCTGTACGTATATTAGTAGAGCGTTTAGAAAATAAGACTCAGGAAAAACCCCGCACTACTACCGTTGACTTTGCTATTAAGTTAAAAGGAACCACCTTACCCGTTTAAATGAGATTGTAGAACATTTTACACCTGTGTTTAAATATTACATAATATTAGCTTTAGAACAATTATTTTGTAATTATAAAATCGTTGTAACTACTTAGTAAACTTTTAAGAATTACTACTATCCCGCTGTTGTATTTTTGACCTAAAATTTTTTATTATCGAACGTGTAATCCTAGTAAATGAGAACGACGAGCAAATCGGTCTTATGGAAAAAATAGAAGCTCATGAAAAAGCACTGCTGCACAGGGCATTTTCTGTTTTTGTTTTAAATGATAAGAATGAAATAATGCTACAACAACGGGCGATGAGTAAATATCATTCGCCTGGTTTGTGGACGAATACTTGCTGTAGCCATCAGCGAGAGGGAGAAACTAATATACAAGCGGGTAAACGTCGTTTGATGGAAGAAATGGGATTTGTAACAGAATTAAAAGAGCTTTTTCATTTTATATATATAGCACCATTTGATAACGGCCTTACAGAGCACGAGTTAGATCATGTCATGATCGGATATTATAATGACTTACCACAAATAAACCCGCTAGAAGTAGCAGCTTATAAATGGATGACAGCACAAGATATTCAAAAAGATATCAAGCAACACCCACAAAAGTATACTGAATGGTTTAAAATTATTTTTGAAAAATATTATTCACACATATTATGAGATTAACAGTTTATCGCAAGGCCCATTTTAATGCTGCGCACCGTCTATATCGCAAGGACTGGAGCGACGAAAAAAACGAACAAATCTTTGGTTTGTGCAATAATGAATTCTACCACGGCCATAATTATGACCTAGAAGTAGGTGTTACTGGCGAGGTAGATCCAGAAACGGGTTATTTAATTGATCTTAAAATACTTAAAGACATTATTAAAGACGAGGTAGAAGACGCTTTTGATCATAAAAACCTGAATGAACAAGTGCCAGAATTTGCAAATCTTAACCCAACAGCCGAAAATATCGCCTATGTTATTTATCACAAAATAAAGGCAAAACTAGACCCTAAATATGATTTAGAAATAAAGCTTTTTGAGACGGTACGCAACTTTGTGGTTTATAGAGGAGAGTAGTTTTTTGAGATACTGATTGTTGATTATACCGCTTTCGCGAAAGCGGAAAAAGTAAATTTATTATTCTATAATTCTCTTATACGGTCTAAAAATAAAAAATAAAGAGTTCATGGCCTTTTATTTACTATTTTTGCAAATAAATAAATTGTAATGGCAAGTATTAAAGATCTTAAACAAGATATCAATTATGTATTGGGTGATATTATAGAAGCTGCACTGATCAATCAGGCGGTAAACCCAGAAAAAACAGCAGAATCTGAAAAAATCGTAGATGATACGATTGCAACTTTTGACGATTTGATAGCTAGAGTGAACGACAAAAAAGTAGAAGGCCGTAAGACGCATCTTAAAGCAGTAAGAGCAGATTTACAGTCTAAAGGAGAAAGCCTTATAGCTAGAGTTAACGAACTATAAGTTACCCTTACCCCTTTCAATTAGTTCAGACAACTGTTTTCCATAAATGGTTGTCTGAATTTTTTTTGGCATTTTTTGATATACACCCTCTAACAATAGAGGATTTGCCTCACTAGCTTCGGCTACTAAAATAAATGGAGCGACCTCTTTATCCTTGTGTAGTTGTGCATAGTTTATGGCATACAGTACTTTTTTCTTTAAATATTTATCATATGCCGTGTTAATAGAGTCTGTTATAGCCTGTGTTCTTGTTTCACTAGTTAATGACATGTCTCTTTTAATTATCGCAGTATAAACTTTGTTAAGTTCGTCGTTATTCTTTTTAAACTCGCTATAAATATCTTGATTTTTTGAACCAGTAATTACTGCATTTTTATCAAATTTTGCAAGTGTAGAATTAATTTGCATGGTAGTATCTTCTGCAAAAAATAGTATTCTGTCATTAAATTCTTTCCCGTCTTTTACATCTAGATGTAAATAAAGTATCTCTGGACCTTGTAATTCTGTTTTCAATTTGAATGTCGATTTACCATCAAACACAGCAGAATCTACATTTACCAAAACAGAGTCTTGAAGTCGTTGCAGATAAATGCTACCCACTTTTACACCTTCTATTTCTCCAGATAAACTGAATCCCTCACTGCTAGAATCTGTGCAAGCAACAGTGATGACAAGTGCTAAAAGAAAGAAGAAATATTTTTTCATGTTTTAAATTTTGAGTTTGCAAATATGGACTATATGTTTGAATTATTTAAATCAAAATAGATGCTATGTAGCTACCATTTGCATTAAAATAGTACAGGTAATTGCACCTATCGTACCCACTACATAACCAAATACCGCTAGCAATACTCCTACACTGGTTAAGGATGGGTGAAACTCTGCCGCTACAATAGGTGCACTTGCGGCACCTCCTACATTTGCTTGCGATCCTACAGCGAGAAAGAAGTAGGGTGCTTTAGTTAATTTTGCCATTAAAATAAGCAAACCTGCATGTATGGTCATCCATATGATTCCCACAAGAATAAGCAAGGGGTTTTCCACTATCTGTGTTAGATCCATTTTCATTCCTATGGTCGCTACAAGAATGTAAATGAATATACTGCCTATACGACTGGCACCTGTACCTTCATAACTTTTGGCAGGGGTAAAAGATAGCAGTATACCTATAAGTGTGGCAATTGAAATCATCCAGAAAAATTGACTGGTTAAAAAACTGAGGTAGATATTATTTGAGATACCATCCATTTGTGTCATTGTTTCAGAAAGTAAATTGGCACCAAAATGCGCCACAGCTACAGCACCAAAACCTATCCCTAGCATAACCATTATATCTGTAAAAGAAGCCTCTCTTTTAACACTATCTGTATAGTCTGAAACCCGTTTTTTTAGGTCTTCTATTGCCTTGTTATCTGCACCAAACCAGCGATCAATTTTTACAGCTTTCCCTATACCAAACAACAGTATTCCCATCCACAAGTTTGCTACTACTATATCTACTAGCACCATACCGCCATATTTACTTTGATTGTACTGATACACCTCTAGCATGGCAGTTTGATTTGCACCACCACCTATCCAGCTTCCTGCAAGTGTAGAAAGCCCACGCCATACTGCATCAAATCCTTGACCGCCTACCGTTTCAGGAGAAAAAGAACCTACTATTAATATAGCGATGGGACCACCGATAACAATTCCTATGGTACCTGTAAGAAACATGATTAATGCTTTAGGACCTAAATTAAAAACTGCTTTTAAATCTATAGATAGCGTCATCAACACCAGTGCTGCTGGTAGTAAATAGCGAGATGCCATAAAATATAGACTGGATTTTTCTCTTACAATTTCGTCATTTTTAACAACTTCCCACTCTTCACCAGATATGATTCCTAGCGAACTTAAAATAGAAGGAAGTAAATAACAAATCAATAAGGCGGGAATGATCTTATAAAATTTAGACCAAAATCCTTTTTGTAAAGAGGCAGAGTAGAAAACTAATGCCAGGCAAATCATTAACAACCCAAAAACAATCTTATCATCGGTGATCATGGGTGGCGTGATGCTTATAGCTGGTTCTTGTAGGAAATATGGCATAAACTGATATTTTGAAAGATGGCAAAATACAAATTTATAATTTCCCTGCTGGGAATATTTTTATTACAAAAACAGGTAGTATGATAAATGTCTGTTTTGTAATATTTCGGTAATAATTAAAGTTAGTTTTTTAAGTTAATCAGCAACAAAAGCAGTAATTATCCTAACCAATTCACTACTTAAAGGAAACTGCGGGTTGATATAACTTTTTGCTGCTTCGATCTCGTCATCACCTACAATTTTCAGCACGTGATTCATGTTTTTGATAATTTCTAGTTGTGCGCTGGGTGAAGCTTTTTTTAATAATGTAGCTTCAGAAGGCGCTACTTGACGGTTTTTAGATCCGTTTATAATTAAAATAGGGACTTGTAGATTTTTTATCTCTTCTGCTGGGTGATATTGCATCCATGATTTCATAAAAGGTTGTAATTGTGGACCTATTACTGTATATAAATCTCGTTCTATATCGTTTACGATCCCGCTAGATGCTTTTACTTTTTTAAATGTGGCTGCTGCTACTTGATCAAGTCCAGGGATTTCTTTGGCAATTTGTTGTACGATCAAGTCGTCGATGGTTTGTGCTGCGCCGTTAATGGATATAAAACCAGCAACTTTGTTATCTAATGCAAGCATTCCTACTAGTGAACCCTGCCCATGGCCAGCGATGAATATTTTTGAAAATCGCTTGTTTTTTTTGAGATACTCAATGGCTTGCTTTGCATCTGTTATAAAATCTGTAAAAAGTATATTGTCGCTAGGTTTACGGTTTTTTAGTTGCGTGACCATTCTTTTGTCATACCTATAAGAAGCAATATTATAAGATAAAAGCGAGTCTGCTAGCTGTTGATAAGCATTATTTTTTGTTCTACGATCATTGCCATTGCGGTCTATGGCGCCCTGATCGCCTATAATAATAACAAGCGGAATCTTATCAAAATTATCTGGTACAAGAAGTGTTCCCTCTATATTTTCACTGATGTTTACTATGGTAGGGTCTGTAGTAGGTTGTTGTGCTTTATTTTTTGAAAAAGCATCTTGACTTAAAACAATAAGGGGTAATAGTAGAATTAATAAAAGTATTTTTTTCATGTAGAAGATTTAGGTTACATAACGGCGATCTTCTTGCAATATATATGTAAGTTTTGTAAAAAAATAGATTAATTATCGGTTGAATTTCTTATTTTCAATATAAAATGCAATTATCGTTTTGCGATCTTGTTACCTGTAGAACGTTGCATGCTGCATTTAAAACGTTTCATTTCTGGATCTCGTTGTGCTCTGTGTTTGGTAGAACGTCCCTGCACGCGCTGTCGCCACATTTTAAAACTGCTCAGTTTCATCTCGCGGCGCATAATTTTAATCACCTCACTTTCTGTAATGCCAAATTGTGCTTCTATCGCATCAAATGGAGTGCGATCTTCCCAGCCCATTTCAACAATGCGATCTATTGCGCGTTCGTCTAGATTTTTGATAATATCTTTTGCTCTTGCCATAGTTAAACAGTCGTGTACTAGCTTATTGGTTTACAAATTTATGGCATGTTTTACCAATCAGATTATTAAAACTAAAGTTTATAAGAAACGAGTTGATGAAAATAAAGATGTTTTGAAAATAGTCTTTAAAAGTGACTTTCTATCTGATAATTAAAGCACGATTTTTCTAAAAGTCAGATTAATTCTTAAATCTATTTCTCTTTTAGTTTTTGCAATTTGATGTTTATAAGTATGTTGGGTTTGATCTTTCATTAAAAGAAGGCTGCCGTTTTCTAATAAAAATTTAAATCGCCAGTCTTTATTGCTGTTATGTTTTAAATGAAAAAACCGCTCTTCCCCTAGGCTTATGGATGCTATTATGGGGTTTTTACCCAGTTCAGGTTCGTCATCTGCATGCCAGCCGTTTGAATCTTTCCCATCTCTATATTGATTGATTAGGCATATATTAAAGGTAGTTTGTGCTGCCTTTTCTACATCGTCTTTTATTTGTTGTAACGTGGGTGTCCATGGTAATGCGGTAAAATCTATGCCGCTGTATCCATATGTAATGCCTTTATCACCATATAATTGCGTGAGTCTTGGCTCGTTGTGAATTTTACCAAATAGTTTGATTTTGTTTTGACGCCACGGGGTTTGTGCTAGTAATTGGGTTTTTAAATATTCCGCTTTCGCGAAAGCGTAAAAAGAACCATCATAGCTCACAGTAGCATCTGGAATATCTGGAAACACATCTTTAAACAACTTGTTATGCATGCATATTAAAATAAAGGTTAACTATAGCAAGATAATACCGCGGTTATTTATCTTGCACTAAATTAATTTAAATTTATGTTTACATCACGGATTACTGGAATAGGTAAATATGTACCCGAAAATGTGGTTACCAATGACGATCTTTCAAAAATTATGGATACTAACGATGCTTGGATACAAGAGCGCACCGGTATTAAAGAACGACGTCATATAAAAAAGGGTGATGGTAACTCTACCGCTATAATGGGAGTAAAAGCAGCGCAAATGGCAATAGACCGTGCTGGTATTTCTAAAGATGATATTGATTTAATCGTTTTTGCAACTTTATCACCAGATTATTATTTCCCAGGTTGTGGCGTACAAGTACAAGAGCTTATGGGTATACACACCTGTCCAGCGATCGATGTGCGCAATCAGTGTAGTGGTTTTGTTTATGGTCTTTCTATTGCAGATCAATTTATAAAAACAGGAATGTATGAAAACGTGCTGGTTATAGGATCTGAAAATCACAGTGGCGGGCTAGATTTTTCTACTCGTGGTCGTGGGGTTACAGTTATTTTTGGCGATGGCGCAGGGGCTGTAGTGCTTTCTAGATCTCATAAAGATGGTCATGGAATACAATCTACGCATCTACATAGCGAGGGCGAGCATGCACTAGAACTGTCATTAAAAGCTCCTTCAACAAATTATTGGGTGCCACAAATAATGGAGGAAAATCCACAAGAAGATATCCCATATTATCCATATATGAACGGGCAATTTGTGTTTAAAAATGCAGTTGTACGTTTTAGCGAGGTGATCATGGAAGGTTTACAAGCAAATAACCTAGAGGTAAGCGATATAGATATGCTTATACCGCATCAGGCTAACTTGCGCATCTCTCAATTTATCCAGAAAAAGTTTAGATTAATCGATGATAAAGTGTATAACAATATTCAGAAATATGGAAATACCACGGCAGCTTCTATTCCTATTGCACTTTGTGAGGCATGGGAAGAAGGGAAAATTAAGGAAGGAGACCTTGTGGTGCTAGCTGCATTTGGCAGTGGTTTTACATGGGGTAGTGCAATTATTAAATGGTAAGTGATTGAGCTTAAACGATTATTGATAGTTGATTTCAAAATCATTAAAATCATTTGAAAAAGACTTTTATTTTCTATTTTAAGACCTATAAACTAAAGTTACTTATAATGAAAAAAATCTTCTTGTGTTTATTGACTATTATCCTATTGAGTAGTTGCGTGCTAGAATCAAAATATGCCCTGCCTAATGACCAAAAAATCAACAAAGGACTTTTAGGCGACTGGATGTTAGAAAACAGTGGTGAAGACCCTTCTATATTTCTTCAAAAAGCAACTTTTGTGGCTACTAGCGATTTGACCTATCAACTAATAATCAAGGACGGTGATAAAACCGAAAAATTTGAATGTTTCACAAAAACATTTGATGATGTGGAAATTCTAAATATTAAAATCGTCTATAAAGGCAACGCTACAAACGCTTTTTATGGTTACAAAGTTAAGGATGAGGTGCTTACTTTTTTTGAAGTAAAAGAGAGATTAAATGAAAAAGAATTTAATTCTACAGACGAATTAGTGAGTTATTTTGAAGAAAATATCAATAAAGAGGACTTTTTCATGGAAAAAACCAAGCTTGTTCGTTTGTAACTAGTAAAGTGGTTTAGACTTTTAAGAAATGGAAAAAAGTTTTAAAACACTTCAATTATTATTAAATAAAATAAAATGTCCAAAAAAACCCTAGTTCTAGGCGCATCGCTTAAAGAGGATCGTTATTCTAACATTGCCATTAATAGATTGCGCTCTCATGATGTACCAACCGTTGCTGTAGGAATGAAAGAGGGCACCGTTGCTGGGGTAGAGTTACACAAAGAGTTAGTGCCGTTTCAAGACGTGCACACCGTAACCCTATATTTAAACCCCGCACGACAGGCAGATTACTATAAATATATTTTAAGTTTAAATCCGCAACGGGTTATTTTTAATCCAGGTACAGAAAACCCAGACTTTTACAAAATGCTTCAAGAGCAGGGCATTAAACACGAGATTGCCTGTACACTTGTGTTACTTGCAACACAGCAATATTAGTTTTGATCTGAAAAAATCGCTGTGACAAGTAGTCCTAAAAAGGTGAGAAAACCGTTGAGTAACAACACAAAAAAACCAAATTCAAATTCAAACGCATAGTTAGCAAAATAACTAATCCCAAAAGCTAAAAAAGGAGATACAATTGCGATAATAGGAGTAGCGTATTGACGTACTTTTAGACGAGTAAGAATCCCAAAAGAAAATAAACCTAACAATGGGCCATAGGTGTATCCCGCAAATACAAACAATTTATTGATGACACTCTCGTTTTTAATAACGTATTCAAAACTTATAATCACAAGAATAAGCACAATAGAAAAACCTACATGAACCAACTTGCGTATCCAGTTTTGTTTGTTTTTTTCAAACTTTTCTTCTATTTTTAAGATATCTATAGAAAAAGATGTGGTTAAGGAGGTAAGCGCGCTATCCGCACTAGAATAAGCAGCTGCTACTAGTCCTAGGATAAAAACCAGTCCTATTTCTATCCCCAGGTTATTGTCTAGTGCGATGGTAGCAAATAATTTATCTTTTGTAGCTGTTATTTGTTCCGCTTTTGCGAAAGCGGTAAGTAAAACACCCAATACCAAGAAAACAAAATTTACCAAGGTTAACACAATAGTAAACCAAAACATATTTTTTTGCGCATCACCCAAACTGCGACAAGTAAGGTTTTTTTGCATCATATCTTGATCAAGTCCTGTCATTACAATCGCGATAAAAGCACCGGCAAAAAACTGTTTAAAGAAAAATTCTTTAGCTTTCCAATTTTCAAAAAAAAATATTTTTGACAACTCACTATCTGCCACAAAACTGCTTATCCCACTTATACCGTCTAGTTGTAAACTATCAGAGATATAATAAATACTTACTCCTACCGCAATCAACATAAATAGCGTTTGCAGGGTATCGGTCCACACTATGGTTTTGATCCCAGATTTAAAGGTGTACAACCATATAAGAACCACAGTAAAAGTAACCGTTTGCCAAAATGAGATTCCCATCGCATTAAAAACAAATTCTTGTAATACACCAGCAACTAGGTATAATCTAAAACTAGCCCCTACAACACGAGAAAGTATAAAATAGCTAGAACCCGTGTATTGTGCCGCACTGCCGTATCTATCGTTAAGGTAGCTATAAATAGAAGTCAAATTCATGCGGTAGTAAATAGGCAATAGTACAGTTCCAATGACTAGATAACCGGCAATATACCCTAGAACCACTTGAAAATAGTTCATGGCACCTTCTTCTACTGCCCCGGGTACAGAGATAAATGTGACGCCACTAAGGGATGCGCCTATCATACCAAAAGCAACCACAAACCATGGCGATGACTGGTTACCTCTAAAAAATGATGCACTATCACTTTTACGTCCCACAATAAATGAAATAGCAACAAGAACTGTAAAATAGCAAGCTATGGTAATAAGAATTTGTGTAGAAGTCAAGCCGATTAAATTTTGTGCGAAGGTAATTTTTAAATCCCTTTCAAAAGAAAGTACTTGTATTTTTTAAAGAAGTCTTTAAACTAAGTGATGACAATTTTAACATCAAGCTTAATTTAATCACTATCATAAATAGGGCAGTTGCCTTATGGTATGGGTAGGTCTTGTTTTACATTTTTGTACAAACTTAAATATCAATATTATGAAACAGCTTTTTATTGTTATCATCGCATTGCAATTGTCTTGCATAAGCAGTGCGCAAAGCCTAGGTGAATTTAAACCTAAAGAAGATTTGTATGGGAAGCGCAAACTTGAATCTAAAGAAGTTTATATCGCAAACTTCTCTGTAAATTATCAAATTTACAACGAGAGTGAAAAGAAAACAGCAAGTGATTTTACAGGCTATAAACTTACAGGAAATACAAAAGCCGCGCTTGCAGTGGGTTTAGGTAGTATAACAGCAACAGACTTACAAGAAATTACAAACGAGGCTTATAAAGATTTTGTTGCAGATTTTACTGCCAAAGGATTTACAATACTCAATGGAGATGCAGCCGCCAATACAGAATTTTATGAAGGTTATGAACGCCTAGAAAATCCAGAAATGAGCCTTGCAGAGGCACCTGGTATTGTGACTGTTTATCCAGAAAATGTCGTGTTTTTTGTAAAAGGATATACCAATAGTGGTAAGAAAAAGCAAGGTGGATTTTTTGGCTCTGTTTCTAGAACTGTTGATGGGTCGAGTGCTAACCAGCGGGATGAAGAGGTGCGCAGGTACCCTAAATTAAGTAAAGATTTAAACGGAGCTAATGTGGTAGATGTAAACTTGTACATTCTTTTTCTAAATGATGAAAAGTCTTATCAAGGTCGCGGTGCAAAAATTAAAGTAAAGACTGACCTGCGTTTAAGCGCAAACGATGTGTTTGTAAGTACTAGTAAAAACACATCGGCACTAGTGAAATTTGGTTTAGGTTCTTCAAAAAAGACAGGCTATACAGCATGTAACAGCCGCATAGATATTGTGCAAGGTAGAGAGAAAATAGGGGGGAGTCCACTAGCACAGTATGGCGGTAACATGAAAAGAAATCTACAGATACAAAATGTTATTTTATCTGAAGATATAACAAGTTTTGCACAGGCAACAACCAGTATGGGGTCTCAACATATTTTAGGCACCACTTTTCGCGCCGAGGGTAAATCTACAGAAACCGCAGCACTAGTTGCCGTAGAACCCAATATTTATAAAAATGGTGTAAAAATGGCAATAGACACCTTTTTAAAACACCATGTAGCACAGTTTGCCGGTAGTTATTAAAAGTTTTTTTATTTTAATAAAAGTCTGTGGTATTATATCGCAGGCTTTTTGCTTTTAATGCTAGACCAACCTTATAGGTTTTTTAACAAACTTTACAAGAGCTTTTATATTACGTATTCTATTTATTTTTCCACTGTATGTCTATCCCACTAAAATCTGTGGCAGTTTTTTCTTTGGCTAGTCCTGGCGTTAAAAACTCAAATTCTAGTGCTACCTCTAGACCGTCATCAAGATAAAACAACATGGTTTCTTCTCCTTCATAATCACAAATGACGATTGCATGAATTTCGTGAGCGGTAAAATAGGCGTCTTTTACTTCTTGTGGTTCAATAAACTCAAAGTAATGTAGTACTTGCGCACCTTTAAAATAATCTATTTGCTGCAGGTAAAGATCTTTTTCCATAATGTAAATATAAGGGAAGCTAATAAAAAAGCCAGTCACAAGGATCTGGCTTTTAAAGATTGTCAATTAAATTTTATGTTTTAAACGCTGCGGTTCACATCAAAAGCCTCTAGCAACTGCGCTACTCGTTGCACAAACTGGCCGCCTAGTGCACCATTAACCACACGGTGGTCATAACTGTGGGATAAAAACATTTTCATGCGTATACCTATAAAATCACCTTCTGGTGTTTCAATTACAGCTGGCACTTTTCTTATGGCGCCTAGCGCAAGAATACCTACTTGCGGCTGATTAATTATAGGTGTACCCAGTACAGACCCAAAAGTTCCTACATTGGTAACAGTATAAGTGCCGCCTTGTGTATCGTCTGGTTTTAATTTGCCTGTCCTCGCTCTATTTGCAAGATCATTTACAGATTTTGCCATCCCCACAAGATTCAGTTGGTCGGCATTTTTGATTACTGGCACAATTAAATTACCATCGGCTAGGGCGGCTGCCATTCCTAGATTGATGTTCTTACGTTTTATTATACGATCGCCATCTAGGGCGATATTCATCATCGGGAATTCTTTTAAGGCTTGCGCCACAGCCTCCATAAATATAGGTGTAAAGGTCAGGTTCTCTCCCTCTCTCTTTTTAAACGCGTCTTTATGTTTATTTCTCCAGTTCCATATGTTTGTAACGTCGCATTCTATGAAGCTTTGGACGTGCGCACTAGTTTGTACAGATGCAATCATGTGGTGGGCAATAAGTTTGCCCATGCGGGTCATTTCAATGATTTCATCACCACCGTTTACAGAAACTGGTTTTGCAACATTAGCTTGTGGTGTGCTGGTAGCAGTGATATTTGTTGATGGTGCATTTGCACTTTCACTAGCTGCAGCTTGCGGTGTTGCGACACTTACTTTACCCGCTTTTTTATCCTCTATATATTCTAAAATATCGTGTTTAGTCACACGACCTGCCTTACCAGTTCCTTTAATGGCTTCTAGTTCTGTAACTGATATGTTTTCTTGTTTGGCAATATTTTTAACTAGTGGTGAATAAAAAGCATGGCTATCTTCATAACTCATGCTTTCTGTAACCTGATGCAATTCTTTTTCAAACTGCGCTGCAGCTGCTTTTACATCTGCTTCAACAGGCTCGTTTTCTGGTATTGATTGATTACTTGTTAATGGCGTTGCTTCTTTATCTGTTCCAGCAATTTCTATAATTGCAATAGTTTGACCTACTTGTACCACATCATCTACCTGAAATAAGATTTCTACCAGGGTGCCATCTACCTCACTAGGCACCTCACTATCTACCTTATCGGTTGCTATTTCAAGAACGGGTTCATCCATTTCTATTGAATCTCCTACGTTTTTCAACCATGATGTAATGGTAGCTTCTGCAACAGACTCTCCCATTTTGGGTAATTTAAGCTCAAATTTTGCCATAACTTGTAAACGAATATTCTATTTTAATTATTTTGCAAAAATAATCATTTGTAGGTTGATATTTGCAGTTAAACAATCTAAGTAATTTTGATTTTTCAAGGATTGCTCAAAAAGTATCGATCAGCTCGGTTTTTTAGTTTTTAGCACAGTGGTTATTTCCCCGCGTGTATCACTCGCGTCACTACCTATATAAAAGTCCCGTTTAGCAGATAAAAACCTAAAGGTATAGTGTTGATTTTGTTGCATAAAATTGATCATTTCTACAAAAGTTAAGGTCTTTATATCCCAGATGATTTGCTGTTTATCGGGTTTTAAACTAGATAATGCGGCAAAGTTGATATGGTGCTGCACTCCGTTTAAATAGTAGTCGGTTTGATTTGTTATGAATATTTGGTTTTTGTTTTCGGTTGGTTTTTCTTTCTGCCGTGTCTTTTTCTTTAGGGCAATCACAGCTTGAATCATAAGCTGCACTGCCTTTTTTTTAAATGTGTGCTGTTCAAAATGTTTTTCATAAAACAACTGCATGGCACTATAAAATCGCTCTACATAAACCTTGTCTTTTACAGTGCTTTCTCCTTTAAAATGGATCACTTTTTGATCGCCTAGATAATAATTGTGATAGCCTTTTTGTAGGGCGGTATAACTTAAATCAATGTCTTCCCCATACATAAAATAACGCTCGTCAAAACCACCACAATCATCAAACACCTTTTTATTACAAAACATAAATGCACCCACAAGAACCTTAACTTTTCCCCTTTCGTCTTTTGCTACTTCGTTGTAATAGTACTTTTTATCCTTGCCCATCATTTTTTGCAAGGCAACTTTTGTTGTGGGCAGGTGTCTTTTGCTTTCTGGTAAAAAATTTCCTGTACCGTCAATTAATTGTACCCCTATAAAGCCTGTTTTTAATTCCGCTTTCGCGAAAGCGAGACATTCTTCAAACACCTGTTCACTAACCAGCGTATCTGGATTTAAAATACATAGATACTCGCCTTGAGCTTGTGCAATGGCTAAATTATTTCCTTTAGAAAAGCCGTGATTTTGATCATGGGCAATTACCTTAACTAGGTTACCAAAACGGTTTTGTAACATTTGCAAACTAGTGTCGGTAGAGTGATTATCGGCCACAATAATTTCGGCATCAATATTTTTTGTCGCTCTTAAAACGCTATAAATGCACAGTTCTAAAAAAGCTGCTGCATTGTAATTTAATATGATAATAGAAAGTTTCAAACGCTAATTTTTAAGCGAATTCTCGTAAGGGACGCGGTGCAGGATGCTTCTACCCAGGGTAACCTCGTCTGCAAACTCTAGTTCGTCACCCACAGCGATGCCTCGTGCTATGGTCGATGTGTTTACTGGCAGGCCGTCTAGCTGTTTAAAAATATAAAAGTTGGTAGTATCGCCTTCTATGGTAGGGCTTAGTGCAAAAATAATTTCGGTAATACCGTCATTTTTCACTCTGTTTACTAAAGATTTTACTTTTAGGTCCTGTGGTCCCACACCATCCATAGGGCTAATTTTACCGCCCAGCACATGGTACAGGCCTTTATACTGACTGGTGTTTTCTATGGCCATTACATCGCGTATATCTTCTACCACACAAACGATGCTAGTATCTCGATTATGGCTAGCACAAATCTCACAAATCTCTACATCGCTTACATTGTGACAGTTTTTACAAAAATTTAAATCGTGTCGCATTTTTAACAATGCTTGCGATAGGGCGTCTGTTTGCTGCTCTGGTTGTCGCATAAGGTGCAGTACCAGTCGCAGGGCGGTGCGTTTACCTATTCCTGGTAGTTGTGATACCTGGTCTACAGCTTCTTCTAAAATTTTGGAGGAAAAATTCATGTGCGGTAAAGATAAAAAAGAGTGGTGATGTTTAGCTCTAGTGCTTAGCACTTTTATGCAGTTTGTTTGCTTTAACGCAACTTTTTACTAATTTAGACATCTATTGTATAGACTCATTAAAATTACCAACATGAAAATCCAATTTGTTTTATTTTTAGTAGTCATATTTTTGATTAACAGTTGTTCTAATGACGATGATAGAGCATTTGCCAAGCAAGAATTATACAACAATGGTACTGTAAAAATAGAATTACTCAATATCAATGACGGTAGATGTCCATCTGACGCTGTATGCTTATGGGAAGGAAATGCCGAAGTTTTTCTTAAAATAACCGACGCAACTACTAGCGTGGATTATTCTTTAAACACCTTTGGAATAGATAATATAAATAATCAGGTAAATTACCCAAGTAGCATTCAAGTTCTCAATACAAATGTGACGTTGCTAGACTTGCAACCTTTGCCTTTAAATGGTGTGACTTATTCATTGTCTGATTATACTGTAACTATAGATGTGCAGTAAACGATTAAAATTATTTATCCATTATTTAAATCCCTTTATTAGGAACATGATATATTTAATCTGATTTATCTGTTTCAAATTATTTCAATAAAAAAGCAGGAATAACAAAAAGCTATTCCTGTTGGTTTATAAGTCTACTATCTACTACAATGGTGTAAAATAGGATATTGATGTGATTAGATTTGTAGAAACATCATAATTAAACGATAGTACTGAGCAACAATTGTAATAGACAACAAGAGCATTGTTTTCGTTATCCATACATATATTATTGAATATATTCAGTACTTCCTGAGTAGAGTCACCTATATTAATACCATTAACGTTTAACTCTTGTCCACTCTTTATATCAAAATCAAATAAACTTATTTTTCCAAGAAACTGATTGTTTTGTGCTTCAATCAATCCTGCAAAGGATATGCGATTATCATTTAATGTGTAATAATACCATGGATAGCCAAATTCTGCCGTGTTCTTTTCACCACTGAAAGTGAAGTTATTGTATTGTTGTAACGAAGTTGCGGTCAAAAAAGCTCTATGATCATAGTCAACTCTATCGATATCCCAACCGTTAAGTGTTATTGTAATATCAGTAGCGGCGTATGTACAATTATTTGGATTTACATTCCTTTGTGAGTAAACTACACTGCTGATGAGCAGTAAAATTATAATTAGAATATTTTTCATTTTATTTATTTTTTAGATGATTAAGATTATTATAATTGACAACTTAAAAAGTTAATTATTTGTTAAAATTAATTAAAGAGTTTCATCTACTCACCACCCAAATGAATCAACGCAAAAACCGAATAATTAATAATATCCTGATAATTTGCATCTAGACCTTCAGAAACAATGGTTTTTCCCTCGTTGTCTTCTATTTGTTTTACCCGCAACAGTTTTTGTAATATCAAATCGGTTAAAGAACTTACGCGCATATCGCGCCATGCCTCGCCATAATCATGATTTTTATCCATCATTAACTGTTTGGTAAGGGTAACTTTTTGGTCGTACAATACAAGCGCCTCGTCTAGGGTAACATCTGGTTGTTGTGCGATGCCTTTATCGATTTGTATCAATGCCATGATGGAATAATTGATTACTCCCATAAATTCATTTTCTTGACCTTCTTTAATTTTTGATTCTTTAAGCGTTTGTAGTCCTCTTATACGTTGTGCTTTTATAAAAATCTGGTCGGTGAGTGATGGCAATCTTAAAATGCGCCATGCACTTCCGTAATCTTTCATTTTATTAGAAAACAAATTGCGGCATTGTGTGATTACTGCATCATATTGCTGGCTGGTTTGCGACATAGGCTCTGTAATTTTGTGTAAATTTCGCATTTAAAATTCAATTAATTATAATTCATGGCAACTATAAATTGTGCGGGCACCCTTATCGACCTATCCACACCGCATGTAATGGGCATTGTAAACTGCACACCAGATTCATTTTACGATGGCGGCAGGCTTAAAAACGACGCTGCAATTTTAAATCAGGTAGAAAAAATGCTTCATGATGGTGCTACATTTATAGACGTGGGTGGATACAGCTCTAGACCAGATGGCACAAATATCTCTGTCGATGAAGAATTATCCCGAGTTTTGCCGGTGTTAGACCTGATTACAGCCCGTTTTGATGTGAAGGGTTTAAGTTGTGATAGCTTTCGCGAAAGCGTCATAAAAAAAGCTATTGAACACGGTGCCAATATGGTAAATGATATAAGCGCTGGTTTGCTCTCTCACGATATGTTACAAACAGTAGGCAAAGCACAAATTCCTTACATCATGATGCACATGCGGGGAACGCCACAAACCATGAAGTCGATGACTGATTATCAAGATGTTGTGGTAGAGATAAATCATTATTTTTCTGAACGTATTGCAGCAGCAAGGTCGTATGGGATCAATGATGTGATTATAGATGCTGGTTTTGGATTTGCTAAAACACGTGAACAAAATTTTGAAGTGCTGGCGCATCTGGATTTATTGCAAGCCCATAATGTTCCTGTGCTTGCAGGTGTATCTCGTAAGTCAATGATTTATAAAACTTTAAACATTACTGCCGATCAGGCCTTAAATGGTACAACAGCCCTGCATATGGCCTGTTTAATGAAGGGCGCAAAAATTTTAAGAGTGCATGATGTAAAACAAGCTATGGAAACCACACGGCTATACAATGAAATAATTATATTTTAGCAGTATGGAATTACCTAGCTTTAGAATTATAGACCTTATTGATATACTACTTGTAGCAGCTGTCGTATTTTATTTATACAAACTGGTTAAAGGAACAGCAGCACTTAACATTTTTATTGGTATTTTCATAATTTACTTGATTTACCAAGTTACTATTTTTATGAAAATGGAGATGTTGAGCCAGGCGCTAGGTGCGGTTACTGGTGCAGGTGTGGTGGCATTGATTGTTGTTTTTCAACAAGAAATAAGGCGTTTTTTATTAATGCTGGGTTCTACACATTTTACGTCTCGCAAGCGTTTTTTTAGGCAGTTGCGCATTTTTAAAGAGGATAAGGATAATAATCAAAAAGTAATAGTTGAGATTGTAAATGCCTGCAAGAAGATGAGTGCTACAAAAACAGGTGCTTTAATAGGTATAAAAAGAGACGGATCCTTAGAATTTGTCAAAAACACTGGGGATCGTCAGGATATACTTGTCAACTCCTCTATCATACAAAGTATTTTTTATAAAAATAGCACGCTGCACGATGGCGCCATGATTGTAGAAGGAAATAAAATCACTGCGACCAGAGTTATCTTACCTATATCAGAAAATAGAAAGATCCCGCAACGTTTTGGATTAAGACATCGAGCGGCGCTAGGTCTTACAGAGCGCAGCAGTGCTATCGCAATTATTGTAAGTGAAGAAACTGGACAAATATCCCTAGTTCATGATGGTGAATTTGAGACCTATACAGATACTGATGAGCTTGCTAAAAAAATTAAAACACATCTTGCCTAATGGAACGCCACTGTAAAAATTGTAATCACATGCTATATGCAAACCATCATTATTGTTCTAATTGTGGGGCAAAATGGATTAATAACCGATTGACTATGAAACAGGTGGCAGTAGATTTTGGGGATATGTACATAGGTCTAGACACAAAATTTGTGCGCACTTTAAAAGATTTATGCATACGACCACAGGCGGTAATAAAGGGTTATCTGTTTGGTCGCCGTGCTTATTATATGGATGCGATACGGTACTTGCTGTTGTCGCTTTTTGTTTCTGGAGTGTTTTTATTTGTCATGCGCAGCTCTGGTGGTCTGGATGATTATATGACCAGTATGATTCCTAAAAACATAACCGCAAATGGCAGTGAAGAAATGCAAAAACAAATAGCTACACAAACAAAAGTAACAAACTGGTTGTTTGATTATCAAGGTATAGTGGTCTTTTTAACCATTCCTATTCTCGCACTGGGTGGCAAAATTACCTTCTGGGGTAAAAAATACTTTAATTTTACCGAGCAACTGGTGTTCTATATGTATACTTATTCGCACGTCGTGATGATTTCAACGCCTATTAGTATCTTATTGGTTTGGCTTTCACCAAAATTATTTACTTATTTTTCTATTGTCACCTATCCAGCCATGTATCTTTATAATGCTTACTGTTACAAAAAGTGTTTTCAACTAGATATAGCAAATACCATTTTAAGAGCACTTATAGGTATCGTGGTAATTATTGTTTTGTTCCTGTTGACGATTGTACTTTTTTCTATTCTAGGATTTTTAACGGCTGTTATTGCTAGTAAAATAGGATATGATGTTAAAGGTTTTTTTGATGGTTACTTTTAACAGTTAGGCGATTTCTTGTTTTACAAATTGCACTTCATAAAGATTTTTATAATATCCATTTTCTTTGATAAGTAATTCATTATGTGTGCCCATTTCTACAATCTCGCCAGCATCCATTACTATAATTTTATCTGCTTTTTTGATGGTAGCCAGTCGGTGTGCAATAACTATAGAGGTGCGACCTTGTGTAATGATATCTGTCGCGTCTTGTATCAATTGCTCGCTGTAGGCGTCTACAGAGCTTGTAGCTTCATCTAGCACAAGAATACTAGGGTTAGAAACATAGGCTCTTAAAAAAGCGATTAACTGCCGCTGTCCTGAGCTTAACATTACACCTCTTTCTTTTACATTATAATGATAACCATTAGGCAAGGTCATGATAAATTCATGCACTCCTATTTTTTTTGCGGCACGTATTACATCTTCTTCGGTAATATCTGGATTTTGCAGGGTAATATTGTTTAAAATGGTATCTGCAAATAAAAATACATCTTGCAGTACAACAGCTATTTGTGATCTTAAAGATGCTAATTGGTACGCTTTTGCGGAAGCGGAATCTATTAAAATCTCTCCGCTATTAATTTCATAAAATCGAGATAATAGATTGATTATTGTAGATTTACCTGCGCCAGTAGCACCCACAATTGCTACAGTTTGACCTGCCGCAACTTTAAAATTCAGGTTTTTAAGTACCAGCTCGTCTTCTATATATCCAAAGTTTACATTTTTAAATTCAATCATACCCTCTAGTTGTTCTGCAATTTTGTCGCCTTGGTCTTCTATGGTTGATTGTGTATCAATAATAGCAAAAACACGATTTGCAGCTACCATTCCCATTTGTAAGGTGTTAAATTTATCGGCTATCTGTCGCAGGGGTCTGAAAAGTTTTTGAGAAAGGTCTATAAACATGACGATGGTTCCTATTTCTACCATTTTTACATCGGCACCTATATTCATCACAACGCCTAGGTAAACAATTAAACCTATGGTAATGCTCGATGCCATCTCTGCAATTGGGAAAAATATAGAGTTGTACCATACCGTTTTTACCCACGCATTTCTATGTTTATTATTAATTTCTTTAAACTGTTCATACTCGATCTTTTCTCTATTAAAAATGTGAACGATTTTCATACCAGTTACTCGCTCTTGTACAAAAGAGTTAAGGTTACTCACCTGTGTGCGTACTTCTTCAAAAGCTACTTTCATTGCTTTTTGAAAAACCCTAGTGGCATAAAGTATAAAAGGCATAACAATTAGAGCAATAAGCGTAAGTTTCCAGCTAGAGTAGGTCATAAAACCTAGCACCACAATCATTTTTAACAAATCTGAAATAATAACAAATAAACCTTCAGAAAAGATACTTGCAATAGTTTCTATGTCACTCACTGCTCTAGTAACTAGTTTACCTACAGCGCTTTTATCAAAATACTGCATTTTAAAGCCCATCATGTGATTAAAAAGCTTTAATCGTAAATCGCGTATAACTTGCTGCCCTAGCCAGTTAGCATAATAAATAAAACTAAGTTGCAAAAAGACGTCTACAATAAGTACGGCAATCATCAAGATAATGATTGTGGTAAACCCTTCAAATTGTTTTGGAACAATGTTGTCGTCTATTGCTACTTGTATTAAATAAGGCATTCCAATAGCTGCAATGGCGATTAAAATGGCACTAATCGCTACAAAATAAAACGTGATTTGATAAGGTTTTGTAAAAGACAGTAATCTTTTAAAAAGCCTTAAGTTAAAAGCATTACCTGTGGTAGATTCCATAATTATTTTAGTAAATGTGCGACTGCTAGACGCAATTCTTTTTCTCTTTGTGTACCTATAAGGTATTGTTTATTTGCTGTTTTTATATGAATGCCTTTAGAACCCCTTACATTATAAACAGTTCCATATGCAGTCCATAATCTTATACCCCAGCCACCTACAAATCCATAATCGATTATTTGAGCATAGCTTAAATCCTTCCAAAAAAAAGTTTTATTAGTGAAAGGAAAAAAAGAAACCGATATATAGTCCTCGTATATACAAGTTGTCATTCTTAAAGTTAAAAATAAAACCAAAACAGCTACCGCAATCAGACTTAGGATAACTTTTTCAATGTTTATCTGGGCTAGAAAACTCTTGTTGTAATCAAATTGCAATAGTGGTAAGATAGCTGTACCTGCAATAATCAACCACAACCACCACTGATTGAATTTTTGTACTTCTTTAAACAGCAACTGTTTTTTCATAAATATAAGTGGTCTGGATAATGAATTTTTGTTAAAAACAATCCTTTTGAAGGGGCACTTGCTCCAGCATTACTGCGATCTTTTAAAGCGATTATTTGATGTAAGTATTCAAGACTTTTCTTGCCATAACCTATGTCTAGTAAAGTACCTACTATTGCTCTTACCATATTGCGTAAAAAACGATTTGCGGTGATGTGGAAAATCACATGATGCTCTTTTATTTCAAAATAAGCTTCTGTGAGATCACAAATAAAGGTTTTTACATCGGTATTACTTCTAGAAAAACATTCAAAATCTTTATACTGCAATAGTATGGTTGCCGCCTTTTGCATTAATTCAAAATCTGGTAGTCTAAAAAGTTCATAAGCCAGCTGCGTTTTAAACGGGTCTGGTCGCAATAAAAAATGATATTCATAAGAACGTTTATAGGCATGAAAACGAGCATGAGCAGTTGCTGTCACAGGTTTGATGTTATGAACAGCAATGTCTTTGGGCATCCATCGATTTAACCTATATATAAGGTGTTCTAAATCTAGCTGTCCTTCATAATCAAAATGAGCCACCATAAAAGCAGCATGCACGCCAGTGTCTGTCCTGCCAGCTCCTTGAATTTTAATTTCGCAACGCAACATTTTTTGCAATCCATCTTCTAGCACTTCTTGCACAGAAAGACTTTGCGGTTGCCGTTGCCAGCCATGGTATGCAGCACCATTATAGGCTAGTTCCATAAAATAACGAGATTTTTCTTGCATTGCGGCAAAGATAATTAACATAAAGGCAGGAATACTGGCATACAGAGAAAATTAAAAGCCTGTAAAATCTGCTTACACGATTCAATTTACTTTAAAATGCGATATAAAATGCTTTTTTAGAAGCACGCTATTTGAAATCCAAAAACTCCCAAACTCATTATATTTGTTACATGAAAATACTATTACTTTCAGACACCCACAGTCACATAGATGACTTTATTCTTAAATATGTAAAAGAAGCAGATGAGGTTTGGCACGCTGGTGACATAGGGAATATAGAGGTTGCCGATCAACTTGCCGCTTTAAAACCTTTACGAGCAGTGTGGGGTAATATCGATACGCATGATGCCAGAATGCAGTTTCCTGAAAATCAAAAATTCACTTGCGAGGGCATGCATATTTGGATCACACACATAGGTGGTTATCCTGGTCGTTATAACCAGCGTATACGTGCCGAAATATATAGCAACCCGCCAGATGTGTTTATCTGTGGACATTCTCATATTTTAAAAGTAATTAACGATAAAAAAATAAATTGTTTACACCTTAATCCAGGTGCTGCTGGCATACATGGATTCCATCAAAAACGAACCATGTTGCGTTTTGAAATCAATGATGGAAAAATGTCTAATTTAGAGGTGATAGAAAAGGATCGTTAAAAATGATTGAAATTATTTTGGCGTGCACAATGCTAACCAGGATATTTTTAGAGTTTGATGTGATTGATAATTTTCTACTTTTAATATGTTCCTTTTATAATTTCTCTTTTATTGTTTCTCTTTCATAATCTCGCTTTCGCGAAAGCGAGATTATGAAGTTGATACCGTTGCATAATGGTGTTAAAGCGAGACTGTAAACAATATCTTTTGTTTTACACGGCAATAAAAGGATTGTAAAATTAAAACCGCACATACTGCATCACAAAACCTTATAAAATTTGCTATAACAGAAAAACCTGCAAGGTGGCGCCTCACAGGTTTTTCACAAATATTACTAAGATTATTGTGTTTATCGCAATCGATCAGCAGATTTTACGAGTTGTTCATCCTTTCTTATTGCCTTGTTTGCCAAGACGATTAAAACGATAGATAGGATAGGAATAAACATCCCAATGCCTTTCTCTGAAACCGCCGTTTCTCCAGACATCATTAGCAATCTATATACATAAACTCCTAGTATAAAAAGATTTAATAATAAGTTTAAACGATTAATTACAGTTTGCAACTGCCTATTTTTAAATAAAAAGATAGCGATGATAGATAACAATGCACTGGTTAAAAAAATACCATAATATAAATTGTCATCCATATTTACAAACTCGTTACCCTCGCCATCAATAAAATGCTCTACAACCCAAATAAGAACTCCAGTAACTAGTGCTGCCAGAAATAAGTAAATGGTTTGTATGCGTTGTATCATTTATGTTTATAATCAATTTGTGAAAACAAAAATAGAACTTCTTGTAATATATATTCAATATATACTCTTTAAAAATAAAATAATTTTCTTTCTAATTTAACATTGTACAATGGTGTAAAATATAAAATATTTAATGTATTATTGCATATCGCATCTGGTAATATACTCTTTACCCGTTACCTAGCAGTTCAAAAAATTTCTTATCATTTTTGTACCGCAATAAATCTTGATAACCATTTATTCATTTCATCACGATACATGTTTCAAATAGCTGATTTAAAATCAAAAAAGCTTCCTGAATTACAGGATATAGCCAAAGGACTTAATGTCCCAAAATTCAAACAACTACGTAAATTAGATCTGGTCTACAAAATATTAGATTTACAAGCTGCAAATCCTGAAGTAGTAAAAAATCTGGATCCTGAAGTGGTAGAAACTAGTGCGTCGCCAGCGCCACCTTCTGATCAAAAAGAAAGGGCAAAAAATGCATCGCCAGAAAATACCACTAAAAAGCAACCTCAAAAAAAAGAACGTAAACCTAGACCGGTAAAATCTACTAAACAAGTAAAAAATGAAGTAGATACAACAAATAACGATCAAGGGTCAAAAGAACAAGGCGGCGCCAGCGATGGGCGTTCTAGAAAGGAACCTAATAAACCCAACCCGCGCAAGCCTCGCGCTGATAAAAAAGGTCAGCATCCTGTTGCAAAAAATCAATCTAAGGAGCAACAAGATAGTAAGGCAGATCACTCTAGTAGAGATTCTCGCAGCGATGGTAATGATAAGAACGACAATCGCAATGTAAATCGTCCAAAAAACACAAGGCTGGTTACAAATAACCAACAAAATAACGTTCCTAAAGGAAATAAGGACACTCGCAACCGTTATCGCGATCCAGATTTTGAATTTGACGGTATCATCGAGAGTGAAGGAGTATTAGATATGATGCCAGATGGATATGGATTTCTACGCAGCAGTGATTATAATTATTTAGCAAGTCCAGACGATATTTACGTATCTCAGTCACAGGTTAGACTATTTGGTTTAAAAACTGGTGATACTGTATTAGGAATGGTGCGACCACCTAAAGAAGGAGAGAAATACTTTCCTTTAATTAAAATATCTCAAATAAATGGTCTTGATCCTAAGGTAGTAAGGGACCGCGTATCATTTGAGCATTTAACCCCACTATTTCCAGAAGAGAAATTTAATCTAGCAGATAGACGTGCCAGTATTTCTACACGTGTGATGGATTTATTTGCTCCTATAGGTAAAGGACAGCGAGGTATGATTGTAGCACAGCCTAAAACAGGTAAAACCATGCTGCTTAAAGATATCGCAAATGCAATTGCCGCAAATAATCCAGAGGTATACCAAATTATCCTGTTAATAGACGAGCGACCAGAAGAGGTTACAGATATGCAGCGCAATGTAGATGGAGAGGTAATTGCTTCTACATTTGATAAAGAAGCGCATGACCATGTTAAAGTTGCAAACATTGTTCTTGAAAAGGCAAAACGCATGGTAGAATGTGGTCACGATGTAGTGATTTTGCTAGACTCCATAACCCGCCTTGCGCGTGCCTACAACACTGTGCAACCTGCAAGTGGTAAAGTGCTTTCTGGTGGTGTAGACGCAAATGCATTACACAAACCAAAACGATTTTTTGGTGCAGCACGTAATATAGAAAATGGAGGCTCGCTGTCAATCATCGCAACTGCACTTACCGAGACTGGATCAAAAATGGACGAGGTAATCTTTGAAGAATTTAAAGGAACAGGTAATATGGAACTGCAACTGGATAGAAATATATCCAACCGTCGTGTATTCCCTGCTATAGACTTAACATCTTCATCTACAAGACGCGACGATTTATTGTTAGACGAAAAAACCATGAAACACATGTGGATTTTACGTAAATATCTAGCTGATATGAATCCTGTAGAAGCAATGGAGTTTATTTCTCAAAAAATGAAACAAACTCGCAATAATGAAGAGTTTCTTGCGACGATGAATGAATAATATAGTGTTATTAAAAATGAAGCCCTATTTTAAATAGGGCTTTTTAAATCAAAATGCTTGCAATTTTTATTTTAATTTAATGAATGTTTTTGATTTGATTTTTTTGTTTCGCTTTCGCAAAAGCGAGATAAAAACAGATTTATATCAAAACTTGTTGAATTAATCACAGCATGACTAAAATTTTATGCTGCAGCTTTTTAATTTTAATAATCAATTTACATTACCTTTAAAAGGTACTTGAATAGAAGGTGTTTAGATTATCATCTCATAAAAGAAGTTATTTAAAACTTTAAAGGTTAAAAATAAATGAAAATAGCTACTTTTGATAGAATTAGTATGTTTAATTTATAAGAGATAGGTTATAACTGTTTGTATCAATACAGTTATTAAAAACACTTTGCGTTCACAAAAAAAATATGTAATGAAAACACTTTTTTTATCCATAATGTTATTTTCATTCTGTTTAGGACAGTCCCAAAACGTCATTGAAGACAGTGCAACCATAAACCTGCAATTTAAAAATTTAATTGAAAAGTCATCTAGTTATCAAGAGTATAAGGTGATCAATAAGCAGGATATTGAACATTTAAGAATAAATGTAATCCATACTATTGATAATTTTAATGATACAATTGTCTCGTTAAAAAACATTATTTCAGCACATAAGAGTAAAATAGATCTTTTAGAAAAAGACTTAAGTAATGTTAACGAGTCTTTAATGATTACAGAAAAAGAAAGAGATCATATCAGTTTTTTTGGAATATCTACCAGTAAAGTATTTTACAACAGTGTTTTATGGATTTTGATTTTGCTACTTTTTGTTTTAGTAATTTTCATGTCTCAAAAATTTAAAAATAGTAATCTACTTGTCAAAGAAGCTAAAAGAGAATTACAAGTAATTGAAGAAGAGTTAGTATTATCAAAACGCCGGTCGTTAGAGAAAATACAATCAATGGGCAGACAACTAATAGACGAGCGCAATAAATTGGCAAAACTTAAAAAAGAAAAACCTTAATTGATTTTTTCTTGTTTTAAAGGATGTAGCTTTTAGTGGTACAATACTTTAAAAAACACTTAATGCAATACTAGAACTGGCATTAATGAATTGAACCCATGCAGGAAATATACAGCCAAGATTTATATCTTAATAAAGTAACGTAATCTTAACTTTTTGATTACTACATTGTCACTACTTTTAAACCCTATTAATTAATTAAAAATTTGAAATATGAAATTTATTAAATCTTTTGGAATAGTAGCTCTGGCAGCCACACTATTATTAGGTTCTTGTAAAGATGCCGAGGCGGAAGCTGCAGCAGCTGAGGCGCAACTTGAAAAAGAAATGGAAGAAAAGAGAGCAGACTCGATCGCAATGGTAGAAAAAGCACAAATGGAAAGAGACGCTACAGCGGTAGAAGTGAATGGTGCTAAAATGTATCCAGACATGACTATTGTAGAAAACGCTTCTACTAGTAAAGATCTCTCTACTCTTGTAGCAGCAGTATCTGCAGCTGGGCTGGTAGAAACATTGAGCAGTGAAGGACCTTTTACGGTTTTTGCACCAGTTAATGAAGCGTTTGCCGCATTACCAGCAGGAACAGTAGAAGGCTTATTAGAGCCAGAAAATAAAGCAACATTAAGTGGTATCCTTACTTATCACGTAGTTGCTGGAAATATCATGGCAGCAGACCTTTTAAAAATGATTGAAGAAGGTAACGGTAAAACAACATTTGCAACTGTAAACGGTGGCCAGCTTACTGCAATGGTAGTAGATGGAAAAGTGATGATCAAAGATGCTAAAGGTGGTACAGCAACAGTAGCTGTAGCAGACGTGAAGCAGTCAAATGGTGTAGTACACGTTATAGACGCAGTATTGATGCCTAAAAAATAACTCTATTTTTATAGATTTTATAAAAGGCTTTTCCACTGGAAAAGCCTTTTTTTATGCCTTATAATTAATTACTTTGGAGGAAATAGACAAGTGCGAGTACTACTAGAGCACAACATCTTATTAAAATGATAAACTTAAAATCCACAATAAACTCTTAAGAACTACCTTTGCAATATGGAACATAAAGCAGGATTTGTAAACATAGTCGGTAATCCTAATGTAGGTAAAAGCACCCTGATGAATTCACTAGTGGGTGAGCGACTTTCTATTATTACTTCAAAAGCACAAACCACCAGACACCGCATACTAGGTATTGTAAACGGTGATGACTTTCAGGCTATTATAAGCGACACACCTGGGATCATAAAACCTGCATATAAGCTGCAAGAAAGTATGATGGAGTTTGTAAAAAATGCTTTTGAAGATGCAGACTGTATCCTTTATATGGTAGAACTAGGGGAGAAGGAGCTAAAAAATGAAGCTTTTGAAAAGCGACTTACTTTTGCACAGGTGCCTGTTTTTATATTGATTAATAAAATTGATCATGGCAATGCCGCCCAGCTAAGTGAGGCCGTTACGCACTGGAAAGAAAGACTTCCTAATGCTGAGGTTTTTGCAATAAGTGCATTGAAAAATTTTGGAGTGCCAGAATTGCTATCCCGCATTGTAGAAATATTGCCTTTTTCTCCACCTTTTTACCCTAAAGATACCCTAACTGATAAGCCAGAACGTTTTTTTGTTAATGAAAGCATCAGAGAAAAAATATTAATTCATTACAAAAAAGAGATTCCTTATTCTGTTGAAATTGATACAGAAGAGTTTTTTGAAGACGAACAGATTATAAGAATCAGGTCTGTAATTATGGTAGAACGTGAGACACAAAAAGGTATCATTATAGGTCATAAAGGAATCGCCTTAAAACGTGTGGGAACCGAGGCTAGAAAAGATTTACAAAAGTTTTTTGGTAAACAAGTGCATATAGAATTGTATGTAAAGGTGAATAAAAACTGGCGCAGCGACGAGAAACAATTGCGACGTTTTGGCTATAAAGGCGATAATAAATAATCGTTGAAATTTGATTGCAAAAAGCGATTTTAAAATCTAGTAATCTTTTCTGCAATAAATTAAAGTAGCATGGCCTACACATAACAAACTTAATGAAGTAGTCATAGAGTTTAAATCACTTCTGATATAGGTGATTCGTTCCTTTGTTGTAAGATGTTGCCATGGTAATCAATGAAACGCAAATTTGCTATTGCAATTTCTTCTATTTGTATTTTTTAAATGATCTAATTATCTGCAAATAAATTTATTAGACTTTAAAACAGAATTTTCTCTTTCATTAGTTGCATCTCGCTTTATAAAGAACCTTTCCTTTATTCTTAAAATATGGCAATAAGAAAATTAATTGTCACAAAGTATATTTAGTAGATTGTTGTTTGTTAATAGTTTCGCTTTCGCGAAAGCGAGATTTCTAAAATAATTGTATTTTTTATTTAATTTCATGCAACTTTTATAATCAACCCTCGTCTTTATTTATAGAAAGCATGTTAACAGTGAAAGTGATACAACTTTATACCGATGAAAAAAAGCTGATCCAAAAGGCTGCCAAGCGCGATAGAAAAGCGCAAAAGCATCTTTTTGAAAAGCATGCGCCCAAAATGTTGAGTATATGCCGGCAATATATCCCATCGGTAGAAATTGCTGAAGAAGTATTACTTAATGGTTTTTTTAAAGTTTTTACAAAGCTAGATCAATATGCTTATGAAGGTAGTTTTGAAGGCTGGGTACGTAAAATTATGGTCAGAGAGTGTATAGACCATTTAAGAAAAAAAGACCCATTTAAATTTAGTGAATCAATTGTTGAAGAAAAAACAGCCATTGTAGACGATCATGATGATTGTAAAGAACCAACAGACTTGCCTATAGATGTTATACAAGAATGCATAGATACTTTGCCGCAAGGTTATAAAAGCGTTTTTGTGATGCACTCTTTAGACAAGATAAAACATAAAGAAATTGCAAAGATCTTGAATATCAGTGAAAACACCAGTAAAACGCAATACCGTAAGGCACGTCTTTTATTACAAGAAAAAATTAAACAAATAAGAAAACAACGCTATGAAGCTTAAACAGATAAAAAAGTCGTTTGAAAAACGCAAGATAGCTGTAAAGGACAATTCTTGGGACTTGCTGGACGCTAGACTAGATGCAGCAGAAACAAAACACAGCAAGACGAGCAAGTCTATTGTTTATTATATAATGGCAGTAGCTGCAATAGTTGTTTTGGCAGTATGCATTTATCCTTTTTTAAATAAGGATATCATATCACATCAAGATAAAAATGAAATAGTTGTTGATAAAAGCGACGCTATTAATAATGCTGTTGATTTAAAAACCAAAAATGATATTCTAAAATTAGACAGAATTTCTTTAAAAAAAGAAAGTGACTTTATTATCGAGGGTCATTCTTTAAGTACTAAGAATAAAAAATTTCAAAAAAAATCTAGTATTACAAATAAAAAAGATGCTAGCGTTACTAGTCGAAAAGCAAATGCCATTGCCGTAAACGGTATTAAAACAAGTGTCAACCAAACGCCAGATCTAGTAAATAGAGAAAAACACATTTTATCAAATACTATTAAAGAAACAATGTCTAGTTTATCTACAACTGCTGTAAAACAAGACATTGCACAAAAATCAAGTGTTGATCAGGAAATGGAAGCTTTGTTAAATGATGCGCTCAAAAAACAAACTTTGTTAAAAACCTCTTTTGAAAATCAAGGCTCTTATGTACAACAATTAATAAGAGAAACTGAGTGGGACATAGAGTCAGATAGACGAAATAAATTAGATATGTTCATATTTGATCAATTAGGTAAGCTTAAAACTGAAGCCTATGCGCTAGTCGATAAAAGGGATTAGACCTCTTAATTCCAACAATAACAATAAATACAACAGTAAATTGAACTTTTAACATTTACAAATAAATCAATTATCATGAAAAAATCAATATGTTACATAAGCATGATCGCGTGCTTATTATTTGGGATGACCACACTTGCACAACAAGAAATACCTAGGGACTCTATAGAGATTAAAATGCTGCTAGAAGAGTTAAAAAGTGATAGAGAGAAAAATATTGAAAAGGAAAAAGAAGATCTCAAGTCAATAATCGAGAGTATCAATTATAAATTAGATAAAGAAAAAATTTCTAAAGAAAAGGCAGACGAATTCAAAAAAACTGCCGCAGAGCGCAGTGCATTGAACATTACTTATATCAATCAATACGCAGCACTAGAGGAAGAGTTTGTTAAAAAGTACGGCAGATATTCTACTGACAATGAAATTCAGCTTACCTTCAGCACTGATAAATTTATTAGGTACAACAGCCCCGATACTCCTAGAACATATAAACAACGCTTGCGCACTACCTCGGGCATAACCATCGGGTTTGCCTATAATTTCATGAATGGCGAGCAGCTAGATATTAATGATTTTAGTTACCCCCGCAATAATTACTTTTCTTTAGGGCTGCAGTTTAAAACAAGATTAGACCAAAATAATAATTTTAGAGTGACCTATGGTATAGAGTACCAATCTCACGGGACAGAATTAAATGGAAATCGTTTTATTACTCAAGGAGAACAAGCCCAAATAGCACCTTTAGGCTTTGAGGTTGACAAAGCAAAATTCCGTCAAGATCAACTGGTTTTTCCATTGCATTTTGAAATAGGTGGCAGCAATAAAAAAGAATATGCCGATGGACGAACGCGATACCAGGAATACGACCAATTTAAATTTGGTATAGGTGGCTTTGCTGGTTTTAATATGAGCTCTAGGTTAAAGTTAAGATATGAAGAAAATGGAGGTACTATTAGAGAAAAACGAATTGATAATTTTGATAACGAGATTTTTGTCTATGGCCTTGATGCTTATGTAGGTTTTGATTCCTGGACATTATTTGGTCGTATGAATCTGAATAAGGTTTTTAAAGATAATTCATTAGACGCCCAATATGTCACCTTTGGAATCAGAATTCAATAATAGATTTAAGGTTAATTAAAGAGTGAGAAAGTAGGATTCTTTGTATGTATTTTCAGAACAATAACACAGTGAATTAACAGACTGTTATTAATTTTTATAAATCGATATTGTAATATTTTTTAACTATAAATATCTACATTATGAAAAACGTTATTATACTAGTACTATTCACATTTACCATTACTTGTTTTGGACAGGAAGTAGAAGAAACAAAAGAACCCAAAAAAGCTCCCGTGGATTTTTTAGATATTTTTGATCAAAATCGCAGGGAAAAAGAGTTTGTGCGCACCACTACAGACCTAGTTGTGAGCTTTGGTTTTAATCAAGCTTTAAGCAACGATAATGGTATAGGTGATGCCTACAGGTTTTGGGGTTCTGGTGTCTTTGAAGTTGGTCTGGAATTCACAACTCGATTAAATCCAGAGAACGATAAATTTAGATTCAATTATGGTCTTGCATTAAGAGCAAACGATTTATCTATTAATAATGATAAAGCATTTGTAACTAATAATAATGTTACTAATTTGGCACCTTTGAATTTTGACATTAAAAGGTCTGATTTTATTCAATATAGTATAGTGGCACCATTTCATTTAGAATTTGGCCCACGTAAATTAAAAACCTATAAAGACGGTATAAAAAGATATAAGGATGATCGTGCTTTTGTAGCGGGACTAGGTGGTTATATAGGTGTTGTAACTTCCACCTCGCAATCCATAAGATTTGATAGAGAGGGGCGTACTGTAACACAAACAACCGCAAACGATTATGAAATAAATAATTTTATCTATGGTGTAAGTGCCTATGCAGGCTGGGACAATCTACAATTTTTTGCTACTTATGGTTTAAATGATATTTTAAAAGACTCGCCTATACAAGAAAGGTATTTGACTTTTGGGATTAGATTGAGATAAAAATCAAACCTCAATAATAAAAAAGCTCTTAAGGAATTAAGGGCTTTTTAGTTGTTCCGCTTTCGCGAAAGCGGAATTTTAACCATCATTCTTACCATAATCAGTCGTTGGCGACTTATCAACTAGAGCGCCTCGATTTTGAAAAGCAGCGTGTCTAGATTTAATTCTAACTAGCTAAAACTCTAATCAAAACAAATAATAGAAATCTGTTAAACTCTTGAAAATACATTTTTTAATAAAATGGTGTTTAACAAGGTTGAAGTAAAAAGTTTTGATAATATTTAAAACTAGAGTTTTTTTTGATTAAACTAAAAACAATGAGCTAAAATAAAAAAAGATTTTTTCGAGCTAGGAGATACACTTTTAAAAATAAAAGCTTTGTAGCGATCTATTGCAATAAGTCTTTATAGTATAAAAAAACTTATGTAAGTTTTTTTATAAAAAATAGGCGACAAGTAAAAATAACAAAATGGGTTAATAAAAAAGCCTTTCACTAATTTGAAA
The DNA here is from genome assembly GCA_964593255.1 of uncultured Flavobacteriaceae bacterium. Lineage (GTDB taxonomy): Bacteria > Bacteroidota > Bacteroidia > Flavobacteriales > Flavobacteriaceae > Nonlabens. The sequence goes on along the minus strand of CAZQGX010000017.1, from coordinate 14,210 downwards.
GGCTTTTAATAAAATTGTGAAAATCTAATTATGCTAATGCATTTACATGCTTAGTTAATTTTGATTTTAAATTACTTGCTTTGTTAGTGTGAATAACATTTTTCTTTGCAAGCTTATCAAGCATTGAATATACATCAATAAGAATTTTTTCAGCAGCAGCTTTATCTTCTGTCTCTTTTAATTTCTTAATTGCATTACGTGTTGTTTTATGCTGGTATTTATTTCTAATCCTTGCAACCTCGTTTCTACGTATTCTTTTTAAAGCACTTTTGTGATTTGCCATATCTTATAAAACTTGATCTAATTTTAAGATCGATTTGAATTGTAGCCCGTAGGGGAATCGAACCCCTCTTACATGGATGAAAACCATGCGTCCTAGCCGATAGACGAACGGGCCATTATTTTTGCTCGTTTTAGCGGTTGCAAAAATAAACTCTTTTTTTGATTCTGCAACAATGAATAGAAAAAAAAATCAAAAAATTAATATGCTTTTGCAAATAGCACACGTTTTTCAGATTTGTTACCTGTTAACACACAAACACCCGCTTCTTCTTTTGCATGAATTGGCACACATCTTATAGTTGCTTTGGTAAGTTCTTTGATTTTATCCTCGGTTTGCGCGGTTCCATCCCAGTGTGCTGATATAAAACCTCCTTTTGTTTCTAGCACTTCTTTAAATTCTTCAAAAGTATTAACAGCTGTAATATGATCATCTCTATATTTTAAAGCTTTCTTATGTAAAGATTCCTGAATGTCCTTCAAAAGATTCTTAACCTTAAACGCAATACCTTCTATAGAGGTTGTTTCTTTAGTAAGGGTATCTCGTCTAGCTAGTTCTACTGTGCCATTTTCCAGATCTCTAGCGCCTATTGCTATTCTTAATGGAACACCTTGTAATTCATGCTGCGCAAATTTAGCTCCTGGTCTTAAAGTGTCTCGGTGATCAAATTTTACAGAAACACCTAATGCTCTTAATTCCTTTACAATGTTGTCTATTACTTCCTTTATAGCGTTAAATTGTTCTTCGTTTTTATAAATCGGTACAATTACTACTTGGTTGGGAGCAAGGTTGGGGGGTAATACAAGGCCTTGATCATCGCTGTGTGTCATGATTAATGCGCCCATTAAACGGGTAGAAACTCCCCAAGAGGTAGCCCATACATATTCTTGTTTACCTTGTTGAGAGGTGAATTTTACATCAAAAGCTTTTGAAAAATTTTGCCCTAAAAAGTGACTGGTACCTGCTTGCAAGGCTTTTCCATCTTGCATTAATGCCTCGATGCAGTAAGTCTCATCTGCGCCGGCAAAACGTTCACTTTCGGTTTTAACGCCTTTAATTACAGGTATTGCCATAAAATTCTCGGCAAATTCTGCATATATATCATTCATTTGTACAGCCTCGTTGATCGCTTCTTGTTTTGTGGCGTGTGCTGTGTGGCCTTCTTGCCATAAAAATTCGGCTGTACGCAAGAATAATCTGGTTCTCATTTCCCAGCGCACTACATTTGCCCATTGGTTAATTAAAAGAGGTAGGTCCCGGTAAGATTGTATCCATCCTTTGTAAGTATTCCAAATAAGCGCCTCGCTTGTGGGACGTACAACCAACTCTTCTTCTAGTTTAGCATCTGCATCAACTCTTAATTTTCCTGGATTGTCTGGATCATTTTGCAATCGATAATGTGTAACTACAGCACATTCTTTAGCAAATCCTTCTGCGTTTTTTTCTTCAGCTTCAAAAAGGCTTTTAGGTATTAATAAAGGGAAATAAGCATTTTGATGGCCAGTTTCTTTAAACATGCGATCAAGTTCAGCCTGCATTTTTTCCCATATTGCATAGCCATAGGGTTTGATCACCATACAACCGCGCACAGCACTGTTTTCGGCTAGATCTGCTTTTACTACTAGCTCGTTATACCACCGTGAATAATCTTCATTTCTGCTTGTTAGGTTTTTGCTCATAATGTTGTGTTTGGCATAAAACTTGCCCCTTATGTAATAAGTATGTTAAAAGCTTTTAATGCTTGGCAAAACTACTTATTTTTATACAATTAATGATATTAAATAAAAACGCTATGAAAAATATAAACACAATAAAGCTTGCTTTTTATAAAATTGCAGCATTGATTCTTATCGCTACAGTTGCAGTATCTTGTGGTTCATATGAAAGCGTTTCTTATAATGACGGCATCTATGGTTCTCGAGAGCAGAATAATAATTACAGTAACGTAGAAGATACGCAACCTAAAGATCAATATCAAAGTAATTCTGCGGCGTATTATGAATCTCTTTTTTCTGAAGGAGCAAAAAGCCACGGTAATAATTTTGCACAAGACACCACTTTTACCGACGTAGAGAAATATTCATCCAGCAGTTATGATCAATCAAATCCAGATTATACCGCCAATTATGGAGGTGGTGAAGCAGGATGGGGTACTAATCCTAGTGGGGTAACCATTAATTATTACGATAACGGTTTTGGTTTCAATAATTGGGGCTGGGGCGGTGGTTTTGGCTGGAACAACGGTTTTGGTTTCAACAATTGGGGCTGGGGCGGTGGTTTTGGCTGGAACAACGGTTTTGGTTTCAATAATTGGGGCTGGGGCGGTGGTTTTGGCTGGAATAATGGTTTTGGTTTCAACAATTGGGGCTGGGGCGGCGGCTTTTACGGAAATAGGTTTGGTTGGAATAATTTTGGCTGGGGAGGTGGTTTTTATGGGAATAATTTCTACAGAAATTATGGACGCAGTAACATGATAAGAGGCTTTGCTTACCAAAACGCTGGAAGAGCCTCTCGCAATCAAGCCCTTAGCTACAATAGCAGGGGTAGAGCAATTAATACTGGAAGAACAACTTCTTTTGATGGAAATCGTGTGAATTCTAGGTCTTCTGATGCGAGTAGATATGGAAGAACTACAAACAGTACAAATGCAAGAAGTTCGTCAAGAACTAGGTCTGCATATCCTGGATCTTCTACTAGAACCAGTAGTAGTACAACAACCCGCAGGTCGTCAAATGTAAGGTCTACAATGCCTAGAAATACCAATAGAACTGGAACCTACAGATCTACTTCTCCTACAAGATCTTCTGGAACCATGTCACCTACAAGGTCATCGGGAAGGTCGTCAGGTACCATGCGATCATCTGGCGGGTCAAGATCATCGGGTGGGTCAAGATCATCAGGTGGCAGTAGATCATCTGGACGTAGAGGTTAACCAAAAATTAATTTTTAAATGAAAAATATTCTAATTTTAAGCGCACTGGTAGCTGGTGCGTTTTTTAGTAATGCACAATCTGTAAGTGATGGATTGTTGTATACAGGCGAGGATTTAAAGGGAACCGCCCGTTACCGTGCCTTAAGTGGTGCTTTTGGAGCTCTAGGGGGTGATTTAAGTGCTATAGGAGCAAACCCAGCAAGCTCTGTTGTTTTTGCAAATAATTATGCGGGAGTCTCGCTTGGATTTATGGGTAGTGATAATAGTTCAAATTATTTTGGTACTAATACAGATGCAAATGAAAATGATCTTAACATTAATCAAGCTGGTGGTGTTTTGGTTTTTAAAAGTTCACAAAATAAAGCTGTTTCAAAATTCTCACTCGCCATTAATTATGATCTTAATAGAAATTTTGACAATGCCATAAGAGTTATAGGCACTAGTCCCATATCTGTGTCACAGTATTTTTTAGATAATGCTAATGGTATAGCCTTAGATAATTTTACGGTAAGAACTGGTGATGGTGAGACAGCTAGTGATTTATACCTATTTCTAGGACAAGATTTTGGTTTTGGTGCTCAGCAAGGTTTTTTAGGTTATGAATCTTTCCTTTTAGATGCGGCCGATCCTAATAATCTAGCAGGTACTACTTATTTAAGCAATACAGGAACCGGAACTTTTAATCAAGATTATTTGTTACAAACAGTAGGTTACAACAGCAAGCTAAGTTTTAATGGCGCAATAGAACTGAATAATAAATGGAATTTAGGTGTGAATCTAAATTCTCACACAATAAGTACCGAGCGTTTTACAAGTATTGAAGAATCTAATTCAAATGCAGACGCTACTGTAAGTAATGTAAGATTTGATAATACTTTATTTACAGATGCAAATGGTTTTTCATTTCAATTAGGTCTTATAGGTAAGTTGACTAAAAGTTTGCGAGTAGGTGCTACTTATGAATCCCCTACATGGTATTCTATTGACGAATCACAAATTCAAGAAATATCAACTCGTGCACCAGGTAATGCTTCTATAGTTAGAGTGCGACCTAATGTTGTAAATGTTTTTGCGCCATATAGATTAAGATCTCCTGGTAGTTTTACTGGTAGCCTTGCTTATATTTTTGGTAAAAGTGGTCTTTTAAGTTTAGATTACTCAATAACAGATCACAGTCAGATGCGTTTTAGACCAGAAAACAGCTCTATTTTTAGAGATAACAACCGATTTATTAATGAAAACTTACAAAGAGCTTCTACCCTAAGCATAGGTGGTGAATATAGAATTGAAAGAGTTACTTTAAGAGGTGGTTACAGATTTGAAGAATCGCCTTATGAAAATACAGAGATTATGGGAAATCTTAATGGTTACAGTTTTGGACTAGGATACACTTGGGGTAAAACCGTTTTAGACATTTCTTATGATCGTGCCGAAAGAGATTTTTCACAGCAATTATTTGATACAGGTCTTAACACTAGAGCAGGTGTAATGAATCAAATGGATAATATAATTTTGACGATAGGGTTTAATCTATAATTATAAATAAATTAAAAATAAAAAAAGTGCCGTCATTTTATTGATAGCACTTTTTTTATTTTAGAAACAATGGTGTCGTGTTGAAATTGAACCTATCTGATTATGGAAAATAGACTTAGTTGCTATTTCTTTGTAAATCACTTCAAAAATTAAATAAAAGAAAGGTTTTTAAAAGCTAAAAAGTAAATTTTTAAAAATCAAGAGTTAAAATGAAGTTGATGGTCAAAAGGTATTACAGCACTTCAAATTACATTAATCGCTCATAATTAGATGGACAACAATATATTTATATAGAGCACTAGACTGTAATATTTACCTATCGTATTAACTATTATCAACTTGTCAGTTAGTATTCTCATTATTATCGGTAGACTATTAATTATGCTTTTTGATTATAAACTAATTTCCTGTTTTACTTCTATCTACCATCGATAGTTATCACAATGCTTACTTAATACCCCTCGCAAGATAGCCTTTGTATTGATGTTTTTTAAAGATCACATCAAACGATTTGTGTTATTTTATTAATATAATTCCGCTTTCGCGAAAGCGAGATCATCATATTACCCTATTATCAACAAATAAACTTAAACAACATAACACGCTATTTTGAAGTCATTCACCACCACTTGAAAAAGATGTGGTGATGATAACTTTTTTCTTACATTAGATTTTCAGGCAATTAATAATTAGCGCTTCATGGCAAAATGCCCAGTAGCCTCGCGTTGTTGACCGTTAAAAGAGTACTCGATTCTGAACCAATAATCACTGCTAGGTAGTAATTGGCCATTATAGGTTCCATCCCATCCTGGTCCATTAACATCTAATTGTTTAATTAATTTACCATAACGATCAAATATATAAAGCTTTGTGCCAGGTAAAAGCTCGCCGCCTATAATATTCCATGTATCATGTATCCCATCTGAGTTTGGTGTGAAATAATCTGGATATCCAAATACAAAAATTGGTATCACAAGTTCGCCACAGCCACTTCTTTCTGCAATAGTAACGGTATGTGGCCCTGGAGAAACGTCATTAAATGTACCGTTGTTTACGTAAGGACCATCATCTAAACGATACCAGTACAGGTCTGGACCTTGTGCACTTACGATCACCTGATGAACAAAATCAAATGGATTTGAAGTTATATTAACGTCGTAATCGCTAGGCACACCTGCTAGTCTCACGTTGGTTCGTTGGACAATACTGCAGCCCGTATCATTGCTTGTTACGGTAACTTCATAATCACCTGCCTCTACTGCTTGAATCGATGCAGTGGTAAATGCAGTAGGATTATTATCTAACCTCCACTCAAAAGAAAAGTTGTTATTGTCCAGACCAGTGTCTAAAACAGTAGGGCCATTAACTAAATTTCCATTTTCATCCAGACATAAAATATATTGATCTAGTAAATTAGGATCAGGTAATTGATTAAAAATGATATCCAAGGTTGTAAAACTAAAACAATCAGTATTATCATCATTTACTCTTGCAATTAATGTAGTATTTGATGAAAAAGTAAAGTCGTTTGTAATTCCATTAATTTCATTATCGGCATCTGTTTGATTTAAGTAATACACTACAGTTGTGTCTAGTTGTCCTCCGTTAACCTCGTCATTTGCTATACTTACATCTATAGTTGTACTACCAGAACCATCATCACAGGCTTCTATTGAAGAAGGAGGCACTGCAAGCGGTGGTTCTACAGGGTTTATAATAAATTCACCTATTGAAAAACAGCTGGTGCTGGCAAATTCTATTCTGTAATATATGGTCTGATTATCGGTGGTGTTTTCATAAACATTTATGTCTAGAGGATTTGTTCCAGAAAGTGCATCAGCCTCGATGGCGTGATAGGTGACTGTAGTGTCTAACTGCCCGTTGATTATTTGATCTGACACGCTAATTAATTCAAAAGTTGCGACACCATCGCCATCTTCATCACATTCTTCTACTGTAAATAATGGTATTGTTTGAGGAATAGGATTTACAATTACATCAAAAGAAGTAGTGTTTTCACAACCTGTAATATTATTTTGAACACTTACAGTTATCGTTTCTTGACTAGTTGTATTTGTATATGGAGAAGTGATCACACCAGTAGCGTTGCTGTAAATTATAGTGTAATTTGCTGGGTTAAGTCCGTTGAGAATGGCTGCGTCGTTTAATGTAAGGTCAAAGGACTCAATGCCATCACCACTTATATCGTCACACAATACAAGGTCTGAAGCCGCTGCAATATCAGGGGTTTCATTGATTATTAAATCAAAAGTCGTTTGGTTAGCACAATCCGTGTTATTTACATTTTCAAGACGCACATAAATAGTTTGTGGGTTTGAGGTGTTTACATAAGCGCTGGTGTCTAGCGGGTTAATACCTGCATCTGCATCTACCTGTGAATCGTGGTAAGAAACAGAAAATAGCAGTGGATCTTGCGCTAGTAAAACCTGAGCGGTATAAGTGTCAAATACAAACGTGTCAATACCATCGTTACTTACATCATCACACACAACGACGTCTGCAACTTGATTTGCCACTGGTGTTTCATTAATAATGAGTTCAAAAAATCCTGTATCATAACAATCTGTGGCAGTTACATTTTCTATTCTTACAAAAATGGTTTCTGCACCAGCTGTAGTGTTAGTATAAGCGGTAGGGTTTGCAATAGCATTTATACCTGCATCAGCATCTGCTTGCGAGTTATGAAAAGTAATGTTGTTATCTGCAGCAGTTTGAGTTCCTAAGATATCTGTATTTTGAGCGGTTAAATCAAAAGATTCAAAGCCATCATTACTAGCGTCATCACAAACAACCATATTATTTGCAGTATTAAAAACAGATCTTCTGTTTACTATTAGGTCAAAAGTAGTGGTGCTATCACAATCTGTGCTGTTTACATTTTCAAGACGCACATAAATAGTTTGTGGGTTTGAGGTGTTTACATAAGCGCTGGTGTCTAGCGGGTTAATACCTGCATCTGCATCTACCTGTGAATCGTGGTAAGAAACAGAAAATAGCAGTGGATCTTGCGCTAGTAAAACCTGAGCGGTATAAGTGTCAAATACAAACGTGTCAATACCATCGTTACTTACATCATCACACACAACGACGTCTGCAACTTGATTTGCCACTGGTGTTTCATTAATAATGAGTTCAAAAAATCCTGTATCATAACAATCTGTGGCAGTTACATTTTCTATTCTTACAAAAATGGTTTCTGCACCAGCTGTAGTGTTAGTATAAGCGGTAGGGTTTGCAATAGCATTTATACCTGCATCAGCATCTGCTTGCGAGTTATGAAAAGTAATGTTGTTATCTGCAGCAGTTTGAGTTCCTAAGATATCTGTATTTTGAGCGGTTAAATCAAAAGATTCAAAGCCATCATTACTAGCGTCATCACAAACAACCATATTATTTGCAGTATTAAAAACAGATCTTCTGTTAACAATAAGATTAAAATTTGTAGTGTTAGAACATGCTAAAGATGTGTTATCAGTAACTCTTGCATATATAGTCTGTGGATTTGATAGGTTTGAATATGATGTTACGTTTAATGGCGCTATACCATCTATAGCATCCTGTTGTGTCAAATGGTACGATATTGTTCCTGCTTGCCCATTTAAAATTACGGTGTTTTGATCGCTTAGCACAAAAACCTCGGTTTCATCATTACTTAAATCATCACAAGCCACTAGGTCTACAGCAGGGTTTGCCACAGGGATAGCAGCAGCCGTAAGATCAAATGGATTTATAGAACTACAACTTGAGTCTGATGTGCTAATGATTCTTACATAAATAGTAACTGTACCGCTTGCAAGATTAAAGGCGTTGGGATTTACAATGGGATTTGTCTGATTTTGCGCATCGGCAAGACTTGAGTAAAATTCGGTAATAAAACTTGAAGAGCCAGAACCGCCGGTTAAAAATGAGGAAACATAGGCAGGAATATCAAAATTAGTTATAGGCCCACATTGTTCAAAATCAGGGATATTAAAGGTGCTAAAGTCTATCAAGTCTATAATAAAACTGTCTACCACAACACAGTTTGTATTTACCTCAGTAATTGCAGAATAAATTGTGATTGGTGGTGCGGTAAGAGGATAGGCCGTTGCATTTGGTATTGCTGCAACGCCATTTTCAGCATCGGCTTGCGAGGTGTGATAGGTCACTGCATGATCTGCAGTGGGAAGTCCATTTAAAATCACGCTGTCGTTGATGGTAAGATCTACTGTTAAAGTACCACTAGTGTTACAAACAATGATATCATCTGGCGTGGCGGCTAGTATTTCATCTTCTACATCTATACACACTTGCTCGGTATAAGTACATCCAAAATTGTCTATAAACTCAAAAACATAACAATTTGTACCAGCTGTTGATGGTGTTACCGTAATAGTATTTCCATTGACTGCGGTAATATCTGGATTATTTTGCCAGGTTTGAGAGGTGGATAGTGGTGTAAAAGAAAGTTCTGCAGGAATGATGGCTGGATTAAAGTTTAATCCCCAATAAAAAATAAAGCCATTATCAGATCCTAGATTATCGGTTACTGTAATGCACCATTGTCCATTAAGTGGTGCTCCTATAAAATTGCTATAAGGCTCTACAGGAAGATAGTCTCCCGCTGGGATTGTTGAGTTACCGCCTGACGCTTGTATCCAAGTTTGTGTAGCAGATTCTGTAAAAACATAATCAAAGCCAGTACCTGGATTAAGATTTGAATCATTATCTATTGGAATACCTAAAAATGTGCCGCCACCGCCTGGGTAGGTGTGTAAATCTACAGAACTGCCGTTAGGTGCTGTTACCGTAACTTGAAGGTCTCCTAAATAAGAATGTTCCATATTGAGAAAAATATTTACAATATCAGATGCATTTGTAACCCCTACACCTGGTGCAAATAAATTAACATCTATACAGGTTTGATAACTTATACCGCTACCATCTGGTAAAAAAGTAACCCCTGTTATGGGCGGTGAGGGTGTAATAGCAAATTCTATTGGATTTACCACCCCTGTAAGTGTTGTAGATTCTCCAAAACACAAATTGGTATCTGCTGCTTGCGTACCTGTAAAGTCTGGGTCTGTAGAAACTTGAACGACTAGGTCGATCTCTTCCCTATCTGTGCAACCTGATGCATCTGTAACAATAAATCTTGTTTGGTAAATTCCTGGTGCATTATAAGTTTCAGATTGGACCTGTCCTGGGTTTAATCTATTCCCATTAGCAAGATCCCATTCATATGTGGCACCCGCACCGTCAATATTAAAGTTTGCAGAACCGTTAAAACTTACGGTGTCTCCTTGACAAATTCTTAAAATACCATCTGCATCTATAGGTGGCGTTGTAGTGATTACTGTAGATATGCTTTGGCATGGGTTAAAACAAGTTCTAGCAGCACGCCAGCCACCAGCCGTTCCTGAACCATTTGAGACAAACCGCACTGTGAGACAACCAGTCGGATTACCTGCGCTAGCTTGAAAAAGTCCTGCGGGTGTATTTGTATTTGTAATACTACCTAAAACAGGTGCTGTTGTAGAATCGCCATCATAAATGGTAACTATATCACCCGCAAGTAAATCAACCACCAAAAAATCTAGTTGCATGCGGTCGGTTACTATGGCTGGACAAAAAACCGATACATTATTTTCATTGTTAGTGTAATTTCCATTTCCTGCACTATCGCTAAATGCGCTCGTGTTGCACCCTACAAACCTGAAACCATTCCCAAGATTATCACCCAAAGGCATGCTTATATTGGTCTGACCCATTGAAATAAAGGAAAATGATAATATAAAAAACGATAAAATTTGTTTCATCATGTGAATTTTAGGGAAATTAAAAATAACGTTAACAAATATGATAAAATTAGTTAACTCTTTCTTTATTTTGACCATTTTTTTAGACGCTATTATGAATAAATCAAGATAGATATTAGATACAATTTGTAAGTTTGCAAAAATTTTACTTATCCTTTGTAATATTTATATGAAATTAGACGATATAATTGAAAATATAGACGACCACGATCATTTATCATCAAACGAGCAAACCCCGTTAAGAGAAGATGCATTTGATATGAGTGATGCCGATAAAATTGAATCCATTAAAAAAGATGTTCATCACATACTAGAAACGCTGGGAATGGATATGAACGACGACAGTATTAAAGGAACTCCTAATCGTGTTGCAAAAATGTTTGTCCAAGAAATTTTTGGTGGTTTACACCCCGATAAAAGGCCAAAGGCAAGTATCTTTGAGAATAAATATAAATACAACGAGATGCTAGTTGAAAAAGACATCGTTGTATATTCTACTTGTGAGCATCATTTACTTCCCATAGTTGGTCGTGCCCATGTCGCTTACATCTCAAACGGTAATGTAATCGGGCTTTCAAAAATGAATCGTATAGTAGATTATTATGCAAAACGCCCACAGGTACAAGAGCGTCTTAACATACAGATTGTAAGAGAACTGCAAATAGCATTAAATACTCAAGATGTGGCATGTATCATAGATGCTAAACATTTGTGTGTGAACAGTCGAGGTATAAGAGATATAGAAAGTAGTACGGTTACAGGGGAGTTCGGCGGTAAATTTAAAGATCCTATTGTAAAAAGAGAATTTATAGATTACGTAAAAATGGAAACCAAATTCTAGCATTTATCTATTCTAGGATTAACTATTACTTTCATTTATCTCTACACTAAAAATATTCTTTTGGGCTATAAAGTTGGTTTTGTTCTCGCTTTCGCGAAAGCGTAACACAATTAAAACATAACACTATTCAAAGGCTCTTCATCATAATATTGGATTATTGTATCCATGCATTTTAAATTAAATAACCAAAGTACATCATGGCGAGACATATAGAAAATGAACTAAAAATATATAATTCTATAAGCGGGAATAAAGAAATATTTACTCCGATTATAAATGACCGTATAGGTATGTATGTTTGTGGACCAACGGTTTACAGCAATGTTCATTTAGGAAATTGCCGTACTTTCATAAGTTTTGATATGGTATATAGGTACTTAAAACACTTAGGTTATAAAGTGCGTTATGTACGCAATATTACCGATGCAGGTCATCTTACTGACGATGCTGATGAAGGTGAGGATAAAATTTCAAAAAAAGCCCGTCTAGAAAAGATAGAACCTATGGAAGTTGTGCAACAGTATACCATAGATTTTCATACGGTGATGAAACAATTTAATGCGTTACCGCCCAGTATTGAACCTACTGCAACAGGTCATATTGTAGAACAAATAGAGATTATTAAAATCATAATGGATAATGGTTATGCCTATGAGAAAAACGGTTCTATCTATTTTGATGTTTTAAAATTTAATGAATCCCATAATTACGGTAAATTGAGTGGCAGGCAGCTAGAAGATATGATGGCAAATTCACGCGAGCTAGCAGCACAAAGCGATAAAAAAAATCCAGCCGACTTTGCTTTATGGAAAAAGGCAAGCCCGCAACATATCATGAGATGGCCTAGTCCCTGGGGAGACGGTTTTCCAGGATGGCATCTAGAATGTACGGTGATGAGTTCAAAATATTTGGGAGAGACTTTTGATATACACGGTGGCGGTATGGATCTTAAATTTCCACATCACGAGTGTGAGATTGCACAAGGTGAGGCAGCTCACGGGCATAATCCAGTGAATTACTGGATGCATGCAAATATGCTCACCCTTAATGGACAGAAAATGTCTAAATCAACTGGAAATAGTATTTTACCAGTAGAATTGTTTACAGGAGAAAATGATTTTATGCAAAAAGCATTTGCTCCTAGTGTGGTGCGATTTTTTATGATGCAAGCACATTACAGGTCTATTTTAGATTTTAGTAATGATGCGATTCTCGCTGCCGAAAAAGGTTTTAATCGCCTTACAGAGGCAATGAATGTATTAGACAATTTGCCGACCAGTAAAGCATCTACTGTTGATATTGCCGCATGGAAACAAAAATGTTATGCTGCTATGAATGACGATTTTAATACGCCTATACTTATTGCAGAGTTGTTTGATGCTGTAAAAATGATACATTCTGTTAAGGAAGGTAAAGAACACATAACTGCAGTTGATCTTGCTGATTTAAGCTCGACCATGAATGGATTTTTCTATGAAGTATTAGGTTTACAAAGCATAAAAGAAGAACGTAGTAGTACTTTTCATAAAAATCTAGACGGTGCGATGAAGCTAATTATCGATTTAAGAGCAACTGCGAGGGCAAATAAAGACTGGAAAACTAGCGATCAAATACGTGATCAACTTACGGCTGCCGGTATCCAGTTAAAAGATGGTGTAGAAGGAACCACCTATACTGTAGATTGATTTTGAAATCAATCATGTAATAATGGCTTTCTAGATTTTAGATGATTCTAATTTTTATTCGTTTGATAAATCCTTTTGTGTTTTATAATAGGTTTTTTAAAAAAAGAGTGAGAAGTAAAGCTGATAGTTTTAGCAAATGGAAAAGGTCTAATCTACTCTTATACAAACATTTACTTATGATCAATTAAAAATGAAAAAAATTCTTGCCTATCCATTTTTATTGTGTATTAAGTTTTATCAAACTGTAATATCGCCTTTTACGCCAGCATCCTGTCGTTATTCTCCTACTTGTTCTCAATATTCTAAAGAGGCACTTATAAAACATGGTGTTTTTAAAGGTGGCTGGCTTGCTATAAAACGAATTTTCAGTTGTCATCCATGGGGAGGAAAAGGTTATGATCCTGTACCTTGATGTATTGTTTTGCTTTAATATTTGCTATTACTAGTGATGCGTTGATTTTTTCAATGACACTACAATTAACTGATATTAAAACATTTGGCAAATACACTTCTTTCGCCTAAATGAGTAGTAATTAAATCTTTGATGACAGCTTTTTGACCTAAAGCGTCGTCAATGAAAAATAAACCTCCGTAAGGGGTTATGTTTGATGATTTTGATATAATTTTGAGCATGGTATATTTATTTTTTCAAATTAAAAATACACCATTTGGGTGAAAGCTCAAAGCCTAATAACTCTTTGATTTATAGAGTTGTTAGGCTATTTATTAGCAACCTTTGCGATTATCAGCTATATAGTTTTCGTTGTATTGATACGTATAATAGCCATCATCCGTTTCTGTTAGAGTTCCTGCAAGAATATCATCGTAGAAAATTTTAGCCTTTATCATTTATCATCATTTTTTATAATGGGAGCTGCAATAAGTTGATGCCCGAACATTCTTAAAACAAGGTTTACTTTCTCCATATTAAGATTGGTTTTTCCTTGTTCTATTTTTCTAATTACTGTTAATGCGACACCAGTACGTTCAGCAAATTCTTCTTGTGTTAAGCCTACAGCTTTCCTTTTAGTTTTAACTAATTGAGCTAAATTCATTTTATATGTGGCTATTTCGGTGTGACCATGCCACGGATTTCGGTCAAACCGTGCCACTTATA
>CAZQGX010000016.1:0-55907 GCA_964593255.1 uncultured Flavobacteriaceae bacterium | reverse complement strand
AATTACTGGCACTATTATACCGAAATTACTGGCACAAATCGAAACGGAGTAGCCACTAAATTAATCAGTAAAGTTTTAGGTTATGCCTTCCTAAAAAAAATCAGCATAAAAGCTAGTTTTTTAAAGATGACTTTTGTGCACATGATCTTTATTTTGTAGGAAAGAATCCTGTTAATTCATGATCCATTGTTTTTTAAAGAGTAGTGCCTTAGTTAGGTGCTCGTAGATTGCTGGAAATTTATTTTTAAATATAGTGTTCGACTCAAAATAATACTCGGTTAAAACAGCTATAAATTCATATTGATTTGTAAAGGCATAATCTCTAAAAAACCTGGTTGAATCTAATTGTTGTCGAGTCTCGGGCTTCATTAATTCTAAAAGAATTTTGCGTGTGTATTTTTTAAATCTGCTAGCATCAATATCGCTACTGCGTTCACTTTCAAAATGAAGGATGTGTGTAAATTCGTGTAAACCTAGGTGTAGGTTATCATTTGTAATATCCATTCCGGTTTTAAAATCCTTCCATGACAAAGCAAGTACTTTTGCGGGTGGGTTAAATTCTCCTTTATGTAGTGCTTCATTAGTAGGACTCATAAATGGTTCTGGAAAGAGTAATATAGTATGAAGAAACGGGTATAAATAATTACGTCTACCAAAGTTTAAACGGCATCCCACGCAAGCAATTAAAACTATTTGCTCATCAGTAACATCATTTTCATATCTGTTTACAAATTTTTTATCAGCTATGAATGAAGCAACCCTGTGTTCAAATTGTTTTTTATAATGCGAGGAAAGATGTTTATAAAAGGGATATGTTTCTAGAATTCGCTTTCGCGAAAGCGATAACTTGCGGAAACTAATTCCCTGTCTATACCATAAAAAATCACGTTTTTCTTGCCATGCACGTAATGAAAAATGGATAATAACAAAAACTATCCCGATCATCATTGCAGCAATGACATACGGGCCTACCCACAAAGTCTCTGAATTGGGTTGTAATAGTATGTAGGTATTTAAATTAATCTCGTGAAAGGAAAAAGCTCAAAATATACCAAAACAACAGCATCAATGAAGAAAATAAACCTACCGCAGCACCCACATATTGATCTGTATCGTATTTATGAACAAGATTAGAAGTTTGATATAAAATTGATCCCGCTGCCAGGACTACCATAGCACCGCTGAAGAAAAGGCCTAAATCAAAACCAAATATCAAACCTGCGATGATTAACCCTAGGGCGATAATAAAACCTATGGCAAGTATACTTTTAAGAAAAGAAAAGTCTTTTTTAGTAATTAGAACTACAGCGCTTAATGCTGCAAATAGGGATAAGGTAACAGTGGCTGCCTGATTTAAAATATTGCTTTCTCCATCCACATATAAGGATTGATATTTAATAGCAATCGCTATAATAGGAAGAAAGACAACAGCATAACACACCACAATTATACCTAGCCCGATATACTGCTGGTTGCGGTCGTGTGAGCTATGTGCTTTTTTTTCTGCATAAGAACTAGCCCACATAAAAAGACCTAACACAATAAGCCAGGTCCACCCTTGGGCAAGACTGAACATTAAGTCTACTAAAGGTTGTACCTGTAATAATAGCGATTCGAGAACAATGAAAATTAAAACAGCTGCCGCAACATGGCCATAAGTTTTTTTATAAAAATCTGCTCTAATCTCTGTAGTAACGGTGGTTAGCGATTCAAATTTTTGATCATATTGGGTATAATTATCTTGATTCATAATAACATAAATTATAACTAAGTTAGTAAACTCAAATTGGATTTAGCAAATTTACGATAAATCAAATATCTATTTAATTGATTAAACCTTTTTAAAGAAATAAAGTCATAGTTTACGATATGAGTAATACGCCAGATAAAGAAATAATTTCTTTGATCCTTAAAGAATCTACGGTTCATAAAGGCTTTAAACTACTAGTTGGGCAATATCAACAACAGTTGTACTGGCAAATAAGAAAAATGGTAATCGTTCATGACGATGCAGATGATGTATTACAAAATGTTTTTATAAAAATATTTAAGGGAATTAGAACTTTTAAAGGGGACAGCAAGCTTTCTACATGGATGTTTAGAATCGCCTATAATGAAAGTATCACTTTTCTTACTAAAAAGGCAAAAAACCTGCAATTATCATCACAAGAGTTGCAAGAGTATTTAACAAATAATCTAGAAGCAGATGCCTATTTTACGGGTGACGAGATTGAAAAAAAGCTTAAACAAGCACTTGCTCAATTACCTGATAGACAGCGAGAAGTTTTTAATTTAAGATATTATGACGATTTAAAATTTAAAGATATCGCCCTAATTCTTGATTTAACCGAGGGTGCTGTAAAAAGTACCTACCACATAGCAGCAAAAAAAGTAGAACAATTCATTAAATTAAATTAAACTAAACAGAAAATTATAAGTCTTAAAAGTATGAAAAGGAATAACCTATCTTATAAAGCAGGTTTTAAAGTGCCAGCGGCATACTTTGATCAACTTACCGATCGAGTCTTGCAAAATGTTGTAGGTAAAGATAATCTAGAGCATGCGGGTTTTAAAGTGCCACAAGGTTATATAGAATCTTTAGAAGCGAGGATACTTGTAAACTGTGATGAGCAATCAAAGGTGGTCACCATGATTCCTTCATCAACGCGATGGTGGTATCCAATTGTTGCAACTGCTGCTGCTGTTATTATAGGCGCTGTAATTTTGACCAATTCAGGGAGTCCACAAGTACCAACTTTTGCAGATTTAAAGGATCAAGAACTTACAGATTATTTAATGCAATCAAAGTTTATGAATGATGAGGAATACCTAGATATACTTTATGCTGATAATGATAAATTAAACATAACAGAATTTGAAGAAAATTTTACTGATAATGAACTATTAGATTATCTAGTAGATGAAGTAACCATAGATCAAATGATACGAGAATGAAATATATAATATTAATTTTACTTACTTGCTACTCACTTAACTTAAGTGCTCAAAATCGTGATAGTAGAGATGGCGACCAGCGCAAAAAAGAAATGAGGGAAAAAATAAAAGCCCTAGCAGTAGCACACATCACAAAAGAACTAGACCTGACTGCACAAGAAGCAGAAAAATTCTGGCCTCTTTACAATCAGGTGCACGACGAGCAACACCGTTTAGAAAAAGAAAAAAAGAAATTGATGTACAAGCTAGAAACTGGGTTAGAATCTATGACCGAAAGCCAGGCACTTGCTTACATAGATAAAATGGTTACATTAGATCAAAAAATAAGTGCTGCAAATCTGGATTACATGCATGAAGATATGATTAAAGTAATAGGAGCAAAGCGCTTTCTAAAATTAAAACAAGCCGAAATAGATTTCAGGCGTAAAATGATACGAGAGTATAGAGATCGTAAAAATAAAGATTAGTAATTGTATGTAGTAGCCAGCAATAAAACCTATCTTGGGTAAACAAGGTGGGTTTTATGTTGTGAAGTCATTTTAACTTTATCCAATTTGTTAAAAAATTGCTCTGCTCCGTTTTCTTATTCATCTTTTTCCCTTCTTTATACAACTAGCTAATTTTGGCTAAAATGTAAAAAGTCTAAATTACTCGCATTAAATAAATAATAGCGCCAATTTTGTTTAAAATGGTCAAATGACTATTTTTATACCTTTAAAAATAAGAAGATGAAAAAAATAATATTTGTAATGTCCATACTTTTACTCGCAGCTTGTAACAATACGCCTAGCGAGCCTATTAACACCTCTAAAGATCCTATTAAAAACAGCGACATCTATAAAAATTATGTAAACGCTTATAACGATTATGCCGCCTGTAAAATGGAGCGACCACAGCTTACTACAGATTTTATGGATAATAAAATTACTAAAGAAGAGTTTGCAACTGCCCTAGAACGCAACAATAAAACTTGTAATATTAAAAGAGAGATTTTTAATAAATACTACCAGTTACTAGAGGCGCAATTTGATAAGGCCGCTATAGAACATAAAATTATGGAAGAGTAGTATTAGGTTTAAAAAATCTTTAAACTTAGTTTCAGTCTATTTACTTATATTATAGCTTTTAAATAAGCTTTATGGTGCTGGTTTGTAATAATTATTGAATTCTAAAATAATATACGCTCCATTTCTTGGGTGTTTTGAATTTCGGTTTCTTTATACACTAGTTTCCAATTCATGTTATTGCTTAGAATATAGATGTTATTAAGCTCAGACAGCAATCTGTTTTGAGCATTTTTCATCACATCGTCATTTTTTATTTCCTCTAGTAAGGCTGCTTTGATCTTTTTGTTAATGGTGTTATAATCCTTACCTTCAAACTTATTGATTAAACCATCGTCCATTCTATAAAAAGTAAGATTGGGATCGATATGAATTTCTGCTT
This sequence comes from uncultured Flavobacteriaceae bacterium, assembly GCA_964593255.1. Lineage (GTDB taxonomy): Bacteria > Bacteroidota > Bacteroidia > Flavobacteriales > Flavobacteriaceae > Nonlabens. Next base: position 51,506 of record CAZQGX010000016.1, on the reverse strand, counting down.
GTGGGATATAAGTGATACGTATGGTTTTATTTTCTGCATCAATTTCATGTTTTAGTTGCTTTAAATCATATGAAACTTGCGCTGTAGCATTAGAGATAATTAAAGTAGTTTTTTGACTGGTAAAAAAATCTAAACTGTATGATTTTGTATTTTCATAGTTATACACTTTGGCATATTTAACCTCTGTCACCACCAGTTTTGCCACATTATTAATTTGTTTTTGAATTAAAGCGGTTTCTGCGATTAGTTGTTCTCTATCCCTATTATTACTAAGCACGTTTGAGATGGTATAAAAAAGAAGTACCGCCACAACTGCAACAGTCATGTATTTAAAAAACGTTTTCATTTATAATCGTATTTCAGGATATTGTGATTGCAATTTAACTTTCATAGCGTCCAGTTGTTCTTGATGTTTTATGAATTCTTTTGGCCTGTGGTGCAATAATTTCCTAAATTTTTGAATGGCTTTTTGTTGTGGTAAGGTGTTGGTGTTAATTCCGCTTTCGCGAAAGCGTAACCAAATGAAATCTATTCCTAAACTATTTAAATGCATCATATCGCGGCTGTAAAAACGATAGTCCCGCAACTGATCCATTGCAATTTCATAAGCAGGAAAATAAGCAGCCTGTTGACGGTCTACCTGTTGTTGAATGGCTTCATGTAGCCGTGCTTTACTGCGTTGATTTTCTACAAAACCATCTTTTAAATGACGTACAGGAGAGAGGGTATAGGTAATGTTGACTTCTTTATTTATGGAAGTTATTTGTTTAAAAATACAATTCAAATCTGCATTGATGTCCTCGATTTCTTGCAATTCTTTTACAAATAAATGTTGAGGTTGTTTATGACAATTTGCAACGATCAAGCCTTTTTCTAAATGCTTGTATACCCATGCAGTTCCTAATGTGATCATTACATGTGTAGCGGTTTTGAGTTGATCATGTAGGTTTTGAGCTGCTAGGTTTAAATTTACTATTAGTTCTTCCTTATCATGCGAGTTTAAACTAGAGTGCGCTAGATAGCAAAAATGTTCTGTCACATCATCTTCGGTAAAAGTTATTCCACTTACAGATCTCTCGATCAAAATTTTTAAACTACTCGAATTAAAAATAATTCCAAAAGGATTTACAACAACATGAAAACCGCTATCAACTAGTTTTGCACCTATATTCTCTGCAAAACAGCTGCCTAACATCACCACCCTAGATTGATAATCTATAGGAAATGGTGCCTGTTGTATTGGAACTATTGTTGTGAGTTGCATGATTAAATTAGTTGCATTTTTAACTTATAAATTACTGCGCAATGATATTGCTTACCCTGACTATTCCTTTTGAACACTTTTAAAAAATATTTTCATTTTTTATAAGAATTCTATTTATCACCCGAATAATTTTTCATTTTAATCCTTTTATTTTTTTATCCAATTTAATGTGAGGGTAACAGCATCATTTCTTTGGCAGCTTGTAGTGCCTGGTCTATCCCCGCTGCATTTTTACCGCCTGCGGTAGCAAAATGTGATTGACCGCCACCGCCGCCTTGAATATGTTTGCCCAGCTCGCGCACTATTTTTCCTGCATCCAGATTTTTGCTAGTCACTAGGTTTTTACTAATAATGACTGTTAGGGTTGCTTTATCGTCTTGTTGGGCTCCTATAATAAGAAAAAGATCTTTCATTTCTCTTTCTACATCAAAGGCAAGTTCTTTAACCGATTTTGCATCTAGATCGGTTTTTGTTGCAATAAAATTAATGCCGTTTAATTCTTGGGCGCTTGCTATAAGATCACCTTTTAAATCGCTAGCCTTTTCTTTAAGTAGTTGTTCTATTTCCTTTTTTAAAGCGATATTTTCATCTTGTAAGGCTGTTATAGATGCGACGATATTTTTGCTAGGGTTTTTCAGTACGCTTTTTATTTCTTCAAAGCTTTTTGATTGCTGTGCAAAAAAATCTTTAACTGCATCGCTAGTAATTGCTTCTATACGTCTTATTCCTGCTGCAATAGCACTTTCATTAGTTATTTTAAAATGCCATATAGCTGCGGTATTTTCTACATGTGTACCACCGCAAAGCTCTTGACTTTTGCCAAATTTTATAGTGCGCACCACATCGCCATATTTCTCACCAAATAAGCCTATTGCACCGCCTGCAATAGCTGCGTCATACGTATTATTGCGATTTTCTTCTAGAGGTAACTGTTCTCTTATACGTGCATTTACAAAGCTTTCAATTTCTGTAAGCTCGCTGTCGGTAACTTTAGAAAAATGTGAAAAGTCAAAACGTAAACTGGCACTGCGCACCATAGAGCCTTTTTGTTCTACATGTGTACCTAAAATCTTGCGCAATCCCTGATGTAATAAGTGTGTTGCAGTATGGTTTGCAGCTGTGCGGGCACGTTGTTGTGGGTCTACTGTAATGGTAAATTTGCCGCCTAGATGATTAGGTAAGTTTTTAGTGAGGTGCACGGTTTGTCCATTTTCTTTTTTAGTATCTATAATGTAAACAGTATCACCATTGATGTCCTTTAGATAGCCTTGATCTCCTGTTTGCCCACCGCTTTCTCCATAAAAAGGGGTCAAGTTAAATACCAGTTGGTACAATTCTCCATCTTTCTTACTTACTATCTTGCGATATTTTGTGATGCTTGCTGTGGCCTCTAGCAGGTCATAACCTATAAACTCTTGTGTATCGTCGTCGGCATTTAATATCACCCAGTCACTGGTTTCTGTAGCGCTTGCCTTACGCGAGCTTTCTTGCTGTTTTTTAAGGGATTTGGCAAATCCATCTTCATCCATTTTTAAACCTTGCTCGTTTAAAATAAGGCGAGTAAGTTCTTTAGGAAAACCATAAGTATCGTTAAGTTCAAATGCTTTATGACCTTCTAGTATGTCCTTTTTTTGGGTTTTTAAAGTGTTGATCATAGAGTCCAGCAGGGTAAGACCGTTTTCTAATGTGCGTAAAAAGGAAACTTCCTCTTCTTTAATGACATTAATAATCAAGTTTTTTTGAGATTTAAGTTCTGGAAAAGCATCGCTCATTTGCTTAGAAAGCGTGTTGACCAGTTGATAAATAAAGGGTTCTTTTTTATCTAAATAGGTAAATCCATATCTTATAGCACGGCGCAAAATCATGCGTATTACATAACCGGCGCCATTGTTAGACGGTAGTTGCCCATCGGCAATAGAAAACGAGACTGCTCTTATATGGTCTGCAATAACTCTTATGGCAATATCTTCTTGTTTGCTATTGCCGTAAGTATGCCCAGTAATGGTTTCAATTTCTCTTATTATAGGTATAAACACATCGGTATCATAATTAGACTGTACATTTTGAAGCACCATCGCCAGTCGTTCAAACCCCATGCCTGTATCTACATGCCGTGCTGGTAAACTAACTAAAGAGCCATTTGCCATACGGTTGTATTGCATGAAGACTAGGTTCCATATTTCTACCACTTGTGGGTGATCGTTATTGACCAGCGTGGCGCCATCTATTTGTTCTTTTTCTTCTTTACTTCTTATATCTACATGTATTTCAGAACATGGTCCACAAGGCCCCTGTGCACCCATTTCCCAAAAGTTATCTGCTTTATTTCCGTTTAAAATACGATCTTCTGCTATGAATTCTTTCCAGTAGTTGTACGCCATTGTATCGCGATCTAGGTTTTCACTTTCATCTCCTTCAAAAATCGTTACATACAAACTGTTTTTATCGATTCCATACACCTCGGTAAGTAATTCCCATGCCCACGCGATGGCCTCTTTTTTAAAATAATCGCCAAAACTCCAGTTACCCAGCATTTCAAACATCGTGTGGTGATAGGTGTCAACACCTACCTCTTCTAGGTCATTGTGTTTACCGCTTACTCTCAGGCATTTTTGTGAGTCGGCAATACGGTTATCTTTAGGGTCTGAATTACCTAAAAAGTATTCTTTAAATTGATTCATACCTGCGTTTGTAAACATCAGGGTAGGATCATTTTTAATTACCATAGGGGCGCTAGGAACGATTTTATGTTTTTTATTTTCAAAAAAATCTAAAAAAGTTTGGCGTATTTGTTTTGACTTCATTCTGTCTATAATCGTTGTTAATTCAAATTTCTTATTTTTGCGTTTAAAGACAGTTTTTGTTGAGGTATCGCTTTTGCGAAAGCGAGATATACCACCATTTTCTTATCTTTATATTCTATTTTAAAAACAATACAAAAATAACATATTAAAGTGTATGGCAAAGGTTAAGTATTATTATGATTCTGAAACTCTTTCTTACCGTAAAATAGAGTTTAAAAAACGGCGTATCGTTTTTAGAAGCCTATTGTTTTTAGTGGGTAGTTTTTGTTTTGGGGTGTTGTGTTTTTTCTTTGTCGATAGATATCTTGAATCGCCGCAATTAAAACAAGAAAGAAATAAGACCGAGTATCTAGAATTGCAATTGGACCAGATGAATAGAGATCTAGAACGTCTAACAGCTGTAATTAAAAATATAGAAAACCGCGATAACACCATTTATCGCATATATTTTGATGCAAATCCTATTCCAGATGAACAGCGACAGGCTGGTTTTGGTGGGGTGAACAGGTATAAAATGTATGAAGGAATGCCGTCATCAAAAAAAATTATCGAGCTTAAAGAAGCTATTGATAAACTAAAGAAAAGAACTGCCATACAGTCTAAATCACTAGACGAGATAGCCCTGCTAGCAGAAGATAAAGAAAAACTACTCGCTTCTATTCCTGCCATACAGCCCGTGCGCAATGCAGATCTTACTCGCATGGCCAGTGGTTATGGTTATCGTACTGACCCATTTAACAAAACTAGAAAATTTCATTATGGTATGGATTTTACCGCTCCACGCGGCACGCCTGTATTTGCGACAGGGGATGGGGTTGTAGAGCGCGCAGATTCAAATAGCTCGGGTTATGGAAACCATATAAGGATAGATCACGGTTTTGGTTATGTATCGCTTTATGCGCATTTAAGAAGTAATAAACCTTATAATGTGCGGCCTGGTCAACGAGTAAAGAGAGGTGACATCATAGGTTATGTGGGTAGCACCGGTAGGTCGCAAGCACCACATTTACATTATGAAGTATTTAAAGATAATGAGCGTATCAACCCTATTAATTTCTATTATGGAAATTTAACACCAGAAGAGTTTAATGCGCTTTTAAAGAAATCTCAAGAAGAAAATATCTCTCTAGATTAATTTTATTTATCAAAAAACACCTTATGATACCTTTATTAATTTATTATTTAAAGATTTTGTTACCGCTTATTGCGCTGGTATTATGCTCACAAAGGGATTTGATAGATGGTCACATAGCGATGTGGACAATTTTATGTTATGTCTTTTTATATCGTACTTATATTGATGGAAAACGACTAACTCAAAAAGGAGTGATGGTAAAAAAGGATGTCTGGAAATTAGTTATTCCAGGTGTAAGAGTTACTTATTTTAAGGATCTTTATTTTATCTAGTTGTAGTTTTAGACTAAACTGTTATGCATATAGAACTGCCAGATAAATTATATTATTCTATGGGTGAGGTGACGGCAGCATTTCATGTAAATGCATCGTTAGTGCGTTTTTGGGAAAAAGAATTTGATGTGTTACAACCTAAAAAGAATACAAGGGGAAACCGTAAATTTTCTAAATCAGATATTGAGAATCTTAAAATTATTTACCATCTTGTAAAAGAGAAAGGTTTTACTCTAGATGGTGCCAAAGATTACATGAAAAACCATAAAGCTGATTTTCAAAATTTTGAATTAATTAGTAAATTAGAATATGTAAGGGCAGAGTTGCTGAAAATAAAAGAGCAGTTGTGAGTTTTATCGATATCATCATTATCCTATTATCTTAAATAAAATAATAGAGGTTGTTAGGTACATGCGATAAGAACTTATACTGTGTAAAGAAAAAGTATTTCTTATGAAGCTTTTTTACTTTATTAAATCAACCTACCACATGCTATTCATAATCATAAGCTAGGCTATTAGATATAAATGATATTATTCTCTTATTTAGAATCTTTAATTGATATTTTAAAATCAATCAGTAATAGTAATAATCTCGTACTGCCATCCCATTACATTTTTATAATTTTTACTAAAGTTAGGCGGTTTTACACCTAAATATATCATCGCTGCACCAGGGACAATCAGTAAAAAACCAGCAGCCTCACCTAATACACCAATTAGAGCACCTATACCCGCAGTAACCATTCCCAAGTAAATAAAAACACCTGAAGTGAGAACAGAAACTAGAAGAGGGTTTCTTTTTATTGCCGCGACGTCTTCTAATTTTACTTGAACATTATCAACGTATATTAAATCTTCTTTAATATGCAAACGACCTTTTAATTTAAGTCCGTTTGTTTTTACAAGTTTTATGCGCGCATTTTCTTCAATTATTTTTTCGTTTTTAGTCTCTAGGTTTGTAATTTGTAAAACTTTGGATTGAGCAGTTAAAGTGTTAAAAAACAGAATACTTACAAAAAATAATAATATGTATTTATTCATGATCAAAAAATTTAACTTTACCTTTTAAGTGCAAATTTGATTATTACTAGTAAAAGTAACTAAATTTTAATCAACACATCAACTACTCTTTACTTTCTTGTTTTTCTCTATACCGCTGTTTAAAAGTTCTTTTTTTACGGTTCTTAATGCTTCCTTGCTTGTTTTTATTCCAAAACAGAAAAACAACAAATGCAATACATACTGTAATAATATATAACCAGTCTTTATATTCAGTTAAGATTTCCATGGTCGATTTCTTATATCACTTTCTATAATACCGTCTCTCAGTCTGATTACTCTATGAGCATGTTCAGCTATTTCTTCTTCATGTGTAACTAGAATTACTGTGTTTCCTTCTTTATGAATTTTGTCAAAAAGGGCCATTATTTCTATACCAGTTTTTGAGTCTAGATTTCCTGTAGGCTCGTCGGCAAGAATAATCGATGGGTGGTTAACAAGTGCTCTTCCTACGGCAACGCGCTGTCGTTGTCCACCAGAAAGTTGGTTGGGCTGGTGATCCATACGGTCTGAAAGTCCTACACTGTTAAGCACTTCTTTTGCTCTAGCCACACGATCTTTTTTTGACATTCCTGCATAAATCATGGGCAGTGCTACATTATCTAGCGCAGTTGTTCTAGGTAACAAATTAAAAGTTTGAAATACAAAGCCTATTTCTTTGTTTCTGATGTCTGCAAGCTGGTCATCACTTAAACTAGATACATCTGTACCGTTAAGTTTATAATGGCCAGAAGTTGCGGTGTCTAGACAGCCCAACAAATTCATTAAAGTAGATTTACCAGATCCTGAGGGGCCCATAAAAGCGATATAATCACCTTTTTTTATGTCTAGATCTATTCCTTTTAGAACATGAACTGTTTCTTGACCTAGTTTAAAATCGCGTATAATTTTGCGTACTTCAATTACATTTTCACCCATGATGTCTAGTTAACCTTTATAAGTTTAAAAATATGACGTTTTATCCACTTTATAGTTACACGTTTACAAGATATTCTTTTAATAATGTTGCGCTTTTTTTATTCAAAAAAATGATTCTACTATGGATTTTTTTAGTTCAAGGCTTTTCTTTAATTCAATAATCTTACGTAAAACTTTTGTTGTGATAACTCTTCTCGCAAAAAAACGATACCCAAATGAAAACAGTTAATACTTGCAGTCACTTGTGGATGCTGGCAAATTTGATTCCATGCGGTGGTTATGTCTTTTGAACTATAAATGTCGGTGATTATAATTACAGAATTTTTATGAACTAACTTTAGTAACTCTTTAAAATATAAACTGGTAGCAGTACCATTATGGCGACCATCTATAAGGACCATATCATAAACATGATTATTTTTTTGGTTTACTAAAAATTCTTTAAAAGTATCATTTATAAAATGGACGTTTTTTAAACCAGTTTTTAAAAAATTTTCTATTGCAAAATCATAAATTTTTCTATCTCCTTCTATAGCAATAATTTGCGCACGCGACCTTGCTACCGCCATGGCATAAGTGTCGATACCTAGAGAGGTGCCTAGTACTAGCGCATGATTGACTTTAAAATAATTACACAAACGGTATAATAACTGTACATTCTTTATTGCGCTTTTTCTTGGTTTTAATAAGTTACTTATCTTACGGTAATCGCATTTAAAAAATTTATTGCTAGTGTGTTGACCTTCATTTGTTAGATATTGATTGTTGTGGGTTACGCTTTCGCGAAAGCGAGATAACTTTACATAACATTGATAATTTGTAGTGTCGTTAAGGCATTTTTTTTCTAATTGAAAGACAAATGGGGAGTGTATGCCATGTAAATGGAAGGATTTAAAAAGGTGAGCGATATAAGAAATCAACTGGTGAACCACTCTTTTTTAAATTTTTTTAAATTAAGATATCAATTAAAAAGTTGTCATGGCCCAATAATTATCATTTACATATGACAAAATGAATGATGATTTGTTTATGGCACTAATTATTAGATGGCTGTTGTTTTTAATTGTGTAGCTATTGCGCTAGTGGCTTCATCTAGCATTTGATAGACGTTTTCAAATCCACGTTCACCACCGTAATAAGGATCTGGAACGTCTAGTTGTTCATCGTGAAAAGCGACATCTAGTATCTTTATCACTTTTTTGCGCTCGTTGTCGTTTCTAGCAAGTGAAATAACGTCATCATAATTAGACTGATCCATAACATATAAATAGTCAAATTTTTGAAAATCTTCTTTTACTAATTGCCTGCTGCTTTGTTGTGAAATATTAATTCCATTTTTTTCTGCAACAAGTATAGATCTTTTATCTGGGGCTTGCCCTTTATGATTATCACTTGTACCAGCGCTATCTACTGTATATTTTGTAATATCTAGTTTTGATCGCATTAACCCCTCGGCCAGTGGTGACCTGCAAATGTTGCCTAAACATATCATTAATATGTGTACTTTGTCACCCACTAGTTTGATAATTTTTTATGTAAGTCTTCTACATATTTATTAAACTGTTTATCGGTAGATGCTAGGTTATTTACGGTTTTGCAAGCGTGTAAAACCGTTGCATGATCTCTTTTTCCTATTTGTGTACCTATACTTGCTAGCGATGCTTTAGTGAGTTTTTTTGAAAAATACATGGCTAGTTGTCTAGCTTGCACAATGTGTCTTTTGCGGGTTTTGGACTGCAATGTTTCTACATCCATAGAAAAGTAATCACTTACCATTTGTTGAATTTGTTCTATAGAGATTTCACGTTTGGTATTTTTTACATAGTTTTCTACAATTTTGCGTGCAAGATCTATGGTGATTTCTTTGCGATTAAAAGAAGAGTGTGCAATTAAAGAAATAATAGCGCCTTCTAGTTCTCGTATATTGGTTTTAATATTATCTGCAAGGTAATGGATCACATTATCATCCATTTCTACACCATCTCTATATAATTTATTTTTTATAATCGATATGCGGGTTTCATAATCAGGGTGATTTAACTCGGCACTTAAACCCCATTTAAATCTAGATAGGAGTCGCTGTTCAATATCCTGCATATCTACAGGTTTTTTATCGCTGGTAAGAATTACCTGTTTACCATTTTGATGTAAATGGTTAAATATGTGAAAGAATACATCTTGTGTGCTAGATTTTCCTGCAAAAAATTGAATATCGTCAACAATAAGAACATCTACAATCTGATAGAAATGTATAAAATCATTTCTATTATTCTTGCGCACAGACTCTATATACTGTTGTGTAAATCTTTCAGAATTGATATAAAGAACAGTTTTATCTGGGTAATTTTCTTTTATACCTACACCTATAGCATGGGCAAGGTGTGTTTTACCTAGTCCTACACCTCCAAAAATAAGCAGTGGATTAAAACTAGTGCCACCAGGTTTATTTGCCACTGCCATGCCAGCACTGCGGGCTAAACGGTTAGAATCTCCTTCTAGAAAGGTTTCAAAATTATAAGATGGATTGAGTTGTGATTCTATTTTTACATTTCTTATTCCTGGAATAATAAATGGGTTTTTAAGCTCTGGGCTTTTACTTCTTACTGGTGCATCTACCGATTGTGAACTGTTGATAGAACGATTGCTACTAGGTATTTTTTCAGTAAAAGCTTCCATACCCTTTGTAGGGTTTTCCATTCTTATTGCATAGATCAATTTTGCGTCTTCACCTAGTTCACGAGTAAGCGCAGTTTTTAATAATTTGATGTAGTGCTCTTCTAGCCATTCATAAAAAAAACGGCTAGGCACTTGTATACTTAATGCAGTATCAGTTAATTTTACGGGTTTTATAGGTGTAAACCATGTTTTGTAGGCTTGTGCAGCGATATTGTCTTTTATAAATGCTAGACAATTGTCCCATACCGATTCTGCTGTCAGTGTCATAGAAATATTTTTATGTTTAGATTTATGCCGATTTAGAACTAAAAATCACAATGACATAGTATTGTTAAAATCGAATACAAAGATGTGTATAAAAAACCTTAAAAAAAATTTTTTTATAGTTTGATTTGAGAAAAAAAAGTTGCAAGAGTCCATGTTTCTATTATTTAAAATATAATAAAAAATTAAGATGTCCACAGTAAGAATTTCCATCACCCCTAGATATGCAGAAACCGATCAAATGGGGGTTATTCACCATGCTAATTATTTGATATACTTAGAACAAGCTAGATTAGTATGGCTAGAGCAGTTGGGTTTTTCTTATATAAAAATGGAGGGTAATGGTGTCATTCTACCTGTTTATAACATAGATATAACTTACAAAAAACCTATCCGACTAGGAGACCAAATAACGGTGAATGTAAAGTTACATTCTTTACCCACTACTAGGGTGATTTTTGATTATGAAATTGTAAATCAACACAATGAAATTTGCTCTATTTGTAAACTTACACTTGTCTTTACTGATGCTAAAACTTTTAGACCTAAAAGACCTATTCCAGAATTTTTGGAAGCTTGTAAAGCCTTATTTTTTAAATAGTAATTTATAAATTTTTTAGTAGGTTTTTACTTTTTTAAAGACTTATTAAATTATGAACTTTGACTATCTGTCTATAAAGCAACATCATGTTACAAGAAATATTTTCTGACCTTAAACACGAGTTAAGAGGGGCATTACATAAAAGACGACATCCTTTTAAATATATTACCTTAACCACTGTAGATGATCACCATGTGCCTAGATCTAGAACTGTGGTGTTAAGAGAGGTTTCAGAATCTTTAGAATGTATTTTTTTTACAGACTCTAGATCTAGTAAAGTTGATCACATAAAGACAAATCAAAATGCGTGTATTCTAGCCTACCATCCTAAAAAGTATATGCAATTGCGTCTAGATGGAACTCTAGAAATTATTGAAGAAGAAAGTGAAGTAAAACGATTATTTCAAAAAGTGTCAGAAAATGCTATTAAAGACTACACAACTGTAAACGCACCAGGCAGCAATCTAGAAAATCCAGCGCAAGTAGATTATGTCACTCGCAGTGAGAATAACTTTGTTGCTTTGTGTTTTGTGCCTCACACGGTAGAATACTTAAGATTGAGTAAACCCAACCATTTACGAGCAAGTTTTAAAAGTCAAGATCAATGGAAAGGGCAATGGCTGGTTCCTTAACCTAACAGTTTTGCATTTATAGGATACATATCATTCAATGCATCGCAAACTTCTTGTTGTTTTGATAATGGAACAGCTATAATTATATGGCAAGAAATGGCAAGCTCTTGTTGTTTTATTTTAAACTGATGTTCATCTATAAACCTCATTATTTGACTCATTTGTGAATACTCAAAATATATTGAGATTTCTCCTTTTACTACTGTTTTAACCAGTGTAGCGCTGTATAAAACTAGTTTTGCAGTTTCTTTATAAGCACTTATCAAACCACCAATCCCTAATTTGGTACCACCAAAAACTCTTGAAACTACTACCAAAACATCACTTACTTCAAACGAATTAATTTGTCCTAATATTGGATTTCCTGCACTATGGCTGGGCTCGCCATCGTCATTTGTGCGGTAATTATCGTCGCCTGCACCTATTTTCCAAGCAAAACAATGATGACCAGCCTTAGGATATTTGCCGCGCAATGTTGCGAGGTGTGTATTCAATTGATCTGGATCATTAAGAGGAAAAGCATGGCCATAAAATTTACTACCTCTGTCTTTATATATAATTTCAGTTGTGGGTTGTAAAATGGTATTGTAAGTATCTTTCAATTCAATTTTTATTGTTCTATGTTTGCAATAATAATGTTAAAACCACAAATCATGAAAAAGTTCCTTCTTTTATTAGTTGCGTCATTTACATTCATAGCATGCGAGACAGAGCCATTAGACCCTAGTTTAAGAGATAGTATCGTTAATGTGCCAGACCCAACTACAAACTCTATTGTAGGAAGTTGGAACTATACAGATGCTGATATAGAAACTACATCTACTACAAGTATAATGGGTGTTACAGTTACAACAGTTTCTAGAACAGAGTATGTAAGTTCAAATATCGTATTGACCTTTAATGCAGATGGTACCTATACCACAACTGGCGATGCTACCTATAATTATTATGAAGATGGTATGTTAACAGATACAGATACAGATAATTATGATGATCGCGGTAATTATGTGATTAATAACAATAGACTAATATTGACTAGTACAGACCCCAATTCAAATAGTCTAACAGATGACGCTGCGATATTTACAATTGTAATTTTAAACGCAACTAACCTTGACCTAGATGTAAGTGGCACATTTACAGAAAATATACTTGGTACCACAATAGACGTTTCTCTTGATGGATTTTTAGATTTTGAAAGACAATAGAATTAAATAAAAACCATGATTTTATAAAATAAGCTTCTCTTTGTGAGAGGCTTTTTTTATGCTTTTGCGTAAGCAATAAAAATAATAGCCACAACTGCTATTGATATACCTACATAATTTTTAGAGATTAGTTTTTCCTTAAATAGCAAAATTCCTAAAACCGAAGTCAAAATTACCGTTCCCACGTGATTAATAGGGTAAACCACGCTACTTTCCATTCCGTTTTTGAGGGTTTTGATCAAAAAAAATATAGAAAAATAGTTAGGTATTCCCAGGATAATTCCAGCTATCATTGATCTTATATTGATATACCTGTTGTTAACTGCCTCGTAAATAAGGATACAACCTCCTAAAATAAATGCCATTACAAAACACACAGCGCTGAATAATGGTTCCTCTCCAGTAGGAACATATTTGGTTTCGGCATATTTTATAGTGGTGTCTATAATACCACTACCTAAAAATAAAAAAATAGGTAGAAATAAGGTGCTTTTTTTAAAGGTAAGGCCATTTTTTGATTTGATAGAGGTAAGATAAACCGATGCCAGCGCCAGTAAAATTCCCAGTATTTTCACCCATCCTATAGATTCTTCATACAACCATAAACCTGTAACTACAGGTAGTACTAGAGACATCTTGCTCGATACAGCTGCAACTGATAGACCGTTTTTTTGGCTGGTAAGGGCCATCACATTAAAAATGGTGATAAATAAAAAACCTAAAAAGAGTGCATAAAATAACCAGTCGGCATGTGCGATTTTTTCTAAACTTGGCACGCTGCCATATGCGATAAAACCTGTAATACAAGCCACCAAGTAATTAACTACAATAGCATGAAGGGTATTGACTCTAAATACTTCAAAACTTTTAAAAATAACATACAGTAAACTGGAGGTAGCAATACTTAAAACTAACCAAATCATATACGAGAATAGATTTCTAACATGTTATTTTTAAGGACTTTATTTTGTTTTAAGATATACGTTCCTTTTAAAACAGGTGCTTTAAGCCCATTGTGAAACAACACGCCAGTTCCAGTAAATAAGTGTGCTTCATCCCATTTTTCTGCGTTTATAAAACTTTGTAAAGTAGTGCTACCACCTTCAATAATTACCGATTGTATTCCAGTTTTGTAAAGCTCTTGTAATATAGAATTGATATCTTGTGTAGCATAAGAAAGTTTAATGGTTGTGGCTGTGCCATCCATGACTTTAAACGATGGGGTAATACTACCTTTAGAATCTAGCGCGATTCTAACAGGTTGATTCCCGTGCCAATATCGACATGTTAACGATGGATTGTCGTCTAGTACTGTTTTTGTGCCTACCAGTATAGCATTTTCTTGTGCTCGTAACTGGTGTGCAAGCTGTCTAGAATGTGCGTGGGTGATCCACACAGGTTGCTGTTTTTCTCTAGAGATGGGGGCTATAAAACCATCAGCGGTCTGTGCCCATTTTAAAATTACATAGGGGCGTTTTTTTTTATGAAATGTAAAAAACCTTTTGTTTAACTCGTCACACCCTTTCTCTAGCACGCCCACGATTACATCGATTCCTGCAGCTCTTAGCATGGCGACTCCTTTTCCTGCTACTTTTTTATGCGGGTCTAGCGTTCCCACCACTACTTTTTTAAACCCTTTTTCAATAATCATGCTTGCACAAGGCGGTGTTTTGCCAGTGTGCGAACAAGGCTCTAGGTTAACGTATAACGTCGCTTTTGCAAAAGCGTGCAAATCAACATCTTTATTCAAAGCATCATTTACAGCGATTACCTCGGCATGTGGCTCGCCAGACTTTTTATGCCATCCTTCACCCAGAATATTGCCTGTATCTGATACAATGACACTTCCCACCAGCGGATTAGGATAGGTAGTTCCCAATCCATTTTGAGCTAATTGCAAACAGCGTTGCATATATATTTCTTGTTCCATCATTAACAACAAAGGTAAGCTGCCCAGAAAAATATAATTTGTAATTTAAAGATTGATTTTGATTTCAATTTGGGGTTCTAATTCAATTGTAACTGGATTAAATTTGCGATATGAAAATACGCAATATTCTTCCCCGAGATAATCAAGTAATTAAGGAAATCATACAAGCTGCAATTATGGAACACGGCGCTCCTAAAATCGGCACTGCATATAGCGATACTGCCACACAAGCCATGTACGAACATTATCAACAAGCGCGCAGGTCTTACTTTGTTATAGAGGTTGATGATGTTGTAATAGGTGGTGCAGGTGTTGCGCCACTTGATAATTATAATGACAATGTATGCGAGCTGCAAAAAATGTATTTTATACCAGCGGCGCGAGGTAAAGGTTATGGCAAGAAAATGATGCTTTTTTGTCTAGATCGGGCTAGAATTCTTAAATTT
This sequence comes from uncultured Flavobacteriaceae bacterium, assembly GCA_964593255.1. Classification (GTDB taxonomy): domain Bacteria; phylum Bacteroidota; class Bacteroidia; order Flavobacteriales; family Flavobacteriaceae; genus Nonlabens. The sequence goes on along the minus strand of CAZQGX010000016.1, from coordinate 36,295 downwards.
GATAGTATTTATCTAGAAACCATGGACAATATGTATGAAGCGCAAAATCTTTATAAACATATTGGGTTTAAACAATTAGATGCGCCATTGGGCGACACAGGTCACTTTTCATGTCCTATACAAATGCTTTTAAAGCTTTGATTTTAAGTTGTGTCGCACGCTACTGGTATAAAACGATTGTTTTAAACAATGTAGTTATTTAGATTTTTAACATTTAAGTGATAATCAGGTATTTTTTGTTTATTTAATTTTTTTTGAGTTGCATAGCTGGGCTCTAAGCAAGGAAAAAAAGAAAAAGAAGTTAAGAAAAAGTACAATGTTTTAGCAAATGTGAAAAGTTTAATTGACATCAATGTATAGACATCTATTTTTAATTGAAACATCAATAAAATGACTTTAAACCAAATTAAAGAACTGTATCAAGAACAGCTAGCTACATTATATTCTAAAGACGAAATTTATAGTATCTTAAAAATACTATGTGAAGACTTATTGAACTGGTCCAGTAGTGATTTTTTAATAAACGATAGAGAATCACTTAACAACCTGCAAGAAGAATTATTGCAAAAATCCTTAAGAGAATTACTTACCTCAAAACCTGTGCAATACATCACAGGAAAAGCACATTTTTATGGTCATGAGTTTATAGTAAATGAACACACCTTGATCCCGCGACAAGAAACAGAAGAGCTGGTCCACATGATTATTGAAAATCATAAGAATGATGAAAATATTAAAATAATAGATATAGGCACAGGTACGGGGTGTATAGGTTTATCACTTAAAAATGCCTTGTCTAACTGTGATGTGACCCTCCTAGATATTTCTGTAAATGCTTTAGAAATTGCACAGTACAATGCAAATCATTTAAATGTAAGTGTTAAAACAGTATTGCAAGATATTCTATCGCTAGATGAATTAGAGCAGCAATATGATATCATCGTTTGTAATCCACCCTATGTGCGAGAGCAGGAGAAAGAAGAAATTCACAACAATGTTTTACAATTCGAGCCGCATCTGGCACTTTTTGTACCCGACCATGACGCCCTTATTTTTTATCGTAAAGTTTTAGAGTTGGCTAAAAAAGCGCTAAAACCGAAAGGCACAGTTTATTTTGAAATTAATCAGTACTTACCACAAGAAATGACTGCACTTGCAGCTATTATGGGTTTTACATCCCAACTTTTTAAGGATTTAAATGGTAATTACCGAATCCTGAAATGTCAAAAACCTTAAGAGAAATATTTTCTAGTCTATTTTAAAGTTTAAACCACTTCTAAACCAACACAAAATCATTAATCATGATACCATTTTATTTAAATAGGACTAGATGCAATACCATTTAATGTTTTGTAACTTATTAGGGGGACTACATTACTAGTAGTTTCAAAAACTATTGTTTTCTTTGCTCCAGGTGGTAAATCAAAAAAGTTATCTGTAAAATGACCTTTTACATCTGTGTGTAAGAATAGGTTTTTAGCAAAATGATCACTTTTTATCTCTAGTTGAAAACCATTTTTTACAGGTGATATTTTCACATCTATTACGACCTCGGGAAGTAGTAAGTTTTTTGGTTTCTCTAAAAAAGAAATAACTTCTTCATCACCAAATTTTGTAATCAAAAACACCTTTTTAGGATCGATTGATAATTGCTTTACATCTACTTGTTGTATCAAATTACTAGAAAGCGCGTTAACTGTAAAATCATTTTGCTTTATAAATTCACGATGCAATAAATTACCGTAAAAATCTTTTATGGAGAATTCAAAATTTTCTTTTTTATCTTCTAGATGGTCGTTGACTATATATGTTTTTAAAATGTCATTTTGCAACGTATTGCTTATCAGTAGGTTTTTAAAATCACGTTTTGCTTGATAATGCAGTGCCTTCCAATTGCCAAAATAATCTATACCAGACCAACTCACCACTGGCCAGCAGTCATTTAATTGCCAGTAAAGAGTGCCCATGTTATAAGGTCTCGACCTGCGATGCGCTTGGAATCCTTGGGACATTCCATAGGCTTGTAACAATTGGCTTACATATACATAGTCTGCATCATTTTTAGGAACAATAAAATCCCGCTGCATGTATTCTTTAATTAAATTGTTGCCTCGATCGTGTTTTTGATGTGATGCATAATCTGTAGAGTTTATATGTAAACTACCATCTTTATTGATATACTTTATACTTTCATAAGAGGGATGCGCTTGAAATCCAAACTCGCTCATGAATCTAGGTACATTTTGCTCAAAATGTTCAAATGCAGCGGTATCATGCCATACATTCCAGTCATGCGCATCGCCTTCAGTTTTATATTTAGGATTGCCGCGACCATATTCTGGTGTGCTTTCCCAGTAAGGTTCTTTGGTAAGTTCACTTACATATTTAGGCATTGTTATTTGAAATATCGCACGATAATCTTCCCAAATTTTGTTACGTTCTGGTGTTGACCTTCCATTTTGCCAGCCCCAATGACTCCACGCCTCACGTGTTTCATTATTACCACACCATAGTGCAATGCTGCTATGGTTGCGCAATCTGGTAATTTGTTGTTTTATTTCGGTAGTTACGCTTTCGCGAAAGCGAGAATCTCCAGGATACATCGCACACGCAAACATAAAATCTTGCCATACAAGAATGCCTTTTTCATCACATTTTTCATAGAAAATATCATTTTCATAGGCGCCACCACCCCACACGCGCAACATATTCATGTGGGCACTTACTGCATCGTTCAGCAATTTTTCATAATGCCGATCGGTAACGAGGTCTTGTATAGAGTTTTGAGGGATATAATTGGCACCTTTCATATAGGTAGAAACACCATTTACTTTAAAAAAGAAACTTTTGCCATGTTCATCAGCCTTGTTAATAAGCTCTATGGTACGAATTCCTTTTTTAATCAGGCGTGTGTCGATTAACTTTCCTTCTTTAAAAACCATCAACTCAATTTTATACAAATAGGGGTTTCCTATATTGTGCGGCCACCATAATTGCACCTGGTTAATTTCAAAATGTACCTCTTGTGTGGCATCTTTATTTGATTGTTGGTAGGGGTCGGTAATATTTATAGGATAAATGCTGTCATTAACTTTTATCTGATAGGTAAGGGGTTCTTTAACAGGTTTAGAAAGCTTGATTTGTGCTGTTAGATTTGCAATAGAATCTTGTATGAAATTTTGTTTTATGTAAACGTCTTCTATTTTAAACTGGTCAAAGGCTTCTATATATACAGGTTTTATAATACCCATATTATTGAGTGTTGGCGCCCAGTCCCAGCCGTATTGAAATTGTGCTTTTCTTGTATAAACACGATTTCCCATGGGTAATTCATATGGGTTTGCTGCGGCTTTTTGCTTTTCTATGGGTAGCGGTGAGTGTAATCTTATTACCAGCTCGTTTTGTTTTTTAAGAAGTGGCTTCACTTCTTTTTGCCAGTGTAAAAAAGCATTGTCTGTTTTTAAAATGGTATCGCCATTGAGCATGATGGTGGCATAGGTGTCAATTCCTTCAAAATGAAGTTTTATGAACTCTTTTTTTAGTATTTCATCATCTGCCTTAAAGGTAGTTTTGTACGTCCAGTCGGCTGCAGATACCCACTGCACGCGCTCTTCATTGTTTTCTTTAAACGGGTGCAAGGTGTGATCGATAATAGCGCTATGAACAGTAGAAGGCAGGCTGATTTTTGTTACAAGCGGTTGCGTAAATTGTTCTAGATACAATTCCCAGTTGTTGTCAATTTGTAGGCGTTTTACATTAACCGATTCTTTTTTACAGGAGTAGGTTAGGGTAACGAGTATTAAAAGAAATAAATTCTTGATCATATCAACTTAACTTAGGTAAAGCAGCCATGATTTGTAGTTAGATGATTATAATATAGTAATCTATTGGTGCTTTTACTGGTGCTAAGGTAGCTGGTTTTATACTCTATCTTTTATAAATACTTAGGTATTTTAAATTGGTTTTCTTAGATAAGGTTTTCTTAGGTCTAGTCTTAATCATCTAGCTCTTGTTATTTTGGTTTCTTTGTCTCTCGCTTTTCTTATTTCGCTTTTGCTAAATCAAGATAAATAGAACTTTATGCAGTACTTGTTGCGATACAAAAGCGGGATAAAAGTAAGTTTATGTCGCTGTCGATAGTTAAGAAAGAGGGAACAAAGATGACCTCGATGGTGCATAAGCGGTTGAAAGCCAAAAATCATAACGCAATTATGGACGATATGTAGTGCTGTTAAAAAGTTTTAAATGTCGGTGGTATTGCGGTGAGTTGTGCAACTTTGCAAATGCTATATTTACCATATTTATAAAGGGTTTCCCATTAAAATAGATGAATACTAATGGACATTAAAAATCAAATCAACACACTGCGAGAAGAGTTGCGAGAGCATAATTATAACTATTATGTTAAAGATCAACCCTCTATATCTGACTTTGAGTTTGATAAAAAGCTAGAACAGTTAAAAGCTTTAGAAGATTTACATCCACAGTTTTATGATGCCGCCAGCCCAACCGTAAGAGTAGGTGGCGAGGTTACTAAAAACTTTGATACTGTTAAGCATACCAATCGTATGTATTCTTTAGACAATTCTTACTCGCTAGAAGATTTAAAAGATTGGGAAACGCGTATTAAAAAAATAGTAGATGGCGATTTACAATATACTTGCGAATTAAAATACGACGGTGCAAGTATAAGTTTACACTATGAAAATGGTAAATTTTTACAAGCGGTAACCCGTGGTGATGGCAATCAAGGGGACGAGGTAACTGCAAATGTGCGCACCATAAAATCTGTGCCATTGCAATTACAGGGTGATGATGTGCCTGCAAAGTTTGAAATACGTGGCGAGATCGTATTACCATGGGATGGATTTCATAAAATGAATGAAGAGCGCGCTGCACAAGGCCTAGAACTGTATCGCAACCCTCGTAATACCGCGAGCGGCAGCCTAAAATTACAGGACAGTGCCGAGGTTGCAAAAAGACCTTTAGATTGCCTGTTGTATCAATTAGTGGGAGAACAATTACCTATTACAACACAATATGAATCGCTATTGCTTGCCAGTAAGTGGGGTTTTAAAGTGCCCAAACAAGCGCAACTGGCAACTTCTATAGAAGAGGTGTTTGAGTTTATCAACCACTGGGATATTGCCAGAAAAGAACTGCCTTATGAAACTGATGGTGTGGTGGTAAAGGTCAATTCATTGCGCCAGCAAGAAGAATTAGGTTATACGGCAAAATCACCCAAATGGGCGATAGCATATAAATTTGCCGCCCAGCAGGTATCCACACGATTATTAGAAATTACCTATCAAGTAGGGCGCACTGGTTCTATTACCCCAGTGGCAAATTTAGAACCGGTTGAAATATCTGGTACCACAGTAAAACGTGCCAGCCTGCACAATGCCGACCAGGTAGAGAAACTAGACATAAGAGTAGGCGACGAGGTGTATGTAGAAAAAGGTGGTGAGATCATTCCTAAAATTATAGCGGTAGAATTGTCTAAAAGACCAAAAAACTCCACGCCTACTGTTTATGCAACACACTGTCCAGAATGTCACACAAAACTGGTGCGCAACCAGGGCGATGCAAAACATTATTGTCCTAATGAAACCTCCTGCCCACCACAAGTAAAAGGACGTATTCAACATTTTATCTCGCGCAAGGCAATGGATGTTGATGGTATAGGAGCTGAGACAGTAGACCAACTGGTAGAAGCAGGGTTGATTCACAATTATGCCGATTTATATGACCTTGCTATAGAGCAGGTTTTGCCACTAGACCGCATGGCACAAAAAAGTGCCGAAAATATGATTAATGGTATCGCAGCCAGTAAAAGTGTGCCTTTTGAACGTGTATTATTTGGTCTAGGGATTAAATATGTAGGGGAAACGGTGGCAAAAAAACTAGCCAAATTCTACAAAAACATGAATGCCTTAATGGCATTGCCTGAAAATACTAGCGATGCATCAATAGATCTCTTTGCAGCTGTTTCTAGTCCAATAGATAAAAAAATTGAAGAACTAAGCGCCATACCAGAAATAGGCGGTGTGATTGCGCAGTCTGTAGTAGATTTTATAACTAATGTCGAGAATGTTAAAATACTAGAGCGTTTAAATAATACTGGTTTACAATTTGCCCTTAGTGAGGACCAATTAGTGGGAAAAACCAATAAGTTGACTGGTAAAAGTTTTGTGATTTCTGGCGTTTTTGAAACCTCTAGAAATGATCTCAAAAAACTAATCGAGGACAATGGTGGCAAAGTAAGCAGCTCTCTTTCTACAAAAACAGATTATCTTTTGCGAGGTGAAAATATGGGGCCAGCAAAACTAGAGAAAGCCCAAAAACTAAGAATTGAGATGATCAGTGAACAAGAGTTTCTGGCGATGGTTTAAGTTATGAAAAAGTTACTGATCTTAGGGTTTTTATTGAGTTTCGCTTTCGCGAAAGCGCAAACGTATTCGTCAAAAATTATTTCTAATAACACCATGTTTTTAAAAGGGTATATAGGTAATTATGCCATCACAATGTACATAGAAAGTATGGGTTTTTGTGAGTACGAGAAGCAATTTACTGGGTGGTATAAATATGAAAATAGCAAAGAGTCGATTCCTATTTTATTTTTTTATTCTTCCTATACAGAATTAGAATCTTTTAAGATTTTTGCTAAATATGATGGTGAATTTGAGGTAGAAGTTGATCAAGGTTATACGTGCCAGGTTATTAACTATGACGAGGTTTTTGAAACCAAAGCTGTTAATGGTATTTTTAATGATCTAAAATGGCATAAAAAGGGTTCTGATAAGTCGTTGAAAACTCGGTTTGAAGAAGATCCTCAAGAAAAATTTTGGGAGTTGGGCAGTCAAAATGTTTATTTAACTAGAGATGAACAAATTATCTTAGATCTAGGAGCTTTAAATTTTCCCTATGTTTATACTGTGGATATTATAGGTCAAAAACTAGTAAACAATTTCAATCATTTACTTATAAATATTTCAGAACCATCTAAGCCAGACGGCTATGGACGCGGCATGTGTGGCAGTGGAGAAGAAGTTTTTATCCTTTATATTAAATTAGACCAGAACGATAGATTGATTTATAGTGATCAAGCTAAGGTGTTGAGTTGTTATGCTAAAATTGATGAATCTACCATAACGTATGACGCTGCCTTTCCAGAAAAAAGTTTTACTCGATCTAATTAATTCACTTCTTCCCCATGTTGACTAGCATCTAGGCCGCGTTCTTCTTGATCGTCTCTAACTCTTATCGGTATAAGAGCGTCTACCAGTTTATAGAAAATAAGACTACCAAAAAAGGTAAAAACAGTAACGCCTGCTAGTGCAATCATGTGCCACATAAAAACGCTGGTAGTTCCGTAAATTAGACCTACCTCGTTTGCAAAAACAGCGGTGAGTATCATCCCAACTATACCGCCCACACCGTGACTAGGAAAAACATCTAGTGTATCGTCTATGCCTGTTTTTGAGAACCATGAAATGGCTAAATTACTGGTTATTGCTGCCGCAAATCCTATAAATATACTTTGTGATATGGTTACAAAACCTGCTGCTGGTGTTATGGCTACTAGGCCTACAATTGCGCCTATACAGGCGCCTACCGCACTCATTTTTCTGTTAAAAAATCGCTCATAAAACATCCACGTGATCATGGCTGTTGCACTTGCTATATTTGTATTAGCAAATGCAATAGCAGCATCCGCATTTGCTGCAAGAGCACTACCTGCATTAAATCCAAACCAACCAAACCACAATAGACCAGTACCTAAAATAATAAAAGGAACATTTGCTGGGTCGTGGGTAATCTTTTTTCTCTTGCCTAAATACACTGCCCCTGCAAGCGCTGCAAAGCCTGCACTCATGTGTACCACCGTACCGCCAGCAAAATCTAAAACTCCTAGATTGCGCAACAATCCATCTGGATGCCAGGTCATATGTGCAAGCGGGGTGTAAATAAATAAAGTAAACAACACCATAAATAAAATATAGCTTCTAAATCGCACACGTTCTGCAAAACTACCAGTGATCAACGCTGGCGTGATAATAGCAAACTTGAGTTGAAATAAGGCGAAAACTAAAAAAGGAACGGTTCCTGCAAAGTCTGGATTGGGTGCAAGGCCTACATTTCTAAAGTTAAAATAAGTCATTGGGTTACCGATGATACCATGCCAGCTTTCTCCAAATGCTAATGAAAAACCTACAACTACCCATAAAATGCTCACCACCCCTAATGCTACAAAACTTTGAAGCATGGTAGAAATCATCGATTTTTTATTGACCATACCACCATAGAAAAATGCCAGTCCGGGGGTCATTAACAGTACAAAAGCAGATGCAATCAACATCCATGCAGTGTCACCACTATCTATAGCGCTCATATCACCGTTTTCTATATAAGGACCGCTGTAAATTAGGCTTATTACTACCAGTATACTTAGAACTATAAAATTCACTTTATTCCCCATGATGCTACTTTTAAATTTAAGCTTCAAATATAGTGTAAGTTCATTAAAATTGTAATTAAAAACAATAACACCCTTAAAAAATAAGGGTGAGTAAGAGATAATTGTATTTTTTAGTTATAAAATCTGTAAATACAAAGGGGGGTTAGATCTAATTTTGTAAAAATAATAACTTTTTTATTTAAGACGGTTTCTTCTTACCTAATGAAATAAAAGCATAATCAAATCATCATAAAAAGAAAATCATTCAAACCATAAACCATTTTAAAAAATAGCGGCTAGCATATCTTTTTATACACAGTGACAAGACTATTATTTGAAAACCATAAAAAGATAGGCAAAACCATAAGGATGTTTTTCTATTACAAAAATGCCTATTAGCTATTCCACTTTTTCAAATTTGCTAGCCACTGCCATGTAAGCATCGCCCGATAAGATATTCATTTAAAGACAAAAATATGACATCACAACAGGGCGTGTTACTGTAGCGACAACAGTAGTAAATGCTTTAGAAACAAATAAGAATCCCTAATGTGATCCTAATACCTGCTTCTAGGAGGCTATAGTTGATTGTTTTTTTTGGTAATCATAGCTTTTTTATATTTCATAGATGGTATCTACTCCTTTTTCAATTTTGCCTTCTTTAAGATAAAAATCGATACGACCTAAATTGATACCATAACAACCCACTTGATTGATCATTACGTTTTTTCCCTGCGCATTAGCAACCACCTGTGGCGTGTCTAGAAAAGTATGGGTATGCCCGCCAATTATGAGGTCTATTCCCGAGGTTGCGGCTGCTAGCGATCGATCAGAAACCTTACTGCCTTTATAAGAATAACCTAAATGTGACAAACAAATTACCATATCACAACGGTCTTTATCTCTTAATAATCGCACCTGGTCTTTAGCAACTTCTATCGGGTCATGATATACAGTTTCTTTATACATTTTAGGATCGACTAATCCTTCTAATTGTATTCCTACCCCAAAAAGCCCTATGCGCACTCCATCCTTTACAATTACTTTTCTAGACTTTGTATGACCGTCCATAATAGTATTAGAAAAATCATAATTAGAGATGACAAAGTCAAAAGAAGCATTAGGCAATTGTGCATATAAACCTTCTATACTGTTGTCAAAATCATGATTGCCTATGGTTGCCGCATCATACCCCATCATGGTCATCAGTTTTATTTCTAGTTCGCCACCATAAAAATTAAAATAGGGTGTGCCTTGAAAAATATCACCACAATCAAGTAATAAAGTATTCGGATTTTCTTCTCTTACCTTATTAATCATAGCAGCGCGCCTAGCTACACCGCCTTTACCGTCATTGCGACCACCAGAAATAGGTTCTATATGCGAGTGGGTGTCATTTGTATGAAGGATGGTAATTTTTTTTGTTCCTGCGTTTATTTCTGGCGCGGTAAAAATCCCATTTGCAAGTGCATTATTTGACAATAAAGCGGCACCAGCCACCACTCCAGCACTAGTGTTGCGTATAAATTTTCTTCTTTCCATTATCTTGTATGCTAGTTAAGGATATCAAATCGGTTGTCTCGTGTAAATTTTAATGTGTCTACTTTTTTAAAATAATCGATCATGGCATTTCTTATTTTATAATTGAGTTTTGTAGCAGGTGTATCTTTAAAAAAACTCATATTATCGCCGCCAGAATATAGATAGTCATTTGTTGCCACTGCATAAGTTCTGTCGATATCAATAGGTTGATTATTGATTAATGCACTTGCCAGTGTGCCGTCTTTTTTCATCAAAATCTCTATACCTTCAATAGGATGTGCTCTTTTGCCGTCAATAAGATATTGAATAAGATCATTCATTTGATCGCCGTTTAATTGTGCTACAATAATCTCGTTATCAAATGGCATAACCTCATAGGCACTGCGCATGGTTACAGGACCAGCCGGTATGCCAGCTCTTATCCCACCGTGATTGAGAATTACAAGATCAATATTTTTTCCTGTTCTAGCGGTGTAAACCACTTCACCTTGTGTTTTTACAATATTTGCCAGCATGTTACCTATAGGAGTGTTGTATTTAAAATCATTTTTATACATGGCTACAGGATTGTAGGTCAATTGTTCATTCATTTGCGCATCAAGTGATTTTTTATAAGGTGCGATAAAATCCTCAAGTGCTGCTACACTGTTTGATGTACTGTCAATACTTACTTGATTACCAGTAACTTTTTTTAACTGATACTGCTTTTTATTACAGGAAACTAAAAATAAAATGCTGGTTAGTAATATCGCTTTTGCGAAAGCGAAACAAACATCATTATTTTTGACATGTTCGAGTTTATTTTTTTTCATAAAGCCTGGTGCTATTGTGCTATTTTTGTGTGATCGAATGAATTAATTGTAATGCTAATGATGGAAAGTGTAAAAGTACATGATTTTTGATATTTTAAAACAGCGCTGGTTGCGTAAAGAAATCTTATTATTAGAAAATAATCTCAAAGACCGTAACCCAAACTGGCCTCAATCAATGGTGGTTTTATTTGATGTTAACTATTCAAGTGATATCACTATATTTAAAAAATGGTGTGATCTTTTGAAAGTTCCTTTAGAAAACCTGACTTTTATTGCCTTTACTAAGGATGTAAAAAAAGATAAGATAGATGGTGTCACGCTTTATGACAGTAATGTCATCAAGTGGAATGGCGGTATAAAAGACAAAACATTACTTAGTTTGCTTGATGCCCAATATGATTTACAAATTAATTATTTTGAAAAGGCTGGTTTGTTAAGCAAGTATATTAGTATGAAATTAGATGCCAGGTTTAAAGTGGGACACGTTGCCCATGACGAGGCAACTTTTGATCTTGCTGTAAATGTGTCGCTAAAGGATCATGAATTATTTATAACAGAAATCATTAAATATTTAAAAATTATAACTTCATAACATGCAAGAATTAATAGGTACCGGTGTGGCTCTTGTTACACCTTTTAATAAGGAAGGTGCAGTAGACCACGAGGCTCTCGCTAGAGTAGTAAATTATCAAGTTGATAATGGTGTTGATTATCTAGTAGTGCTAGGCACAACAGGAGAAAGTGTTACACTTTCTAAACAAGAGAAAAAAGAGGTAGTAGCAACGGTTAAAAAGGTAAATGACGGTCGTCTACCACTTGTTATAGGTATAGGTGGTAACGATACTGCTGTAGTTGTTAACGAAATTAAGACAACAGATTTAGATGGTTTTGATGCTATTTTATCTGTATCACCATCCTATAATAAACCTACCCAAGAGGGGATTTTTCAACATTTTAAATTAATAAGCGAGGTAAGCCCTTTACCTATAATTTTATACAATGTACCTGGTAGAACTGCATCAAATATGGCGGTAGAAACGGTGGTGAGACTTGCGCATTTTGATAATATTATAGGTATTAAAGAAGCGGCAGGTGATCTAGTACAGGCAATGAAAATGATACAATATACACCAAAGGATTTTCTAGTCATCTCTGGCGATGATATGATTGCAAATGCAATGACACTAGCAGGTGGGGCAGGAGTGATATCAGTAATTGGACAGGCGATGTCACAAGATTTCTCTGATATGATTAGATATGCACTTAACGGCGATGTAGACGAGTCTTATGAATTGCATTATAAGATAGCTGCAAGTATAGATATGATTTTTGAGCAGGGCAACCCCGCTGGAATAAAAGCCCTTTTGAAACATTTAAACTTGTGTAGCGATGTGGTTAGACTGCCTTTAGTTACCGTAAATAATGATCTTAATCAACGTCTTAAAACTTTTTTAGAGCAGTATGATGAGTAACGATCTAGTAAATTGATTTTATGGTCAAAGCGCTACTTTTAAATTGATAAGCAATTAATAACTTTAGGTTTTATAAGTTTAATAAAATAATATCAATCCATAAATTTGCTTTGATCATTAAAAGACTAAAACTATCATTCTCACGTTAAGCAGTGTGAACTTTCTTTGTATTTATTTATAAAAAGTTACATTTGCTGCCTATTTAAATTGTTTATGAAAAACCTATTTATCGCATTACTTATAGTTTTCTCGCTTGCCAGTTGTGGTCCATATCAAAAAGCCCTGAAGTCTAAAGATAACGCTGTTAAAATTGCCATGATCGATACTCTTTTCAAAAAAGAGAAATATGGCAAGTCACTTGCCTTATTTGATCAAATTATACCTGTTTATAGAGGAACCGATAGTGCCGCAGCTATGGCGGTAAAATATGCAAAAGCCCTATATGAAGATAGAAGTTATGATAACAGCGCCTATCAATACGAGCGTTTTATACAATCACATCCCAGAGATCCTAATGTAGAGCTAGCCCTTTATATGGCTGCAAAAAGCCATTATCAGATGTCTCCCATATATTCAAAAGATCAAAACAATACTAATATAGCCTTGATTAAATTGCAAGAATATATTAATGTTTACCCTACTGGTGAATATTCTAGCGAGGCAAATACACTAGTAAACGAGCTGCGAGATAAGCTAGATAAAAAGGCTTATGAAATAGCAAAACAATACCATCATTTTGGTAATTTTAGAGGTGGATATATTTCGGCAATTAGTGCTTTTGAAAACTTTATTATTGACCACGCAGGATCTGATTATCAAGACGATGCCCAGTTTTATTTACTAGAATCTCAATTTGAATATGCTATGAATAGTTTTAACGAGTTAGTTCCAGAAAGATTAGCAAAAGCTAAGGATTATTATGATACCTTTGCAAAACGTCACCCAGATAGTGAGTATAAAGAAAAAGCCGATAAGATTCTTGCAAAAATAGAAGAATACAATACCCAAAACATCAATTAATTAATCATGGAAAATAAAAATACAACAGTACCTAACACGACTATAACATACAATCGTGATGCATTGATAGCCCCAACTGGTAACATGTATGAGGCCATTTCTATTATTGCAAAACGTGCAGAACAAATCAATAGCGACGTTAAAGAAGAACTTATTGAAAAGCTAGAAGAATTTGCGACTTACAACGATTCTCTTGAAGAAGTGTTTGAAAATAAAGAGCAAATTGAAGTTTCTAAATATTATGAGCGTCTACCAAAACCAGCTGCTATTGCTATAGAAGAGTGGTTGCAAGGTAAAATCTATTATAGAGATACAGGGGCTACAAAAGAGTAATTCCATAAAAATGATGAATGTATTAAGCGGTAAAAATGTATTGCTAGGCGTTACTGGTGGTATTGCCGCTTATAAATCTACATATATAGTGCGCCTGCTTGTAAAAGCGGGCGCTGCTGTTCAGGTGATAATGACCCCAGCTGCACGCGATTTTGTTACACCACTTACTTTATCAACCCTTTCTAAAAGACCAGTACTAAGTCACTTTACAAATCAAGAAGATGAAAATGCTACATGGAACAATCATGTAGAATTAGGTATTTGGGCAGATTTAATGATTATAGCCCCAGCCACAGCAAATACCATGAGTAAAATGGTACATGGAACAATAGATAACCTATTGCTGGCCGTGTATTGTAGTGCAAAATGCCCTGTTTATTTTGCTCCAGCTATGGATCTAGATATGTATAAACACCCTTCTACGCAAGCAAATTTTGAGCAACTTGCCGTTTTTGGAAATCTAATGATTCCCGCAGGCGAAGGTGAGCTTGCAAGTGGTCTTTCAGGAAAAGGACGCATGGCAGAGCCTGAAGAGATTCTATCCTTTATAGAAAAAGACATCACCACAAAACTCCCCCTACATGGTAAGACTTTTTTGATTACTGCGGGTCCTACTTATGAAGCTATTGATCCTGTGCGATTTGTAGGCAATCACAGCAGCGGTAAAATGGGTGCGGCGATTGCGCTAGAAATCGCTGATTTAGGCGGTCAGGTCCACCTTATTATGGGACCTAGTGCAGTAGTAACCCACCATCAATTGATTGATCGAGTAGATGTTACAAGTGCGCAACAAATGTATGATGCCGTTCATAAACAGATAGCAGCGGTTGATGTTGCTATATTTAGTGCTGCGGTATCAGATTATCGGCCTTTGCATGTAGAAAGCAACAAAATAAAGAAGGACAGTTCTACGTTATCCATACAATTAGTTAAAAACCCAGATATTCTTGCAAGTGTGGGCGCCCTGAAAAATAAGCCGTTTCTAGTAGGTTTTGCTTTAGAAACAAATAATGAATTAGAGCACGCTTTCGCGAAAGCTGAAAAAAAACAAACCGACTTGCTAGTTTTGAACTCTATAAGAGATAAAGGAGCAGGTTTTGGGGTAGATACCAATAAAATCATTATGATTGATAAAGAAAAAAATATTACAAGATTTGAAACCAAACCAAAAACAGAAGTAGCAAAAGACATCATCAATGAAGTTATCAAAAGGATTTTATAGTTTTATAATCGCTTGTTTTACCATAACTGGGGCATGTGCACAAGAATTTAATTTTGCAGTTCAAGTTAATGCTCAAAACGTAGCACAACCCGATCAAACGATATTTAAAACCTTAGAATCATCTTTACTAGAGTTTTTAAATAATACCAAGTGGACCGATCAAAAATTTGAAAATGAAGAACGCATTAGTGCATCGCTAGTTTTTATAGTTACTGCATATGATAACGACCGTTTTAGTGGTAATTTTCAACTGTCGGCTTCTAGACCTGTATTTAATTCTTCTTATACTACGCCTACTTTTAATTATAAAGACGACGATATTGCTTTTGAGTATGTAGAATTTGCGCCTTTATTTTATAATAAAAACCAGTTTGAAAGCAATTTAATATCTTTAATTACTTATTATGTATACACCATTCTAGGCATAGATGCCGATACATTTGCACTACAAGGAGGCCAAAAATTTCATGAAGAGGCAAATAATATCGTCAATCTAGCACAGGCTTCAGGTGGTCAGGGCTGGCGCCCTAATGACGGATTGATTTCTAGATATAGGCTTAATGACGACATGTTATCAGAAACCTATAAAGAGTATAGAGAGGTCATGTATGGTTATCATATTAAAGGATTAGACACATTTGCAAAAGATCCCAAATCTGGAAAACTCTTGATTCAAAAATATATAAAGCAGCTAGAACCTTTGAATGGTCGCAGGCCTAATAGCCTATTGCAACGCACCTTTTTTGACGCAAAAGCAGATGAAATTATGAGTATATTTTCTTCAGGACCTGCTGTTGATATAAGAGATATAAAAACAACGCTGCAACGACTAGCACCCAGTCAGTCTAGTAAATGGCGTAATATTAAGGTATAGACACTTTTTTACCACCTAGTTTTTAACTAGATTTATCAATTGAAATCAGATAGTATATAAACTGTTTTAAATCATTGTATATAAATTGCTTAAACAAATTCAAATAGAAAATTTTGCATTGATCGATTCGCTAGAATTAGATCTTCAAAACGGTCTTACCATGATTACCGGTGAAACTGGTGCGGGTAAGTCCATTTTACTTGGCGCTTTGGGTTTAATTTTAGGCAATCGAGCAGATTTAAGCGCTATAAGGGACACCTCTCGTAAATGCCTTGTCGAGGCAAAATTTCAAATTTCAAATTTAGATTTGAAACCGATTTTTGAAGAACTAGATATAGATCATGAAGAGGTTACCTTTTTAAGAAGAGAGATTTTACCTTCTGGAAAAAGTAGGGCGTTTATAAATGATAGCCCTGTAAATCTTGCAGTTATGCAAGATTTAGGTAAACGATTGATAGACATACACTCGCAGCATCAAACCCTGCAGTTATCCAAAGATAGTTTTCAAGTTGAAGTCCTAAATGCATTTGTCATAGAAGCCACAAAAAATACTGAGCAACCTGCATCACTTATTTTTGAGCGTTATAAAGCTGAATTAGTTATTTTTAAAAATACGCAAAAGGAGCTTAAAAAACTAAAATCCCAGGAAAGTCAACTTTCTAAAGAACTGGACTATAATAATTTTCTCCTTCAAGAATTAGAAGACGCAGGTCTAGACCGATTAGATCAAAAATCGCTAGAAGAAGAAAATGAACAGTTAAGCAATGTAGAAAGTATTACAGAGGTTTTTACTGAATTCAATGCTATTCTTGCAGAAGATGATCTAGGAATGCTAGACCAGCTTAGGAAATTGCAAAATAGGCTGCAAAGTATAAGTAGCTACAGTAACGCCTATGCCGTTATTAAAGATCGATTAACATCTGTATTGCTAGAGTTAGAAGATTTGTACCACGACGTGACAAACGAGGCTGATAAGGTAGAAGCAGACCCTGAAAGGTTGCAGCAAATCAACTTGTCTTTGTCCGTATTAGAAAACCTTTATAGAAAACATCAAGTACAAGATGTTAAGTCATTGATAAGTCTAAGAGACGAACTAGCCGATAAGGTTTTTGTATCCATGGGTCTAGAAAAAAAGATAAGGTCTAAAGAAAAATTACTAGAAGATACTACCCTTAACATTTCTAAAATAGGTAAAGAAATAACTTCTTTAAGAATAAAACATAAAAAAGCACTAGAAGAAGAGGTGTTACAAATAGTGCGAGAATTAGGAATGCCAGACGCACAATTTGCGATAGCCTTACTAAAATTAGAAACTTATGAAGAAACAGGGGTTGACGAGGTAATTTTTACTTTTACTGCAAATAAAGGGTCACAATTGCTAGCTCTAGATAAAGCAGCATCTGGTGGAGAATTATCTAGATTAATGCTAGCTATTAAAGCGATTTTATCGCGATGTAAAAAATTGCCGACCATTATTTTTGACGAGATAGATACTGGCGTAAGTGGTATTATAGCTACTAAAATGGCACAAATCATGACCAGTATGAGTAAAGACATGCAGGTAATGGCGATCACACACCTGCCACAAATTGCTGCTGCAGGAAATGATCATTTGATCGTTAAAAAAGTTACTGATAAGGAAATAACCTATAGCACAATACAAAGACTAGACGACGCAGCAAGGCTAGAAGAAATTGCACAAATGTTGAGTGGTGGGACCATATCAAATGCTGCAAGAGAAAATGCCCGTGCATTGCTGAGTTAATTTTATATTTGTGTAACATTAAAAAATATGGGAAGTTTAAAAATATTTGGTTCAACTAATAAATTATGATTTTTCAATCAATTCAATAATAAAATCAATTTTTGATTTCTACCTATAAAAACAAAATCTTAACCTATGTCTTGATCAACTTTTTATAATCTTATTTTCTGGCAGCACAAATGATTGCTTTTACTTAGGATTATATTCTATTTTTAGTTTCAATCAAGACAACTTAATTTAAAACTATGGCTTACAATTTACTAAAAGGAAAACGCGGAATTATTTTTGGCGCATTAGATTCAAATTCTATCGCTTGGAAAACAGCACAACTCGCCCATGAAGAAGGAGCAACTTTTGTCCTTACTAATGCACCAGTAGCAATGCGCATGGGACAAATCAATGAACTTGCAAAAAGCACGGGAAGTGAAATTATTCCAGCAGATGCAACAAGTGTAGAAGATTTAGAGAATCTAGTGACTAAGTCTGTAGAGATTCTAGGTGGTAAATTAGACTTTGTGCTTCATTCTATAGGTATGAGTGTTAATGTACGTAAAGGAAATAGTTACACTGGTCAGAATTATAATTACACTGAAAAAGGTTGGGATGTAAGTGCATTATCTTTTCACAAGGTACTGCAAACCTTATACAAGCACGATGCAATGAAAGAATGGGGCAGTATTGTGGCACTTACTTATATAGCGGCACAACGCACTTTTCCAGATTATAATGACATGGCAGATAACAAGGCTTATCTTGAATCAATTGCTCGCAGTTTTGGCTACTTTTTTGGTAAAGATAAAAATGTAAGGGTGAACACTATTTCTCAATCACCTACCCCAACAACCGCAGGTAGTGGTGTTAAAGGTTTTGAAGGATTTTTAAGCTATGCCGAAAAGATGAGTCCGCTGGGTAATGCTACTGCACAAGATTGTGCCGAATATACGATTACCTTGTTTTCTGAATACACCAAAAAAGTAACCATGCAAAACCTATTTCATGACGGTGGTTTTTCTAATACAGGTGTAAGCCAAGAGGTGATCGAGAAGTTTTAAGAAGAGTTAAAACAGGCGGGGGTGTTTTAATCTCTACCGTTTTCTTCATGGGATGGGATTGTAAAATTTGACACTAGTAGTTCATAAAAATTTTAAGTATTAATGATTGTTTGTTCTTGTTGTGATGCAGTTTAGCGTTTATTTGTTAAAAGGATGTATTTCTTAATTGATAAACCAGAACATTTTGTTTTATAACCTTGTTTAAATATGCAATTTAATATAGATCACTACAAAATTTATACTTGGAAAAACTGGATGATTTTATTCTGGATATTGAATCCAGGATCAGCCATTAACGAGCTTATCTTTGGGCAGCGGGTTCCTAAAATAAGTTTAGAAGACAAAACAGTCAATAAACCCAGAATTGAAAGAACTGTAGTCCCTTGCCCACATTGTAAAACAATGCATGACGGCAGAACCTGGTCAACAGAAAATGGCACAGCCTTTAAAAATTGGTTTGGACTTTATTGTACTAATTGTGGCGGTATTATTCCATGTTTGATGAATGTTTTCAGTTTAATCATCCTCGCTGTCACATTTCCTATTTGGGGCTGGTTTAGAAAAAGTCTCAAGTCCGCATGGTTGGCAAAACAACCTAATAGATTTCAAGACATAAATGTTGACGATATACCTAATTCTTTTGACAAAAAGGCTTGGAGAGCAACTGGCTTAAGTTGGGGTGTTTCTATGTTTGTAATCATGTCAATAATTCTCCCATATTTTAAGGGTGATACTATTACATGGTGGACTTTATTGTTGGGCCTTATTGTCTGGACTATTGGTGGTCTAGGTTTTGGGTATATGATGAAATTGTTTTTAGGATCTAGGGTTAGTAGGAGGTAAGAGTACGCAATTATGCTATTACTATTAAAATCAAGATTTTTTATATAGATAAATTTCTCTGAAAAAAGCTGATGTATTTTGCATTTAAGTGTCTTTAAAAATCAAATAATATTCTAGGTATTGATCATAAATCATTGATTTACTGACACCCTATACTTAACATCTGAATTAACTTTAATCAATAATCAAAATATATAGTAGCATACGCTATTTTTTTACTTTCTTAAGTTCAAGAGTTACTGTTAACTTTTAACAAACCTTCTTAATCGCTGCTTATTCATCTACACTACCATCAGTCTTAGTAGAAAACTGTTTTAGTAATAATTTTTCATATCGCCTGTTGCGTCTTATGGCTTTGCTTTTTGTAGCTCTTTTTGCCTCTCTTTTATCTATTACAAGTTTTGAAAGATCTGATGCCTTTTCAACCTTATCAAAATCGTTTACTTGTGTTCGTTTCATGTTTTGGAATGTTTAGTCGTTTTATAATTCACCATTGTGTGTCATATTGCAATATGGTTCAGGCTTCTTGCATAGTTGTATTTTAACGTTTGTAAATAAATAATACTTACGCACAAACGTTTGTAATTTTTTTTTTAAAATCCTTTAAAATAGGTGGGATTAAGCCACATCCTTTTTTGATATATTTTAACCTATTTTAACAATTTAATGCAATATTTACCCAGCAAGTTGTTCAAAAAAAGCACCTATTTGCTGTGATCGATCAACTAGATGGATTTCAATAATCCAGTGACGTTCCATTCCTAGGTTGTCTTTTTCATTCATGGCAATATGGTTTTCGGGGTGTATATAATTGGTTTTTATCTCTGTATCGAGCTTTTCATGAGGGAAATGTCCTATTAGATGACCCGCTATTGGACCGCCGTATTCCCAATTATTTTTCTCGGCAAGGTCAACACAATATTGATACAATTGTGCCCCTGTACAAGACGGGTTACTCTTAAAATAAGAATTTGCCTCGTGCCATAATAATGCTGCATCTGTGGCTAGTTTTAATTTATAAGGGTCGTTTCCTACTACATAAGTTCTACCATAATCTGCTTCCCAATCTTCTAGAATGGGGCCAAAATCTATAAAAACGATATCATCTTCTTGTATGGTTAAATCTGGCGGATTCTCATCATACGGGTGCAATGTATTAGCTCCCGCTCGCACAATGCGCTTGTGCCAGTATTTATGTATATTAAACATACTAGCAGCAAGTTCAAACAATTCTGTATTTATTTGTTTTTCTGTTTTTCCTGCCTTAATTATTTGTCGACGTTCTATTTCTTTAAAAAGCTTGGCTGCTTTTTGCTCTGCCTTTTTAAGTTTTAGTAGACTTGATTTCATATTTTTATTTCTGCTCAAATTTAAAGTGGTGACTCCTATTTTTATTAAAATTAGGTGGTCTTTAACATTTTTAAAAATAATATTTAAAGTTTATTGATAGTCAAACCCAGTAATCACCTTGAATTTAATGTAATTATCTTTTAGTGTTAAAAAAGCTTTCTTTTAATACTATATATATTTGGTATTCAATTAGTTAGTTCAAGGTTTGTATTCTATATCTCAAAAGCAGTGCAAGCTACTTTCTTAGTCAGATTTTACTGTTTTAAAGGGAAATATTTGTTGGTGTTCTGCTTTCGCGAAAGCGAGATCAATAAAGTCTATACTGTTAATAACAAGTTTTGAAATTTGGTTGTTAACTTACTAGCACAGCTGTTATACTATGAGAGTTACATATTTCCCTTTTAGTGGAATGTAATATAATAAGCATAGAAATATGATAAACCTTGTAGTTAAATTGAGTGTTTAACATAAAATCATTATTTTTATATAGTCTTATTGATATGCTGAAGAGATTTGTTTAAAGACAACATAAAAATTATGTTAATTAAAAATAGTCTTTATCTATAATTAATAGTGTTACTATTATATTTGCACGTTATTAATGTACGTATGAATACACTTCTTAAAAACCTAAAAGTAGAGATCAATGAGCAATTGTATCTTAAAGATCCAGAGAGTTCAGATCTAGGTAAGCGCATTGTAAGTTGTAGTATAGAAATGATTTATAATATTGGATTTGAGCAGTTTACTTTTAAGAAATTAGGTGTTTATATAAAGTCAAACGAAAGCTCGATTTATAGATATTTTGAAAATAAGCATAAATTACTATTGTATCTAACCTCTTGGTACTGGAGTTGGTTAGAATACCAGCTGGTATTACAAACCATGACGGCATCCACCCCTGTAGACAAATTAAATAGGGCTATTGAGATTTTAACTAGAGAGGTAGTTCAAGATTCTAGTTTTGGACATATTAACGAGGTACTATTAAATAAAATAATTATTGCCGAATACTCAAAATCATACCTGACTAAAGAAGTCGATATGGATAATAAAGAAGGATATTTTACTATTTATAAACGTCTTGTTTTACGATTAAAGGATATGGTAGTAGAGGTTAACCCGTCTTATCCTTACCCCTCTTCATTAAGCAGTATGGTTATCGACGGGGCATTGCACCAGCATTTTTTAAAAGATCATTTTAAAGCAATTACAGATTGTAACGGTGTGGTAACACCCACTACCTATTTCTTAAATTTGGTTAACCAACTTATTATAACAAATGGAAAATAAAAAAAACTTATTTACCGCCTGGCGGCGACTCATCAGCATGCTAGAGGTAGATAAAAAAGATATAAGACAAATTTTTTATTATGCAATTTTTGCAGGACTTGTGGGTTTGTCTTTGCCTTTGGGAATACAGGCCATTATTAACTTGATTCAAGGTGCCCAGATAAGCACATCATGGATCATACTTGTTATTATTGTTACATTAGGTGTTGCATTTGGTGGGGTTTTGCAAATTATGCAAATTAGAATAACCGAAAATATCCAACAAAAAATATTCTTACGATCTTCTTTTGATTTTGCTTTTAGGTTTCCTAAGATAAAAATGAGCGCCCTAGGAGGCTATTACCCGCCAGAACTGGCTAATAGGTTTTTTGATACCTTAACCGTTCAAAAAAGCCTTTCTAAATTACTGGTTGACTATCCTACTGCTATTCTACAAATAGTATTTGGTTTATTACTTCTTTCATTTTACCATCCTTTTTTCATTATTTATGGTGTCTTGCTCGTCGTACTGGCCTACATTTTATTCAAATTCACTGCAGAAAAAGGTCTGGACACAAGTATTAAAGAATCAAAAAGTAAATATAAAGTAGCGCACTGGCTGCAGGAGATTGCCAGATCGCTAGTTAGTTTTAAGTTGTCAGGAAAAACCGATCATGCAGTAGAAAAAAACGATGATCTGGTAACAGAATATCTAAAATATAGAGAGCTACATTTTAAAGTTTTAATCACACAAGCCGTTCATTTTGTGGGCTTTAAAGTATTAATAACAGCTGGTTTGTTATTAATAGGTGGTTTACTGGTGTTAAGTCAGGAAATGAATATTGGTCAGTTTGTTGCATCTGAACTTATTATTCTAATCATTATAGGTGCGGTAGAAAAAATCATTTCAGGTCTTGAATCCTTTTACGACATGCTTACTGCACTAGAAAAATTAGGAGAAGTCATAGATAAAGATCTAGAACCACAAAAGGGAGAAAAACCATTTGGATTAGGAGAAAAGTTTGTAGTAGAAATAGACAGGGTAAGTTATGAAGTACCCGCTAGAACTCAACCTATATTAGATGATATTTCTTTAAAAATATCAGGTACTTGTAGCATCCTTATAAATGGAGGTAATGGCAGTGGTAAATCTACCTTACTGCGACTTATAGCTGGTATTATTGATCCTACAAAAGGTAGTATATATGTCAATAATTCTAATCTAAAGGGTGTAGATCTTAATTATTATAGAGCTAATATAGGCCAATCATTAACAGAAGAAAGTCCTTTTGAAGGAACTCTTAGAAATAACATTACCTTTGGTGACAAGGATATCACAGACGAGCGCATATATTGGGCACTCAAAAAAGTAGGATTAGAATCATTTCTTAAAAAATTACCCAATGGACTAGAAACCATTATTTTTCCAGAAGGTATAGGTCTAAGTTACACAGCGGGTAAAAAAATTGTCCTTGCTCGTGCTATTGTAAGAAGTCCAAAAATACTTATTCTTAAAGATCCTCTAGATCAATTTGATGAAGACGAGGCAAATGAAATCATGGACTTTTTAACAAATCCAGATAACGGCTGGTCTCTTGTGGTAGTGAGTCAAAATCCAGAATGGAGAAAACGATGCAATAGACTAGTCACTTTGCATGACGGTAAATTAATTTTAGATCAGTAATTATGCTTAATATTTCTAAAAACAAACAACTTGATGAATTGGATTTTAATAAATCTAATGCTGGTAGAAAGCTTATGAAGCGTACTCATTTTAAATACTTCAACAGGTTTTTAGGTGGGTTTGCAGTTTTTACTATTATCTTATTGTTTTTACCCTGGACGCAAAATATAACGGGTAATGGGTTTGTAACCACCCTCACACCAGCACAGCGACCGCTTACACTACAGTCACCTATTGCAGGTCGTATAGAAGCATGGTATGTAAGAGAGGGTGATCGAGTAAGAAAAGGAGACACCATTCTAAAAATAACCGAGGTAAAGAGCGAGTATATGGACACAAGTCTTGTCGCTCGTACTGGTCAACAAATTGATGCAAAATCTGCAAGTGTTATTTCTTATTCTGAAAAGATAACACAGTTAGGCAATCAAATAGTAGCCTTAACAAATGAACGTGATCTAAAACTCGATCAGGCAAGAAATAAATTGCTATCGGCCAAAATGAAAATCACTCAAGATAGTATTAATTTAATTGCCTTTGTTAATGACGAGCGCATTGCTCTTAAACAATTAGAGCGTTTTATCACCCTAGAAAAAGAAGGGATTAGATCCCCAGCCGATGTTGAAGATAAAGATCTAAAGGCAAGAACTACAGCCTCTAAAACAATCGCTCAACAGCAAAAACTATTGCAAAGTAAAAACGATTTGATCAATGCTGAAATTGAGTTAAATAGCATCTTGCAAAATTATGCAGAGAAAATTGCAAAGGCACGTGGGGAGCAGTTCACGGCACAGTCTGCACAATTGGGAACAGCTGCCGAGGTGAGTAAACTAGAAATTGATCGTACAAACTATCAAATAAGAAATGATATGTATTATGTAAGAGCACCGCAAGACGGTTATATCAATAAGGCCATTAAAACAGGAATCGGCGAGACTTTTAAAGATGGTGAACCCTTAATCAACATGATGCCCGTGAACTATGACCTTGCTGTAGAGACTTTTGTAGAACCGCTAGATTTACCTTTAATACATGTAGGAGAAAAGGTAAGGATACAATTTGATGGATGGCCAGCAATAATTTTTTCTGGTTGGCCCAATGTTTCTTATGGTACCTATGGCGCAAAAGTAATAGCCGTAGAAACATTTATTACCGAGTCTAATGGAAAGTATCGTGTACTCCTTGCCCCAGATGAAGACGATCATATGTGGCCAGATGCACTGCGACCAGGATCTGGCGCGCGCACCATTGCTTTACTAGACGATGTACAAATATGGTACGAACTGTGGCGTAGACTCAATGGTTTTCCACCTAATTATTACACCCCTGTACCTGCAAAAAAATCTACCGATGGGAAAAAGGATAAGTGATAAATTTTCTCGCTACTTGTTTGTTTTAGTGTTTTTTGTTTCTATGACTATGGTTGGTCGACCTGCTTCTTTTAAGTTCGCTTTTGCGAAAGCGGAATCTAAAGAAAACCTCTCATCAATAACAGCTACATTACAACAGGATTTACAAGAACAAGATTTACAACAACCACAACCAGCAGTATTACAAGATACTACAGTTTTAACTTTGAAGGAGTATCTAGGTTATGTAAAAAAGTTTCACCCTATTGTAAAACAGGCGGGTCTTGTAGTAGAGCAAGGACAAGCACAATTGCTGAAAGCAAGAGGTGGTTTTGATCCTAAAATTGAGGTTGATTACAGTCGCAAAGACTTTAAAGGGACTGAATATTATGACGAGCTAAGAGGGGCTTTTAAAATTCCTACATGGTACGGGCTAGAGTTTAAAGCGGGTGCAGAACGCAACGAGGGTGAGTTTTTAAACAATTCTCTATCTGGAACTGAGGATGGTTTGTACAGTGCTGGGGTAAGCATGCAATTGGGACAAGGTTTATGGATCAATGACCGTATGGCTACCTTAAGAAAAGCAAAATTTTTCAGACAACAAACACAGTCTGAAAGAGATTTATTAGTAAACGCAGTATTATTTGATGCTACACAAGTCTATTTTGAATGGTGGCAAGCCACACAACAGCAGCTACTTTTTCAAGGGATTTTAAAGAATGCACAAATACGATTAAAAGGTATAAAGCGCAGTGTAGAAGTAGGTGATATGGCAGTAATCGATTCTGTAGAAGCACGTATTGCCGTAAAAACACGTTTGTTAAGTTTTGAACAAGCAAAAATTGATGTGATTAATAAACGCCTAGAGTTATCTAATTTTTTATGGATTGATAATGTGCCTGTAGAATTGCAAGAAACTGTAATGCCCGAGGAAGAGTTGATTACACAAATAGACGCTGCGCTAGAAATTATGGGGCAATCTCTTAATTTATTTAATGTAGAAAACCATCCCAAAATCATTGCAATGCGACTTAAAATGGATCAGCTAGATGTGGATCGTCGTTTAAAAAGGAATAAATTGTTGCCTGTAATACAAGCAAGTTATGACGCAATATCACCAGAGTGGAATGCGGCAGACTCTTATCAATTAAGTAATTATAAAGCAGGTTTATCCTTTTCTATGCCTTTATTTTTAAGAAAAGAACGTGGGGATTTAAAATTAGCACAAATAAAAATGCAGGATGCCCAGTATGATCTGCTTGCTACCTCTATATCTATAGAAAATAAGGTAAAGGCTATTTTTAGTGAGATTGATTCCTTTTTGGTGCAAAATGATATTTCAGGAGAAATTGTAGAAGACTCTCAAACGCTACTCACTGCCGAAGAACGCAAATTTGAACTAGGAGACAGTTCTATATTTTTACTCAACGCGCGTGAAACAAAGCTAATTGAATCTAGTCTTAAACAACTAGAGGTAGGCGTAAAGCTTTTAAAATCTAAAGCAAAGTTATTCAATAGCCTTGCACTGGTTCCTGAAAACTTGTAAGTCTATGGGTAAAATAAATTTGAAGTAGAGAAAATAGTTTTCAGTAAAAGTGTTTGTCATTTATTTTAATCTTTACCCCATAATTTCATCAAGTTTTAGAATTTAAAAACTCTTTAGTACTTTCACTAGTTAGTCTATTTAACTCGGTTAGTTCTTCTTTTGTCAGATCTCTATAAGTCCCGTGTGGCACGTCTAGGGTGACATTCATGATGCGTATGCGTTTTAATTTGGTCACTCTATAATCTAGATATTCACACATGCGTCTTATCTGTCTGTTTAAACCTTGTGTAAGTACGATTCTAAATGTTTTACGACCTATTTGTTCTACTTCACATTCTTTAGTAACTGTATCTAGAATAGGAATACCAGATCGCATTTTTTCAATAAAATCTACTGTAATACTTCTATCAACGGTTACTATATATTCTTTGCCGTGATTGTTGCGAGAGCGCAGGATCTTGTTTACAATATCGCCATCATTAGTTAAAAAAATCAATCCTTCACTCATTTTGTCCAGCCTGCCTATAGGAAAAATGCGTGTGGGATAATTAATAAAGTCTATAATATTATCTTTTTCTACTCTGGTATCGGTGGTACATACAATACCCACTGGTTTATTAAATGCCAGGTAAACTGCAGGCTCTTTTTTTCTAGAAATCAGCTCGCCATCTACTGCAACAACATCGTCAGCTTGCACTTTTGTCCCCATTAATGGTATTTCTCCATTAATGGTAACGCGTTCTTGTTCAATAAGTTTATCTGCCGCGCGTCTAGAGCAAAATCCTTGTTCACTCAGGTATTTGTTGATACGTGTTCCGTTGCTATTTGCCATAATACAAATGTAAGATTTTGAATCATCATATGCATTTATAGTTTTTATTGTTTATAGTTTATTATTTTTTATTTTGTGGTGTTATAATTATCATTGCCATGCCTAAATTTATATATGTATAACACTACCTTTACTTATCATAATAAACAAACAATGACATTACAACAATTTCTAACAAATATATTATTTAAGGACCTAGACTATAAGACCACAGAAGATGGGGTCATGGTTTTTTCCCCTACCGCTTTTAAAGAGGTACTAGAGCGAGGCATTAAAAATGGTGTGGGTATTTATAAGGTACTGGTATGGAAAGATCAAAAGGTAGAAAAAGTGCTGTCACACGAGCAGTTTTTTAAAAAAGCAACAGATTTACGATGGGCAAAAACCGCTTATTTTAAGTTTGCAAGAGAAAACGAGCAGTATGAATTTAGTGCCGAGTTTAAAGTGTCAGAAAAACTGTTGCAACGTGCCGCCTTGTTTGTTCCTAAAGTAAAGAAAAAGAACAGAGAAGATATGGAATAACAAGTATTAAAATTTGAGTCACATAAAAAATCCAGCTATCGTGCTGGATTTTTTATTGCAACCTGTATTTTTATGGCAACACTCAATAATTTACCGTTGCAAGTATTGTGTTTTTTCTCTTAATTACCTGTTGCAATTAGTTGGTGTTCCTATTCTTTTCATTTATCAAGCAGCAACTACTTTATAGACTTAAATTGTGTTAATTGCGTATTGCCTCTAGTTCATCAACTTTTTTTATTAAGTCTTAGCACCATTTTAAAACGTGAACAACTTTATAATTTCGCTTTCGCGAAAGCGAAACATTAAAAGCAAAAAAACTATCATATAAAATTAAAACCTAAGTAAAACTAACTTCAAATCACCCTATGGATAGGTTCTATAAAAGGTTTAAAAATTTAAGTATTAGGATCTAAATAATCTGGTACACCATTGCCATTGCTATCGAGTGCATCGTCTGGATTACCATCACCATTAGGATCTGCGTTTTCATCTTTGGTGGGTATGCCATCGCCATCATCATCTGCATCTATATAATTGTAAACAAATCCCAATTGATTTATATTACCATTTGTATTGTCTCTATTATCTGGCGATCGCAGGCTTTTATCGCCATCTAGATCTTCAAATTTTGAAAAAATACCATCATCATCATGATCGGTTATTTTTACTTTTCTTAATTGATAAGTAAACATTATAGGAGAATAGGCAGGAATCCCAGGTCTTACATTATTAAAATATCCCAATCCAGATGGGAAAAATACAGCACCTATACCAGAGTTTTCATAAGATCTAGTACCATCACCATTAGATGTAATACTGGTAGCTTCATTAAGCTCGGTAATACCAGCGACAAATCCATCTATGGTGCCAGGTAAATCAAACCAAACAGAATTAACAGCCCCGTCAAACAGCGTGTTATCTAGCAATCTACCTTCATAAGAGACTAGCGTGCTATCTGCAAATGTGGGCTGTTGCACACCGCCGCCTTGTCGCACGTTCAATACATAATAGGTGTAATCTATTCCGTCCCTATTCAATACTCTAGAAATAACCTGACTAGAAAGTGGGGTTTTGCCTGCATTTGCATTTGCAATGGTGTCAAATACTATATTAAAATCTGCGCCGGGAGTAATGGCAGCAAAATCTTCATAATTGTAAAAGTGTGTGTCTAGAAATTGCTGTAATTTAGTAAGGTCTTCTGTATAGACCTCGGTGCGGTCTCTTATAACAACACTGTTATCATCATCCTCTTCACAAGAGACTAGTAACAAGAAGGCAAAAGTAAAAAGCACTGCAAAATTTAATTTTTTCATCATCTATATTATATGCCGTCAAAGATAGTATTTTCCACTATTTTTGTAGTTATATGATAACGTTTAATAACAATACCTATCATGCGAGTAGATAAATATTTATGGAGTATACGTTACTTTAAAACTAGAAGCAAGGCAACAGATGCTGCAAAAAAAGGTCGTATACGTGTTAATGATGCTATTGTTAAACCCGCAAGAGATGTTTTTGCGGGCGATATGATAGAACTGCGCAAAGATCAAATAGATTATAAAATAGAGGTGCTAGATTTACCAGATAATAGGGTGGGCAATAAAATTGTAAACCTTTATTGTATTGATAGAACCCCTAAAGAAAATTTTGAGGCCAAAAAACTTATTGCACTTAATCAAGATTATTACAGAAAAAGAGGCGAGGGAAGGCCTACAAAAAAAGACCGTCGCGATTTAACGGGGCTTCTTAATCAAGACGAGGAAGAATGAAACACGATCAACAATACTGGCAAGAACGTTATGAAAATAACACTACCGCCTGGGATTTAGGTCATGTGTCTAGACCGCTTAAAACGATTATAGACGGTATAGAAGATAAAAAGACGAGCATCCTGATACCTGGCGCTGGCAATGCTTACGAGGCTATTTATCTGGTTGAACAAGGTTTTACAAATGTCACTGTATTAGATATTGTTAATACACCTTTAAAACGACTGAAAAGTAGATTAAAAAATAAAAATGTTATGCGCATCATTCAGCAAGATTTTTTAAAACATGCAGGAAATTATGATTTAATTCTAGAACAAACGTTTTTTTGTGCGTTAGAATCTCGCTTTCGCGAAAGCTACCTAAATAAATGCCACCAGTTATTGAATACATGTGGTTATGTACAAGGTGTTCTTTTTGATTTTGAAGCACACCGAGACGAACCGCCATATCCAGCAAGCGCAGCGACCTACCGCAATCTCTTTAAAGAAAATTTTGAAATCCTTACACTAGAGCATTGCGACCATTCAGAAAAATCTAGACAGGGCAAAGAACTAGTATTTAAATTAAGAAAAAAATGATTGAAAACGAGATCTTGAACCACAAACAAGTGGAACATAAAATAAGAAGAATTGCATATCAAATTGCCGAGGTATACATCAGCCACGATCGCATTGTAATTGCAGGCATCGCACAAGGCGGTTATACATTTGCCAAAGAGGTGAAAAAAGCTCTGGCCAAAATTATTGATATTGACATCGTTTTATGTAAAGTAACGGTCAATAAAACAAATCCGTTAGAACAAGTCGCAACCAGTCTTAATGAATCACAATATACTAATTGTGGTGTTATTCTTTGTGACGATGTATTAAACAGCGGTACAACCTTAATTTATGCAGTAAAACATTTTTTAAACGTCCCTCTAGATCGATTTAAAACAGCCGTACTTGTCAATAGAAATCATAAAAAATATCCCGTTAAAGCAGATTTTAAAGGTATCTCACTTTCTACTACTATAGAAGAACACATAGAAGTACAATTGGATAAAAAACCTTTTAGCGTGATTTTAAAATAGGATTGCTGTAAACCTAAAGCGGCACATTACAATAACCTATTACTTGATTGTTTTAAGTTAATTGATTTATCACCATTAGCATTTTTAAAATGGATTAGGCAACATGATGAATTAAAGAACACTTCATCATTGAATGGAAAGCTATAACTTAATACAATAGCTTTTTTATTTTAAAAGCGATCGCTTCGGCAGTTTCTGTTTGTACTGGTAAATGGTGTTGCGCCTTGCGGTAGTATGGACGTCTTTCAAAAAGATGCTTTCCTATAAACTCTGTTAAATCCTCGCTGGTAGATAGGTTGTTTAATAATGGTCGTTTGTTTTTTTCGTGCGATAGTCTAGATACAAGCGTGGGAATAGACACGTCTAGATAAATAGTAGCCGCATTTTCAAGACTATTTAAATAATCCATGGTGTCAAAATAACAAGGTGTGCCACCACCTAATGAAATAACTGCGCATTGTTTTAGTTTTAAAACTTTTTCTAGAACAGCTCTTTCTACCTTTCTAAAGTAAATAGCACCCTTTTTATTAAATATTTCAGAGATGGTTTTGTTTTCAAATTTTTCTATTTCGCGATCTAAATCGACCAAAGTGGCAGGTAATAAACGTGCAAGTTCCTTACCTACAGTGGTTTTTCCAGACCCCATATATCCTATTAAAATAATTTTTTGAGTGGTTGACTTGCTATTCATCAAGGGGTTATATTTTTTAACAAAATTAATTTAAAAAAGATTAGGTTGCACTTAATTATAAGTTATATATTTGCACCCGCAAACGCAAAACGATCTGGTAGCTCAGTTGGTAGAGCATCTCCCTTTTAAGGAGATGGTCCTGGGTTCGAGCCCCAGCCGGGTCACATTTTAAGAAAAAGTCCTTATTTATAAGGACTTTTTTATTTACCTGGGTGCTGGAATTGGTAGACAGGCACGGTTGAGGGCCGTGTGTACTAGTTACGTGTGGGTTCAAGTCCCATTCCAGGTACTTTAAAGCTCCATAATTCAAAGAATTATGGAGCTTTTTTTATGTGTTTTAGTAATGTGGTTTTTATTGAATCGTGTATTCTATTTCAAACACCTCGGATACTCTAAAATATCCAAAAGGGAATTTTTGTAAGTCGGTAGTGTTAATAATATTACCTCTTACTACAGCGGGTTGTGTGCCAAATGGCCCCCCACCACCATCTGCAGATTGTTGTAATAAGGTTTCATAAAAATTAAAACAACGCTTGTTGATACCTTTAATACGCATGGTAGCAACTGTACCTTGTATAGGTTCTTCTATAAAAAAGGTGGTTTGTGTGCGGTTACCGTCACTAAACTCGTCCTCTCTTATATCAATTTGTTCATTATCTATGTCGTTGTATTCAAATAAATAACAATCACCTAGTCCTTGTGGATCATTAAAAAATGCAGTAATTTCAGTAATATCACTACCGAACCCGCTAAAAACTTCTTGTTCTACATCAGTAAAAGGTACGGTACGTATTAGACTTTCTGTTGCGGTGTATATATTGCCATTATCATTTATGTTTAAGGTATAGTGGACATCAGTCGGGTTAGTACTATAAATGAAAGGGAAATTAGATTCATATACGCCATTGCTAGTAAAAGGTACTGGGGTCTCTATACCATTAGAGTCTGTTATGGTTATTACAGCATTGTTGACACTTTCAAATCCCACATCATAAAACCCTGCACTTCTTCTCAGTTTTACTCTTGTGTAAGTACTACCATCTTCATTAAGTTCTATAGCGGCATCTATAACTAGGCGTGGATCGGTATTATTAAGGTCTAGTTCTACAACATCTTGACAGCTTGCTAGAAGAACTATTATAGCGGCAAAAAAACATAACTTATTCATGACATTAAAATTTAAAATTATAGGTAACAGCTGGCACAATCCCAAAAATAGCTAGGCGCGTTGCTTCACTTCTATTGGTATCTTCATTTTGCCCAAAAGTAAAGCTTACAGCATTTCTTCTATTATAAGCATTGTACAAACTAAAAACCCAGCTAGATTGCCATCCTTTGGTTTTATCTGGTTTTGGGGTATAGGTGGCAGATAGGTCCAGGCGGTGTACTAGTGGTAATCTACTGCTATTTCTTGTTTCAAAGGTAGGAATGAATAAACCGTCAAATTCATACTGACCATTTGGAAAAGTTATGGGTTGCCCTGTTTGTAAAGTAAAATTGGCTCCCAGATCCCATTTTCTGTTCAGGTCATAATTAGCAGTTACAGTAATATCATGCGTTTTGTCCCATGCAGCATTATACCAGTCACCGTTATTGATTCCTGGTTCTAGTGCTGTTCTACCAGGGGTGCGTTGCTCACTTCTAGAAAGTGTGTAAGCAATCCATCCTTGCAATTTACCTTCATTTTTCCTTAATAAGAGTTCAAGACCATAGGCACGTGCCTCTCCATTTAATAAAATTTGCTCTACAGCATCATTAGCAATTAAATTAGCCCCATCAACATAATCGAGTCTGTTTTTTACAGTTTTATAAAACGCTTCTGTTTCTATAGAATAATCGCCTATATTTTTAAAAAAACCAGCAGCAACTTGATCTCCTTTTTGCGGTTCTATAAAGGTGCCACTAGGTGCATAAAGGTCAAACGGGGTAGGGGCATTGGTATTTGAAATTAAATGAATGTACTGATTAATGCGCTGGTAACTTGCCTTAATACTTGTATCATCGTCTATAGAATAGGCTATAGAAAATCTAGGTTCTAAATTGATAAACGACTTTAACGTCTCACCACGACTACTAGATACAGTACCTATAGGTGCAGCACTTTCATAAATTTCTAGATCTTGATTGTATAGCAACGGCTGGTCATTTTCATAAACATTCAAGCTTTCTTGACCTAGTCTATTAAAGGTGCTTATTCTCAATCCTGCGTTTATATTTATTTTATCATTAATTTTAAACTCACCGTCGGCATAAATACCATTTTCCCAAGCGTATTTTTTAATCAGCTGGCGTTCGTTAATACCACTTGTGGCAGTCGTAGGTGTTATTCTACCAGGGTCAAATTCATAATATATAGAGTTGATACCATATTTCATTTTTACCTTGTCACTTACATAGTGTGTGAGATCGTATTTTGCATTCATATTTGTGATACCACTATCAAAGACAAATTCTACAAACTTTAATTCTAGGCCATAATTGTAATCACTGTAGATAAGTGAGGCATTAGAAAAGAGTTTATCATTAAAAATATGATTCCACCGCACATTTACAAAGCTGTTACCAAAGGTGTTGCCAAATAGATTATTCACATTAAAAACGTCTCTACCAAAGTAACTAGACATATAAAGACGGTTACTTTCATCTATATTAAAACTGGCTTTGGCATTGAGGTCATAAAAGTAGGCCACATTGTCAATATCAAAAAGCGGTAAAAATAAATGTGCATAACTGCTGCGACCACCTACCAGAAAAGATGCTTTATCTTTAATAATAGGACCTTCAAAAAGCAGTCTACTGGCAACAACGCCTATACCGCCTGTACCACTAAATTTCTTTTTATTACCGTCACGCTGGTAGATATCGAGCACACTAGATACACGACCGCCGAATCGTGCGGGGATGCCCCCTTTATATAGAGTAAGATCTTTTATAGCATCTGGATTAAATACAGAAAAGAATCCAAACAAATGGTCGCTACCGTAAAGAGTAGCCTCGTCTAGCAGTACCAAGTTTTGATCTGCAGCGCCACCTCTTACATTAAAACCAGCCGATCCTTCACCGGCATTACTTACCCCTGGTAATAAAGTGAGCGCTTTGATCAGGTCTGTCTCACCCAGCACCACAGGAATTTTTTTAATCGACTCGATAGAAAGCGAGTTAACACTCATTTGTGGTGATTTGGTACTCAACTTCTCAACATCTGCGGTGATCACTACTTCATTAAGTTGTTCACCTTGTTCTTTTAATTCTATATCCAGCTTTACATTTTCAGTAAGTGCAACCTTCTTTTCTATTGTTGCGTATCCTAAACTAGAATATTGTACCGTGTACTCTCCAGTGGGTAAAGAAATAGAATAGTATCCATAGGCGTTAGATATGGTTCCCGTCTTCAGCTCGATGATATTTACATTCACGTTGAGCATGGTCTCGCCAGTGCCTTGTTCTGAGATAGTACCTGACAGGGTAGCTTTTTGTGAGTACGCTTTCGCGAAAGCGAGAATAACAATAGCTGCAAAACAAATAAATTTTTTCAATACACCAATTTTTATATCATGAAAACAAACGAAGCAAGCGCAAATTAATTGCAAATGTAGTGGTCAATACTTGTATGATGCCTTAATTTATATATTTTTTAAAATTGTTGAAGTATTATGCATACATAATTAAGTAAATTTGGTGAAAATTACTATTATGACGACAGCACAGCTTATGGACAACCTTTCTTTGCCGGTAGTGGCAGCACCAATGTTTTTAATTTCTGGACCAGAACTAGTTATATCTTGTTGTAAAAACGGGATTGTAGGCACCTTTCCTGCCTTGAACCAGCGCACTACTGATGGTTTTGAAGATTGGGTAATACAAATAAAAAGCGAGCTAGAACGATGGGAAAAAGAGACCGGTAAAAAAGCGGCGCCTTATGGGGTTAACCTTATTGTTCACGGTAGTAACCCACGTGTGCAAGCAGATTTAATGATTTGTATAAAGCATCAAGTACCGCTTATTATCACCTCGCTAGGTGCAGTTAAGGATCTAGTAGATGCAGTGCATAGCTATGGCGGGCTGGTATTTCACGATGTGGTAAAAAAGCGCCATGCACAAAAAGCTCATGAAGCTGGCGTTGACGGTTTAATTTTAGTTTGTGCTGGGGCAGGTGGTCATGCAGGGGTGAATAATCCTATGCCTTTTGTAAGAGAGACCAGAGAGTTTTTTGATGGTACGATTTTACTTTCGGGCGCGATGAGCTCTGGTCAGGATGTAGCAAGTGCTTTGCAAATGGGTGCAGATTTGGCCTATATGGGTACCCGTTTTATCAATACCCACGAGTCCAAAGCAACAGACCAATACCGCGATATGATTATAGATGCAGGTTGTAGCGACATTGTGTACACCGCAGCAATTTCTGGGGTGAGTGCTAATTTTCTAGGCGCTAGTCTACAAGCAGCAGGAATTACCGAAGAGCAGATGAAGGCTACTGGTAAAATCGATTTTGGGAAGGAACTAGATACCGAGGCCAAAGCATGGAAAACCATTTGGAGTGCTGGTCAGGGCGCTGCCACGGTTAAAGACAGCCTGCCTGCTGCGATATTAATAAATAGAATGAAACAAGAATTTAAAGAGGCCATTGAAACACAGTTTCAAAACCTAAAGAAATACAGCGAGCGGGTTTAAGTGGTAGACTTTTGAAAACAGGCGGTAAAACATTAATTTTTTGTCTTTTTCTTTATTGTTGTATAGATAAATCTTTAAAATTAATCTAGTTAGCTAAGTTCTAATTAGCATATTAAATGCTTCTTGTTTGTATTGATACCAGGC